>NZ_JBQFUT010000006.1:0-289690 GCF_056539305.1 Ruegeria sp. BC1
CGGCGCCGGCGTTGTGTCGAAAATCATCGAGTAAGCCGCAACCGCGACAACTCGTGAAAAGGGCGCCTCTCGGGCGCCCTTTTTGTTGGAACCCTGGTGTCTCTCAGGCGCTTTCCTTGGAAAACGAAAGCCCTTCGAAAAGAGCCCGCGTCTGCAGTCGAAACTCTTCGTGTTCGCGTTTTATGTTGGTCCTGTAGGGCTCGAAGGCATCACAATGAACCTGATAGTTCTTGAAGATGTCCTGTACGATCGCCCCAAAGTTGTCAGAAAAATCTGGGTGCCGGTGGTCAAACTTATATTTTCTGGGAATTGACACGTCGATCGGATTGGCTGCAGAGCCTTCCAGCCCGGTTAAAACACACGCGCCGCTTATGGCCGCCTCTCGCGGTATTCGATCCTTACCGGGGTGTGCACCAAAGTCGACATACAGTTTTGTGGTGCGCAGGCGTTCGAGCATTTCCAAGCGCGTCAGATCGACCAAAGGCACCCATTCAAATTCGGGCCAACGTTTCATCAACATCCGCGTCTGCCGCAGGCCTTTTTTGGGATTATAGGCAATCGTATCTGTCTTTACTTCCACTCGGAGGTCAGAGTTCTGCAAAAACTCTTCGTTTACGTAGTCGCCCAAAGGAAGGCTTGGAATTCCGTGCCTTGCCAAAAAATCGGTGGAATAGTGGCTCTGGCTCAGGTGAACGAGGTCATAGTTCTTAAGGCGATCCAATGGGATGCGATGCCGCAGCCCGCGGTTGAGAGGAGTTCTCCTCGTTCCGCGATCATAGTTGAACGGTTTCCGCGCGGTGTAATTATTGACCGATAGCCACCAGATCATTGATTGCGCGTGATTGATGTATTCAATCAGGCCGGTTCTGGATTCCGGGATGATGAAAACAACATCATCGCTATCCTCAAACTCTGCCTGCGAGACGTTATATTTGCTGAATGCCTCTGGCGTCTCAAGCTGTTCGCCGAAAGGCGTATAGCACATTGCCGCGTCGAAGCCCAAACCGCTGAGTTCCGCGCACAATTGATGCAAAAGCTCCGGCCCACCTGTGACTATGGCCGGGGAAATGATGCGGAACTTCATGACACTGCTCTGTCCTGCTTTTTCTTTTGGGGCTTGTATCACGTTTTAAACGCCAGCGGGTCGCGTTTACTACCCCGAAGTTTGGGGCGCGCTGGACGGCATATATGATGTGGAAGCGCCCGTGGCGGAGCGGCGGCTTTGACCAGCGGCCAGTCGTTTGTCTGTGGTGATCATATTGACCGCGCCACTGTAAATGCAGATTAATTTCTCCTCCATCCCAAAGCAAAACTTCGTCTCTATCTTTCAGAGGATACAAGAATACGCCGAACTCGGTTTCGTGAGATTTCCGAACGTTGGCACTTGTTCACCAGTTGCAATCGTACCCGTTATGCCGCGACAATCCTCTGTGTTTCCAGTGGGTTGGCGCGCCGAGGGAGGAAAGACGGAGTAGACAATGTTTGGGTTTCAGTTTGTACAGAACAGCACGCGTTTCCTGCACAGTGGCGATTTGGACGATATGCAGGCGGCGTTTCTGAGTGACGATGACAACTTGACTAAAGAGGGCACTCAACCGCCTGGGGTGGGAAAAAATCAAAAAACCGATCAGATTACATACCTGACGGACTTGGCCAAATCGGCCTAAGCCGACGGGGTCCGCATCACGGGTTTGCGACCGTCACAAATGCAATTTTGCCAAAGCCTTCCACAGCTGAGGATTGAGTGGCTAAACTCACCATGCACCTTTTAGAGCGTGGCTGACACCTTTCAGCGCGCATAGCTGACGAGGTTTGGGTATGGTGGGATTGGACCTGTTGGTCAACGCAGCAAATATTTTTTACCTGATTTCATACTCGGTAAGAGACATCTTTTGGCTGCGTGTTCTGTCTGTGATCGGTGCGCTGATCCTGCTGCCATACTACTATCTGCAAAGTGACCCGCTCTGGGCTCCTATAGGATGGAACCTGTTCTTCACCGGGATCAACATTTTTTGGATCGTTCGCCTGTTGCTCGAACGCCGCCCCGTGCCGTTTACGGATACCGAACGGCATCTGTATGAGACCGCTTTGCGTAATTTCACCGAACGTGAGGCCTATAATTTGCTCAGAATGGGAGTGTCGAAGACCGTTCACGCTGGGGAACAGCTTTTGACCCAGGGCAAACCTGTTCCATGCCTCTCGCTTATCGTGAACGGTGAGGTTGAGGTTGAGATGAACGGCGAAAGGATCGACACATTGGGTGAATGCCGTTTTCTGGGCGGAACAGCCTTTTTGAGCAAGAAGGACGGGTTTGCCGCTCCGGTAACTGTGACCGCGTTGAAGCCGTCCCGCGTCATCGTGTGGGACATGTCGGACTTGAATGCCGAACTAAATAAAAAGCCCGAGCTGGCGATTTCAATTGAAGCCAGCCTCGGGCTCGAGATATCGCGTTTCCTGCAATCCGCCAGAGTGCAGATTCCATAAGGTTCAGATGGCGTTCGCCGTACCCTTACAGTGCTGATTCAGCGGCTGTCCGAACGGCGCGGATGTTTTCGCCGTAGACCTCAGGCTGAGATACCGAACCGCCTTTGAATACAGCGGATCCCGCGACCAGAACGTCTGCTCCTGCTGCCGCGACCAAAGGCGCGGTCTGCGGATCGACACCACCGTCGATTTCGATGTGGACGGGGCGGTCCCCGATCATCTCGCGCAGGCGGCGGACTTTGCTGGTCATGTCAATGAATTTCTGGCCGCCGAAACCGGGGTTCACGGTCATGACGCACACCAGATCTGTCAGGTCCAGAAGATGTTCGACCGCTTCAGCCGGGGTGCCAGGGTTCAGCGCAACACCGGCCTTCATTCCAGCGGCTCGAATGGCTTGCAGCGTGCGGTGTGTATGCGGCCCGGCCTCGACATGTGCGGTCAGGATGTCCGCGCCAGCGTCTGCGTAAGCTTGGATGTAAGGATCGACCGGAGTGATCATCAGATGTACGTCCATCACCGTTTTAACATGCGGACGGAACGCTTTGACGGCAGGCGGTCCAAAGGTCAGGTTCGGAACAAAATGCCCGTCCATCACGTCAACATGGACCCAATCGGCGCCCTGGGCTTCAATAGCCTGGATCTCTTGTCCGAAATTGGCGAAATCGGCGGACAGGATCGACGGAGCGATCTTGATGGTGCGGTCAAAGCTCATTCTGGCCTCGTATCAGCTGGAGTGTCGCGGTCGCGTATACCCGCGTGGGGTACCGATGGGTAGCCCCCACGTTTCCCTCGCAGGTACATATCTTTCACTTCTACTGCGTGCCTTCGATACAGCCGCTTAATCGGCGTTTAGAGTCAACGTGACACGCTCTCCGGCAAATACCGTACGGCCATACTCAACGGGAACGCCTACCATGTCAGCGTTGACCCCAGATGAAAACAATACTGGCGCGCCTTCAGGCAATCGCAGATGAAGCGCCTGCGTTGCTGTTGCAGCTCGGGCGGTCAGACGGGTGGAAATGCGGGTGTAATCTGTGACACCACAGCTTTGCAGTGCCTTGGTTACGGACTGGGTCTCCTTCAGTGCCTCCAATATGCCCGGCAGGCGATTTGCCGAAAATATGCTCTGGAACAGACCGATGGGCTGACCGTCAGCCAAAGATAAACCGTCGTAGATGTGAACGGGGTCGCCCGGCGCAAGTTGTAACGCTTCGGCTTCCGCATCGTCGGCCACACGAGTGGTCAGCGAAAGTATTTTCTTGCCCGGGATTCTGCCACTGACTGAAATGTTCTTATGGAATCTGACTCGCTTTCCGATCGGGTAATCAGTGGGCCGCGCGGCCACAAAAACGCCCGCACCGCGCCTGGAATGCACCAGCCCTTGCTCGGCCATATCCGACAACGCCCGACGCACCGTATGCCTGTTTACGCCGTATCGGGCCGCCAGCTGAGCTTCGCTCGGTAGCCTGTTGCCGGTATTGTAGCGGCCTTCGGCGATGTCCTCGGTCAGGCTGAGCGCGATACTTTTCCAGACAGGAGATTTCCTCATGTCGTCAGTCTTCCACTGTGCATCGGGTTGCGAAGCATTCTCGTAAATCGTAATATTTGTCTAGTTGTATAGTATATACAGACAACTTGTCCAAGAGGGTTCGATGGCAGATCACACCAACGGTGGCTGTGGAATGGGTCTACTAGGTCGGCTTCCCGGTCCGCTCCTGCGCGAACATTTGCCGATTGGTCCTGTCTTGGATGGGTTCGCGCGTGGCCGAAGATGCTCCAACCGACGCCCATTCACCAGTCGGGTCTCTGCGCATGGCCCGTCGTCGCCGTTTCGCGTGACGAATTTGCCAGCAAACATAAAGCAAAATGGTCAAAATGACCGCGCCAATTACGAATAGGTCCATAAACACACCAGAAAACAAAAAGATACTTAAAATGAATGGCAGTAACTTCGCATATTTGGGTGAACAAACCAAGCGTATGATCCGCCGAACCTTTCTAAGGGGGCAGGGTGTGCCGAGATATCAGGTAACGCCTCTCGGGCGCCAGATGTCGGGCCTTGCACCGGTCATTGCGTTTGTGGGTCCGTCGGGGGTAGGCAAGGACAGCGTGATGGCGGCATTAGAGGCCCGCTCTGCCGGTTTTCGATCCGTACGTCGGGTGATCACACGTCCTGACGGTGAAGAAGGGGAAGATTTTGACCGAGTGTCTGTCACAGAATTTCGGCAGATGGTCGCGGAGCGGTACTTTGCGTTGCACTGGGCCGCACACGGTCTTTTCTACGGTGTGCCTAGCAGTATCGAAGACCTGAGGCGCACCGCCGACTTGGTATTTGTGAACCTGTCCCGATCAGTCTTGTTGCAGGCGCAGGAGGTGTTCGGTGACATGATCGTGATCTCATTGACTGCCACCCCAGATGTTTTGGCGTACCGCCTGTCTGCTCGCGGACGAGAGAGCGCCACTGAACAGGCGCGGCGGCTGGAGCGTGCCGGGGCCTTATTGCCGAACGGATTATCTCGCGTGATCGAGATCGACAATTCGGGCCTACTGGATGAGACAGTCGACGCAATTCTCGCCAGGCTTCAACCGGACAGGCTGTAGCGATGGATCAGGTGGAACCGACCGTCATCGGCCTCACCAACCAGGGCCAGGTCGTTGATCTGGAAAGGTTCGGGCAGCAACGGGTCAAGCTGCGATTGCAACGCGGCGTGAACCGTCGCAAGCGTTGGCTTTTTAAGCCTGCTGCTGAGCGTGATGTGGAAACGGAACGATTCCATCACATAAGGATACCCCCACTTCGCAAGATTTGTGTCTTGCTCGACGGTCAGGCCAGAGGCGCGGCGGCGATCAAGCTCAGCTGCGGAGGCGGGGGCGCGAAAATTGTCCAGATCGCGTACGCAGGCAGCGGCCAGGGCGTTCACGCCGACCTCATCCCCAAGCGGGCGCAGGGCCAGAAAACGTCCCAGGCGTGCGATCTCCAATCCAACCAGAGTCACTGGTGGCTGGGTTTCTGCAAGCCGTGCGCAGGCCTCTGCAAGTCCATCCATCGACTGACCCGGCTTCAGACGAAACGGCGGCTTCAGGGTTGCGTGCAATCCGTATTTTCGCGGCACATCGGTCACGGCGGCAATGTCGATACCTTCAATGACCGGATGCGGAACCATTTGCCCGGTTTCCATATTCCAACCCAGCCAGCTGGTCGCAAATTTTGTCCATTCGGCATTTGCCGGTGGCGCGAAATAGACCGCGTATCGCGAGAATGTCACATTGGCCTCCTGTACGTGGCCCAGCCAATAGCCCAAACCGTGTGAGGTTCAGATGACAGAAGAATTGATCCTTGCCAATGCTACGCTTGTTCTTTCGGATGAGACAGTTTCCGGCAGCCTACGGATTGTTGGGGAAACCATATCTGAGGTTGCGACTGGCAAGGCGGTGCCAGAGGGCGCGATCGATTGCCAAGGCGATTATGTATGCCCCGGTCTGGTCGAGATGCACACCGATAATCTGGAACGGCACATTCAACCACGCCCCAAGGTAGATTGGCCTCACACGGCGGCTATTCTGGCCCACGATGCCGAACTGGCGAGTACCGGGATCACCACCGTATTCGATGCGATGCGTGTGGGGTCTATCCCATCAGGACAGCGTTATCAGAGATATGCACGGGCCCTTTCCAGCAAGCTGTGGCAATTGCGCGAGCAGAATGCCCTGAAGATCAGTCATTTCCTGCACCTGCGGGCCGAGGTGTGTTCCGAAACACTTGTTGAGGAACTGAATGAGTTTGGCCCTGAAGACCGGGTCAGGTTGGTGTCACTGATGGATCATACGCCGGGGCAGCGGCAGTTTCGGGACCTTTCGACGCTCGAAGGGTATCTGAAAGGAAAGCTGGGTTTGGAGGGAGATGGTTTCCTGCAGCATGTTGCGGATCTCAAGGCAATGCGGGACCAAAAGGGGGATCAGCATGAGGTTGAGACCGTGAAGGCGGCCAGACGTTTCGGTGCGATGCTGGCCAGTCATGATGACACCACACAAGAACAGGTTCGCGTGTCCGCAGGTCATGGAATCCGGCTGGCCGAATTCCCCACCACTGTCGAGGCTGCCCGCGCCTGCCACGATCACGGGATCAAGGTGATGATGGGAGCGCCGAATTTGATCCGGGGCGGGTCGCACTCGGGGAATGTCGCCGCGCAAGAACTGGCCGATCTGGGGCATCTCGACATTCTGTCGTCGGATTATGTTCCGGCTGCCCTTTTACTTTCCGCTGTTCGGCTTGGCGAAAGATGGGGTGACATTGCGCGTGGTCTGCGGGCTGTTACGGCGACACCCGCGCAGGCTGTCGGGCTGGAGGACCGAGGAGAACTGCGGACAGGTAAGCGCGCAGATGTCATCAGGTTTCGCGTGCACGAGGGCACTCCGGCACTGAATGGCGTCTGGTCACGTGGGCGGCGCGTGGCCTGATCAGGCCCGATAGAACAGATATCGGTCAGGTGCGATGGTGTCCGGGCCATTGATCTGTTGAAATCCGACCAAAGGTTGACCCGAAATCAGCAACCCTCCGGGCAACATGACACTAGCAATCAAAGGGCTGAGGCGGGCCGCTTCGGCCACGTCTTCATCCTTGATGCCGCGCCCGAAATCGTAATGCGCCATCGTAATTTTCGGCCCGCCCTGTGCCAGCTTTTCCAGCATGGGTTCGGCCTCGCCCTGCAGAAAATCCTCGGCAGGTGGTGTGCTGGATGGATGGCATTGCAGCACCCGATCCATTACCCAGATACGCCGCTCCGGCAGGATTTCACGCAGGTGGTCGTAGGTGCGGCCGTTACCCAGGCCCATATCCAGAACGTCGCCAGACATATCTCTGATTTGGGCCACCGCCCAGTTCAATCCGTCGCGTTGTGCCGTCAGGCGGCGCAGCATGGAATCCAGTCGGCTCATTCAGGGTCTCCGGTCGGTACAGGTACTGGTGCGGTCCAGACAAAACCAGGCCCGTCCAGCAACCTGCGCAGCAGGTCTTCGGTAAAGGTCCAGATGTCTTGATCATGGACCAGATGGTGGGTCAAGACGCCGAAGGGTTCGGCGTTGTCGGTCCGCCCCTCGCGCCGGTCCCGCAGCAGGTCTGCCGTTTGCGTGATCAACGTATCCGCATCGATCAGCCCCCGGGTTCCGCGCCAGTCGATTGGGTCCAGGTGAGTATTGACCTGTTCCAATCCGGGGGCGGGTATTCGCGTCTGGCGCGGCGTCGCTGTCGAAAGGATGTGAAACCCAAGGCGGGGCAATTCGTGAACAACCTCGGGTGCGATGCGGTTCCAGGGCGGCACAAACATCGGGCAAAGCCTGTCACCGAACAGCGAATGCAATCGCTCTCGGCCCGAACGTGCATCGGCGAGAATATCAACCATGGGTCGATGCAAACGAAATTCGGATTTCTTTTCGTCAGGTGGCGCATGGTTGGAATGCGCCCAGCCGTGCACCACAGGGATGAGCTGCGGGTAATGCGAGACGTGATCCGCCATTCCGGCATCGGCATCGCGGGGAATGATTGCCAGATGAACAGGCAGGTTGAGGGATTCGGATAGTTCTGAAAGCCTCTTAAGCTGGGGGGTTTCCGCGATGGCGTCGTCATCGCGCCACCAAAGGGGCAGCCTCAGACCTTGCGAATGCCAGATGTCCAGTTCGATTTCCAGATGGCGCCAGTCTGCTGTCATGCGCGCGCTCGCAGGGACATTGCGATCTCGACCGATCTGACAGCTCCGCCGAAGCCCCGATCCGGGATGGGGCGCGGGCCATCAGACATCACCGCCGCGGCCGCG
This sequence comes from Ruegeria sp. BC1, assembly GCF_056539305.1. Classification (NCBI taxonomy): domain Bacteria; kingdom Pseudomonadati; phylum Pseudomonadota; class Alphaproteobacteria; order Rhodobacterales; family Roseobacteraceae; genus Ruegeria; species Ruegeria sp. BC1. The sequence continues at coordinate 8,295 of NZ_JBQFUT010000006.1, forward strand.
CGGGCCAAGGTATCACCATTCAGGGTCTTGCTGGGCAGTACGTCAATTGCAGGCAAGTCCGAAAGGCTTTTTCCGCGCAGGCCCTGTTCGACTTCGTTCCCGTCGTCGAAAGGAATGAATACGGCAGGGGTTCCTGATTGCAGGATATCCAATGCGGTGTTGTAGCCGCACATACTGACGGACGCTGCCGCAAGGGGCAGCATCTGGCGGAAATCCGGGCGTACCGGTTCCAGTGTTACCCGTGCATCGCCGACCATCTGATGTAGCTCGTCAATGCGCGCCCGAGCGTCTTGTCCACCCACCAACAGGCGCCAGCGCTTGTTGGGCATCTTTTGTGCGGCCTCGATGGCTGCGCGAAAGATCGGTTGACCTACTGATCCACCGCCTGCGCTGACCAGAATTTCGTCTTGGCCGACCCCATCCGGGTGCGGTGTCGGGGCGGCAGGGGCGACAAAGCCCGTATAGTGCAACTTCTGTCGCAGGCGATCCGTGACCGGCCAGCTGATGTCCAGCGGAACGACACTTTGGTCCGAATGTACAAGGATACCATCGTAAAAACGGCAGACGATCTCTTCCGCGCGTTCCGCCTTTGATGGTTTCGAAGGCGGCGCGAGGATGTCCCGGATCGACCCTAGGATAAGGGGGCGGCGTGGTAGCGCGTGCGCGGCCTCCAACGCAGCAGTGAACTCGGCGGTCAAAGAGCGGCGACCAAAAGGGAACAATTCAGTGATGAGAACATCGGGCGCGAAACTTTGTACCGCCTGAACCAGTGCGGTTTCACGTGCTTTCAGGTAATCCACGTCGGCGACGGTATCTGTCTGTGTCAAAAGCCGCGTAAAGTTAGTGCCGTCCGACCGGAGCGGTGGCAATCCCAAAAGGGTCATGCCCGCGCTGTCCAGTTGTGGGGCGGGCATCCCGCCCGAGATGGCAAAGACCTCATGGCCCTTTTGCAGGAAGGATCGCCCCAACGTTAAAGCCCGGCTCAGATGTCCTGTGCCCAGCAAGTGCGTGACAACGATCATCACTTTCATTGAGGAACCTCGGGTCTCAGCAGGCGGACAGGGTCGGGCAGGGGAGTCATCGTGGGAATATCAACAATGTAAAGGCGGTTGCGTTTGATTTTGAAGGGGGCTGGCCCCGCGAAGCCCCATCCCCAGGCACGTGCCAGAATGACCCGCATGATGCCGATGTGGCAGACGGCAACCGTGTCAGAGGTCAGGTTTTCCAGCCAGAGTTGCAGACGGGCCCAGACCTCGGCCGGGCTTTCCCCGTTTGGGGGGCGATATGCCCAGCCCCAATCTTCGATATGGCGGTACCCGCTGTTCGGGTCGGCAATCAGGTCGACCCCCCGTAATCCTTCCCAGTCGCCCCAGTTCATTTCCGTTAGCGCGTCCGAGGTCAGGGGATCACGCCCTGCCACCAGCCGCGCGGTTTCACTGGCGCGCAGCAATGGGCTGGACCAGAGCGCAGCCTCATTCCACGGTGCAGGCAGTTGCGACGCCGCAAGTTCCGACCGGGCGTCGTTATCCAGCGGGATATCGCTGCGCCCCTGAATGCGGCCAGCCCGGTTCCACTCGGTGTGGCCGTGTCGGAGCAGAGCCAGTTTAGTCATCGAATACCCTCCACCAATGGCCGAGCGACCTGCCAGAACCGTTCGGTCGCGCCCGGCTTAAGGTGGCGTTCGGCAATCCTTGCCCGCGCCTGTGTGCCTAAAGACAGGCGGAGAGACGGGTTATTTAGCAAAGTGTGCATCCTCAAGGCCAGCCCTGTGGGACCTGCATCGACAGAGGGATAATCAGACGGGTTCAGCACGTCGCGAACGCCCGGCCGATCCTGCGCGACAACGGGAACGCCACTGGCCTGCGCCTCAAGGTAGATCATGCCATAGGCCTCGTTGACGCCAGGCCAGACCAGAGCCGAGGCCGCACCGTACAAATCTTGCAAGGTGTCGCGATCACATTGGCCCAGAAACCGAACCTTGGCACCGAACGGGGCCATCAACGCCTCGACCTCGGGGCGTGCAGGTCCGTCGCCTGCGATGTTGAGCGCCCAGTTGCCGTCCAGTTGCGCCAACGCTTGTGCGAGAATGGTGTATGAGGCCAGCTTGTCGCCATGCCGCATCATGCCAACGGTAAGCATCGGACCATCGCAGGACGACGCAGGCGGCAAGTCTGATATAGGAAGAAAGGGGGGCAGTTCGACTAGGCTTTGGTCGCCGAAACGCTCCCGCTTTAGCGTGATCAGATCATTGGCGGTATGATAAAAGATCACCTGTGCTGCATCACAAGCGTCATGCGCGGCCTCGGCAAACCTGGCCCAGGGGCCGTTCAAGCGGCTGGTCGCGCGAGTGCTTTCCAATTGGATGTAGGGAATGCCCCGGGCTTTGCTTACACGCGGCCCTAGCAGGTCAGGCGCTTTGTAATAGTTGTGATAAGTCACCCACAGCCCGGTATCCGTTGGCATGTTCGTGATCAGACGGCGCACCTCTGCGTCAGCCTCGGTTCGCAGGGCGCTTTGCACCTGCGCATCTCCGACCTTGTCATACACGCGTAGCCGGGATGCCAGCTCGACAGTGTCGCCCTGCGCCGCGATGGCCTGCATCAGGTTACGGGCCATTTCGCGATCCCCGGAAGGCACCGCGCTGTCAGGCGCTTTCATCGGTGTGTAAAAGGCGATCCGGACCATTAGCTTGCATCCGCGCCCAGCGCTCGCAATCGTTCGGACAGCCGGGCGATGCCTGGGTCCATGCGAAACTCGGCAATCAGCCGGTCATACGCAGCCGAGGCCATGGACGCGGTTTTGGCAGGATCAGCGGCCAAACGTGTCATGGCCGCTGCCAACGCCGAAGGGGCGTCATCAGACAGCACCCCGTGCGTGCCCGTTTCGATGAACTCCGGGATCGCAGACACGGGCGTCGACAGGATCGGTAACAGCTGCGACGCAGCCTCCATCAGTACGTTTGGTAGTCCGTCGCGATCTCCGTCTGCGGCAATTCGGCTGGGCAAAACAAAAAGGTTGGCATCGCGCATTGCAGCGATAACCTCGGGCTGATCACAGGCCCCTTTCCAGGTGATCCGGTGCAAAAGGCCAGCGGCCTCGGCCCGGTCACGTAGGATACCGCCGAGTTTTCCACCCCCGATATGCGTCCAATGCCAGTCGAGAGACTCTGGTAGCAAAGCAAAGGCGTCGATCAGGCGGTCAAAGCCTTTCTTCTCGACCAGGCGGCCCACAGACAACATAAGAAACGGCCCGTCCGCTGCGCGCGGCGCACGGTCGGGCGGTGCAGGGAAACGGCTCAGGTCCAGTCCGTGATAGATCAGATCAATACGCGTAGGATCATCCGCCAGACTGCGCAAATGTTCGGCGCCAATGGCGGTGCAGGTCGCGCCAAAAGCTGCGCCATGTGTGCTGGCATGCAACTTTTCGCTTTTTTCCCAATCAGGCGAGGTCCAGATATCCTTGGCGTGGGCCGAAAAACTCCATGGCAGGCCACGCATGATCGCGGCGTACCGGGCGACCGAGGACGGGGTGTGCATGAAATGCGCATACATTACCTGCGTCACTTGGGGCAATTCCGCAGCCAGAACACAGGCCTGACCAAATCGGCGGATGCGGTTGTGCGTCGGATCGCGGCGTAGATCGGCGCGCCACACCCGGTAGGCCTCGGCATAGCCGGGCAGGCTCTGAGCGATTTCGCGTGCGGCCCAGACGCGCTGCGGTTCTTCGTAAAGGTATTCAGGCAGATAATGCACCTGACCGCGGAACCGGTCGTGCAACGGGTGGCGCTTTACATCCGTTGGATGGCGCAAAGACCAGATGTCAAAGCGGTGACCGGCCTCCTGCAGGGCAACAAGTTCCTGCGCAATGAACGTCTCGGACAGGCGCGGCCACCCTTTGACCAACACCGCCAGTTTCGGCTGGGTTTCGGTCATCCGGTGGCCCGTTCCTGTTCCCTGCTCAGCAGAGCGTCAATGCGTTCGATGACGTAATCCAAACCATCCAGCAGCCCGTCCTGAATGGCCTCGGACGGCAGGGGCTGACGAGGAAGGTTTCGGATGGCTTCGATCATCGCGTCGGGTGTCAATCCGGCGCTGTATTCATCCAGCATCCGAACAAGCCCCAGCCCTTCAGCGCGCGAGGCCCGTATCCATTGTTCCAGCCGCGGAGTTGTGCGTGGAACTATGACGGCACGCTTGTCGAACGAGAGAACTTCGCAAAACGTGTTATAGCCGCCCATGCAGACCACCCCTGCGGCGCCCGCAAACAGGGTTTCGATTTGCGATTCAAAGCCAACTGCCGTCACGCGCCCGTCCAAAGCGGCAACGCGCGCCTCGAATTCCTCTCGCAGCTCGCCGGACAGAAAGGGGCCATAGACCAGCACGGCCCGCGGCGATAGGTTCGGATCCTTTTCATAGGCGGACAGGACAAGGTTCACCATCGCCTTGCCATCACCACCACCGCCAGGTGTGATCAGGATGTAGGGTTGTTCAGGTGGCTCACCCACTGGACCAAGATCGCGACGCAAATATCCCGTCCAGTGCATACGCTCCTGCGCTGCGGCACTGAGAGGTAAACCCTTGGTCGGATCATAGATGGACCGAAGGCCATAGACCCAAATCTCGTCATAGAACTTTTCGGTTGCTTCCAGGGCGTCTTTTCGCGCCCACTCGGCGGCCAGAACTTCGGGTTCGTCCAGCACGTCCCGCAGGCCCAGAACCAGCTTGGTGCGTTGCGACCGCAGCAGGTTTTCCAACGTAGGAAGCAGTTCCCCGCGAAAACCGGTGGGTTCCTTGTCCACGATCAGAACGTCCGGGTCGAATTGCTGAACGGCGGTTTGGATCAGGCCCGAGCGAAGCTCGGTCACCTCTTCAATTCCCATGCCGATCGTCCGTGCCGCATATGAGCCGTCAGATCGTTTGGTCACACCCGGCAGGCGCACATGATCGACCCGACGAGGAAACGTAAACCGACCAGCCACCGGCGAGCCGGTGAGAATCAGGGCGGATGCGTGCGGGTTTGCCTGTGTGATGGCCGCAGCCAAAGCGCGCGATCTGCGCAGATGCCCCAACCCGAATGTGTCGTGGCTGTAGAGCAATATGCGCGGCGCCCGGCCGGTGGTGTCGTTTTGTATTCCTAGGCTCATGCCTTCGCCTGTCGTGTTTCCCGGTGTACTTCCGCGCGTTTACACCCAATATCGTATATTCTTTGTGGGCGCTTGCCAAAGGGGGGGCTGAGAACCCGCAAATTCAACAAGCATTGCGATTTGGCAACATCCAATTGACCGGGGTTTCCGGGGCCTCTTCACGCCTGCCGAGCATGCTGTCGACTTTACCACTCTTACCCATTTTCCGTGAAGGTCATATTCAGTTTTTTCAAGGTTGGAAACACCGTTATCACCAGCATTGCAACGGGAACACGCAATAACACGATCTTGAAAAGCGAAAGGCTGAATAATTGAATACCGTCAGGTGCTTCATTAACCTGTGGCGCGACACGCGAATTGGATAGAAATCTCGATGAAACTCAAGCTTTTTGCTGGAATAGCCCTGATGATCTGGGCATTCACGGTAGCCTACGTCGCTGGCGCGGCGGCGCAGACCTCACTTATCCCTGGGTATACTTCGGGTACAGACGCCACTGCCGACACCAGTCAGGATGGCGATCTGGCCGCCGCAATACAGGCCGCGACCGAGGCAGGGGCAAGCGTGATTGTCATTGACAGCGCGGGGCGGGTTGTCAGTTCGGGCGGGGAAACCAACACCGAAGCCGGTCAGCCAATCGATCCGATGGGCGACGGGTCGCAATTGATGAAAGCACAGGAGCGTCTGTCGAAATTCCGCGAGTCGCTGGCATCGAGGTTGGAGGCCTTGCCCTATTCCATCTTCGAGGTGAAATACATCTTGCGTCAGACCAGCCCGGATGGCCGGATACAGACCTATGTCGAGGTACTGTTCTGGAACATTTTGTTCCTATTGCTTGGGCGCTGGTTGTCCACCGAGATTTACGGCAAGCGCATGGCCAAGAATCTTGTTGTGGCGCGGTCCAAGGAAGACCCGCAGGGTTATCGCGAAAAGATGCCGTTTCTGGTGTTCCGCTTTTTCATGGGCTTCGGGGCCACGATCTTTGCGATGCTTATGGCGCTGATCGTCGGATATCTGTTTTTTGGCGAGGCGGAAGATTTATCGATCCAGTTCACCGTCACGGCGATCTTCACAGCGTTCTTTCTGTCGCGCACGGTCTCGGACCTGTGGCGAATGGTTCTGTCGCCTTATCTGAGCCAATACCGCCTGCCACCCTTTTCCGACAGGGATGCGAAGCGGCTGTATTTCTGGGCGTCGGCACTTGCAACGTATGACATCTCGGTCGTGCTGTTTTCGACATGGGTCGCTGATTTCGGGTTGAACTATAACGTCTATGCAATGGTCTATGGCGGTCTGACCATGTTTGGTGCGCTGGGCAACGTGCTGATGATCTTGTTCAACGCGCGTGCCATTTCTAACGCTATCCGTGGTGGACGGGCACCTGATCAGGTGTCGTGGATACTGCGGTTCATATCCTTTGCCTGGGCGCCCGTTCTCATCGTGTACATCGTATTCAGCTGGTTCAAGCTGGCGGTCGACCTTGTCCTCGAGAACGAAAACTCAATCCCCATCGTGGCCAGCAGTTACGCGATTTTCATGTCGGTGGTCGTGGCCTATGGGGCGATGAATTATCTGCTGGAACGCTATTTCGAACGCAATCGCCAGATTGAAGAGATCAACGCCGAAGCCGATGCCTCTGACAGGCCAGAAGAGACCGTAGAAACGGCTGAGGCAGAGATGCGCAAACACGCTATTTTGACCTACGAAGATCTGGCCCGCCGCGTGGCAGGGATTTTGGCCTTTGTGGTAGGGTTGTATGCGCTGGTTGTGATCTGGAACCCAGATGCAAGCTGGAGCGAAGACCTGCCGGTCGAGCGAGCTCTGGACGTGATGGTCATCCTATTCATCGGGTACATCATGTTCAATTTTTTCCGTATCTGGATCGACTCCAAAATCGCTGAGGAAGTTGTCGATGGCGGGGCCGAGGCCGAATTGGGTGATGAAGGTGGCGAGGGTGGGCAAAGCCGTTTGGCGACCCTGCTGCCGCTGTTCCGAGGCGCGATATTGGCCGTTGTCGTCGTCACGATCGTTCTGATCGCGCTGATGGAACTGGGCATCAATGTCAGTCCGTTGTTCGCGGGCGCTGGCGTGGTTGGTCTGGCCGTTGGCTTCGGATCGCAAACTTTGGTTCGGGATATTTTTTCGGGGGCCTTCTTCCTGATGGATGACGCGTTCCGCAAAGGTGAATACATTGATATCGGGGATGTGAAGGGGACGGTTGAGAAGATCTCGATCCGGTCCTTCCAGCTGCGCCACCATCTGGGCGCGCTGAACACCATCCCCTTTGGTGAGATCAAGGTGCTGACCAACTATTCCCGTGACTGGGTGATCATGAAACTGCCCCTGCGAGTAACCTATGACACCGACGTCGAAAAGGTGCGGAAGCTGATCAAGAAACTGGGTCAGGAGTTGCTGAGTGATCCGGTGATTGGTGACAATTTCATTCAGCCCCTGAAATCGCAGGGTGTGATCGAAATGCAGGATTCCGCGATGATCATTCGGGTCAAGTTTATGACCAAGCCGGGGGATCAGTGGCTGGTGCGCAAGAAGGTGTATCAGGATATCCGCGAATTGTTCGCCCGGGAAGGCATCAATTTTGCGCACCGTGAAGTCACCGTGCGACTGGCCGAAGGAAAAGACCCGGACGACCTGTCGCCAAAGCAGCGCGAGGCCGTGACCGGCGCCGTACAGGCCGCGATAGATGAGGATATGCTGGGTGATATCGATCCCGGTGGGGACGACCGCTAGGGGCGGCTCCCGCCCCATTGGTGTGCGTCTCTGGCGAGACGCCATCCAAAGGGTTGGGCCGGACCGCGCGTTCCGCGCGGCTGATGAATCAGATGGCGACCTAGGGCCAGACCGCTTGCGAAGTTCCCAGTTTTGAGGCGGGCAGGGGCCAGGACATATCGGCTGTGCCCACTGTCAGTGCAGGTTTCAATCGGTGACCCGGCCCCCAATCCGTGACCTCGGATGTCTGGCCAAAATCCTCGGGTCGGGCATCTGTGATGTCGTCGTCCACATTGTTTTTTGCCAGTGCAGCCAATAGTTCGGCTGTGCGGGCCAGCGACAGTTGGGCAAGCATGACCGAATTTCCTGATGCAGCCTCAGTCAGCGCCGACAAAACGGCAGCCGCCATAAGATAACCGGTTGCGTGATCCAGGGCCTGAACCGGCAGCGGTGTGGGTTTTTCGGCAGTGGCCCAGTCCCGACCGGCTTCCGCGATGCCTGCGCTCATCTGTACCAGGCTGTCAAAACCACGTCTGGAGGACCAGGGGCCTTGCCAGCCGTAAGCGTTCAGTGTGACCTCGACCCGGTTCGGCGCCAGTTCATCTCGTTTGAGCTTTGTCAAGCCAAGCGCATCCAATGCGCCAGGGCGATAGCCGTGAACTAAGACATCGGCCTGCGACAACAGCTCCTGCAGTGTTTCCAGTCCGGTCTGAGATTTCAGGTCCAGATAGGCACAGTGCTTGCCCAGAGAGATATCGGGGATGACGCCGGGCTCGTCCCACCCCGGCGGGTCGATGCGCAGGACCTCGGCCCCGAACCCAGCCAGTGTGCGGGTTGAAACCGGACCGGCCAGAACGCGGGTGAAGTCCAGAACGCGGAGGCCAGCCAGCGGGCGACTTGCGGTCGCTTTGGGGCGCTCGCGCAAGGTGACGTGCCGCGGGCTGTGCCAGCCGATCAGCGGGTCGCGTGACACGGCCCGGCCCTGAGGATGGTCGAGCCAATCGGTTCGGCTGCGCATCGCCGCAGCAACCCCGCCTTCAGCAACGATTGCGGTTTCCAGGTCGGCAATCGCCCAGTCCTTCAAAGCTTGCGATACGGTTTCCCGGTCGCCTTTTACCTCTAGCACTTTCAAGGCGGCTGCCCTGTGACGCGGCAGGTTGGTGTGTAACCTTATCCACCCGTCCGACGCCTGATAGTCTCCGGCGATGGCGTCCCAAAGGCTTGGCATCTCCCATCCGTCAGGCTTGAACGAATACCCGAACCAGAGCGAGGCCAGACGATGATCGATTGAAACCTCGGGTGCTTTGGGGGAAAGGTTCAGAGCAGCCACAAGCCGCGCCAATTCCTGACCGACCGCCGCGAAGCTTGCTGTCGCCAGTTCGGATACCGCAAACGCGCTGGGCCGTGCGCCCTTGCCGGTCGTCCGATAGCTGTCCGAGGCGGGAAGGGCAGAGAGCAGGGTCATTGCTGATACGGGTCCAGGCTGTCGCGCAAACCGTCGCCCAAGAAGTTAAATGCCAGAACGACCACGATGATTGGCAGCATCGGGATAGCCGTCCACGGATAAATTTCGATCGAGGCCAGATTCTGCGCATCGTTCAGCATCACACCCCAGCTGACAGCGGGGGCCCGCAAACCGAGGCCAAGGAAACTGAGCGCTGTTTCCCCGAGGATCATCGCGGGTATCGACAATGTGGCTGAGGCGATCAGGTGAGACATGAAGTTGGGCAGCAGGTGCTTGCGGATCACCCGGCCTGAACTTGCGCCCATCATCTCGGCGGCACGCACGTATTCCTCTTCGCGTAGCGACAGGAATTTGGCGCGCACGGATCGGGCAAGGCCGGGCCAGTCCAGAATCCCGAGGATGATCGAGATGATGAAAAACACCGCCACGGGGCTCCAGTTCGACGGTACCGCCGCCGATAGTGCCAGCCAGAGCGGTAGTTCCGGCAGCGAGCGCAGAATTTCGATAACGCGGTTGATGACCCAGTCGATCTTGCCGCCGAAGTATCCAGCCATCGAGCCGAAGATGATACCCAGAAAGAACGATACTGAAATGCCGATCAGACCGACGGTCAGCGACAGTTGTGCGCCATAGAGGATGCGGCTGAACACATCTCGGCCAAGGCGGTCAGATCCCCACAGGAACAGCGTCGCGCCCTCGGGGGCGCAGAATAGGTGAGTATCTGTTTTGATCAGACCGGCCAGCTTGTATTCTGACCCTTGGCAGAAGAACCGGATCGGGCGCGGGTCTTCGGTGTCGGGCACAAATTTCCACTGGAAGGTCTCCAGATCGGCCTCAGCCACGATAGGAAACACATAGGGGCCGATGAATTGGCCCTCGTAGAACCAGTTTATGCTTTGAGGTGGGGCATAGAGATGCTCTCCGTTCCGTTCATTCGGACCGTAAGGTGCGATAAACCCGGCAAACGGTAGCATCAGGTAACACATCAGCAGGAAGATGCCCGAGATCAGGCCCAGCTTATGAGTCCTGAATTTGCGCCAGACCAGCACCCAGTTTGGTGCGTCCAGATCAGCGCGTTCAAGCTGTTGCAGGGCGGCATCGGGATCGAACGGGGCGTCGTCAACATAGCGACCGTCGGGATGTTGGGTCATGCTTCACGCCCCTCGTACCGGATGCGCGGGTCGAGCATGACCAGCAGGATGTCGGATATCATGGTGCCAATCAGGGTCAGCAAGGCCACGAACATCAGGATGAAGGCCGAAAGGAACTGATCCTGCGTCTTCAATGCCGTCAGCAGGGTCGGACCGATGGTTTGCAGGCCCAGCACGACCGAGACCAGAACGGACCCCGAGACCATCGATGGCAGCAGGTTGCCGATGTCGGCCACAAACGGGTTAAAGGCCACGCGCAGCGGGTATTTTGTCAGCATCCGCGAAGGGGCCATGCCCTTGGCGATGGCGGTTTCCACATAAGGCTTGCCCAGCTCATCCAGCATGTTGGCGCGCAGACGCTGCATCATGGCCGAGGCCCCGGACGTACCGATGACAAAGGTCGGAACGATCAGATGGACGAGGATTGATTTCATCTTCTCCCAGCTCATCGGCTGGCCTTCAAACGAAGGGTCCATCAGGCCGCCGATAGGCAAGTTGAAATAGCGGTGTCCGTAATAAAAGAGGATCAGTGCCAACAAAAAGTTCGGGGTGGCCAGACCCAGATAGCCGACAAAGGCCGAAGTATAGTCGATCCACGTTCTTGACCGAGCTGCGGCGATGACACCCAAGGGCAGAGCCACGGCATAGACGAACAGGATGGCCGCCAGATTGACAACAACCGTCAGCCACAGGGTGTCGCCTACGATCTCGGCCACGGGTCGGTCGAACTCGAAAGACCAGCCGTAGTTGCCTTGCAAAAGCCCCTCAAAGCCATGCGGACCGGGCCAGAACCCTATCCAGATCAGGTATTGCTCCCACATTGGGCGATCCAATGCGTATTCTGTGCGCAGGAATTCAGCCTTGGCTACCCCTGCAGATTGCCCGGATGCCTGAAGCTCAGCGATCTGGTTGCTGAGGTAATCGCCGGGGGGCAGGTTGATGATCACGAAAATCAGAACCGACACCACAAGCAGCGTCAGCAGCATCGTGAAAAAGCGATAGACCGCATAGCGCAGCATAACCATTTAGCTGCTCCTGTCAGTCAGCGAAGAAGAATTCGTCCGGGCGGTGAATGCCGAAATGCGCGCCTGGCTCCCACGCCCACATGGCCTGTTCGGGTACATTGCGCAGGCGGTTCGACACCACGACTGGCTGGGGTGCGCCGTTCAGAATGCCGATGGCGTACAGCTGTTCGGCGTGAATATTCAGCATCTCAGTCCACACCGCCTTACGTTCTTCATCCGTTGTGGCGGCCTCCCACTCCTTGGCCAATTGCATCAAGCGCTCGGCTTCGGGCATATCCGGGGCTTCGCCAGCGTCACCGCTGGTTTGGTAATATTGTCCCCATTTGGGCCAGGACAGAAAAACCTGATCGGTTGGTGCAAGATATGCTGGCGAAGTGTGGGCCTGCGGTATTCCATCGTCCCAGCCAAACCAGACCGAGGCCATGGTGTTGCCCGAGAAAACACGGTTGCGCAGAATATCGCGGTCAAGCGGGCGCATCACCAGATCGACGCCGATTTCGCGCCAGGTGTCTGTGACGATCTGCAGGGCGTTTTCGACCTCTTGCCGCTCACCAGCGGTTTCGATGACCAGTTCCATAGGGCGCCCGTCGGGCAGCATACGGACGCCGTTCTTGTCCCGCTCGGTCAGGCCGGCCTCGTCCAGAAGGGCGTTGGCCTTTTCGAGATCATACTGCGCCCACGCCTGAGCGTTATCTTCGCTGTAAAACGGAGAGGCTGGCAACACAGCCATCGCCCCTGGATGGGCCAGTTTGAAATAAAGCGCCTGATTGATCGTCTTGCGGTCAATCGCCAGCGACAAAGCACGGCGCACGCGCACGTCCCGCAATACGTCGCGCCAACCGTCGTCCGAGAAATTCAGGTTCGGATAGATCGCGATCTGCGAGGCAACCCCGGTCTTCCAGAGCAGCGTTTTGTAGTTCCCGATTTCCTCGCCCTTTTTCAGGATCGAGGCATCACGGAAGGCAAGGCCACGCCCTTGCAAGTCACTTTCACCGGCATTGGTTTTGGCAGCGACCAGACCGGGCGCCACAATCTCCATTTCGACCACGTCTATATAAGGCAACTGAACGCCTTTGCTGTCGATGCGGTGGTAGTAGGGGTTGCGTACGAAGTTGTGCCGAATTTTCTTGCCCGAACTGGCGTTCAGCCAAGGCTGCAATGTTGGCAGTTCATGGTTGTCGAATTTGTAGAGGTTATCGAGCTTGTTGTGCAATGCGGCCCAGCTTTTGACCCGGGCGTCTTCAACCTGGAATGCAAGCTCCTCGGCGTCTGCATATTTTTCGTGGTACTGCTTCAGAAACGCGGCTGGCCGATAGATAAAAGGCGGGCGCGCCTGAGCTAGTGATTGCAGGAAGTCAGGGTTCGGATCTTCCCATTCGAACACCACGGTGGATTCGTCGGGGAAGGTAACGGTCGGTGTCTTTCCCTCGACAATCAGAAAATCCGGTGGCCCCGAAGGACTGAGCAGTTCGTTATTCGCAACGTCTTCCCACCAATAGCGAAAATCCTCGGATGTGAACGGACTTCCATCCGACCACTTGTGCCCTTCCCGCAGGTTCAGGGTAAATTTTCGGTTGTCTTCGTTTTCGAAGGATTCCAGCAGGTCGGGGACGATTTCATAATTTTCGTTGAATCCCACCAGTCGGGCGTAGCCATAAACAACCATCTGGCGGATGTCTTTGGACCGGGTGACCATTGTGCGTAGCGTACCGCCTTGTGTACCGAATTCGCGCCCTTTGGCGGCAAGGTCGACCACAAGCGGTTCGGTTGGCAGGCGATCCTGAATCGGCGGCAAGTTTCCGGCATCTACTTCGCTGGCCCAGAATGAGCTTTCTTGAAGGGGCGGTATGTCTGCTGCTGCAGGCAGCAGCCACGCAGCGGTCAGCGTGGCTGCCAGAAACAGGGGGCGAGTGGTCTTAAACATGGCATCGTACCTTATGGCCGGGCTCCATTTCCACCAGCGAGGGTATCACGGAGTCGGTAAATCGGAAGGCGTCATCCCAACTGTCTGGCGAACCTGCGCCCAAAGCAACCAATTTCAGGTCAATGGGGCGGTTGATGTCAGGTTCTGGCTGAGCGGCAATCAGCGCCTTGGTGTAAGGGTGGCGGGGATTATAGAAAAGGGTTTCGGGCGGGGCCTGTTCCACCACAAGGCCCCTACGCATCACAGCAACTTCGTCGGCGATACGCGCCACAACCGCGAGGTCGTGGGAGATAAAGAAATAGGACAGGTTCAGACTGTCCTGCAGATTTTCCAATAGCGTCAGAATCTGCTCTTGCACCGAAACGTCCAGCGCCGAGGTCGGCTCATCACAGACAATCAGTTGCGGGTCCAGCATCATGGCGCGGGCAATAGACAGGCGTTGCCGCTGACCGCCAGAGAATGCGTGCGGGTATCGCTTCAGCATGTCTGCATTCAGGCCGACCCGCTGCAACATTTCCGCGGCCTTGTCCCGTTGTTCCGCCGTTGTGCCAATATTGTGTATCTCAAGCGGTTCGGTCATGGCGTCTTGTATTCGCATCCGAGGACTGAGCGAACTGTAGGGGTCTTGAAACACCATCTGCGCCTTGCGCTGAAAAGCCGTGCGCTGGGCGCGGGCCATGTGGTGCACCGTGATCGGGTCTTCGTCGGGGGATGTCCGGAACAGAACCTCGCCACCGGGATCGGGGGGCTCGGCACCCAATGCGATGCGTGCAGCCGTGGTTTTCCCCGAGCCGCTTTCGCCGACAATGGCCAGCGTCTTGCCGCGTGCAAGTTTCAGGTCCACACCACGACAGGCGTGGATCAACCGCTCTCCTTGCCAGCCCTTGCTGGATCGCATCGTGTAGGTTTTCGACACGTTCTTCATCTGAAGAATCAAATCTTCGTCGGGCATCGGCAGCCCAACGGATTCTTCGTCCGGTATCTCGGGGGCGGCGTTGAAAAGCTGTTGCGTATAGGGATGGGCCGGTGCGGTCAGGATAGGAGCGGCGGCACCGGCCTCCATCACGCGGCCTTTATGCATGACGACGACCTGCTCGGCCATGTTGGCCACGACACCAAGATCGTGCGTAACAAGGATCAGCGCCATACCGGTTTCGCGCTGCAATTCCTTGATCAGCCCCAAAACCTGCGCCTGTGTGGTTACGTCCAGCGCTGTGGTCGGTTCGTCAGCGATCAGCAATTCGGGTTTGGACACCATCGCCATCGCAATCATAGCGCGCTGGCGCATGCCGCCAGACAATTCGAACGGGTAAGAATCATAAGCACGCTCAGGGTCGGGAAAGCCTACGCGCTCGAACTGGGTCAGTACTTCTTTGCGCGCCTGAGACTCTGACGCATTGCGGTGCAGCCACAAAACCTCGCTGACCTGATTGCCGATCTTGTGCAAGGGCGACAGGGAACGCATCGGTTCCTGAAAGATCATCGACACCCGATTGCCGCGAATGTCACGCATCTGGCGTTCACTGATCTGCGTCAGATCGACCATTCCCTTGGAATCATTAAGGGTAATCGTACCGCTGCGAATCTGCGCGGTGCGGGGCAATATCCGCAGGGCTGCCCTGCAGGATATGGTTTTGCCTGAACCGGACTCGCCGACCAGCGCCAGGGTTTGTCCGGCCTCAACTTCGAAATTAACGCCTTTGACAACAGGTTCACCCGCACCAAAACCGATGCTGAGATTGCGGACAGACAACAACGCTGTCATGCGGGTTTTCCACCCGTTAGGCCGTGGGTCGGCATCGGCTTAATCAACTCCCTGTGTTTTTTGGTGTAGTTTCGCGCGGTTGGTGCAGACTAGTCAAACCCGTTCTTGGGCCGAAATGTCGCGATTTTGTGAAACTGACGCCAAATCGCCTACACAAATCCTTGAGGATTTGCCATCACATGCCCTATCGGCCCCATGTGACAAGTCTACTGATATCAAGGAGAGATTTCCCGTGCCCGACGACCAAAGCCGCCTGGATCTGTTTATCGACCGCATGGTGTCCCAACGCGCCTGTTTGGATTACGCCATAGCGCAGACCAACGGTATGCCGGGCCCCGTGTTCGAGTTGGGTTTGGGCAACGGGCGCACGTATCATCACATGGTGCAATACGTTCAGGACCGCCCCGTCTATGTGTTCGAGCGAGCGATTGCGTCCCACCCGGATTCGACACCACCGGACGATCTGGTGATTCTGGGAGATGTACGGGAAACGCTTCCAGCATCCGTGGATCGTTTCGGAGCCACGGCCAGTCTGATCCATGCCGATCTCGGCGGACATAACCGCAAAAAGAATGACGCCTTTGCCAAATTTGTTTCGCCTCTGATCGAGCCGTTGTTGGCCGAAGGTGGGTTGATGGTGTCCAGCGATCGGATGTATTTCGAAACCCTGACCGAGCTACCTTTGCCTGCTGACGCCGTAGAAGGCCGGTGTTTCGTTTATCGTCGCTGACACTTTTAAAAGGACAGTTTGATGCTGTTTTATGATTGCCCGACTGCGCCTAACCCACGCCGCGCGCGTATGTTTATTGCCGAAAAAGGGGTGGAGGTTGAAACCGTAGAGATTTCGATCTCCAAGGGCGAACAGCTGAGTGAAGGGTTCAAAGCGGTCAATCCCAATGCGACCGTTCCGGTCTTGGTCACTGATGACGGGGCAGTGCTGACAGAAAATCTTGGGATTGCGGCCTATATTGAAGCGCGTTTCCCTGAACCGCCGCTGATGGGTCGGAACCCGGATGAAAAGGGGTCTGTTCTGATGTGGAACAGCATTGTCGAACAACAAGGCGGCGCGCCTATTGGAGACGCGTTGCGAAATACGCATCCGGCCTTTTCCAACAGGGCGATTCCGGGGCCGGTGAATCACCCGCAAATCCCGGAACTGGCGCAAAGGGGAATGGCGCGGGTTGCACATTTCTTTGATCTGCTGGAGGCAAGGCTGACAGAAAGCCCGTTTATCGCCGGGCCCGACTTCACGCTGGCAGACATTTCCACGTTTGTGTTCGTGGACTTTGCCCGTGTGATCAAGATGCGGATTCCACAGGAAAACTCTGCCACTTTGGCATGGTTTGAAAAGGTTGGATCCCGCCCCAGCGCCAAACTTTAAAATCGAACACTGGGTTGCCAGTTTATTCGTCGTCTGAACTGTACAGAAATGTCTAGACAGAAGTGAACAGTACGTCTAGCGTGCCTCTGCACGTCAGGCTGGGGAGGGCAGGATGAAATCTCAATACCGTGTAGTGGTCATCGGGGGCGGCGTCGTTGGGGCCTCGGTTCTGTATCATCTGGCCAAGTTTGGCTGGTCGGACGTGGTTATGCTCGAGCGTCGGCGTCTGGCGTCTGGCTCCTCTTGGCACGCGGCCGGGGGTGTGCATGCCCTGAATGCTGACCCGAACATGGCATCTTTGCAGGCTTATACAATCGACCTGCTTAGCGAGATCGAAAAGGAATCAGGTCAGAATATCGGTCTGCATATGACCGGCGGCCTGACCTTGGCGGGCACGCCGGAACGCTGGGAGTGGTTGCAGGCCAATTACCGTATTTTCCAGTCTATCGGGATTGACGACTGTGAATTGCTTTCGCCGGAAGAAGCGCAGCGACGCTGCCCGATCATGTCCACAGATGGCGTACTTGGTGCCATGTGGGCTGATCGCGAGGGGTACATTGACACCACAGGAACTGTGCAGGCTTACGCGACAGCGGCCAAAAAGCGCGGCGCGGAATACTATGAGGAAACCAAGGTCGAAGAGTTGATCCAGACGGCTGACGGCTGGCAGGTGGTAACTGACCGAGGCACGATCACCTGCGAGCATGTGGTCAACGCCGCGGGCCTCTGGGCCAAGCAGGTTGGGCGCATGGCTGGAGTGGAATTGCCGGTGTCACCGCTCAAACACCATTACCTGATTACCGACACGGTGCCCGAGGTTGCAGCGGCGGATTTCGAAATGCCGATGACTGTGGACCTCGAAGGGTTCACCTATATGCGGCAGGACCAAAAGGGCGTTCTGGTCGGCATCTACGAGGTCGATCACGAACATTGGGCCATGGACGGCGCGCCGTGGAACTATGGCGAAGAGCTGTTTCAGGAACAGCTCGACCGGATCGAAAACGAACTGACGCTGGGCTTTGAACGCTACCCTTCGATCCAGAATGTCGGCATCAAAACCTGGGTGAACGGGGCGTTTACGTTTTCGCCCGACGGCAACCCTCTGGTCGGGCCGGTGCCGGGCAAACCTGGCTACTGGTCGGCGTGTGCGGTGATGGCGGGCTTCCTGCAGGGCGGCGGTGTGGGAAAAACGCTGGCCGAGTGGATGATCCACGGCGAGCCCGAGGCAGACGCGTGGCCGATGGACGTGGCTCGCTATGGCGATTTTGCGCAGAACAAGCGGTACATCCGCGAGACCACCGGCCAGTTCTATTCCCGCCGTTTCGTGATGACCTATCCGAACGAGCAGCTTCCAGCGGGTCGTCCGCTGAAGATGGCCCCTGCCCATGATGTGATGACCGAGGCGGGCTGCAAGTGGGGTGTCAGCTGGGATCTGGAAGTACCGTTGTACTTCGCACCGAAAGGGTTTGAGGAAACGCCGACCCTCAAGCGGTCCAATGCCCATGACATCGTGGCTGAGGAATGCAAGGTGATCCGTGAAGGTGTGGGCCTGCTGGACATATCTGGCTTTTCGCGTTTCGAAGTCAGCGGACCTAACGCCGAAATCTGGCTGGACAACGTGATGGCCTCGAAACTGCCCGCGCCGGGCCGGGCGAAACTGGCACCGATGCTGGGTGAGACCGGGCGGCTCAAGGGTGATCTAACCGTGTTGAACTGGGGCGATGGCACGTGGTGGATCATGGGCAGCTACTACCTGCGGGCCTGGCATATGCGATGGTTCGACGATCACATGATTGATGGCGTAATTATCCGTGATCTGGGTGAAGAATACTGCGGTTTCGCCTTGGTTGGTCCAAAATCGCAGGAGGTTGTCGAGAAGCTGGCCGAGCAGGATATCGCGGGTCTGCAATTCATGGGGTGCGGCGATTTTGACATCGGCCTTGTGCGCGCCCGCGTCGCGCGCATGTCGGTGACTGGTGAAAAAGGGTACGAGATCAATTGCCGATCCGGCGATCACATCGCGCTGCGCCGCATGCTGCTTGAAGCCGGGGCCAGTGAAGGCATCCGCGAATGTGGCTTTAACGCGATGCTGTCGACGCGACTGGAAAAGAGCTTTGGCATCTGGTCGGCGGAGTTCACGCAAGCCTACACGCCAGGCATGACCGGGATGGATCGTTGGATCGACTGGAATAAGGATTTCGTCGGCAAAGACGCAGCGATGGCAGAGCGGGACGGCAACGGCCCGGCTCAGGTTCAGGTAACGCTAGAGGTTGACGCTCTGGATGCCGATGCCAGCGGGTACGAGCCCATCTGGGCCGAGGGTGAACGTGTGGGGTTCGTGACGTCGGGCGGCTTTGGTCACTACACAGGAAAATCACTGGCGATGGCGCTTGTCGACCGGGGCAAGGCCGCGCCGGGAACTGAATTGTCGGTCCATGTGGTTGGTGTGGAACGTCCGGCGCGCGTGATTGCCCCGTCACCCTATGACCCGCAGGGCAAAGCAATGAGGGGCTGACAATGATTTCCCAGACTTCGGAACGTAGCAGGCGACGGCGCGGGCGCGGTGCTGATGCGACACCGCCGGTCAGCCGCGACGTGAACTATCGCCAACTGAAAAACCCGTTTCCCCTCATGGAAGTGTTCCCGGCGGATCAGATTGCGGACATGCACGAAACCGCCTTGCGCACGTTGCAAGAGCTGGGGGTCAAGGTCCTGCTGCCCGAAGCGCGTCGAATCTTTGCCATGGGTGGAGCGCGGGTGGATGAGGACAGCGAGATGATCTTCATTGGGCGCGATATGGTCGAATCTGCGGTGGCCTCGGCGCCCAAGTCAATTGCCTGCAGCGCGGGGGCGCGACATCGCGATTTCACGCTGGAACTGGGTTCGCTGGTATTTCAACCGGGTGCAGGGGCCCCAAATGCGACCGATCTGGAACGCGGACGTCGCCCCGCAACCGGGCAGGATTATCTGGAGTTTCTGAAACTCACCCACCATTTCGACGTCTTCCAGATGATCTCGCCTCAGGTTGAGCCGCAAGACGTACCGACCCATCTGAGGCACTATTTCACCACGCAGGCGCAGATGGAACTGACCGACAAGTTCCCCTTCTTCTTCTCGCGTGGGACGCCGCAGGTGATGGACTGCTTTGAGATGCTGACCACCGCGCGGGGTCTGTCGGACGATGAATTCCGTGCCACTCCACATTGCTATACCATTATCAACACCAACAGCCCGCGTACACTGGACATTCCGATGGCACAGGGACTGATCGACTTTGCGCGGCACGGGCAGATGTCGATCATCACTCCGTTTACCTTGATGGGGGCGATGGCACCGATCACAGTGGCTGGCGCGATCACGCTGTCCCACGCCGAGGCGTTGGCCGCGCTGACCTTGACGCAACTGACAAATCCGGGTGCGCCAGTTTGTTACGGGACTTTCACCAGCAATGTAGACATGAAATCGGGCGCGCCTGCGTTTGGCACGCCCTCGCATTTTCAGGCATCGCTTGCGGCAGGCCAATTGGCGCGACATCTGGGGCTGCCGTGGCGGTCGGCTGCAGGCTCGGCGTCGAATACCAATGATGTTCAGGCGGCCAATGAAAACCAGTTCGGCCTGTGGGGTTGCCTGATGGCCGGGGCCACGGTCATCATCCACTCTGCCGGTTGGTTAGAGGGTGGGTTGACCGTATCCTTTGAAAAGATGATCTGTGACGCTGAAGTGCTGAACATGGTGGCCGAACTGTGCGCCGGGGCGCAGGCCGGACGGGATGAGATCGGTTTTGATACGGCACTGACCGAAGTTGAACCCAGTGGGCATTTCTTTGCGACAAGCCAGACTATGGAACGCTACAACACGGCTTTCTATGAACCGCATGTGCATGATTATGCAAACTTTGGTACCTGGACTGAGCGCGGCTCAGTCGATGCCAATCACAGGGCGACGAACGTCTGGAAAGACATTCTTGAGAACTTCGAGGCTCCGCCCCATAACACGGACCGGTTGGGTGCGCTGCAGGACTTTGTTGCCCGCCGAACCGAAGAGGGCGGCGCGCCGCCGGAGAGTTGAATGAGCACCAAACCCATCCTTCACCGCGATGATCCCGAAGCTGAACCCCTGGTCGGAAACGTCAAGGTCACCCGCGACGACTGGCTGAACGTTGCGATGGACGTTCTGATTTCGGATGGCGTCGATCAGATCAAGGTTCTGAATTTGGCCGAACGGATGGCTGTTTCACGGTCGTCCTTTTACTGGTATTTCAAATCCCGGCAGGAGTTGTTGGACGCCTTGCTGGCGCGATGGCAATCCACCAATACCGCTGGTTTGATCGCGCAGGCACAGGCCCCGGCGGACACGATCACCGCGGCCGTCTGCAACGTGCATCGGTGCGTGGTGAACACGGACCTGTTCGACACTGCGCTGGATTTTGCCGTGCGTGACTGGGCGCGCAAGTCGGGTAAGGTCCGCCATG
This sequence comes from Ruegeria sp. BC1, assembly GCF_056539305.1. Lineage (NCBI taxonomy): Bacteria > Pseudomonadati > Pseudomonadota > Alphaproteobacteria > Rhodobacterales > Roseobacteraceae > Ruegeria > Ruegeria sp. BC1. Next base: position 29,345 of record NZ_JBQFUT010000006.1, read on the forward strand.
CGCTGGATCAGTCGGATGCACGGCGTCTGGCGGCGCTGCACGCCATGTTTGCGCGCTATGGCTATTCCGAGATCGAGGCCGAAACCCGCGCGCGGATCCTCTACTACATGCAAATCGGGTACGATTTGGCACAGCTGAACGAACCTATGTCCACGCGGATTTCGATGGTTCCGCACTATCTATATGCCTTTACCGGGGTCGAGCCAAAGCCCGAGGAAGTCGAAGAATTCAGCGCCTATTCAGCGCGCTACTGGAAAGGAGAACACTCATGAGCCAACCTGACGCAATCATCATCGGAACAGGTGTGATCGGCGCGGCCATCGCGTTTGAAATGACCAAGGCTGGCTGGAAAACCCTGTCGCTGGATCGCAATGCGCAGGTCGGCCACGGTTCGACCGCAGGGTCCTGCGCAATCATTCGGATGCATTATTCGACTTTCGATGGCACGGCGTTTGCATGGGAAGGCTATCATTATTGGCGCGACTGGGCCGCGTATCTTGGTTTGCCGGCAGAGGCCAATCTGGCGCAGTTCCGTGAGACGGGTTGTCTGGTGATGAAGACGGACGCCAACGGGATGCTGGAAAAACATATGAAGAACAGCGCCGATCTGGATTGCCCGTTCGAGGAATGGTCGCCCGAGAAAATCACCGAGCGCTTGCCTGTCTATTCGCTGGACAGCTTTGCCCCTGCGCGTCGCATGGACGACCCGGATTTCGGTCAAACCAATGGACGCAAGATGCAGGGCGGAGTGTTCTGGCCGCAGGCGGGCTATGTCACTGACCCGGCGCTGTCGGCGCAGAACCTGATGGATGCCGCGAAACAGCACGGGGCTGAAGTGCGCACCGGCGCCGAGGTTGTCGAAATCCTGACCGACGGTGGGCGCGTTTCGGGGGTCAAGCTGGCCTCGGGCGAGGAAATTCACGCCAAGGTCGTTATAAACGTTGCCGGGCCCGGGTCAGCGATCATCAATAGGATGGCAGGCGTGCTGGAGGACATGACCATCGAAACTCGGCCATTGCGGCAGGAGGTCGTACATGTGCCCGCGCCAGAGGGCTTTGATTTCGAGAACGACGGCACCATCGTTTCAGACAGCGATATCGCCTGCTATTGCCGCCCCGAGCACGGCAACCATATCCTCGTCGGGTCCGAAGACCCGGAATGCGATCCGCATCAGTGGTGCGAGGACGACGTAAACTATAACCACGATTTCACCGATCAATGGACAACTCAGGCCATGCGTTACGCCCAACGGGTGCCGAGCCTGGGCATCCCTTCAAAAACGCGCGGTGTGGTCGATCTGTATGACGCATCGACCGACTGGATTCCAATCTATGATAAATCCAGCCTGCCGGGCTTTTACATGGCGTGTGGCACCAGCGGAAACCAGTACAAAAACGCGCCGATTGCCGGGAAGATGATGACAGCCCTGATTGACTATTGCGAAGGTGGGAGTGACCACGATGCGGAACCTCTGCAGTTTGAGCTGCCCTATATCAAGCGGATGATCGACGTCGGATTCTACTCGCGAAAACGCCCGATAAACGAGGAAAGCAGTTTTTCGGTTCTGGGCTAGCCTGGCTGTCAAAACGCTCTAATCTTCCTTGGAACCAGAATAGCGGGACCCAGGATGACCGAGCCAAAGAACCGAGTATTGATACTGGGAAGCGCCCCGAACGCGGTTGTCGCACGGGGCTGGCCTCGCGACCCCTTCACTCATATTGTCGCGATCAATAATGCCTGGCGCATCCGACCGGATTGGGATGTGCTCATACACCCCGAGGATTTCCCGGATCGCAACTGCCCGAAAAAGGTTGAACCCGATCAGTGCATTGTCACCGCGCAGGACTACGTGCCAGCACAAAACTGTTTTGGCGGGTTCGTCTATGCTGGTGGCACAATGGCTTTTACGGCAGGCTATTGGGCGCTTGCAGCGCTGCAGCCCGCGGTTCTGGCGTTTTTCGGGTGTGACATGGTTTACCCCGGCAAGGGGAAAACGCATTTCTACGGAAATGGTGCGGCGGATCCTTTGCGCCCCGATGTCACCCTCCGGTCGCTCGAGGCCAAGTCGGCCCGGCTGGCGTTGATTGCTGCGGTACAGGGCTGCCGTGTTGTCAGATTGTCAGAGGGTGAAAGCCGCCTGCTGTTCCCGTCAGTGGGTTTGGGTAATTTGACAGAAACGCCTCTTCCCCTGACGGATGCGCTGTCGGCTATTCTGAACGACGAAGAACAACTGGGTTACGTCGTTCCTTCTGGTCGTTATTGGGAGGATGCGAACCGGTTCGACACGGACAAACTCGACGCGTTGGACAGGCGCTGGCTGGCGGCCTATCGCGCTGCGGAAACGGAGACCGTTATCTGAAGCGAATGCTTCGATCAGGCGGCAAATTTAGCCCAGGCCCAGACCATGGCGATATAAGTCAGGTTGTGCATGCATTGGTCCAATCCGGCCGCGCGCCAGTATGCAGCCTGTGAAGGAATCAGCTGTTTCTTGTCCGAATAGCTGGCTTTGGCAAAATCAATATTGAAATGCACAATCCATTCCAGCGCGGCGATAATCAGAATAAAGGACCACGGTGCCCCGAACAGCAGGAAAACAATTACGGATCCGATGACATGCACCCCGGCATGCTGCGCGCGGCCCCAGTGAAGATATTCACCACGGCCGGACAACATTTTGGGTGTCTGGAGGTAGAAATCCGCAAACATATGCTTGATCTGCAACAAGCAGAGCATCAAAAGTGCTGCGCCTAAGCTGGCGGTCAAAATATTCCTCCCGATATCGTCCTGTTGCAAACTTTACGGGTTAAACCGGTGCGGCGCAAATGAACTTGTTCACACAGGGCGGATATCCGATCAAACTGGAAACTATTTGCGTCACCTGACAGGATTGCTGTAAATTCCGGATATTGGATTTACGGCACTTTCGTCATGATAAGATCGGTGATCCATAATAGGGGCGGGTTCCATAGAACGTACGATTTTCCGGTTTATTTGGAAGTACTCGAAACGCGATCAGCTGATTTTGCTGGCCGTGACCTCTACGCTATTTCCACTGCTTTACCTGACGCTGGAACTGCCCAAGCGCATTATCAACGATGCGATCGGTGCGGCCAGCCCTGTGGTGGATGTCCTAGGCTATAGCCTGCCGCAGACCACTTTTCTGATCATCCTGTGTATCGCTTTTCTGGTGGCGGTGCTGGCCCATGGTCTGATGAAGATGCGCATCAACACCATGAAAGGTGTCCTGAGCGAGCGGATGCTGCGCCGGTTTCGTTATCAGCTGATCAACCGCGCCTTGCGGTTTCCCCAACCCTATTTTGAGCGCGTCAGCCAGGGCGAAATGGTGTCGATGATCACCGCCGAAAGCGAACCGATGGGCGGGCTGATGGGCGATGCGATCAGCCAACCGGTTCTTCAGGCGGGTCAAATGATCACGATCCTGTCGTTTCTGTTCCTGCAAAGCGTCTGGTTCGGGTTGGCCGCCATTGCTCTGATCCCGTTGCAGGCCTGGCTGATTCCCAAATTGCAACGGCAGATCAACCTGCTGAACAAAAAGCGCATTCAAGAAGTGCGGGTGCTGGCCGCCCAGATCGGCGAGAATGCCGCCGGTGCCTCGACCCTGCGGTCCAATGGAGGTTGGCGTTATCGTCGTGCGATGATCTCGGAGCAGCTGGGGCGGCTGTTCGGTATCCGGTTCGAGATTTATCAGAAGAAATTCTTCATGAAGTTCATCAACAACTTCATTTCGCAGCTTACGCCCTTCATGTTCTATCTGGTCGGCGGTCTTCTAGTGCTGCAAGGATCAGTCTCGCTGGGGGCGCTGGTCGCGGCGCTGGCAGCCTATAAGGACCTGAGTTCGCCTTGGAAAGAGTTGCTGACTTACTACAACCAGACGCAGGATATGTCGCTGCGTTGGGACGTCGTGATCGAACGTTTTGCCCCGCCAGGAATGCTGGATGAAAAGCTGTTCGAAGGGGAACCGGAAGCAAGACCCCACCTGAAAGGCGATATCGTTCTGGATCGCGTGTCAGTCCGGGACATGGACGGCAATCAGGTGCTGGACGATTTGAATTTGACCTTCGTAGCGGGCCAGACGGTTGGTATCGCGGCCCCAAGCGAAGAGGACAGGCGCGCGGTTGCCGAATTGCTGACACGGGAAGTTCTACCCAGCTCGGGCCGGGTCGAAATTGGGGACCTTAACCTGTCGTCCCTGCACCAAGGCGTCGTGGCTGAGCGCATCGGTTATGCGTCGTCCCGACCGATCATGTTTCAGGGGACATTGGGCGACAACGTGATGATGCCAATGCGCCAAAGGCCGCTCACCACTCAGAATGGCGATCCCGACTTTGCAGAAACGCAACGGGCCGGAAACAGCGCCGACCCGTATAGTGTCGAGTGGCTGGACCCATCCATGGCCGGTCTGGATAGCCCGAATGCGCTGCGGGATTGGTGGCTGCAGCTGATTGACGGCATGGGATCAGGTGCGGCTTTGTTCCAACGTGGAGCCGATCAGACATTTGATATCAATAACCACGCCGATCTGGCGCAAAAGCTGGTTGAGTTGCGACCGCTGGTACAACAGGCGGTGCAAAAGGCAGGTTTGGACCAGCAGGCACTTGTGTTTGATCGCGACGCATACAATCCGGCCCTACCGGTGGTAGAGAACCTGCTGTTTGCCACGCCACGCGTGCCGGTCACGCAGGAATTGTTAGCCCGACAGACCATCTTTTTGGGTCAACTGCGTGAATTGGGGCTGGATGAAACTCTGGTCAGCCTAACCCGAGATGTGATCGAGATGCTGCGCCAGATTTTTGGCCTGGATGGCACCGACCACCCTCTGTTCCGTAAACTCGGCCTTGAGGCGCAAACATACGAAGCTGCGGTTGAACTGGTCGAGCGAACCCGGAACGAGGGCGTGTCCGGATTGGATGACGAGCAACTCGCCAGTCTTCTGGCTGTCCCATTTGTCATCTCGGCAGAACAGATCGGACCTGCGTTCACGGATGAACTCAAGAACCGTATCCTCGAACTGCGTCATAGCCACTCCGAGAAACTGCTTGAACGGTTGCACGACGTCTTTGTGCCTTTGAAGGACGACGAAATTGCGCCTGGTCTGACGGTCATGGAAAACGCGCTGTTTGGTAAGGTCAGCCAGATCGGCGGAGCCCGGTCGGACGAGTCGCGCAAGCTTATTGTCGACGTTTTGGATGCGCATGGCGCACGTCCCCTGGTGGTCGAGCTGATTTATGACGTTCCGGTTGCGATCGGGGGCCAGAATCTGCCGGCCGTTTTTGCCGAACCGCTGGCGTTTACTCGTGCGACGATCAAAAAACCGGACATCCTGATTTTGGAAAGCGCTTTGGCCAGCTATGACATGGCAACACAGGTGGCCGTTTATAAAAACCTGCGTGAATTGCTGCCGGAAACAACCGTCATCTACCTTAATGACCAATTCGAAAATCCTGATGCATTCGACATGTACGTCGAAATTCGGCAAGGTCGGGTGATTACGGATGAAGGGCAGGACACAGTGGAAGAGGATAGTGCAGCTTCAGCCGACCTTGCACGTAAGTTGCGTGCTTTGGAACAGACGCCGCTGTTCTCCGGTCTTGACCGTCGGCAGTTGCGCCTGCTGGCTTTTGGTGCGCGCTGGTTCGACGCCAAAGCGGGAGAGATCGTGTTTTTGAAAGACGATCAGCCAACCGACGGTGCCTATGTGGTGTTGGAAGGCGAGGCCGGTTTGTATCTGCCGCAAATGGATGGCCCGGATCAGCTTATCGCGACGGTCGGGCCGGGGGCGCTTGTGGGTGAGCTGGGGCTGATCCGCAAGGAACCCCGCGCGCTCAGCATGATTGCCGAAACCGAGTTGTCCTGTCTGCGTATCGGTGAAGAGGAATTCCTGGCCGTGGTCGAAAACGATGCCGCAACCGCATTCAAGCTGTTGCAGGTGATCGCGGGATATGTCTCGAACTAGGCGTCCGGCTTGCAGAACAGATCGTAAAGCAGCCCTATCACCTGCGCCGTGTTGCCGTCTTGCAGCGAGTAATAGATGGTCTTGCCATCCCTGCGGGTCGAAACCAGCCGTTCCTCCCTCAGTCGGGCCAACATCTGACTGACGGCGGCCTGACGGGTTTGCAGCAGTTGTTCCAGTTGCCCAACGGATTTTTCACCCTCACCCAGATGGCAGAGGATCATCAGCCGCCCTTCATGCGCCAGTGTTTTCAAAAACGCCGTAGCCCGCGCGGCGCTTTCTTTCATGTCCGCGGGGTTCTCAGGATGTGTGGTTTTGTTGTCCTTGTCCTTTGGGGTCACGCCTGTCCTGTCTGCAACTTGGGGTTGGACCAATATGCCTCAATTCAGGCATGTTTGTCACCCCTCGGACGCGGGCGCGCCGCCCTGGAAGGCGTTGCCGTTAACGTAATCACAAGGCTCCTCCTGCATTTGCAGGTGTAGGTCTTGGCCCGTGTAAGGATGCGCGCGGGCCAGATCCTCGTCTACTACTATCCCCAGTCCGGGTGCAGTGGGTGGACTGACGAAACCTTCGTCAACGCACAGCGAGCCTTTGATCAACTGGTCGTGGAAAGGCGTTTCGATGGATTCGAGCAGCAGCAGGTTCGGGATCGACGCGGCCAGATGGATGTTTGCCGCCCATTCGACCGGGCCGGCATAAAGATGCGGTGCCATCTGGGCGTTGAACACCTCGGCCATGCTGGCGACCTTCTTCATCTCCCAGATGCCTCCGGCACGGCCCAGAGCGGGTTGCAGAATCTCGGCGGCCCCGGCGCGCAGCACAGCCCCAAACTCGGCCTTGGTGGTCATGCGTTCGCCGGTCGCGACGGGGATACGAACGTTACGCGCGACACGGGCCATGTCCTCGATCATGTCGGGCGGCGTGGGCTCTTCGAACCACAGCGGAGAGTAGGGTTCCAGCGCTTGACCCAATCGGATCGCGCCTGCGGTGTTGAACTGGCCGTGCGTGCCGAACAGCAGATCGGCCTTGTCGCCTACTGCCTCGCGGATCGCTTTGCAGAATGCGACCGACATTGAGATATCGGACATTGCCGGCATATGCCCGCCGCGGATTGTGTAGGGGCCGGCAGGGTCAAACTTGACCGCCGTGAACCCCCGTCGCACCATCTCTGCCGCGCATTCTCCGGCCTGATTGGGTGAAGTCCAGAAATCGGTCAGATTATGCTGTGGCAGCGGGTAGAGGTAGGTATAGGCCCGGATGCGCTCATTCATCAGACCGCCCAGCAAGGCATAAACGGGCCGGTCACGGTCTTTGCCCAGAATGTCCCAGCAGGCGATCTCCAACCCCGAGAACGCGCCCATCACGGTCAAGTCCGGGCGTTGGGTGAAGCCACTGGAATAAGCACGGCGAAACATCAATTCGATATTCTCGGGGCTTTCGCCCAGCATATGCCGTTCGAACACATCGCGGATCACATGGCGCATCGCCTCGGGGCCGACGGATGAAGCGTAGCATTCGCCCCAGCCGATGATTCCGGTATCGGTCGTGATCTTCACCAAAATCCAGTAACGGCCGCCCCAACCCGGTGCTGGAGGGGCGGTCACGATGATATCGAGGTCCTGCAGTTTCATCCGGTGTCCTCCCCTTAGCTGGTGTCAGCCTTTGTCGAAAATGATCACATTGCGCTTGGCCGACCCGGTCTTGGTATCCTCGATCGCCTCGTTGATCTGATCCAGTGACCAACGGCCCGAGATCAGCTCGTCCAATTTCAACCGTCCTTGTTCGTAGAGGTCAATCATCCACGGGATATCGCGCTGAATGACAACATCTCCCATTTTCGACCCAATAACACCTTGGCCAAGCGCCGCCAGAACGACGGGTTCATAAGTGGACATGTCCCCCGAATGCGGCATGCCGATCATAATCGCTTTGCCGCCCCGGCCCAGATAACGCGGGGCCTGATCATAGGCAGGGATCGCACCCACAGTGATCAGTACCGCATCCGCGCCGCGTCCACCAAGGGCCTTGAAGGCGGCTTTCCACGGTTCTTTCAAGCTGGCCAGCACGCCGTGCGTTGCACCGAACTCCTTAGCGATGCTCAGCTTTTCCTCAGTCATGTCGACAGCAACGATCCGCCGCGCCCCGGCAAGGCGCGCGCCCTGAATGGCGTTCAGCCCGACGCCCCCAGCTCCGATCACCACCACATCCTGACCGGGTCGCAGTTTTGCAGCGTTCACCGCCGCGCCGACCCCGGTGATCACGCCGCAAGAAAGCAGACTGGCTACGTCCTTCGGCATGGTTTCCGGGATTTTCACAATCTGCCGGTGGCTGACCACGACCTTTTCGGCAAACGCACCGCAAGCCATCGCCTGATCCAGCGGTCCGCCGTCAGCTGTCTGCAACGGACCTTTGACCGTATCATAGGGTGTTTCGCAGATTGTCGGCTGCCCACCCGCGCAAGAGGGGCAGGACCCGCAGGCGCGGATCAGTGTTACCACGACGGGGTCACCTACCTTGAAATGTCCGACCCCACCGCCCGTCTCGGTGATCAAGCCGGCCGCTTCGTGCCCGTATACGGCGGGCAGGTGCCCTCCCCACGCTCCGCTGGCAAAGGTGATGTCTGAATGGCAGATCGCGACGGCATCCAGAGTGACCTCGACCTCACCTGTGCCCGGTGGAGCGATCTGAACGTCTTCGATGACCAGGGGTTCGTTGAACGCCCGGCAGACGGCAGCTTTGATGGTTTGCATTGGTCTCCCTCACTCCTTTTTGGCCACGGTGACGCGGGAACATGCATGTCGCAAGACGGAAACCGTCATTGCGATGTCGTTGTTACGCGACGATAGGGCGGGGATCGCAGAAATAGCGTGAAGCCAACGACCATCAGCACCATGGCCAGCAGGAAAGGCGCGCCGGGCAGATAGATACTGGTGTCAGACCGGACGAAATAGGCAAACACTGAAGTCATCACCAAGGGCGAGATCACCATCGACAGCGCGTGTAGTGAGGTGAGTACGCCCTGCAACTCTCCCTGTTGCGAGTCCGGTGTCGCACGGGATGTCAGGGCTTGCAGGGCAGGTGTGACAACGGCCCCAAGCGCTGTGATCGGAATCAGCATCAACGCGATGAAGCCATTGGTCAGGAACGCCAACAGCAGGAAACTGACGATCTCGAACCCCATGCCGCAGATGATTGTAACCCGCTCTCCCAGATAGCGGGTGGCCGGGCGGATCAGTCCGCCCTGCACGGCCGCCATTCCGATCCCGTAGACGCCCAGCGACAGGCCAATCATCTGCGGAGACCATCCAAAGCGCTCGGTTGTAAAATAAGCCCAGATTGCGGGATAGACGTAGATTGACACCGAATAGAGGAAATAGACCCACAGCATCGGGCGAATGCCGGGTAAGGACGCAATGGCGCGCAGCGAGTTCACTGGGTTGGCCCGGCGCAGGCTGAAAGCACGGCGGGTTTTGTCTGTCACGGTTTCGGGCATCACCAAAAGGCCTGCCAAAAATGTCAGGGCGGATAATGCTGCGGCCGCCCAAAAGGGTGCACGTGTGCCGTATTCGCTAAGCAATCCTCCGATGACCGGGCCGAGTACAAAGCCGACACCAAAGGCGGCGCCCAGAAGGCCGAAATTCGCGGCTTTTTCATGGGGTTTGGACACGTCTGCCATGAAGGCTGCCGCAGTGGCATGGGTCGCTGCGGTTACACCTCCGACGATACGTCCGGCCAGTAGTAACCAGATGCTGCCAGCGACGGCCATTACCATGTAATCCAGTGACATGATGAACAGGGACACCAACAGGACCCGGCGTCGGCCATAGGCGTCAGACAGGTTGCCCAGTATCGGTCCGAATACGAACTGCATCGCCGCAAAGGCCGTACTCAGTACGCCGCCCCATATTGCGGCGTCGGCCAGGGTTCCGCCCTGAACTTCGACAATCAACTCCGGCATGATCGGCAGCACCAGACCGATGCCCATCGCGTCGATCATGACCGTACAAAGAACGAAGAGAAAAGGTAGGCGCATGGTAACCAATCGTGAGAAATCGTCCGGAGACCCTATCACGCTCGAATGTTGTGTGAAGGGTCCGTCAGAGAGGGTTACGCAGGGGGAAGTTTTCGCGCCAGATCGTCCAGAATTTCAGCCAGATACCGGGGCTGGGCAAAGAACGGGGAATGCGAGCTGTTGATCGTGGGCCGCAATCCCTCGGGTGCGATGCGGCTCATCTGCTCTTGGTACTCTGGAGGGATCGTCTGGTCTTGCGTGGCGCGGATATAGGCCTTGGGGACACGGGCGAACTTCTCAGACACGGGCAAGTCGGTTTCTTGCGGTGCAATGGCCTGCGGACTCAGGCGCGCCAATGCATAGGGGACGGTTTCCGGTGGGCAATCGTGATAAAACAGATCGCGGATTTTCTTCGGGCTGAACGTGTAAGACTGGCCGTCAGCGGATTTGTCAACCGCATCGTGGATCGTCTGTCGGGGCGAGCGCTTGCGCATCTCGATCATGGACAGCCCATCTTGAGGCACGTAGGCGCACAGGTAGATTATGGCACGCATGGCGTCCGGGTTCTTTTCGGCGGCGGCGCTGACTGGATATCCGCCCCATGAATGGCCGACGACAATCTTTTGTGAAGTACAGGCGGAAAGGACGGCATCGCGGCAGTTTTCGAGTGTGACATCGGCAACCGGCGTTGGATCAGAACCGTGACTGGGCAGATCAATGGCTCGAGCCGTATGGCCCAACGCCTCGAGCGCTGGGATCAGATCACGCCAGCACCAGGCGCCATGACAGGATCCATGGACCAACAGAAAATCTGCCAAGATCTTGCTCCTTTAAATATGTCCGATATCAATCAGAAATTCACGCAGCAATGCCGCGTACTCTGCCGGTTGTTCAACACAGGGCAGGTGCCCGGCTCGGCGCATCAGTTCAAACCTTGATCCTGGGATCAAGTCGATGGTTTCGCGTACCAGATCGGGCGGGGTCGAACCGTCCTCGCTGCCGGCAATGCCCAGCGTCGGCAGGCGCAGGCCGCTTGTCGGCGTATAGAAATCCGTGCCCGAGATCGCGGCACAGCAGCCCAGATACCCGTCCATTGGTTGCCGCACCATCATGTTGCGCCACAGCAGATGATCGGGCGAAGCTTGGAATTTGCGAGAAAACCAACGTTCCATCGTAGCATCCGCCAGTGCCTCGATACCGCCTTGACGGACGGCCTCCATCCGGTCTTGCCAGATCGACGGGGTGCCAATCTTGGCGGCGGTGTTCGACAGTACCATACCGCGCACCTGATCCATGCGTTTAACCGCCAGACCCTGCGCGATCAGCCCGCCAATGGACAGGCCGACAAAAACGCAATCTCGTACATCCAGATGATCCAAAAGGGTCTCGGCATCGCGTACCAGCGCGCCCATGGAATAAGGGGCGGGGGGTTGCGACGACAGGCCATGCCCGCGTTTGTCATATCGTATGATCCTTAGCCCTGCGGGAAGATGCGGTAACATCGCATCCCACAGGCGCAGATCAGTGCCGAGTGAATTGGCAAAGACGATCGGCGCACCAGCCGGATCGCCATCAATCCGATAGTGGAGTTTGACGTCTCCGATATCCGCAATTTGCATGACTTAATCCCCTGTCGTCATACGTAAAATATCACAGTGACCTAATCATTGATGTATGTCAGGTCAGGAATTCCAGCGCTGTTCCAAAGACTTCCGGATCAACGTTGCCGCCAGAGGCCACAACGATCACCGCGTCGCCCTCGATTTCGTCCCGTCGATAAAGCGCCGAGGCCAGCGATACCGCCCCGCCTGGTTCCAGCACGATCTTGAGCCGCAAAAACGCCTGCGCCATGGCGCGCATTGCCTCTTCTTCCGAAACCGACAGGCCCGGTCCGCACAGACGGCGCAGAATCGGAAACGTAATCTCGCCGGGTTGCGGGGTCAGAATTGCGTCGCAGATGTTGCCACTGGCAGCGTTGTTGCCCTGAATCTGTCCGGCAGCCAGGGAACGTTTCACGTCATCGAACCCATCCGGCTCGCATGTACGAACACGCAGGCCGGGCGCGTGGGTTTCCAGCGCCAGAGCGATCCCCGAACTCAACCCGCCACCACCACAGCACACCAGAACGTCAGCCTGAGCGACACCTAGCGCAGCCGCCTGTCGGGCGATCTCAAGCCCGGTGGTGCCCTGACCGGCAATCACCTGCGGTTCATCATAAGGGCGGATCAGGGTCAGGCCGCGTTTGGTGGCCAGAGCTTCGCCAATCTCTTCGCGGCTTTCGTTTGCACGGTCGTACAAAACGACTTCGCCGCCAAGCACGCGCGTATTGTCGATCTTAAGTTGCGGCGCGTCCGAGGGCATGATGATGACCGAGGAAATGCCATGAAGGGTCGCAGCATGGGCGACGCCTTGTGCGTGGTTGCCCGAGGAATAGGCGATCACACCGCGCTGCCGCTCTGCGTCGCTGAGCGCAGATATCGCCGACCATGCGCCCCGAAACTTGAAGCTGCCGGTATGTTGCAGACACTCTGGTTTCACGAGCACCCGACGACCGGCCATCTCGTCCAGAAATGGTGAGGTCAGCAGAGGCGTTTCCCGGACGTGGCCTTTCAACCGTTCGGCTGCGGCTTCGATCATCTTCAGCGTGCTCATGCGGCATCCAATACTTTGCGAATAAGGGCTAGCGATTGCGGTTCGTCCAGAAACGGCACATGCCCACGATCCGGCACCTCGGTTGATATAAGGTCGGGAAGGCGATTGTGCATTTCGATCAGCGTGTCCTTGCTGAGCAATTCAGAGTTAGCACCGCGAATGAGACCGGTTGGGATGCCCCGCAGCGCTTCGAAAAGCGCCCAAAGGTCCGGGGCTGCGCCTGCTGCGGTCTGCTCCAGTAGCGCTGTGCGCAGAGCCGGGTCATAACGCAGGGTCAGGCCCTCAACAGCCTGTGCGTATTGAAATTCCGCCTGTTGCCGCCACCGGTCCAACGCAACGCCGGGGAACTGATCACCCATTACTTGCTGCAGCGCTTGCGCTGCCTCGTCATATGTTCTGGAAACCGGCTGTTTTCCCACATAGCCCATGATCATGGCGATGCCCGCGGGTTCGATCACCGGACCAACGTCATTCAGAATCACGCCAGACAGCCGCTCGGGGTGGCCTGCGGCCAGCGCCATTGCAATCAGACCACCGCGTGAGGTGCCCAGGATCACCACGCGGTCCAGTCCGAGATGATCCAGCAACTCGACTGTGTCCTGAGATTCGCGGATGACGTTGTAATTCATGTAATCCTGGTCGTAGTCCGACTGCCCGCGCCCGCGATAATCCATCGCGATCAACCGCAGGTCCGGGACATGCGAGGCGAGGAACGAGAAATCCAAGCTGTTGCGGGTCAATCCGGCAAGGCACAGCACCGGAGTTCCGGACCCGGCGTCAGTGAAATAGAGGCGCTTGCCATCGGATGTGCTGAAAAAAGCCATTACAGTCCAGCCAGTTGGGGGATCGTTGTCAGGTCGGACAGTACATGCGCCGGCGTCCATGGCAAGCGGTCGATTGGCTCACCCGACCGATTTACCCAAGCGGTTTCAAACCCGTATCCGCTGGCCCCGGCGGCGTCCCAGCCATTTGAGCTAACGAACAGCACCTCATCGCGGGCGCAGCCAAAACGTTGTTGCACCTGATCGTAGACGCGGGAATGGGGTTTGAAGACGCCGACACTTTCGACCGACAGAATGTCATCCAGCACGTCGCTGATTCCTGCGGATTTCACGGCACCATCCAGCATGGGCATTGATCCGTTGGACAGGATCGCGGTTTGCAGCCCCCCGGCTTTCAAATCGGACAGCATCTGTGGCACTTCGGGGTACGCCTGTAATTCCCAATACAGATCCAGTAGGCGCTGGCGCAGGGCCGGGTCGCCCTGCAACCCCGTGGCCTCAAGCGCCCAATCCAGCCCGTCCTGCGTCACATCCCAGAAATCGGCATGGGCATCGGTGATCGCGCGGAGCCATGTGTATTGCAGTTGCTTCAGCCGCCAGTGATTGGCCAGATCGGGCCATTTTTGTTTCAACTTCTCGAATTCGGGTTCGGATGCGGCCTGCCGTGCGGCGGCGGCAACGTCGAACAGCGTCCCGTACGCGTCGAAAACGCAAGTGGTGATTGGCATCAACTCCCCTCCGTAGGTTGGGCGCAGGGTGGCACAACAGTTCCCAGCGCAAAAGAGGGAAGGGTTTACAATACCGTGTCACACCGTAGGTTTGGTCGCTTCAACCCCTAACGGCCGGAGGCCACAGATGACCGAGATCAAACAGGGCGACACGGTTCGCATCCACTACAAGGGAACGTTGTTAGACGGAAACGTGTTCGACAGTTCCGAAGGGCGCGATCCGCTGGAATTTGTGGTCGGATCAGGCCAGATCATTCCCGGGCTGGATACGGCCATGCCTGGCCTGGCTGTGGGTGAAAAAAAACGCGTCGAGATCGCCTGTGTGGACGCTTATGGCCCGATCAATCCCGCTGCACGTCAGCAGATCCCGCGGGAAGGCATTCCGGATGATATTCCGCTGGAACCCGGTACGCAGCTACAGATGCAAACACCGGACGGGCAGGCCGTTCCTGTGACCGTGGTGGACGCGGACGAGGCAACCGTCACACTGGATGCCAATCATCCCTTGGCGGGTCAGGATCTGATTTTCGATATTGAGGTCGTCTCGATCAACTGACCGGCCTGGGCCGGAGCAGAGGATCAGCCTGAAATCAGGCTGGTCCAGGATGTGAGTGCGTCGCGGACGTCTGCCTGAGTAAGAAACACAAACAGCATCAGTATAGTGGTGAGGGCCAGCAACGCGACCCGGCCGCGATACCCTAAAAATCCGGGTTTACGACGGGACACCCGCGTGTTGCTGGCAATGATTTGTTCAGCTTTGCTCATGAGGCTATCCGTGCCCGCGAAAGATGGTCAAATCTAGGCGCGGACAGGGAAAGATCGGGTCACATGTTGTCGGGTTGCGGCATGCCCAGAACATGGAAACCACCGTCGACGCGAATGATCTCGCCCGAGGTACACTTACCTGCATCAGAGGCAAGATAAACTGCTGTGCCCCCGACGGCCTCGAGCGTTGCGTTTGATCGCATGGGCGCGTTCTGGTCGCAGAACTTATAGGTCCTGCGTGCGCCGCCAATGGCTGCGCCTGCGAGCGTCTTCATCGGACCGGGTGAAATCGCGTTCACGCGGATGCCATCGGGGCCAAGATCATTGGCCAGATAGCGCGTGGCGGATTCCAGTGCAGCCTTGGCCACACCCATGACATTGTAATTCGGCACAACCCGGTTCGATCCCTGATAGGTCAGGGTCAGTAGCGTACCGCCATTGTCCTTCATCAGCGGATAGGCCCGGCGGGCAACCTCGATAAAGGAATAAGCGGATACATCCATCGAATGTTTGAAGTTCGCCCGGGTAGTGTTCAGGAACCGGCCTGCCAACTCGGACTTGTCCGAATAGGCAATGGCGTGGACGACAAAATCAATTGTCGGCCAGCGTGCGCCCAGTTCGCCAAATGCGCGGTCCAGAGATTCGTCGCTGGTGACGTCTGCATCGACCATAAAATCGCTGCCCAGGCTTTTGGCCAGCGGTTCCAGCCGTTTGCCGAATGCTTCACCCTGATAGGTGAATGCCAGCTCTGCACCCGCTTCGTGCATGGCTTTGGCAATGCCCCATGCGATCGACCGGTCATTGGCCACGCCCATGATCAGGCCGCGTTTGCCCTTAAGAAGTTCCGACATCATTTTCACCCGTTAAACCTGGACAGAACCATGGACCCGTTCGTGCCGCCAAAGCCAAAGCTGTTGGTCATCACGCTGTCCAGACCTGCGTTTTCAACTACTTGAGTTGCAATTTCACCGGGCAGGATGCCTTCGGCTAGTGTGTCGACATTGATCGACGGAGTAATGAAATCATGTTCCAGCATCAAAAGGCAGAAGATGGCCTCAAGCGCGCCGGCTGCACCCTGTGCGTGTCCAGTCATCGACTTGGTCGATGAAATCGGCGGCACGTTGCCTTCACCGAAAATACGACGGACCGCTTCGACCTCGCCAACGTCGCCGACCGGGGTCGATGTGCCGTGAGCATTGATGTAGCCGACTTTACGGCCTTCAGGCAGGGTGGCCAGGGCCAAACGCATTGCGCGTTCGCCGCCTTCCCCCGACGGGGCCACCATGTCATGGCCGTCCGAGGTTGCGGCAAAACCGGTAACCTCGGCGTAAATCTTGGCCCCTCGGGCCAGCGCGTGTTCCAGATCCTCCAGCACGACGATGCCGCCACCACCTGAGATCACGAACCCGTCACGGTCCTGATCGAACGCGCGCGAGGCTTTTTCCGGCATGTCGTTGTACTTCGAGGACATCGCGCCCATCGCGTCGAACAGGCAGGACAAGGTCCAGTCGAGTTCTTCGCCACCACCGGCAAACATGACGTCCTGTTTGCCCATCATGATCTGCTCGGCCGCGTTACCTATGCAATGCAGCGAGGTCGAACAGGCCGAAGTGATTGAGTAGTTGATACCCTTGATCTTAAACGCGGTCGCCAGATTGGCGGAAATTGTCGAGCACATGCACTTGGGTACCGCAAAGGGGCCGATCCGCTTTGTCGCTCCGGTTTTCAATACGGTCTGATGTGCGGTTAGCATGGCGCTGGTTGAGGGGCCGCCCGACCCGGCCACCAAACCGGTGCGGGGGTTCTGAACCTGATCCTCGGTTAGGCCGGCATCAGCAATCGCCTGATTCATGGCGATATGAGCATAGGCGGCACCGGGACCCATGAAGCGCAGGGTGCGCTTGTCCACATGCTCGGCTACGTCGATCTTGAGTGACCCAGCGATCTGGCTGCGAAAGCCATGTTCGACCATCTGTTCGTTGGCAACAATGCCGGACTTGCCGGCTTTGAGTGAGGTCAGAACCTCTTCGGCATTGTTCCCGATGGAGGAGACAACTCCCAAACCGGTGACAACTACTCGACGCATGTGCGTGCTCCTTATTTCAGGCCGGTCCGGCTCAGGCTTCGGACAGAACGACTTTCATGTCTTTGACGTCGTAAATCATTTCACCGTCCGCTTCGACGATACCATCCGCCACACCCATCGTCAGGCGGCGGGTCTGTATCGCCTTTTTGAAATCGATTTTATAGGTCAGCATCTTGCGATCCGGGCGTACCATGCCGGTCAGCTTGACCTCGCCCACGCCCACGGCCATGCCGCGCCCCTGCCAGCCACGCCAGCCCAGGTTGAAACCGGTCAACTGCCACAGGCCGTCCAGTCCCAGGCAACCGGGCATGATCGGATTGCCGGGGAAATGGCAATCAAAGAACCAAAGGTCCGGGGTAATATCAAACTCGGCCAGAACATGACCTTTACCGTGTGCACCGCCATCGGCCGAA
This sequence comes from Ruegeria sp. BC1, assembly GCF_056539305.1. Classification (NCBI taxonomy): domain Bacteria; kingdom Pseudomonadati; phylum Pseudomonadota; class Alphaproteobacteria; order Rhodobacterales; family Roseobacteraceae; genus Ruegeria; species Ruegeria sp. BC1. The sequence goes on from NZ_JBQFUT010000006.1 coordinate 46,754, forward strand.
ATGTCGGTGATCCGATCCATCATCAGCATCGGCGGGGCAGGTAATTGCGCATTGCCGGGGCCGAATAGCTCGCCACGGGCGCATTTCAGCAGATCGTCCTTGTCAAAGCTGCTTGGGAATTGGGCCATTCTGCCGCCTCTCCTGCCAGGGGTTCGTTCGTTATATCTGGCCTCACCTAGCACCCGTATGCAAGGTCCTGCAAGAGCGCTCCCTTACATCGTGTTGAGTTCAGACCATTCTTTGCGAATGAATTTCATTTGAAATTTCCTCACCAGAGCACCTATATATACTTCAGCAACGAACGGGTTTCGGATTCATGACACCTCAAAGCCAGAATATAGCGACAAATTGGTTGGTCGACGCCGGATTGCGTCCGACGCGTCAGCGCGTTGCTCTGGCTGAACTGCTAGTCGGTGATGGAAAACACCGCCACGTTACCGCCGAAAGTCTGTTTGAAGCGGCGAAAAAGAACGGCGACGCCGTATCTCTGGCCACTGTCTACAACACGCTGCGGGCCTTTTGTGATGCCGGCGTTCTGCAAGAAATAACGGTGGACGGGTCGAAAAGCTATTTCGACACCAACACCCACGACCATCCCCATTTTTACTGGGAAGATGAAAGCCGCCTGAGCGATGCGCCGTCGGACCAGCTGGTGATTCAACGCTTGCCCGAGGCCCCTGAAGGTGTTGAGATCGCGTCTGTCGATGTCGTGATCCGCCTGCGGAAAAAATAATCTCACCTCATTAGGTCGATCAACGCGCGCTCGGCGGTCGCAATCTGTGCATCCGTAGGGCCTGTCCCGTGTCGAGCCAGCACCACAGGTTCGGCCGCAAACGAATCCGATAAGGGCAGGCTTAGCAGTGGCCGTCCATCATAACTGATGTTGGCGGGGGGATTGGCGTAGCTGATTGCGACCCCTTCGTCATGTGCCGCCAGGCTGCGCTGGATTTCCAGTGAAGCCGCCCGGTGGGCCACTGTCGGGTTTTCGTTGATCTGTCGAAACAATCCCAGCACGTGCTGTGCCGACAGCCCTTCTTCTGACAATATCAGCGGACAAGCGGCCAGATCTTGCAGGGAGATATGGCTTTTGGCGGCCAGCGGGTGATCCGGGGACAGCAAAGCATGCGGAGTGCTGGTGAAGAGGGTATGCCGGGTAAAGGTCGCGTCCATACTTACCCCGTACGTAATAGCCAGGTCGATCTGCCCGTCTATCAGGCCGGATATCAGACCCTGAAAGCTGTCTACCCGGTAAGGCACTGCGACGTCAGGCAGAACATCGCGCAACCTGTTTAAGGCGCGGGCAAGTAGGAAGGGGGCCAGATCGACAAAGCACCCCATACGCAGCCTGTTCTTGCCGGCGGTTGTACCGGTTGTATTTTCCAGTTGGGCGGCGCTGGCCAGCAGGGCCTGGGCCTTTTCGATAAAGCTGCGCCCCTGCGGTGTCAGCGCCATCGCCGCGCCGCGCCTGCGGGCGAACAAAGGATAACCCAGCTGATCCTCTACGCGGGTTAGCGCGTTGGACAGGGCGGGTTGCGAGACATTCAGGTGCTGTGCTGCGGCGGATAGACTGCCGTGCAACCCGATCGCGCAGACATATTCGTATTGGCGCAGTGATAGATATAACATAAGATTAAGTGTATCTTCAAAAGATATTACTTGAACAGAGGTCTTTCGCATGCGCAGATCGTCCCGCCACCAGCGCGGAGACAGACATGACGCACCCTTTGATCACACAGGATATGATCGACACCTTTCAGCAGGACGGCGTTGTTTTGATAAAAGGGTTGTTTGCCGATCACGTCGAAACCCTGCGCGATGGCGTTGCCGCGAATATGGCAGAGCCTGGGCCTTACGCGTCTGAAAACAAGAAACAGGGCGAGAGCGGACTTTTCTTTGACGACTACTGCAACTGGTCGCGGATTGATCAATTTCGGGATGTGATCGAAAATTCTCCCGCCGCTGAGGTTGCGGCGGACCTGATGCAATCGCAGACGGTTCAGATGTTCCACGATCACGTTCTGGTCAAGGAACCGGGTACCTCGATGGCCACGCCCTGGCATCAGGATGGACCGTATTATTTTGTAGAAGGACAGCAGACGATCAGTTTCTGGTCGCCTCTGGACCCCGTGAAACAGGCGACACTGCGTTGCGTTGCTGGCTCGCACCGGTGGGAGAAAGAAGTTTTGCCGACCCGTTGGGTGTCGGAAGAAGGGTTCTTTCCCGATGAGGGTCAGTACATCCCCGTCCCTGACCCTGACGCCGAAGGCATGAAGGTTGTGGAATTCGAAATGGAGCCGGGCGACGCTGTCGCCTTCAACTATCGCACGTTGCATGGCGCGCGCGGAAACCACTCTGACAGCCGGCGCCGTGCGTTTTCGCTTAGGCTGGTGGGGGACGACGCGCGGTATGTGGAGCGTCCGGGCCGCACATCTCCGCCGTATCCGGGCCATGACATGACCCTTGGTCAGCGCCTGCGCGAAGACTGGTTTCCAGTGTTGCTGCGGCGTTAAGCCGGGATCAGAACCACTGGCCCGATTCGATCAACCCCAGATCGAGCAACTGGCCTGATGTCCATTGAAACGGCACAGTGTTGCGCCAGCAAAAGCTGGGGATGTCAAAAGTGGACCCGGCGTTGCTTTTCAATGCTTTGGCTGCACGAAACGAGCATATGGCGGCAGTCATGTTGTGGTGCCACGGGCAGGAATAGGTGTTGTATTCCGGCTCGTTAAACGTGTGATCCGGCCGTAGTTGCAGATCTTTGCGGGACTTGAACAAAGCTATCCGGTCTATGCGGCGGCGTTCATAAGGGATGTGGTCTTCGAACCGCCAGCGCAGACCGCCGGACATGTCCAGTTGACGCTCGACCGGGTGGCCCTCTGTATCGTGGCGGGTGTGGGCGTAATAGCCCGTGCTATCCAGCATTGCCCGATCTGGTGAGACACCGTTCGGAAAAGCGTTCAGGTCATCGGCGTAGAGGTCGACCACATGGCAGAGCATAGCATCGCGGCGTTCCTCGCTATGGAAGGCCAGCAATTCACCGACTGTTCGAGTCTCGCAAAACGGAAAGAAAAGATACTCGGCGTTGTAGCAGTAGTACATCCAGATACCCGGCGCGTCCTGGATGATTCTGTTGATCGTGTCGAACACCACAGCTCTGGGTACGCAGGTCAGTGTGACCCGGTGAACGCGATCCGTCAGGTCCGGGGCCAACGCAAAGTCCAGTGGCATAAAGACGATCAGGGATTTAAAGCCCAGTTGCAAATGGTGCCGGATGGTGCTGTCGACCTCGACAGTATCCTCGGCAAAGATCAGCGCGACGGGGCCTTTGGCCAGCGCGGATTTGCCAGAGGTCAGAAAAACATCGAGTGAGTCGTACTGCATTGCCTGTTCGGTTCCACTTTGCTGGAAACTCCGGTCAAAATCGAGTAATCGCCTCACCATTGCAAGCGGCGTTCGCAAGGTATAGACGACGCCGATCCCGCGAGCGCAAAGGCCATACCCATGTCAGAACCCAAAAAGCTGTACATCAAAACCTATGGTTGCCAGATGAATGTCTATGACAGCGAACGCATGTCTGAGACGCTGGGCGGACAGGGCTATGTCGAAACCAAAAGCCCTGATGACGCGGATATGATTCTGCTCAACACCTGCCATATCCGGGAAAAGGCGGCTGAAAAGGTCTATTCCGAGCTTGGCCGGTTCAAAGGGCTAAAGGCCGAGAAGCCAGATTTGAAGATCGGTGTTGCAGGATGCGTTGCACAGGCCGAAGGCGAAGAAATCATGCGTCGTCAGCCGCTGGTCGATCTGGTGGTCGGCCCGCAAAGCTATCACCGCCTGCCCGAGATGGAGGCGAAGACCCGCACCGGCGCCAAAGCGCTGGACACGGATTTCCCCGAGGAAGACAAGTTCGAGAAACTCAAGAACCGGCCCAAGGCCAAACGTGGCCCAACGGCGTTTCTGACCGTGCAGGAAGGGTGCGACAAGTTCTGTGCCTTCTGCGTGGTACCCTATACCCGTGGCGCCGAGGTTAGCCGCCCTGCGGATCGCATCATCCGTGAGGCGCACGATCTGGTCGATCGCGGCGTGCGCGAGATCACTTTGCTGGGTCAGAACGTCAACGCCTATCACGGCGCGGGTCCGAACGGAGACATGACCTTGGCTGGTCTGATCTGGGAGTTGAACAAGGTCGATGGGCTGGAGCGCATCCGTTTTACCACGTCGCACCCCAACGACATGGCGGACGACCTGATCGAAGCGCACGGAACCTGTGAGAAACTGATGCCCTACCTGCATCTGCCAGTGCAATCAGGCTCGGACCGAATCCTCAAGCGGATGAATCGCAGCCACACCGCTGAAAGCTACTTGCGCCTGATCGAGCGTATCCGTGCAGCGCGCCCGGATATCGTTATGTCCGGCGACTTCATCGTCGGCTTTCCCGAGGAATCCGAAGAGGATTTCCAAGCCACACTGGATTTGGTGGAACAGGTTAAATATGGATACGCCTATTCCTTCAAATACTCGACGCGCCCCGGAACGCCTGCGGCCGAACGGCCTCAAGTTGACCCTGCTGCCGCAGATGATCGCCTACAGCGCTTGCAGGCTCTGATCACGCGGCATCAGCGGGAAATCCAAGATTCAATGGTTGGCCGGAAGGTGCGGGTATTGTTTGAAAAAACCGGTCGTCTGCCTGGACAAATGGTCGGAAAATCCGAGTATCTGCATTCGGTTCACGTGTCAGACGTTGATGTGGCCGTGGGTGAGTTGAGGGATGTTCGGATCACCGAATCAGGCGCGAATTCATTGGCGGGCGCGTTGATCTGATTCTGGTATCAAATGCTGTCCGAGTACCAGTTTTGGCGTATGTTTCCAAAATTTACCCTTGATTTATGACTTGGAAATATGGTCCGAGAAAGGCCAGGTTTTTTGGGGGCTAGAGTTTTGACTTCCTGAAATTCCAATTCGGTGCTGGCGCAAGTTCAAGGTCAGGACGATGGAGGGTGCGAGTGAAGATTCTAGAACGTTTACTGGGGCCAAACAGCCAAACCGTCTTTGCGACTCTGGTGGCATCCTCGTTTTTTTCAACCGCGACGGCAGCAGGGAATCTGGATCAGGGCGTGACCGATCCCGAAGTGACCAGCCCGAAACGTTTTGGCAGCGATGTCAGTGCCTTCTATCTCGGCCTGAGTGGCGGATACGCGACAGACGGCACGGATCGGTTTGGGTTGAGAACACCAACGGGCCTTTTTCAAATTGGAGAGCTGGACCTGGGCGGCAACTACGGCGGCATTCGCGGCGGCTGGCGCGGTGTTGTGCCTGCTATAGGCGGACGCGATTACGTTTACGGGTTTGAACTGGGATATGATTTCGGTTCGCTTGATGACGAGGTCATGACACAGATTGGCAGTACCACCGTGACGGGCGGCTCGGAAGTGTCTGATGTTCTGTCGCTGCGGTTTCGCAACGGTCTGACCAACAAAAGCGGTACATTGTTGTACTTCCTCTCAGTCGGTTTGGTGCGCGGTGATGTACGGACTACCAGCAGCTTGACGTCCGGACCCACGGTTCAGTCGTTTGAAGACTCTGGCCACCGAAAGGGGTTTTCCGCCAGCATCGGTGCGGAACATAACCTAAGCGAACATTGGTCAATCACGGGCGAGTATGAATACGTGCAGTTTGACTCGGACGAAATCACGTTTGGTAATGGGTTCTCAACGAAATCGACGCCGCGATACCGGGGGCTGAGATTTGGACTGAACTACAGGTTCTGACTTCACGCAGGCCAGATATTGTTGTCAGCCTTCGGCGGTTTTACCATCCATTGCGGAAAATTTGAAACTGTGGCTTGCGCCCGTCAAGAATTGTTGTCACGCTCGGGGTGAAACGCCAAGACAGGAGAACGGATTGGCCATCGGTGCCCTGACCCCACCGCAAGATGAAATGCCCCAGAGTGAGGCATTCGTTGAATTTCCCGATAACCGGTTATTGATTGATCTGTGCGGCGAATATGACCGCAATCTGACTGACATCGAGCAAAAGCTGTCCGTCCAGATCGTGCGCCGTGGCAACCAGTTGGTTGTTATGGGCGACGACGATTCCCAGAAACAGGCGATCGAAGTGCTGCAGGCCTTATATGCTCGTCTGGAAGGCGGTCGCGAGGTTGAGGCCGCCGATGTTGACCGCGAATTGCGGATGGGGGGTTCGGAAACCGGAACCGGCAGCCGCGACGGCGACCAGCTTGAGATGTTCAAGGGCGGCACGGTCGAGATCAAAACCCGCAAGAAACTGGTTGAGCCGCGCACCGATGCGCAAAAAGCGTACGTGCAGTCTCTGTTCAACAACGAACTGGCCTTTGGCATTGGTCCGGCGGGGACTGGCAAGACCTATCTGGCGGTTGCCGTTGGGGTGTCAATGTTCATTGGGGGGCACGTAGATCGGATCATCCTCAGCCGTCCTGCTGTCGAAGCAGGCGAAAAACTGGGCTATCTGCCGGGCGACATGAAGGACAAGGTCGATCCGTATATGCAGCCGCTTTACGACGCACTGAACGATTTTCTGCCAGGCAAGCAACTGGCCAAGCTGATCGAGGAAAAGCGAATCGAAATTGCGCCTCTGGCGTTTATGCGTGGTCGTACTCTGGCCAATGCGTTTGTGGTTCTGGACGAGGCGCAAAATGCCACGACCATGCAGATGAAGATGTTCCTGACGCGTCTGGGTGAAGGCAGTCGGATGGTGATCACCGGCGACCGTTCGCAGGTAGATTTGCCGCGCGGGGTCCAGTCGGGTCTGCGCGATGCCGAACGGTTGTTGAAGACGATCCCGAATATCAGCTTTAACTACTTCACTTCGAAGGATGTTGTGCGCCACCCGCTTGTCGCCGCCATTATCGAAGCGTATGAGGCCGACGCGGGCCGTGAGACAGGGTAACCATCAGGGTTCCGACGCCGGGACTTTGGACATGATGGTATGAACCTTGAACTGACAATCGAAGATTCGCGCTGGCAAGGGCTTGAGCCCTTGGTCATGCGCGCTGTCCAGTCAGTATTGGATCATTGTGAAATGAATGCTGACCTGTGTGAAGTCAGCCTTCTGGCCTGTGGTGATGCGCGGATTGCCGAGCTGAATGCGGAGTTTCGCGAAAAGCCGACGCCCACCAATGTTCTCAGCTGGCCGGCAGAAGATCTGGCGGCCGAAACGCCGGGGCAGGCGCCGACACCGCCGACACCGGATTTTACTGGCGAGATCGCGTTGGGCGATATCGCAATCTCCTTCGATACTTGCGCGCGCGAAGCCTCGGACGCGGGTAAAACCATGGATGATCATGTCACCCATTTGATTATTCACGGGATGTTGCATTTACTGGGCTACGACCACATACGTGACCCCGATGCCACGTTAATGGAAGGGGTCGAGGTCGAGATACTTTGCAAACTGGGTATCGATGACCCATATAATGGGTAGTGTGGGCCTTCAGGGCCGATTAATTGGAACAGGATTATGGGCGATACAGACGGCAGTTCTATGGCGGCGCAGGGCGCGCAACCGAAGGACGGCGGTGACAATGTCAAAGAGAAAGCCGGATTTTTTTCTCGAATAGTGGACGCGTTTTCGTCGCAGGGCGACGAAGAAGTTCGCGTAACCAACGGCCACGAGATCGACAAATCGCAACCGCGCGGGATGATCAACCTGCGGCGGATGAGGGTCGAGGATGTGGCCATCCCGACGGCCGAGATCGTATCGGTCCCTTCAACCATCACGAAAGACGAACTGGCGCAGCTGTTCCGGGACAGTGGTCTGTCGCGGATACCAGTCTATGAGGGAACGCTGGATACGCCATTGGGGTTCATCCACCTAAAGGATTTCGCGCTGACCCACGGGTTCAACGGTGAGTCGGCAGAGTTCGATTTGGTGCCGATGCTACGGACCTTGCTGTTCGTGCCCCCCTCGATGCCGATTGGCGTTCTGATGACCAAGATGCAAACCGAACGCCGTCACATGGCACTGGTGATTGATGAATATGGCGGTGTCGATGGGCTGCTGACCATCGAAGATCTGATTGAGCAGGTGGTCGGTGAAATCGCTGACGAACATGATGCGGACGAAGGTCAGCTGTGGATCGAGGAAAAACCTGGCTGCTACATCGTTCAGGCGCGTATCCCGCTGGAAGAGTTCGAGGCCGAGATTGGCCGCTCGCTGACCAGCCACGAGGATGTGGACGAAGAAGAGATCGACACGTTGGGCGGCCTGGTCTTCATGTTGTCCGGTCGGGTTCCCGCACGCGGAGAGGTCGTTCAGCACCCGGAAGGCCCCGAATTCGAAGTGCTTGACGCCGACCCACGCCGTATCAAGCGTTTGCGTGTCATGTTGCCGGACGTCATTGCATGAACCCTGCAAGGGGCTGGCCCTTTTGGGTAAGATTTGGGCTGGCAGCCATGTTGGGGGTGCTGGCAGCATTCGGTCTTGCGCCCTATGGGGGGTGGGCGGCGTCTCTGATCGCGTTGATCCTTCTGTCCCCGCTGTATTTATCAACGGAAACGAGAGGGCGTGCCGCCTGGCTGGGTTGGGCTTTTGCCACCGGGTATTTTGCCCATGCCCTGAGCTGGATCATTGAGCCGTTTCTGGTCGATGCAGAACGTCATGCCTGGATGGCGCCATTTGCCTTGGTCTTCATGGCTGGAGGGTTGGCACTGTTCTGGGCTCTGGCCTTTTGGGTGGCGCGGAGACCGGATAGTCGTGCGGTTTCGCAGGCTGTCTTTCTGGCGGTGACGGTGTCGCTAGCGGAATGCGCCCGTGGGTATGTGCTGACGGGATTTCCCTGGGCCGGGTTGGCACAGATTTGGGTTGATACTTCGGTCGCGCAGCTTCTGTCCCTGTTTGGGCCGTACGGTCTGGGTGCATTGACCCTGTTGGCGACGCTGCCTTTGGGCGCGGCGTTCGCGCACAGGGCGGGATTTGCTGTGCCTATTGCCTTGACTGTTGGTGCTGTGTGTCTGGCGCTGGGATATGCGGCCGCGCGCCCGACTGTCATCGAAACCGATCACGTTGTCCGCCTGATCCAGCCTAACGCCCCCCAACATCAGAAGTGGGATCCGGACTATGCGCCGCTTTTCTTTGCGCGCCAGATCGAATTTACGGCCGCGCAGCCGCGGCCCGATCTGATTGTGTGGCCTGAAACTTCGGTACCTGCATGGTTGGGCAGCGCCCAGCCTTATCTGGATGCGATTGCCGATGCGGCGCAGGGGACACCTGTGTTTCTAGGCATTCAAAGGGGTGACGGTCCACGCATTTACAACTCGATGATCTATCTGGATGAACAGGGCCAGCAGCAGGGCTTGTACGACAAGCATCACCTGGCCCCGTTTGGGGAATATGTGCCCTTCGGCGAGGTGATGGCAAAGTTTGGTGTCTATGGTATGGCGGCCACCAACGGCCACGGGTTCAGTGCGGGTCAGGGAGCAGCATTGATGGATGCAGGCGAACTGGGCAAGGCGCTGCCGCTAATCTGCTATGAGGCCGTCTTTACTCAGGACGTCTTGTCGGCCCCGGCGCGGGCGGATTTTCTGCTGCAGATCACCAATGACGCATGGTTCGGCACTTGGTCTGGTCCTTATCAGCATCTGGCACAGGCACAGATGCGGGCGATTGAGCAGGGCCTGCCGATGATGCGTTCGGCCAATACGGGTGTGTCCGCGATGATCGATCCACTGGGCCGCGTTGTGGATGCGCTGGCATTGGGGCAGGCGGGGTATATCGACGCGACGCTGCCTGCGCCTCTGGCCCCCACGGTTTATTCGCGGATAGGGGATATTCCGATCTTCGCCTTGCTATTGTCTATGTTTGCGCTGCAATGGCGCAACGCTCGGCAGAGTGCCCATAAATCGGATTGACCCCGGAAACCTGTGAGCGTATCCCTCGATTGCCTGTCACAACGGCTTCCTGGCGTGACGGGGGAAATCTTAATGGAGCACTTTCATGTCCCGACAGAACTACACTTTCACTTCGGAGTCCGTTTCCGAAGGGCACCCGGATAAGGTATGTGACCGGATCTCCGATGCCGTCCTCGACGCGTTTTTGAACGAAGAACCCGAAGCGCGCGTTGCGTGTGAAACCTTCGCCACCACCAATCGTGTGGTCATCGGCGGGGAAGTGGGGCTGTCGGATCAGGACAAGCTGCATGACTATATGGGCCGCATCGACGAGATCGCGCGCGACTGTATCAAAGATATCGGCTACGAGCAGGACAAGTTCCACCACGAGACCGTCGAGGTGACCAACCTTCTGCACGAACAATCCGCGCATATCGCGCAGGGTGTGGATGCCTCGGACAACAAGGACGAGGGCGCTGGCGATCAGGGCATCATGTTCGGCTATGCCACCACCGAGACGCCCGCGCTGATGCCTGCGCCGATCCAGTATAGCCACGCAATTCTGCGTCGCCTGGCTGAGGTGCGTAAAAACGGCTTAGAGCCCGCGCTGGGCCCCGATGCGAAATCGCAGCTGTCGGTGGTTTACCGCGATGGCAAACCAGTCGGCGTCAGCTCGATTGTGCTGTCGACGCAGCATCTGGATGAGGCGCTGACCTCGGACGATATCCGCGCCATCGTCGAACCCTATATTACCGAAACACTGCCTGACGGCTGGCTGAGCGCTGAGACCGAATGGCATGTGAACCCCACCGGCAAATTCGTGATCGGCGGTCCCGATGGCGATGCCGGTCTGACCGGCCGCAAGATCATCGTCGACACCTATGGTGGTGCTGCCCCGCATGGTGGCGGGGCCTTCTCAGGCAAAGACCCGACCAAGGTGGATCGTTCGGCAGCCTACGCCGCGCGCTATCTGGCCAAGAATGTTGTCGCTGCCGGCATGGCTGAACGCTGCACCATTCAGCTGAGCTATGCGATTGGCGTGTCCAAACCGCTGTCGATCTATGCCGAAACCTACGGCACCGGGCAGGTCGCCGACGCTGCGATTGAAAAGGCCGTTGGGCAGGTCATGGACCTGACACCGCGCGGCATCCGCGAGCACCTGCAAATGAACAAGCCGATCTACCAGCGCACTGCTGCCTACGGTCATTTCGGTCGCGAGCCGGATGCGGATGGCGGCTTTAGCTGGGAGCGCACCGATCTGGTCGACGCTTTGAAAGCGGCGGTCTGATCCGAATCAACACCAAGCGCGCCGAAGTCGGCGCGCTTTTCGTTTCTGCGCTGGGGTTGCAACGGTGCGACCCGCGCAGTATGGGCTCCGCCATGAGCACCCAGACACCACAACGCCCGCGCAGAAACTTCTATGGCCGCTTCAAGGGCAAGACCCTGAAGCCCAGCCAAAAGACGTATCTGAACGAAGACCTCGACGCCCTGTCGCCTGGTGCGGTAGATTGGGAGACCAACCCCGAACGCACTCCGCTAGACCTGAAGGCGTTGTTCGGTGGCAAAGACGTCTGGCTTGAGGTCGGCTTTGGCGGCGGTGAGCACCTTGTGCACCAAGCGGCCAGCAATCCCGGTATCGGCATCATCGGTGCTGAACCTTACATCAACGGCGTCGCCATGCTGTTGGGCAAAATCCGTCAGGCCGGCGTGGACAATCTGGCTGTGCATCCCGGCGACGTACGAGATTTGTTCGACGTGTTGCCCGAGGCCAGTATCTCGCGCGCGTTTCTGTTGTACCCCGACCCGTGGCCCAAAACCCGGCACCACCGCCGCCGTTTCGTGACACCTGAACATCTGGAGCCGCTGGCCCGCGCCTTGAAACCGGGGTCGATTTTCCGGGTGGCCACCGACATTCCGGACTACGTGCGCCAAACGCTAGAAGAGGTACCTCGCGCCGGGTTTGAATGGCTGGCTGAACGTCCATCAGACTGGCGTGAGCCATGGGAAGACTGGATTTCCACCCGCTACGAGCAGAAGGCCCTGCGTGAAGGCCGCACGCCACATTACCTGACGTTCCGCAAAACCTGATTTCTAGGGTGCGGGATCGCGCAGGCTGGGAAAGGCGCGGCCTTTGGTAAACCAGGCCAGCCCGAACGCCCAAAGCGCGATGGTTTCCACAAAAAAAGTAAGGTTGTAGGACTTCCACCCCGTCTGGCTGCCTTCACCGGACAAGGCGACGATACCCAGAATCAAAACGCACGTCAAAATCGTGATCCCGCACCACGCATACCGCGTATTGCGGCGCCTTTTAGTCGGAATCAACTGCCCGTCTGTTATGTGACGCTCTGGAACGACGCGACGCAAAACGAACAGGCAATAAAGGCCGAGATAGACAAACAAGATTCCGGCCGCCCAAGCGTGCAGATGCGGGGCGCTGGAGAACAGAGTAAAGAACGCATCTGGATCAGGGGCTGACAGATCAGGCGGAGGTGTCTGGTTCACATCTGCAAATATCCGTGACTTGAAACTGACGGGCGCTTCGCAGCCAGATCCGCTTGTAGGGAAAACGGCGACAAAACACGCACCAATTCCGGCGATCAAGGACCCAAGATCCTCAAGCCAATGGTCTCCGGTATAGGCGATCAGGAAGCCTCCGATAAAAATTAAGCATCCGACGAAAATGGCCCCCAGAAATTGAGCATAGTAAAAATGGCTGATGCTGTCGCGAAAACAGCTGCCACCAAATATGGCACCTCCGGCCAGAATGATAGGCAGGCCAAAAGCAACGAGGCCAACCAGAAAGGCCAGACGCATCTGCAGAACGCTGTCAGTCTTTAACGGGTCTTTGGGTTGAAAGTACTTTTCTGTTCCGCTGGAAAGCATGGATTGAAGTTGCGACATGAGAAATGACCTCGGACAGTGAATTGCGGAAAACAAATGAACTCGCTCTGAATTCGCTCATTGTAGCCTGGGAGTTGCTGATCGCCCAAACCTAGCTTGCTGTGGCCGTCGTATTGTCGCTGGACCAACCGGCCCCAATTCGCTAATCGGCTTGAGCACTGATAGCGCAAAAGGAGCCCCCATGTCCGGACACGGCACGCCCATCCCGATGACTTCGCATCCCTGCGGCCCGCTGACCGGCACGGCCGAGGTACCCGGTGACAAATCGATTTCGCACCGGTCTCTGATTCTGGGGGCAATGGCAGTGGGTGAGACCAAGATCTCGGGCCTGCTGGAAGGTGAGGATGTTTTGGACACCGCCAAGGCCATGCGCGCCTTTGGGGCCGAGGTTACCGATCATGGTAATGGCGAATGGACGGTTTACGGTGTCGGAGTCGGTGGCTTTGCCGAACCCGATCAGGTGATCGATTGCGGAAACTCGGGCACTGGTGTTCGGCTGATCATGGGGGCTATGGCAACCTGTCCGATTACGGCCACCTTTACCGGAGATGCCAGCCTGAACAAACGCCCGATGGCGCGGGTCACTGATCCTCTGGCCTTGTTCGGCACGCAATCGGTGGGCCGCTCGGGTGGGCGTTTGCCGATGACCATCGTTGGCGCCGCCGAACCGGTTCCGGTCCACTACGAAGTGCCGGTTCCTTCTGCGCAAGTGAAGTCCGCTGTACTGTTGGCTGGCCTGAACGCACCTGGCAAGACCGTCGTGATCGAGAAAGAGGCCACCCGTGATCATTCCGAACGCATGCTCGCCGGGTTTGGCGCCGAAATCACAGTTGAGGATACCGACGAAGGCCGGGTGATAACCCTGACCGGTCGGCCTGAGTTGAAGCCGCAGGTCATCGCCGTGCCGCGCGATCCTTCCAGCGCGGCCTTCCCGGTTTGCGCGGCCTTGATCACGCCGGGTTCCGACGTGCTGGTGCCAGGGATTGGGTTGAACCCGACCCGTGCGGGATTGTTCACAACGCTGCGCGAGATGGGCGCGGACCTGACTTATGAAAACGAGCGCGAAGAAGGGGGTGAACCCGTCGCTGACCTGCGCGCGCGCTATTCGCCCAAAATGAAAGGGATCAATGTCCCGCCAGAGCGTGCGGCCTCGATGATCGACGAATATCCGGTGCTGTCCGTGGTGGCCGCAAATGCGACCGGAACCACGATGATGGGCGGCGTGAAAGAGCTGCGCGTCAAGGAAAGCGACCGCATCGACGCGATGGCGCGTGGGTTGCGTGCCAATGGTGTAACGGTAGACGAGGGTGAGGACTGGTGGTCGGTCGAGGGGCTGGGCATCGGCAATGTCCCCGGCGGCGGCACCTGCGAGAGCTTTCTGGATCACCGCATTGCCATGTCCTTCATGATTTTGGGCATGGGTGCGCAAAAGCCGGTTTCTGTCGATGATGGTGGCCCGATTGCGACCTCCTTCCCGATTTTCGAACCGCTGATGGGTGCGCTAGGGGCCAAATTGAGCCGCGGTTGACCCGTTCATTCACGCTACCGGGACATGGTGTTTTCCGGCAGCTGTGTTGTGCCTCCAAAGAACTCGGCCACGGTTCCAACGCCGTGCCGGGCCGAGCGGAACAGGAACTCCCGCACCTCGTGCACGATTACTCGGCTGCCCATGCGGCTGTACCAGCGCATCGCGTGGCGCAGTTCGGGATCACGCTGCGTGATCTGCCGCCAGATGTTGCGTGGGCGGGTGGTGACGAGCACTTCAATCAGCTTAACCCACAGAAATACCCGCCAGACCGGGATGTAGGGCGTTTCGATCACCTGATGTTTGTAATCCCAGCGCCGCAGGTCCGGTTCGATGACATTGCGATTGCGCATCTCGTTGAAGAAGGGCGTCCAGCGGTGCGGGGTGGCATAGATCGACATGATCTGATCGGGATCATAGCGGATTAGCTGCCGGAGGATTTTGAACAGATCGCGGTCGGTCTCGTCGGCAAATCCAACGGCAAAGGTGCACAGCCCGATCATGCCATGCGCGCGGAGCAACCGGATAGCTTGCTGATCCTTGGTTGTCGCACCGCCCTTGCGAATTTTGCGCAGTGTGGCCTCATCAGTGCTTTCCATTCCGAGCAGAAAGCGCAGAACGCCTGCTTTTTTGTACAGGGGTAGCAGATCGGCATCGCGCACGATATCGTCGGCGCGAGTTGATCCGATGAGGGTCACGGAGACGTTTTCGGTAATCAGCGCCTCAAGAAACGCTTTCCATCGCCGCCGGGACGACGTGGGGTTTTCGTCGGCCAGATTGACCAGTTCGATGCCATGTTCGCGCACCAGCCAGCCGATTTCTCGCGCCAGTTTAACGGGATCGCGGTGGCGCCATTTGGTCCAGAACCCTCGTTGCCCGCAATAGCTGCACAGATGGGGGCAACCGCGCGAGAATTGCAGGATGACGGATTTCTTGCCGCCCCAGTAGGAATAGTCGTTGAAATCGATCAACTCCCATCCGATCCGGTATTTGTCCAGATCGGTGATGATGGCAGCGGGGCGAGTTGCGTAAGGCTGCCCGGTGGTATCCCGAAACGCGAGACCGGGAACGCTTGTCAGATCGTGCCCGTTCCTAAGTGCGTCAATCAGCACAGGAGTTGTCGCCTCGCCCTCTCCCCGGACGATGACGTCGATCGCGGGGCAGTCGCGCAGGACGTCCTGCCAGTGATAGCTGGGATAGACGCCGCCGTAGATGATTGTCAGGTCGGGGTGCGCTTTGCGCATTTTGCGGGTCAAATCCGCGACGGTTGGATGGGCCGAGCTGGATCCGGAATGTCCGATCAACACCGCATCCGGCATGTGGGCCATTACGTTTGACAGGATTTCACTGGTTTCCATCGGTTTGCGATCCGCATTGACCAGCCAGACTTGGTGGCCGGCGTCTATCAGCGGCCCTCCTAGACACAGCAAACCAAAGGGTGGCAGGTGTTCTTGCGGAATTCGGCTTCCGATCGCAGTATGTGGGGGGTGCAGCAGTACAAGTCGCATTTCAAGTTCCTTTTTGACTACCGCGTTGGTAAGCCCTGAACCGTGCAGAATTTCCGGAGAAGATGATGAGATTTACCGTAGCCATTGATGGCCCGGCAGCGGCAGGTAAGGGCACGATCTCGAAAGGCGTTGCGGCGCATTTCGGATTCGCTCATCTGGATACGGGGCTGTTGTACAGGGCAGTTGGTCGCCGGACGTTGGAAGGGGCCGATCCCGCCGAGGCTGCACAAGCGTTAACTGCCGAAGAGCTGTTGCAAGGTGATTTGCGCACGGCCGAGATCGCGCAGGCGGCCTCGAAAGTTGCGGTGATTCCTGATGTTCGTGCTGCGCTGGTCGATTTTCAGCGCAGCTTTGCCCGTCGCTCGGGTGGTGCCGTGCTGGATGGGCGCGACATTGGAACAGTGATTTGCCCCGAGGCCGAGGCGAAACTTTTTGTCACCGCCAGCGCAGAGGTCCGCGCGGAACGCCGCTATCTTGAGCTTAGCGCCAAGGGGGCCGATGTGACCCTCGATCAGGTGTTGACCGATGTGCGCGAACGCGACGCGCGAGACGCCGAGCGCAGCACGGCACCGATGAAACCTGCCAAGGATGCCGTGTTGCTGGATACGTCTGATCTGAGCATTGAGGTCGCGCTGGCGCGGGCGATTGAAGTCATCAATCAAAAACGGCCCGCGACGCCCTAGCGACGCAGGCCGGATAATCACAACTCGCCAACGGCGATATTTTTGATATTCGCCCATTGAGCGTCTGCTGTGCCTGCTGTCCCGGCCACGTCCTTCAGGAATGCAGCCCGGGTTTCAGCGCTCAGAAACAGGTACAGTTTACCATCCGCGACCAGATACTGATCCGGGTCACCGTCGAATTTCTTGCCGACCGAAACACCGAAAGAACAGAACCCGCCGTGCTGCGGCAGATACGCGTCAGGGTTGGCCTCAAATGCTTCGCGATTTGCGGCGTTGGTGAAATAATAGGACGCCCCATCGTATGTGGCCGAGTGGGTCGCAAACCCATCGACCGGGTTGCCTTCATTCACCAGCGCCACCAGATCGACGCCATGGGCCGCCAGCGGAGCGCCCGCTGCCGAGATGCCCTTCGAGACGTTGATTTCATCCACCGCAAAGGCCGGAGCCGCGATCAGGGGCAGGGTGGCGATCAGGGTGGTCAGGATCAAAGAATTCATTGCGTTTCCTTTCTTGTTTAGGCACGGGTCGGCTGGTGCGCCCACCGCTGAACCCAAGGTAGGAGAGGGATTCTGAACGAGCTATCGCAGCAAGGACGGCAAACCTTGCAGATCGTTCAAAGATGCGATGGCCGCGGAAACACTCATCACTAAGCTTTGTTTGGTCAGTTTGACCGAGTGTTCCTATGGTCAAAGCAGAGCCTGCAGGAGAGATGCGATGATCCGACTAGCCCTAATGCTGATTTTTCTGGCCGGTGGCCTTGCGGCCCAGCAAGCCCCCGCGTCCGAGCCGCCGATGGATTATGAACGTCTGGGCAAGATCATCTTTGCGCTTGATCCCGAAGCCCAGCCGAACGGGGCGGGGTTTCAGCTGACAGTGGCGGATGTTCCCATTCTGGTGATCACAGATACAAACGCCGACCGGATGCGTGCGATGGTGGCGATCGGCAGCGCCACAGATTTATCTCCCGAAGACCTGAAGCGTATGATGCAAGCCAATTTTGATAGCACGCTGGACGCGCGCTACGCGATCGCCAACGACACCTTGTGGGCTGCGTTTATCCATCCTTTGTCCCGGCTGGATAAGGAACAACTGATCTCGGGGTTGGCGCAGACAGTGAACGTCGCCAGGACCTACGGCACACTGTATTCTGGTGGAGCGGCAGAGTACGGAGGGGGTGACAGCCTTGATCTGCAGCGCTCTTTGATCGACGAACTCCTTAAGAAAGGTGAGGAAATCTGATCTTTGTTAGAAATTTTCACTCGCCGCGAAGCCAGCTTGTCTGAGTGAAGCCACTATGTTGAAGGCATAGGGCGACAGTGCATTTAATCCAGAACTTCATCGGCCCTAGCTAGATGCGGGAATGCTGCTATAGTCTCCGGCACGCCAAGAGGGAATGCTGCTGTACAATCCTCAGATCAAAAAAAGGGAAAGCAGCTAAAAAATCCCCCAAGCCAACAGGGACTAAAAAAAATATGAACAATCGTTTGCGTAAAATCACCATCGTAGGTGGTGGTACAGCTGGTTGGATGACCGCGCTGATCCTGGATATGGTGTTTTCCAGAACGTCGGGGCCAAAGGATCGACCGCAAATCTGCCTGATCGAAAGCCCCAATATCTCAACCGTCGGAGTAGGTGAGGCCACGGTGCCGCGTATGCCGGTCACACTACGCCAAGCAGGGATATCAGAGCGGAGTTTTTTCCGCGAGACCAACGCTTCGTTCAAATTGGGTGTGAAGTTCTGCAATTGGAACAAGGACCCCAAAGGTAATCGCATCGACTATGTTAATCCTTTTGCACATGGTCAGATGTTGGAAGGGTTGGAGGCCGCAGAGTACTTTTTACGCTTTGGTAATGGCGATCGGGATTTTACGCAGTCCATTTCGCCTCACGATGATCTGGCCCGCCTGTGTAAAGGTGCGCGGCAGTTGGGGCAGCCCGAATTTGAGCAGAGATTTGGTTATGCCTATCATCTGGACGCTGTGAAATTCGCGGGGATGCTCACCAAGGTCTGCACCAAGCGCGGCGTCGAGCATATTCAGGATGAAGTTCAATCAGTTGAGTTGGATGAGCAGGGCAATGTCAGCCATCTGATGTTGGAGCAAAAAGGCCGCCATGACATCGAAATGGTGATTGATTGCACCGGGTTCCGCGGGTTGATCATAAATCAGGCGCTTGGTGAGCCGTTTATGGACTATTCGGACTATCTGCCCAATGATCGCGCCATGGCATTGCAGATCGATCATCCCGATCCGGAGAAGATCGAAAGCGTCACGCGATCCACTGCACTGGGTGCGGGGTGGACGTGGCGAGTGCCGCTCTACAACCGAGTGGGCACGGGCTACGTGTTTTCATCCGCGCATCGTACGGATGATCAGGCGGCGGATGAATACCTCGAATGGCTGGGGGATAGCGGCAAGGGTTTGACGCCGCGCATAATCCCGATGCGCATCGGACGTGTTCGCAATGCTTGGGTCAAGAATTGTGTAGCGATAGGACTGTCGGGCGGGTTTATCGAGCCGCTTGAAAGTACAGCGATCCATATGATCGACCATGCGATACGTTGGTTTGCTGAACACTTGCCAACGCGAGACGTCGAACCTGCGTTGAGGGCAAGGTACAATCGGCAGATGAATAAACTCTATGACGAAGTTTTGGAGTTCATCTGCTTGCACTATCGACTGGGTAACCGCACCGATGACCAATATTGGATTGACGCGCGTACAGAGATGAAAATTCCAGATCGTCTGGCCGAAAACCTGGAATTGTGGCAGCACCGCCTGCCGATGCAGCACGATGTGGAGTTTGCAACTCTGTTCGATCATCGCGTTTATCAGACCGTCCTTTTGGGCAAACAGTCATATGATACCGGTTATGGCACTGGCATCCGTGATCGCATACGGCCGCTGAAGAAACCGATTTGGTTCCAAGGTATGAAAACGGCAAAATCGGACCTTGCAAAGATAATCAAATCGATGCCGGATCACAAAACGCTGCTGCGCGATATCCGTGGCGAGTTGGAGAAACCCGCTTTTGGCATGGCGGCTGCAATGAAACCGACGGTCGCGATGCCGGGCACAGCACCGGCCCCAGTGGTGATCGAGAACATGCCGAATTTTGCGGAAATCCAAAGTGGCAAGAAGGATTTGCAACTGTTCTAGAAAAGCCAGTCGCTCTGTGCGAAGCGTATTTTGAGAAGGACGAGTGGCGGGGCTCAAATCCCCGCCCATACAGAAAACGACCTGTGACGTTCTTTCCGGCAATACCCATTCTTGTGCACTAAAAAATTGTAATGTAATAACATAGCAAAATTGAGCGGAGATTGAGCGCATTGCAGGAACAGTTTGGACAGGGTCGAAAGGTGCGGCGGAATCTGCAGAGCGGCCTGAAGCGTCGTCGGCGTCATGAGTCACCGATGCAGGTTTTTGACTCTCTTCCTCCTAGGTTGCGGCAATGGTTGGCCTCGGCGAGTTTGCCATGGAGCCCTGTTTCCGCTCTGAGGATCTGGTACCGTGCCGGTGGTGCGCGCGACCCGTCTGCTGCATTGGTGCGGCTGGACAACATCGAACAGGCCATGCTGCGACGCGATGCCGGGGTTTGGGGCGTCAAAAGTTAAAGCCGGTACGTTCAAATACCTGCCGAACCATGAAAACATGGGCTTTGCTCTTGCACCTAACACGGAATCCGCCTATACGCGCGCTGTCTGAACAAGGGCGGTCAACGTCCGGGTGACGTATCTGAGCAGGGCCGGGTTACCTCGGCCCTTTGTGTTTGTGTAGTCAGATGCGTTCCGGGTCACGCCTGAAGACATCATGAAACAAGACCGGCGGAGACAACCGCACGGCCAGTAAAAACGTATGTAAAGGAAAACAACGCCAGATGGCTGATACAACCATGGAGGAATTCGAAGCCCTCCTGAACGAAAGCTTCGAAATGGACACACCCGAAGAGGGTTCTGTTGTCAAAGGTAAGGTTCTGGCAATCGAGGCCGGCCAAGCCATCATCGACGTAGGCTACAAAATGGAAGGCCGCGTTGATCTGAAAGAATTCGCAAATCCAGGCGAAGCTCCTGAAATCGCTGTTGGTGACGAGGTCGAAGTTTACCTGCGCGCCGCAGAAAACGCCCGTGGCGAAGCCGTCATCTCGCGCGAGATGGCCCGCCGTGAAGAGGCATGGGACCGTCTGGAAAAAGCATATGCCGACGACCAGCGCGTCGAAGGTGCAATCTTTGGTCGCGTCAAAGGTGGCTTCACCGTCGATCTGGGTGGCGCAGTTGCGTTCCTGCCCGGCTCGCAAGTTGACGTTCGCCCCGTGCGCGATGCTGGCCCGCTGATGGGTCTGAAGCAGCCGTTCCAGATTCTGAAAATGGACCGCCGCCGTGGCAACATCGTTGTGTCGCGTCGCGCCATCCTGGAAGAATCGCGTGCCGAACAGCGTGCCGAAGTTATCGGCAACCTGTCCGAAGGTCAGACCGTCGAGGGTGTTGTCAAGAACATCACAGAATACGGTGCATTTGTTGACCTGGGCGGCGTTGACGGTCTGCTGCACGTCACCGACATGGCATGGCGCCGTGTAAACCACCCGTCCGAGATCCTGACGATCGGCGAAACCATCAAGGTTCAGGTCATCAAGATCAACAAAGAGACCCACCGCATCAGCCTGGGCATGAAGCAGCTGCAGGAAGATCCGTGGGATCTGGTTGCTGCTAAATACCCGCTGGGCTCGGTCCATCAGGGTCGCGTCACCAACATCACCGACTACGGTGCGTTCGTCGAGCTGGAAGCCGGTGTCGAAGGTCTGGTGCACGTCTCCGAGATGTCCTGGACCAAGAAAAACGTCCACCCCGGCAAGATCGTTTCGACCAGCCAGGAAGTCGATGTCATGGTTCTGGAAATCGACGGCGCCAAGCGTCGCGTGTCTCTGGGCCTGAAGCAGACTCAGCGCAACCCATGGGAAGTGTTCGCAGAAACACACCCCGAGGGCACCGAGGTCGAAGGCGAAGTCAAGAACATCACCGAATTCGGTCTGTTCATTGGCCTCGAAGGCGACATCGACGGTATGGTTCACCTGTCGGACCTGTCCTGGGACGAGCGTGGCGAGGATGCGATCCAGAACTACCGCAAAGGCGACATGGTTTCGGCCGTTGTTTCGGAAGTGGACGTCGAGAAAGAGCGTATCTCGCTGTCGATCAAAGCCCTGGGCGGTGACAAGTTCGCCGAAGCCGTGGGCGGCGTGAAGCGTGGCTCGGTCATCACCGTGGAAGTCACCGCAATCGAAGACGGCGGCATCGAGGTCGAATACGAAGGCATGAAGTCGTTCATCCGTCGTTCGGACCTGTCGCGTGACCGTGCCGAACAGCGCCCCGAGCGTTTCTCGGTCGGTGACAAGGTCGACGTCCGCGTCACCAACGTCGACAGCAAGACCCGCCGTCTTGGCCTGTCGATCAAGGCACGCGAAATTGCCGAAGAGAAAGAAGCCGTCGAACAGTACGGTTCCTCCGACTCGGGCGCATCGCTGGGCGATATCCTAGGTGCAGCGCTGAAATCCGGCGACTAAGTCTGGACTTCAGTCCAAGCCAAAATTTCGGCCCCGTGCAACCGCACGGGGCCGTTTTTGTTGCGAATCAATATGTTCCGATTTTTGGGCTTTATTTATCTGTCGTTCATGCTTTTGACGCGTAATTTGCTGGAACAAGCAAAAAATCACGTAACTTAGCTGCAAAATGAAGGCTTTGCACACAGAGTTTACATTCCCCCGATCACGGTTTTTTCCTATACTGTCCAGAACAATAGAGATGGTTAACCGGTCGCCTGGGAGGGTAACGCTCATGATCCGTTCAGAACTGATTCAGAAAATCGCCGATGAAAACCCGCATCTTTATCAGCGTGACGTCGAGCGGATCGTGAATACCGTGTTCGAAGAAGTAACGGATGCCATGGCGCGTGGCGACCGCGTGGAACTGCGCGGCTTTGGTGCGTTTTCTGTAAAACAACGCGACGCGCGGGTTGGTCGCAATCCCCGCACTGGCGAAACCGTTCAGGTCGAAGAAAAATGTGTTCCGTTTTTCAAGACTGGCAAGTTGCTAAGGGATCGTTTGAACGGTAAAGCCTAGGCTATGATGCGCTACCTTCGATATGCTTTTCTGGCGATCCTCGGGATCGCGCTTATTTCCATTTCGCTTGCCAATCGCGAGGCTGTTGAGCTGACGCTGATGCCCGAAGCCTTTGCCGAGCTAGTGGGCCTTAACTACAGCACCACTCTGCCGCTGTTCGTGGTAGTTCTGGGCGGCGTCGTCGCTGGCCTGATCATCGGGTTCTTGTGGGAATGGCTGCGCGAGCATAAGCACCGTCGCGATGCCTCTGTGAAGCAGGGCGAGGTGCGCAAGCTTGAGCGTGAGGTCAAGAAGCTCAAGAAAAAGCAGAACGAAGGTCAGGACGAAGTTCTGGCTCTGCTTGACGAGGCCAGCTGAGGCACCCCGATGCCCCACGATGTGAATGTTAAAATATGCGGTTTAACCGCCCCTGAGCATGTGCGCGCGGCGGCAGAAGCTGGCGCACGCTATGTCGGGTTTGTATTCTTTCCCAAGTCTCCCCGGCATCTGGAAGTCGCGGCTGCGGCGGAATTGGCGCATTTGGTACCTGTTGGTGTAGCCAAGGTGGCGTTGACGGTAAATGCTTCGGACGAGGATCTGGATCGGATCGTGTCTCAGGTTCCGCTCGACATGTTGCAACTGCACGGCAAGGAAAGTCCGGACAGGGTGGCAGCCATACGTGACCGGTTCGGGTTACCGGTGATGAAGGCGATTGGCGTGGCTGAAGCTGAAGACCTAACCGCGATTGATCTGTACTCTGAGGTTGCCGACCAACTGTTAATCGACGCCAAACCTCCGCGCCATTCCGATTTGCCTGGTGGCAACGGCCTGAGCTTTGACTGGCGTTTGCTGGCGGGGCGCAAATACTGGCAGCGCCCATGGATGCTGGCTGGTGGTTTGACCTCCGAAAACGTCGCCGAAGCTGTCCGAATGACAGGTGCCCGGCAGGTTGATGTTTCGTCGGGCGTGGAAAGCGCACCGGGCGTAAAAGACGCATCCCTGATCCAGGCGTTTATTGACGCAACGCGGTGATCTGATCGTCCGGTGGGCTCGTATCTCCGATAGAGGAGGACGAAACTATGCTTGCGGCGATTGGTGGGGTTTCATTGAAGCGATGGTACTATGGGCCGGAGTTCTACTGGCGCGCCCGACAGGCCTTTCTACAGGCCAGCGGCGATCCGCTGTGCCTGCACGCTGAGGTCTTCCCTCATCAGGGGATCTATTTTTCGCTTAGTGTTTGGCACGATGCCGAGGCGATGCTGACATTCGCGTATTCCGGCCCTCATCGGAAGGTTGTGCAGGCGGCATCACGCCTGGCAGTTGTGAATGATTTTCACCTATTCCCCTGTATCGCAGTCCCAAGCCGGGATCAGGCGTTGAAGGTTTGGTCTCAGCATGTTCAAGCGGCGGATTGATACGTTTTGGCATGGCAAATCCCGTCGCCACCACCTATGAACGACGGGTACGACGATGGAGATACCCATGGCCAACGATCTTTTCAATTCCTTCATGTCCGGCCCCGACGAGCAGGGCCGTTTCGGCATTTTCGGAGGGCGCTTTGTCAGCGAAACGCTGATGCCCCTGATCCTGTCGCTGGAAGAGGAATATGAAAAGGCCAAGGACGATCCCACCTTCTGGGCCGAGATGGATGATCTGTGGGCCAATTATGTGGGCCGCCCCTCGCCGCTGTATTATGCGGAACGCCTGACCGAGCATTTGGGCGGTGCAAAGATCTACCTGAAGCGCGACGAGCTGAATCATACCGGCGCGCACAAGATCAACAACGTTCTGGGTCAGATCATCCTGGCGCGGCGTATGGGTAAGACCCGGATTATTGCGGAAACCGGGGCAGGGCAGCATGGCGTAGCCACCGCCACGGTCTGTGCCAAGTTCGGCCTGAAATGTGTAGTCTACATGGGTGCACATGACGTGCAGCGCCAAGCCCCGAACGTGTTCCGTATGCGCCTGCTGGGCGCTGAAGTTATTCCGGTGACTTCGGGCCGCGGCACGCTGAAAGACGCGATGAACGACGCGTTGCGCGACTGGGTGACCAATGTGCGCGACACGTTCTATTGCATCGGCACCGTCGCCGGGCCACACCCGTACCCTGCCATGGTGCGCGACTTCCAGTCGATCATCGGCAAGGAAGCCAAGGAACAGATGCACAAGGCCGAGGGTCGCCTGCCCGACACGATCATCGCAGCGATTGGCGGTGGGTCGAACGCGATGGGTCTGTTCTACCCATTCCTCGACGACAAATCCGTCAACATCATCGGCGTTGAGGCCGGTGGCAAAGGCGTGAACGAAAAGATGGAGCATTGTGCCTCTCTGACTGGCGGTCGCCCGGGCGTGCTACATGGCAACCGCACGTATCTGTTGCAGGATGACGACGGGCAGATCCTCGAAGGGTATTCGATCTCGGCCGGTCTGGATTATCCGGGCATCGGGCCGGAACATTCCTGGCTGCACGACATCGGTCGCGCCAACTATGTCTCGATCACCGACAAAGAAGCGCTGGAGGCGTTCCAGCTGTGCTGCGCGACCGAGGGTATCATTCCCGCGCTCGAGCCGTGCCATGCGCTCGCGCATGTGATGAAAATCGCGCCCGAGCTGCCAAAGGATCACCTGATTTGCATGAACATGTGCGGACGCGGTGACAAGGACGTGCAGACCGTGGCCAAATATCTGAACTTCGACATGTCGGATACCGAAGGCCGCGCCGCCGATTGACCAAGCGGTAAAATTTGAAATTTTCGACTAGAGCGGCGCGCCTTTAACAGGCGCGCCGCTTTGTTTTTTGGGTGTTTGACTTTTCGAATGTTGCGCGGTCGGGTAATTTTGTTGCGCGACCGCCACAGGTGCGAATTTGGCCTTCAAAAAATTATTGAGCGAATCCAGACCCTTCGCCTAAACCCGCCGTTACCGGTCACAACGGGCCGGACCCTAGCGGGCAGATGTGATCACTCTCCCGGTGCGGACGGCGCTGTCGAACCCGTATGCCAGGGCCGAAACCGGGGATTGGTATGCTTTGTAGCTCAATTGGATAGAGCGGCAGGTTTCCCATCTGTAGGCGAAGGTTCAATTCCTTCCAAGGCACCAAATGTAGCTCATTCTGGTAGAGCAATCGACGTTTAATCGATGGGTAGCGGGTTCGAGTCCCGCCATTTGACAAAGCTGTTCAGTCAGCACCGGCCTTCAACGCCGGCCCGTGAAAACGGTCCAAAATCATATGGGTCCGGGTGTTCCCCAGCAGGGGTGGCACCGTGCTACGTCAGGCTTTGGCCGGGCGGGGCAGGGGTCTTCGCTGCTCTGGCCTTGGGCCGGAGGGCAGATGACGGTGTCGCCGGATCGGTGCCCCGCTTGGCCTTCGGGCCGAACGGCGCATCGGTCCCGCGCCCCTCTCTCTGACCTTCCCGCGCAGGGGCATGGCGCGGGAAATGTCCGGACTTTTCCCGCCTTCATCCGAAGGCTTCACACCTGTCACCCATTCCGGGTGCAACCCACTGAAAACATGAAAAGGAGTTCGCTTTTGCGACGACGATAGAGCGAGACGAAAAGGAGAGATGATATGATTTTGTTCCAAGATCTGATCGACCGGCTGACCGGTCATCAACGGCTGACCCTGACCGAGACCCAACGGATGCTGGTTCTGTGCAAAGGGGTGATCGACACAATCCTCGGCCCCGGGAAACACCGGCTGCCCCGCAAGGATGTTCTGACAGAGCTGCACGATCTGGAGTCTTTCTATTTCGTGTCGCCCTATGAGCGGGCTCTGATGCAAAACCGGCCTGAACTGGCCGCCGAGCATCTGACCGAGTTTCGGGCCGGGCCTGACGAAGTTCTGGTTCTGTTGCGGGACGGGGTGCCTGTCGCGGCATTAACGCCCGAAACGCGGACGATTGTCTGGAGCGATGTTGGTCCGTGGAAGACCGAACGGCACACGCTGACCGAGACCCTGACGGTCTCCAAAGCAGTTGCGCAGCGGCTGGCGCGGGCTGGTCTGCGGTATATCCTGACGCAGGTTGAGGTTGCCGAAGGGCATACCGGGTTGCTGACGGTTGACGGTGTGCTGGTTGATCAACTGAACCCGGGGGCACACGCCTTCTGGAAAGTTGGGCGGAACGTCGCAGTCAAGCAAATCGACCTGCGGCATCGGACCCATGAGGTGGCAGGGCAGGAAATCCTGACCAAGGACCGGGTAACCATCCGGGTCAACCTATCCGCCGATTTCCGGGTCGTTGATCCGGTCAAGGCGGTCGGGGCGGTGAAGGATTTTGATCAGGCCTTGCACCGGGCGCTGCAACTGGCGTTCCGGAAGACCTTGGGGGCGCTGACACTGGACCGGCTTCTGGCCGAAAAAGTGAACGTCGACACCGAGGCCGCCGACCGGGTGCGGGCACAAATGGCCGGCATCGGTATCGAAGTGGGTGAGATCGCGTTGAAAGACGTCATCCTGCCCGGTGAGATGCGGGAGATTCTGACCGCGGTGGTCGCAGCCGAGAAACAGGCCGAGGCAAACGTCATCCGGCGGAGGGAAGAAACCAACGCCACGCGGTCTCTGCTGAACACCGCGAAGGTGATGGCGGAAAACCCTGTGATGTTGCGGTTGAAAGAGCTTGAGGCTCTGGAAACCATCGCCGGGAAGGTCGAGCGGCTGACGGTTCACAACGGGACCGAAGGACTGATGTCCGACCTTGTGAAACTGCGGGAGTGATCCCGAATAAGGGCTGGTCCGGGTGATCCCGGGCCGGTCTGCTTATTCTGAAGCGGCGTGTTCTTTCAGGAGGCGCAGCGGCACGATCTCAAGCGCTCGCTGATGGGTTGCCTCCAGATGCACCTTCGGGGCGCAGCCTTCGTCATGGGCCTGCAAAAAGCGCGCGGCGCAAAGGCACCAGCTGTCACCGGGGTTCAGGCCCGGAAAGTTGAACTCGGGGCGTGGTGTGCTCAGGTCGTTGCCGACATATTTTGAAAAGGCCAGAAATTCGGCCGTCATCACCGCGCAAACTGTGTGGCTACCCTGATCCTCGGGGCAGGTGTTGCAGGCCCCGTCCCGAAAGAACCCGGTCAGCGGATCACGGGAACAGGGGCTGAGCACGCCGCCCAAAATGTTGATACTGTCTTGTTTTTGCATGGGACCACTTTACAGGCTTTGGGCGATCTTGCGGAACATTTCTATGTTTGCCTCGTTGATGCCAGGATCGCGAAACTTACGATCTGCGCCGGTGGTGACAATCAACACTCCGCGCGGCTGGTCGAAATAGATGTACTGACCATACACGCCACGGGCCAGAAACTCTCCTTCGTGCGCGCCAAGGGGAATCCACCATTGATATCCATAGCCGATCTTGCCGGGCGCTGTCGGGGCGCTGGGAAGGACGGATTCAGCGATCCAGTCCGCAGGCACAAGCTGCTGCCCGTCATGCAAGCCGTTCTGAAGGATCATCTGACCAAAGCGCGCAAAATCGCGCGTGGTAAAGTTCAAACCGCCTAGAACAAACGCGACCCCGGCACCGTCAGTCACGTAATAGCCGTCGCGTTCCAGACCCAAAGGTTGAATGATCTTTTCCACCAGCAAATCTGTCACGCTGCGCCCTGTGGCGCCGCGGATCACCATCCCGAGGACATGGGTATCAATCGAAACGTATTGCCAGGTCTCGCCCGGCGTGGCGAAACTGTCCTGCAGCGAGGCTGCGAAATCGTCCAACTCTCCTCCCAAGGCGATGACACGCCCCATTCGGTTGATATCTGAATTGGGGTCGAAATAATCCTCATTGAAGGTGACGCCGCTGGCCATGTTCAACACGTTGCGGACCGATGCGCCATCATAGGCGGTACCATCCAGCTGCGGCGCGTATTTAACCACTGGATCGTCCAGCGAGTCGATTGCACCTTCGGCCAAAAGGATGCCGAATAGGGCGGACAGATAGCTTTTGGCAACCGACCACGAAATCCGGCGATCCTCGGGTGTGGTGCCCAGGTAGTATTCCTCGAACCGGATTTGGCCGTCCTGCATCACCAACAAAGAAGTGACTGCGCGATCCTCTATCCATGCATCGGTGCCCTCGGGCAGGTCAAAGCCGGGGCCGTAAGGCAACTCCCATGTCGGTCCATTGCCGCGCGGCAATTCAACCGTCAGGAACGCTTCGTTCATATGAGAGAAGTTGTGAACGATCTTTTCCTCGGAAAACAATGAGTTCACAGCCATCAGGCGCTGAATCTCTTCGCGTTTCCAAAACCCTATTACAACCGCTGCAAGCACCAGCATCAGCAGGACGCGCAGCATCCACTTCAACACAGCTCTCATATTTTGCCTCCCCTAACCTTGCCGCATTGGACCGCGTGGGATGCGGTTCTGCAATCAGGACGTCACGGCAAGGTGACCTGCTCTATTTGAACTTGTCCAGCAGCTTTTGCATGGCCGAGCGATCATCCGCTTCGGGTTGCGGCGCAGGTTTCGCGGTGGGTTTGGATGCCTCGACTGGTGACTTCGATGACCGAGGTGGCGCCGTGCGCAAAGCGACAGCGTTCATGAACTTGCCACCTTCTCCGTCAGCAAGGTATTTCGCACCATCTGAGACACCGCGCAGTACGTCGTCCAGCCAATCGGCATCAGCTTTGGCAAAATCACTCAGAACATAAGGAGAGACCATTTCCTTCCGGCCCGGATGGCCGATCCCAAGCCGCACCCTATCATAGGCCGGGCTGATATGTTCGTGGATCGAACGCAGCCCATTGTGCCCGGCATGTCCGCCGCCCGCCTTGGCGCGTACCTTGCCGGGGGCGAGGTCGAGCTCGTCGTGAAAGATGGTCACATCGGTCGAGTCGAGCTTGTAAAACCGCATCGCCTCGCCCACGGACTGGCCAGAGCGGTTCATGAAAGTCTGCGGTTTGATCAGCAGCACCTTTTCGCCGCCCAACCGACCTTCTGAGATTTCCGCCTGAAACTTGGACTTCCAGGGGCCGAAACCGTGATCTTCAGCGATCCGGTCAACGGCCATGAAACCAATATTATGCCGGTTCCGGGCGTATTTTGTCCCTGGGTTCCCCAATCCGACGAACAGTTTCATTGTCCCGTCCTTGTGTAGTGCGACACGAGCAGGTGGTTGATGGCACGGAATGCCATCCGATTCCAGCCTCTGCGACAAAAGAAAACGGGGCCCGATTTGAGCCCCGCTTCCAAATCCGAATAGTTGCGTCCGGACTTATTCTTCTGCTTCTTCCTGGCCGACGACTTCAACTTCGTCAGCAGCCACTTCTTCGCCTTCTTCCTCATCGTCGGTCGACAGGCCAGTCGGTGCCGAGATGTTGGCGATCACGAAGTCGCGGTCGATGGTTGGCTTGGTGCCCGATGGCAGATCAACCGAAGAAATGGTCACAACGTCGTTGATGTTCAGACCTGTCAGATCAACGGTGATCTTTTCAGGAATGTCACCAGCGGTGCACATCAGTTCGACTTCCGGACGAACAACAGTCAGAACGCCGCCCTTCTTGATGCCGGGCGCTGCTTCTTCGTTGACGAACTCGACCGGGATGTACAGAGCGATCTTGGTAGTCCGACGCAGGCGCATCAGGTCCAGGTGGGTCGGCAGGTCTTTGACGACGTCACGCTGAACGTCGCGGCAGATGACGCGGACATCATCGTGGCCTTCAACCTTCAGGTTCCACAGAGTCGACTTGAACCGGCCCGCTTTCAGACGCTTGAACAGTTCATTGAACGGGATCTGAATCGGCAGCGGATCAACGTCGCCACCAAACACAATGCCCGGAACCATGCCGTCGCGGCGTGCTTGACGAGCGGCGCCCTTGCCTGTCCCCGTCCGTTCCAGAGCTACGAGATCAGGAATCTCTCCAGCCATGATATAATCTCCAAAGTTAGGGCGGGCATCCTCCAAGGCTGTATGCCCGCGTGAAGCCGCGTCCTTAGCTTGATTCATCTGAATTGGAAAGGGGTTTTTGACAATTTGCCTGTCTACAAGGCTCTGCCTCGCGCTTCGGGAAATTTGAGGCAGGAGGAATGAAGGATCCCTAGTTTCATCTGGACAAAAATTCTTTGGGGTTGGGGTCCTAAAGACAGTGGGTGCAGAGACCCCATTTCGCTCATTTTCAGGATTGCCAGCGCCCGCCAAAATTTTCAGGGACAAGCAAATTGTGTCGCCCTAGGTCGCTCACCTTCCGTTCGCCACACAGCGCCATGGTTGTGTCCAGCTCTTTTTGGATTACTTCCAGCGCAGTCGTAACACCACTTTGACCCATCGCGCCCAGGCCATAGACAAAGGCACGACCGATATGGGTTCCCTTTGCACCCAATGCCAGCGCCTTGAGAACGTCCTGGCCGGATCTGATGCCGCTGTCCAGATGAACCTCGATGTCATCACCGACTGCGTCCATGATTTCGGGCAACATCCGAATGGAGCTAAGCGCCCCGTCCAGTTGGCGGCCCCCGTGGTTTGATACAATGATGGCATCGGCACCCAGTTTTGCTGCCATTTTCGCGTCTTCAGCGTCCAGAATGCCTTTGAGGATGACCTTGCCGCCCCATTGTTCCATCAGCTTTTCAACTTTGGCCCAGTCTAGGCTGGGATCGAACTGTTCGGCCGTCCACGCACCCAGCGAGGAGGCGTCCGAAATGCCTTCTACGTGCCCGACGATATTCCCGAACTCGCGACGCTTGGCACCCAGCATTCCTAAACCCCAGGACCATTTGGTCATCATGTTTGCGATGGTTTTCGCTGTTAGTTTCGGTGGTGCAGACAGGCCGTTTTTCAGATCCTTGTGCCGTTGGCCCAGAATTTGCAGGTCCAAGGTAATCACCAGCGCCGAGCATTTCGCGTCTTTGGCGCGCTGAATCAGGCGGCTGACATAATCCTGATCCTTCATTGTATAAAGCTGGAACCAGAATGGTTTTGCTGTGTGCTCGGCGACGTCCTCGATCGAGTTGATCGACATTGTGGAGAGGGTAAACGGCACTCCGAATTCTTCGGCGGCTTTGGCGGCCTTCATCTCTCCGTCCGCGTGCTGCATACCGGTCAGACCGACCGGTGCCAACGCGACCGGCATCGAAACGTCCTGACCAATCATCTGCGAATTGGTTGACCGACCGGCCATGTCTACAGCAACCCGTTGCCGCAGGCGGATTTCCGAAAAGTCTGCACTGTTGTCGCGAAAGGTTTGCTCGGTCCAGCTGCCGCTTTCCGCATAGTCGTAAAACATTCGCGGCACGCGACGTTCATAGATCCGCCGTAAGTCTTCGATAGTGGTGATCACTGGCATGGGTCAGCGCCTTTGGTGAATGGGTTAAATGGTTCTACTGACGCATACTGAGTGGCGCAATCGGTTGTGCACATGAAAAGACCGCAGCTGGCCGATGGCGCTGCGTTTATTTTGAAAAGCAAAAAATGCCAGGATCAGACCGAATGGGCGCCGTCTGACAGGGTTTTCACAAAGTCCAAAACTTCGGCGACTGGTTTGCCGGCGGCGATCTGACTGACGATTGCAGAGCCCACGACCGCACCATCGGCCACACTCGCAATAGCACGCGATTTTTCTGGGGTGTTGATGCCAAAGCCCACAATCACCGGCAGGTCAGTCGCGGATTTTATACGGGCCACTTCTGGCCCGACATTCGTGGCCTGTGCTTCGGCAGCACCGGTGATGCCGGTGATCGAGACGTAATATACAAAGCCCGATGTGTTTTGCAGAACGCGCGGCAGGCGTTTGTCATCCGTGGTCGGTGTGGCGAGGCGAATGAAGTTCAGACCGGCAGCCTGAGCGGGCAGGCACAGCTCCTCATCTTCTTCGGGGGGAAGGTCGACCACGATCAGGCCGTCAATGCCCGCAGCCTTGGCGTCGGTCAGAAAGGTATCGACACCTCGGCTGTAGATGGGGTTGTAGTACCCCATCAGCACAATCGGTGTCGTATCGTCCGTTTCGCGAAAAGCCCGGGCCAGGTCCAGGGTGCGCTGCAGGGTCATGCCCCCGTCCAGCGCACGTTGGCCTGCGGCTTGAATGGTTGGACCGTCTGCCATCGGGTCGGTGAAGGGTAAGCCAAGCTCGATCACGTCAACCCCGGCACTGGGCAGCCCCTTCACAACCTCAAGCGAGGTGTCAAAATCGGGGTCTCCCGCCATGATGTAGGCAACGAAGGCCTTTTTTTCGTCGGCTTTCAGGGCGGCGAACTTGGCGTCGATACGGGTCATCTGCAGTCCTTGCATTCAGGTTTCGACCTGATGTGCAGAAACTTTGCGTGAAAATCAATCCCGGTCCTGCCGCATTGCTTCAGAACGCGTAGTGATACCTCAGCAGAACCGAGTTGACACCGGGATTGTCGTCCTGAGTGCTGGCATTGGATTTGTGGGTGATTGCCATAGCGACACTGTTGCCGTTGTTCAGCGTATACCCCAGCCCCAAAAGGCTGCGAATTTGGAACTCGCCACCAAGATCATTGAGATGGTCGCCTTCAGAGAAATACCCCGGCATGACGCTGCCTTCGACAAACCAGCGGTCCGCAAAGCTGTAGAACCCGATGAGGCCAATGCCGATATGGACGTCACCCGCTGTGTCTACGGTCAAAGCGCTGCCCCACGTGGCCGAAAATCTCTCGGCTTCATGAAATGGACTGTGCTGGTATTCCAGCGAGAATACGGCTTCGTCATCGGAGTTGGAGTCGGAGAAATCAGAATATCCCGCACCGAATACTACAGATTGGGCATGAGCCGCAGTTGCAGCGGCGACCGTCAATGCGGACGCGAGTATAATCTTTTTCATGTCAGCCAGTCAGAAGTTTGTTTGTCGTCGTTCGCTAAGTAATTAGCGTAAGGGGCTTTTTTCAGTTTGCGCAAGTACACGTTTTCCAACGTTTTAGTGATGTGGCTATTTGGACTCTGTCCGGTTGGGGGTGACCTATCGCTTGCGCATTGTTCCGGACCTGCCTAGAAGCAGCCGCGAATGGTATCAGGAGGCCACTATGGGCTTTAAAATGGGAATCGTGGGTCTGCCGAATGTGGGCAAATCGACCTTGTTCAATGCACTGACCAAGACCGCGGCCGCTCAGGCGGCGAACTTCCCGTTTTGCACCATCGAACCCAATGTGGGCGACGTGGCCGTTCCCGATGACCGGCTGGACAGGCTGGCGGCCATTGCAAGCTCGAAACAGATTATCCCGACGCGTATGACCTTTGTGGACATTGCTGGTCTGGTGAAGGGGGCCTCCAAGGGTGAAGGTCTGGGCAACCAGTTTTTGGCCAATATTCGCGAAACTGACGCCATTGCCCATGTGCTGCGGTGTTTTGAAGATGGCGATGTAACCCACGTCGATGGTCGCGTCGATCCGGTGGCCGATGCCGACACTATCGAGACCGAACTGATGCTGGCCGATCTGGAAAGCATCGAAAAGCGCCGTGCCAATCTGGTGCGCAAGCTGAAAGGCAATGACAAAGAAGCGCAGCAACAGGATCGCCTGCTGGCCACCGCGCAAGAGATGCTGGAAAACGGCAAGCCCGCGCGTTTGGTTGAAGTATCTGACGAAGATGCCAAAGCTTGGAAGATGCTGCAACTGCTGACAACCAAGCCCGTACTCTATGTCTGCAACGTGTCCGAGGAAGAGGCCGCGGATGGGAATGAATATTCGGCCAAGGTCGCTGAAATGGCGGCTGCACAGGGCAATTCACACGTCATCATCAGCGCCAAAATCGAAGAAGAGATCAGTCTGTTGGAGGACGATGAGGCGCAGATGTTCCTGGAAGAGATGGGATTGGAAGAACCCGGCCTCGACCGTCTGATCCGCGCCGGTTACGACCTGTTGAAACTGGAAACCTATTTCACGGTCGGCCCGAAAGAGGCACGCGCCTGGACCATCCGCACCGGCACCGCAGCGCCGCAAGCGGCGGGTGTGATCCACGGCGATTTCGAAAAGGGCTTCATCCGCGCCGAGACCATCGCCTATGCTGATTACATCGCCGCCAATGGCGAGCAGGGGGCGAAAGAGGCCGGTAAGATGCGGGCTGAGGGCAAGGGCTACGTCGTCAAAGATGGCGATGTGATGCATTTCTTGTTTAATACGTGATTGCAAGTCAGATTGGCCGCACCGCCTCTTGAAGGCGGTGGGAAAATTCTTCACACATTGGCAGCCATGAAACGCGATCACGATCTCAAAGAACAGTTTGAGGCTACAGGCCGAGTTTGGTTGAGAAACGCTGTTTCCGAAGAAGATCTCGTTCTTATGGACGAAGTTATGGCGGGCGCAACCAAAGCCGGACAAAGACTCGATCAAGCCGGGGTATTAGCGCACGCCTTGTCAAGCGATCGTTCGCTGGTGGGCGCTATCAGCGCCTTGGATGCGGAGGCAAATCCCGTTCGGGTAGTCTCGTTCGATAAATCTGAAAGCGCCAATTGGGGCGTCCCATGGCATCAGGACAGAGTAATTGCCGTAACTGATCGGGGGAATGTTCCCGGATACCGAAATTGGACCAAAAAATCAGGTGTGTGGCATTGCGAGCCGCCGCAAGTCGTTCTGGACCAAATGTTGTTTGTTCGGGTGCATTTGGATGACTCTGATCATCTAAATGGTGCAATGAAAATTGCCGTCGGCAGTCACGCACGGGGGATCATCCCGGCTTGTGATGCTGAACGTGAAGCCGAGAATTTTCCCATTGAGACCTGTGTTGCAAAGCGAGGAGATGTCCTGGTGCTGAAGATGTTGACGCTGCATTCCTCAAAGCCTGCGGAAGTCAAAACGGGGCGTCGGGTTTTCAGGGTTGATTTTTCATCATTTCAATTGCCTGAACCTTTGGCTTGGCTCACTGCGGAAAAAGCGTGAATTCCGCTGAGTGAAGCAACGGAGTTTGATAAAATGATTAATTGTTGCCAGCGCTGCGCCAGCTTTCAATTTCGATACAGATCTCGCTAGTGTGGGTTTGTACCTCAGTCAGTAAGCCCAATCGATGATCGAAATCCGCGACCTCCAACTGCTCAGCGCCTTGGCGCGGCACCGCCACTTTGCCAAAGCGGCCGAGGAATGCGGGATTTCGCAGCCTGCTTTCTCGATGCGTATCCGTAATCTTGAGGATCGGCTGGGCGTCTCGATCGTCCGCCGGGCCAACCGGTTTCAGGGGTTGACCGAAGAGGGTGAGATGATCGTCCGCCGGGCCCGGCGTATCCTCGACGACGCCAAGGCGTTGGAACAGCAGGTTCTGGCCACACGGGGCGAGATCACGGGCACGCTGATTTTGGGGGTGATTCCCACGGCTATCGCCTTCACCGGGCGTTTGGTGAAACGGCTGCAGCAGGCTCATCCCCGCATCCTGACGCGGATTGAAACAATGTCGGCCACGGCAATCCAGCACCGTCTGGACGAAGGCACTTTGGATGCGGGCATCACTTATGGCGACAGTATCGGAACTGATCTGCGCCGGGTGCAACCGCTGTACGAAGAAACCTATGTGCTGCTGGTCCCGTCACACATGACAGATGAAACCGGTCCAGTTTCTTGGGCCAGGGTGGCCGAG
This sequence comes from Ruegeria sp. BC1, assembly GCF_056539305.1. Taxonomy (NCBI): domain Bacteria; kingdom Pseudomonadati; phylum Pseudomonadota; class Alphaproteobacteria; order Rhodobacterales; family Roseobacteraceae; genus Ruegeria; species Ruegeria sp. BC1. The sequence continues at coordinate 82,824 of NZ_JBQFUT010000006.1, forward strand.
TTCCCGATCAGTCTGTTGCAGCCGCAGATGCAGAACCGACGAATTCTGGACCTGATATTTGCCGAACAGGGCCTGCACCCGCATGTAGTGGCGGAAACCAGCGGGTTCACGGCGTCAATGGTCATGGCGCGCGAGGGGCTGGCGGCGACTGTGGTGCCTCGCGTATTAGTGCGGGCACTGGGCGATCTTAAGGGAACGCGGGTGTTGCCTCTGGTCGACCCGGTGGTCAGCAAACCGATCTGCATGGCAACACTGGCGCGAGACCCGGAATTGCCAACGGTCGAGGCATTGCGTGTCGTGGTGACGTCTTTACGGTGATAATCTGTCGTTATCGTGCGATTGCGATATGCGATTTGACGATATGATATTCTGATGAGAAACGGGGCCTCAATCGGAGGACATCATGGCACCATTAGATACCAAGCCATCAGGCGCACCCAAGGGCGTCTGGAAGTCAGGTAAAGGCAAGGGGCGGCACACGCCCAAAGGCCGTCAATTTACGGATGAGGCACAGGCCGAGATTGCACGCCTGTTGGGGGACCGCCCCCGCCGCCGCGACCTGTTGATCGAATTCCTGCACCTGATTCAGGACGCACACGGCCATATAAGCGCCGATCACATTGCCGCACTGGCAGTAGAGATGCGGATTGGTCAGGCCGAAATCTATGAAACCGCAACCTTTTATGCCCATTTTGATGTGGTGAAAGAGGACGAAACGCCTCCTCCGGCGTTGACCATCCGTGTCTGTGATTCTCTGTCCTGCGAGATGGCGGGTGCCCAGCAGCTGCAAAAGGCGCTGGAAGATGGCTTGGACCCTGCCGAAGTCCGCGTTGTCCGCGCGCCTTGTATGGGTCGCTGCGACACCGCCCCGGTGCTTGAGATCGGTCACAACCACATCGACCACGCGACCCCTGAAAAGGTGCAGGCGGCCATCGCTGGGGGCGACACCCACGCGCATCTGCCCGACTACGAAACCTACGCGACCTACGAGGCGAATGGTGGTTACGCCAAGCTGAAAGAGCTGCGCGAAGGCGGCGATTGGGAGAAGGTGCAGGAAGACGTCCTGTCCTCGGGCCTGCGTGGTCTGGGCGGCGCAGGCTTCCCGTCGGGCAAAAAATGGGGCTTTGTTCGCATGAACGAAGGCCCGCGCTATCTGGCCGTGAACGGGGACGAAGGCGAACCCGGTACGTTCAAGGACCGCTACTATCTGGAGCGCACGCCGCATGTCTTCCTTGAAGGGATGCTGATCGCCGCATGGGCCGTCGAGGCCGAGACCTGCTTCATCTACATGCGCGACGAATATCCTGCGGCTCTGGAAATTCTGCGCCGTGAGATTGCCGCGCTGGAACAGGCGGGCATTGTTGAGCCGGGTTACATCGACCTGCGCCGTGGTGCAGGTGCCTATATCTGCGGTGAAGAATCCGCGATGATCGAGTCGATCGAGGGCAAGAAGGGCCTGCCGCGCCACCGTCCTCCGTTCGTGGCGCAGGTCGGCGTGTTCAACCGTCCGACCTTGGTTCACAATGTCGAGACGCTCTATTGGGTCACCAAAGTGTGCCGCGAGGGGCCGGAATGCCTCAACAGCACCGAAAAGAACGGCCGCAAGGGCCTGCGCAGCTATTCGGTCTCGGGGCGGGTGGCGCAGCCGGGCGTTTATTTGCTGCCCGCAGGGTCGACCATTCAGGATGTGATCGAGGCCGCTGGCGGTATGGCCGAAGGTCAGACCTTCAAAGCCTATCAGCCCGGAGGTCCTTCGTCAGGTCTATTGCCTGCGTCGATGGACGATATCCCGCTGGATTTCGACACGCTGCAACCGCATGGCACCTTCATTGGCTCCGCCGCCGTTGTGGTTCTGTCCGATCAGGACACCGCCCGCGATGCGGCGCTGAACATGCTGCGGTTCTTCGAGGATGAAAGCTGCGGTCAGTGTACGCCATGCCGGGCAGGCTGCGAAAAGGCGGTGAAGCTGATGCAAGCTGACAAATGGGATCAGGATCTGCTGGAAGATCTGTGTCAGGTCATGGGCGATGCCTCGATCTGCGGTCTGGGGCAAGCGGCCCCGAACCCGATCCGCCTGGTTATGAAACATTTCGCTGACGAAATCTGAGGGAGACAGAGCCATGCTTGATGCAAGCCCAAACAAGACCGTCACCTTCAACCTGAACGGCGAAGACGTCACCGTTCCCGAAGGCTGGACCATTTGGGAAGCCGCCAAGGGGCAGGGGTTCACTATCCCGCACCTGTGCCACAAGCCGCAGCCGGGTTATCGCCCGGACGGCAACTGCCGGGCCTGTATGGTCGAGGTAGAGGGGGAGCGCACTCTGGTCGCCTCGTGCATCCGTCCCGCAGCAGACGGGATGGTCGTCAAGACCGACTCGGACCGTGCCGAGAAATCCCGCGCTATGGTGATGGAGCTTTTGGTCGCCGACCAGCCCGAGGAAGCGCACGACACATCCAGCCATTTCTGGGACATGGCCAAGATGAACGATGTCAGCGACAGCCGCTTCCCGGCGAAAGAGGCCGAGAAGATTCCGCTGCTGGATGACAGTCACGTTGCGATGCGCGTCAATCTAGACGCCTGTATCAACTGCAACCTCTGCGTCCGTGCCTGCCGCGAAGTACAGGTCAACGACGTGATCGGCATGGCTGGTCGCGGGCATACTGCGCAGGTGGTTTTCGACCAGAACGACCCGATGGGCGATTCGACATGTGTTGCCTGCGGCGAATGCGTTCAGGCGTGCCCGACCGGTGCCCTGATGCCCGCCACTGTGCTGGATGACCAGCAAAAGGGCGACAGCAAGGATTACGATTCCGAGACTGAAAGCGTCTGCCCGTTCTGCGGAGTGGGCTGCAAGGTCTCGCTGAAGGTCAAGGACGGCAAGGTCAAATATGTCGAAGGCATCAACGGCCCCGCTAACGAAAGCCGTCTATGCGTCAAAGGCCGCTTTGGGTTCGATTACATCCACCACCCGCACCGCCTGACCAAGCCGCTGATCCGTCGCGAGGACGCCCCGGCCAAAGGTCTGAACGTCGACCCGGGCAATCTGGACACCCATTTCCGCGAAGCGACCTGGGAAGAGGCGATGGATCTGGCCGCGACCAAGCTGATGGCGCTGCGGGACGAAGATCCGCGTAGCGTTGCAGGCTTTGGCTCGGCCAAATGTACCAACGAAGAAGCGTACCTCTTCCAGAAGTTCATCCGTCAGGGATTCCGCCACAACAACGTCGACCACTGCACCCGTCTGTGCCACGCCTCATCCGTGGCGGCGTTGATTGAAAACGTGGGTTCCGGTGCTGTGACCGCGACCTTTAACGAGATCGAAAACGCGGATGTGGCGATTATCATCGGCTCGAACCCGATCGAGAACCATCCCGTCGCGGCGACCTATTTCAAGCAGTTCGCCAAGCGCGGCGGGAAGCTTATCGTGATGGATCCGCGCGGCGTCGGGATGCGCAAGTTCGCAGACGAAATGCTGCAGTTCCGACCGGGGGCTGATGTCTCAATGCTCAACGCGATCATGAACGTGATCGTCGAGGAAGAGCTGTATGACAGCCAGTACATCCACCGCTGGACCGAGAACTGGGAAGCCGAGAAGGAACACCTGCGCGCCTTCACGCCCGAAGCAATGGCACCGATCTGCGGTATTGAACCGGACCAGCTGCGCCGCGTCGCGCGCACCTTTGCGCAAGCCAAGGCCGGTCTGATCTTCTGGGGCATGGGCGTCAGCCAACACATCCACGGCACCGATAACTCGCGTTGCCTGATCTCGCTGGCACTGATGACCGGTAATGTCGGTAAACCCGGCGCGGGTCTGCACCCGCTACGGGGTCAGAACAACGTGCAGGGTGCGTCCGATGCGGGCCTGATCCCGATGTTCCTGCCGGATTACCAGACCGTGACCGACGATGGCATTCGCGCCAAGTTCAACGAGGTCTGGAATTCGGGCGACTTCTCGAACGAGAAGGGATTGACCGTAACCGAGATCATCGACCAAGCGTATCAGGGCAACATCAAGGGCATGTACATCATGGGTGAAAACCCGGCCATGTCTGACCCGGATGTGAACCACGCCCGTGATGCGCTCGCCAAACTGGAGCTGATGATCGTGCAGGATATCTTCCTGACCGAGACGGCGAACTATGCCGACATCATCCTGCCGGCCTCGGCGCTGTACGAAAAGAACGGTACGGTATCGAACACCAACCGACAGGTTCAACGTGTACGTCCCGCTGTGACACCCCCGGGTGAGGCGCGTGAGGATTGGACTATTACCGTCGAACTTGCGCAGCGGATCGGATTGAACTGGGATTACACTGATGTGTCGCAGGTCTTTGCTGAGATGAAGTTGACGATGAACTCGCTCAACAACATCACCTGGGAGCGTCTGGAGACCGAGACGATCACTTATCCTTCGCTATCCGAGACTGACCCGGGGCAAGCAATTGTGTTTGGTGATGGTTTCCCGCGCGCGGATGGCCGTGCCCGGTTCACTCCGGCCAGCGTCATCCCACCAGATGAGGCACCGGATGACGAATACCCGATGATTGCCACAACTGGCCGCCAGCTGGAGCATTGGCATACCGGGTCGATGACCCGCCGCTCAACTGTGCTGGATACGGTCGAGCCTGAGGCAAACTGTTCGATGAACCCGCGGACGCTGAAACTGATGGGAATCGAGCCGGGTGAAATGATCCGTCTGACAACCCGCCGAGGCTCCATCAAGATCATGGTGCGGGCGGACCGGGCCATAGCCGAGGATATGGTCTTCATCCCATTTGCCTATGTTGAGGCGGCGGCGAATATCCTGACCAACTCGGCCATCGATCCCTATGGCAAAATCCCCGAGTTCAAGTTCTCGGCGATCCGCGTTGAGAAAATAGAAAACGCCGTTGCGGCGGAATAAATCCAGCTCTCACCAAACTTGGAAGGCGGCCCATCGGGTCGCCTTTTTCTTTCCTTGACAGCGGCTTACTCGCAGCCAACCTTGTCACGGTCTTTGACCCAGGAGGTGTACATGGCCCGCCGTTTTGTAGATCTGTCCGTCCCGCTGGAAACCGGGATCGTTTCCGATCCTCCGATCATGCTTCCGGAAATTGAATACCTGACACATGATCAAACTGCCGAACAGGTCATGTCCTTTTTCCCCGGCCTGCAAAAAGACGATCTGCCGGGTGGAGAGGGATGGGCCATAGAACGGCTTCAGATCGCCACGCATAATGGCACTCATCTGGACGCGCCCTATCATCACCATTCGACCATGAACAACGGCGAACGGGCAATCGCAATCGACGAGGTGCCCCTGGAATGGTGTATGAACCCCGGCGTGAAGCTGGATTTCCGCCACTTCGAGGATGGGTATGTCGTGACGGCTGCTGACGTCGAGGCCGAGTTGAAGCGCATTGGCCATAAATTGCAGCCGTTGGACATCGTTGTTGTGAATACCTCAGCCGGGACGCAGTACGGGCAGCCCGACTACCTGATGAGGGGCTGCGGTATGGGTCGCGAGGCGACCTTGTACCTGACCGAACGCGGCGTGCGTGTGACCGGCACTGACGCCTGGAGCTGGGATGCGCCCTTTCCACTGACGGCTCAGGAATATGCTGAAACACGCGACCCCTCGATCATTTGGGAAGGACACCGTGCCTCAATCGAGATTGGCTATTGCCATATCGAGAAACTGACCAATCTCGAAGATCTGCCGCCGACGGGATTTGAAATCTCATGTTTTCCGTTCAAGATTAAAGGTGCATCGGCGGGTTTTGTGCGCGCCGTTGCGATCTTTGAAAACGGGGATGAGGCTGGTGATGACTAAACCTATCAGCGGTCATGATGGCCCTTACGATGCGCCGGTCGAAATCCGCGGCTTTTCGGTTTTGCCGGAATGGATTGACTATAACGGCCATATGAATGTGGGGTTTAATGGTGTTGCGTTCGATATGGCGCTTGAAAAGGTGATGGTCGATCACCTCGGTTTGGGTGAGGTACAAGTCGCTGCGTTGGGGCAGGGGCCATATGTACTGCAATCTCACATGAGTTTTTTGCAAGAGGTGCAACAGGACGAACCCTTCTGGTTCCGCTTTCGCATGCTGGATTCTGATCAGAAACGCGGACACTACTTCACGCAGATGCTGTCCGAACACGGTGCAGTATGCGCCACGCAAGAGGCGCTGTTCTTGAATGTCAGCCACGCGACCGGGCGATCAGTTCCCTATCCCGAATGGGCCGCTGCACGGTTGGCGAGGATGGTTCGCGATCATGCCGCGCTGGAACCCGCACCGCAGATCGGCCAGCCGATTGGCATCCGGCGCAAGTAGCACATTCAGTAGTCGCGTTCGAAAAACAGCCCGAGACCAGTTTCGCCGCGCCCATCGACCGTTCCGCGCACTGTGAAATTGTCGGTGACATCAAGGTTCAGGTTTACCTCGGTGTCGCCTTCTGTGTTGACGGTGAAATCGGTGTAGAGGTTGTCGCTCAGATAGGCCCCGGCGCCCAGACGGCCCGCACCTCCTGCGCTGGCTCCTATATCCACCGTGTCAACGCCGGTCGAGTCCCGCAGGCCCTTGGTTGCGTCGCCCCCCGCGCCACTCAGCTGCGCCAGAGACGCGGCCATTTGTGCAATCACAAAGGGCGACAATTCCGAGAACCGGTTACCAAACAGCAACATGGCCAGCGCCTCTTCCGCCGGGCGCTCGGGATCGGAAAAGACGTCGACCTCAGGCGCGTCCAGCGGACCGGCGATCTCTATGGTGGCGGTCCCGTCTGATGTGCTGGTGGAGGACTCGAACTCGATATAAGGCGTCAGGTCGCCTTGCAGGGTGACTATGCCCTTGGTCAGGGCCAACCTACGGCCCAGAATGTCAAAGTTGCCCCGGATCAATTCGATTTGGCCGGATGGGATGACCGAGGTGGTGGTGCCGCCGATGAACAGCCGACCTCCAAGTTCCGCGTTTACGCCCCGTCCGCGTACGAATACGGCTTTGGGTGCAATTAGGCTGATGTCCAGCGCGATGCGGGAATCGCTGTTGGACGAACCCTCTTTTGCGACCAACCCGGCGCGTTCACGGGTCAGGAAGCCGGCTGCACTTTCGTTGACATGCGTGATTTCGGGGATGGGAGCTGCCCCGACGGCACCAGCAGCGGCTGCCAAGTTGATATTGGTCTCTTCGAAGGTGATTTGCCCGGAAAGAGAGCTGTTTCCCGCCAAGGCACCGGCCATGGTGATTTCGCCGTTCAGCGTTGTTTCGTACAATAGCTGATCCGTCAGAACGAGGTTGTCGAGCCGGGTCGTGATGTTGGCATTGAACGGCGGTGTCAGGTCCACCGGTCCTGCGACCGTAAAACCTCCTCCTGCGCGGACGCCGCCGTTCAGCGAAATCGTCGCCCGGCTTTGCGCCAGATCGACCGAACCGCTGATCCCTGTGATCGTCTGCCCGGCCCCGGGTATGGCCAACGATGTGCCCGAGGTTGTGATCGACCCGCTGAGAGAGCTTAGCTCTGGTTTCCCTTTCAGCTGCAAATTATGGCGGGCTGTACCTTCGATCTTGTTGGGAGAGATAAAGATGTTGGCGATGCCCAGATTGACGCTGCCTTGCCCCTGAATGTCGGCTTCGCCGCTGTTTTCGTCAAATGTCCCAGCAAGGGAGCTGTTGATTTCGGCCGGGCCATTGACCGAACTGTCAATTGTCCAGACACCTTTGTTGCGTTTGGCAGTTCCTTTTGCGGCGATGGTGCCTGGGAAATCAGGAACGAAACGCTCAATCTTGTTCAGGTTGGCGTCAAATTCAAGGTCTGCCGCACCATCGGTGTTTACTGTGCCGGACAGGGCCGCATAGGAACTGTCCGGCCCTTTCAACCTTACCTTACCCTCCAGCCCCGATCCGGCTGGTGCAACATTCCCTTCCAGTGTTAGCGGCCCGGACTGCGCACTGATGACTCGCGACAAATCGTCAAGCTTGGCCGAGAAGTCCAGCCCGCCCGCATCGCGATCCAGTTTGCCAGACGCATTGGCCGTAAGTGCGGTTCCATTCAGGCGGAAGGTACGAATGTCCAACCCTTCCTCGCCGTTTTCGGCATCGACTTTCAGGGTTGTGCGGCCTTGAATCAGATTGTCGACCAGCTCGATACCGCTCTGAATGTTGTCGGCCTCAACGTCACCTTGAATATCGAAAGTGCGGCTGGATAAACCCCCGTTGCCCTGAACATTCGCCGAGATCGATCCGCCGAGATCGCGCTTGGCCAGACCCGAGAAAAGTGAAAGGTCGGGGGCGTTCACGCGGGCGTTGCCGTCCACCGCCAGATTTCCGGACGGGTCGTCAATCGTTGCCGCGACCTGTGCGGTCAGCGCAGTGCCATTAACGGTTGCTTTGCGGATCTCAATTTGGTCGGCTGTGCGGGCGCCGTCCCATGTGATCGTGGTTTTGCCAGTCAACAGGGGATCAATATCGGACATACCTGTTTTGATGTCTTGCCCGATGGCGCTGGCGGTGCCGTCGAATTCCAGTGTTTGCACCGTGCCTTTGCCGTTCAGTTCGGCCTGCAGTGACCCACCCAGATCGCGTTTTGCCAACCCCGAAAAGACCGAAAGGTCGGGCGCGTTGACACTGGCTTGTCCATCAATGGTTAGGTTGCCGTTCGGCGTGGTGACGTCGCCGCTTGCGCGTGCCTGTGCGGCTTCGCTGTTCAGGTCGAACTCACGGATGGTGATGCCGTCGTTGCCGCGGCTGCCGTCCAGAGTGATCGTGGTCTCGCCCTTGATCACTGGGTCGATATCGTCGCGCCCGGTGACCAGATTGCGGCCTTCGACCATTATTTTGCCGTCAAAGCTGCCTTCCAGCGGTGAACCTTTGCCCTCGACCCGGGCTGACGCCGTCCCGCCAAGGTCCATCTGTGCCAGTTCCGAGAACCGTGACAGGTCGGACGCCTCGAGTTCAGCAGAACCGTCGACGGTTAGGCCGCTGTTCAACCCGTTGATCAACGCATCCAGCGCAAGATTGTAGTCTGATCCCACCAGTTCGAACCCCGACAGGTTCAGGGACTGGTCACTGCCATAATCGAACAGCCCATCCAAAGTGACACGGTCGCCCAAAGCTGTGTTTAGGGCCGGGTCGCTCAGGTCAATTCCGGTCACCGTAGCCTGAAGGTCGCCTTCAACGCCGAAAACATCTCCCTGTTCTAAGGTGCCCTGAGCCGTAATTCTCGCGCTGTCCAGTTTCGCTTGCGGCGATGCAAACGCATTTGCTGTCAGGCTCAGATCCCAAAGGTTGCCGTTTTTCTGATCGAACAGAGCGGAAATCTGTGCGGCTTCGATCGAGGTTTCCCCGCCTGCAACAGGCAGCACGACGACGTTCCCGTCGGGCGGAGTGATCCGGCCTTGCAGCGCCGCCAGTTGCAGGGTGCCACCTTCGGCCAGTTGCAACTCGCCCTTCAGGTTTAGGGCCTGAGTGGTGAGCTCCAGATCTGAGATGTCCAAAGCGCCTTCGGGTTGAGTCTGACCATCCACGAACAGGCGTGTTTTCGGCCCGAAGAACGGGTCCAGATCTTCGGCCATGAATGGTGTCAGGTCGCCGCCCAGATCGGCGGTGAAGGCGATCCCGTCCGCGGCACCGCTTTCGGCCGTCCGCAGTTGAACCTGCCCGGTCACTCTTTGTTGATTGTCGCTGCTCAGGGCGATATCCGCGGTAAAATCGGTCAACGGTCCTGCGCCTTTGGCGGACAATCCTATCGGCGGGCTGTCCGGTATCTTCAGCGCTGTTGAAATCAGGCCACCCGAAGCTTCGGTCACCTGCAGGTCAAGATTGACCTCGCGCGACGAATTCTGGAACCCGGCGGTCAGGGTTATTTCGTCGCCCGCCCGGTCCAGCCGGGTTACGTCCAAATTGGTGTCTAGCGTGCCATCGGCCAAGGACAAGTTCCCGGTCACTGACAAATCAGCGGCTACCCCGATCAGGGGTTCGCCCAGTGACACTTCATCTATCTTGATCTCGCCGATCTCGATGGACACGGGCAGTTCGGGCAGCTGGAAGGGCTGCGTTTCGGCCGAGGGTGCCGGTTCATCTTTGGTGGTTGTACCGGGTGCTCGGGCAATATCAATTTCCTGCGCAGTCAGTGCGTTGACTGAAAATCGTCCTCGGATCAAGGCCAGCCTGTTCCAGTCCAGCACGGCTTCCTTGATGGTCAGCCAGACGCCTTCGTCGTCCGAAACGGTGATCTCTTCAATCGTGGCGCGTGCGCTCAGCGCGCCTTGCAGGCCCTTGACGGTGACATTTTGATCATCGCCCGACAGCGTATCCTGCAGGAATCGCTCGATCATGCTACCGCCGCTCTCATCTTCCTGGGCGATAACGGGGGATGCCGTCAGGATCAGCACCGTTGTCAGAACAGGATATGAGTAACGCCGTATCAAAATGCCTGCCCGATCCCGATATAGAACTGCAATCCGTCGCCGGTGCTGCCCTGAACCGGTACGGCCAGATCAAGGCGCAGCGGGCCGAACCCGCCCAGATCGTACCGTACCCCGAGGCCAGCGCCAGAATGGTACTCTGCACCGCTGCCGATGAATGACGACGTGTCCACCGTACCGTAATCATAGAACCCGACAAGCGATATCGTGTCGGTGATCTTGCCACGGACCTCACCAGATAGCCCAAGGAATGATTTACCGCCCGCAACGCCGGTTCCAACAGGTATCCCGAGGCTTTCAAACGGCTGTCCACGCACGGTTCCGGCACCGCCCGAGAAGAACAGGAAGTCCGGTGTCACGGCATCCGGTGACGGACCGAGCACCGACCCCAACTGTACCCGTCCAGCCAGAACAAGCCGTCCACCCGTGTTCAGGCTGGTATAGGCCCGTCCGTCAAAGAACAGCCGCAGACCGGTTTCCGTTTCTGAAATGCCGAGAAAAGGCATGGCCTGAGAATCAAGATAATAGCCGCGTGTGGCGCTGACCTTGCTGTCGCGCTCATCCCATTCGGACCGAAACGGAACGATGAAGTAGCGGAACTTACGACCGCTGCCATAGGCGTCATCGGCGTCCGACCACTGAAAACCTGCAGACGCTTCGGCATACAGGCGGTCCGAGAATGTGCGGCGCGCACCATAGGCTAACGAGGCCACCGAGACGTTGTAATTATCGGTATCCCGCCGCTCCAGCAGGGCGCTCCAGAATGTGTTGTCATCCGGGCCCAGCCGATCCGGCTGATCCAGGCGCAGGCCAAGGCGACCGTCGAGGTTTTCAGCCCCTCCGATGTTGCGCAGCGCTGCTTCAAAGCGCAGCCGCTCGGCCCGCCGGAAGACGTTGCGGTGAGTCCAGGTCGCAGTGACATCCACCCCGTCGCGCGAAGCCAGTTCCACCCCGAAGGTCAGGCGCCGTTTCGGCAGGTCTTCGAACGTGGCGTCGAAGTCCAGTGTGCCGTCGGGGTTTGGTGTTTCATGCTCTTCGATCGCAACCACGTTGAATGTGCCGGTACGGCGCAGCCGAGTGCCGACCTTCTGAATTTTCGCGGGTGAAAACACCTCGCCTTCAGGGAACCCGGCGATCTTTTCTATGGACCTGTGCCGCACATCGGTATCACCCTTGATGAACATCTTGCCAAATGTCAGGCGCGGCCCCGGTTCCAGATCGATCTCGGCATCCAGTTTTCTCTGCGCGTGTCGGGCGGTGACCTTCTGGCCTTCGACTGCGGCCTTAGCGTGACCAACATCCCGCCAGCCCTGAACCCCGGCCGAGGTCGCCTGTTGGATCGCGCCGGTTGTTGCCAGTTTTCCGAGGGCGAACCCCTCTGGCAGTTCGGTGTCTGGTGCAACGGGTGCAACTATGGCCGATCCGAAGGTGAAGGTCGGGCCAGTGTCGACCGTGATGACGGCACGATTGATTGCATTAGGCACGGTCAGCGAGCTCATCTCGGCAGCTTCCTGACCATCCAGTTTGATGCTAACAACGGGGCTGAAGTAGCCTTCATCATACAGAATTTGAACGATGGTCCGGTAATCCGACAGGGCGGCCGAAAGGATTTCCAGCGGGGTGTCCAACCCTCGATCCTCAGCCGTAGCGACCGAGGACGTTTCTTCGATCCGCTCGACAAGGGCCTTTGGCGCACCCGGTGCGTTCAGGGTTGTTTCCAAAGCGGCCAGAGACGTAGGAAAGACAGTAGAAATTGCACCAACAAGGCAATAATTCACGAAAGCCCGTGGCCTGCTCCTCTGCATCGAATGGCTCCAACTGCCCCAAGTCGAAATAAATTTTGCCGTCTTATGCAAAGCAACGGCTCGTTACATTCATGTTAGAGCATCAGTTTCCACGCAGGGAAAGAACTTATCGATGGAATCGCTGAATTATCAGGTTATGTGGTGGTCAGGACCCGGCATTGCGGAACCAGCGAATGATCGCCTCGCGATCTTCGGGTTCCATGTAGGTCACATTGGCGGGCGGCATGGCGTAGCTAACGCCAGTTTGCAAAAAGATTTGCTGTGCATTGCGGGCGATATCCCCTTCGGATTCCAGCGAAACGCCATTAGGGGCACATTTCGAATGTGATGACGGGGATGTTCTGACCGCCTGGAGTTTGCCCGGGCAGGGTATTGCGAAGAAGCCGGTGTTCGAAGTGGCCGAGCATTTGAGCGCAGGGCGTCTTGTGCCAGTCGCCGTGGATACACCACCGGTTCCGGTCCAGATGGCGTGCCTTTACACCCATCGCCGCCAACAAGACCCAAAAGCGCGCCTGTTCATGGATTTCATGATTGTGCGGGTTGGCAAATTGATATGAAAGCGTACAACAAAATGCGAGCGCGCCACGCCTGCAAGGCGTGGCGCCCGGCCCAACAGGAGCGTCCCGTCAGGGGCGGCTGACTGGCGGGAGTGGTTCCGTACTGCCTCAGCTGCCCCGATAGGTGGAATAGCCGTGGGGCGATAATAGCAGCGGAACGTGGTAGTGCGCGTCTGCGTCCGATATGCCAAATCGGATTGGTACTTGATCCAGGAACAACGGACCGTCCCCGTCCTGACCGGTTGCGCGCAGGTAATCTCCGGCAAAGAAGATCAGTTCATACGTTCCGGTTTGGAAAGTGTCCTGCGGCAGGATCGGGCTGTTAGTACGACCGTCGGAGTTGGTTTCCATTTCCGCCAATATGCGCCGTGTTTCGCCCGAGATTTCATACAGGGTGATTTTCAAACCTTCGGCCGGACAGCCGCGTGCCGTGTCCAGTACATGAGTTGTCAAATAGCCAGTCACGGGGGTCTCCTATGATTTGCTTTTTGCTTTGCCATAGTCTGACGCAAAGTTCAAAATAGTGGAAATGCCGAAAGAACCGGAAACAGTGTTCGGATTAGATCGATAATACCAAGCGCGTTTTTGGGCTAAGGCTGATGAAGCACCCAATTACGGAAGAGACTATGCAGCCGCCAAGATACCCTCGCGACCTGATCGGATACGGTGCCAATCCCCCCGACGCTCGTTGGCCCGGAGGTGCCAAGCTGGCCGTACAGATCGTGCTGAACTACGAAGAGGGTGGAGAGAACTGCGTGTTGCATGGTGACGCGGCATCCGAGGCGTTTCTGTCCGAAGTTGTCGGCGTGGCTCCGTGGCCGGGTCAGCGTCATTGGAACATGGAGTCGATCTATGAATACGGGTCGCGCGCAGGGTTCTGGCGGCTGCATCGTCTGTTAATAGATACTCCAATCACCGTTTATGGAGTGGCGACCGCGCTGGCCCGCTCGCCCGATCAGGTGGCTGCAATGAAAGGTGCGGGCTGGGAAATTGCCAGTCATGGTCTCAAGTGGATCGAACACAAGGACATGCCAGAGGACGAAGAGCGCGCCCAGATCAACGAAGCCATTCGCCTGCATTCAGAGGTTGTAGGAGAGCGTCCGCGCGGCTGGTACACGGGGCGCTGTTCCGAGAATACGGTACGGCTGGTGGCCGAAGACGGTGGATTTGACTATGTCGCGGATTCCTACGCTGATGATCTGCCCTATTGGGTAACCACCGGTGGTCGTGATCAGTTGATTGTTCCCTACACACTGGATTGCAACGACATGCGTTTTGCGACACCGCAGGGGTTCAATGCGGGTGATCAGTTCTTCTGTTATCTCAAGGACAGTTTCGATGCGCTCTATGCCGAAGGGGAGGCAGGAACACCAAAGATGCTGTCTATTGGACTGCACTGCCGTCTGGCCGGACGTCCGGGGCGGGTGATGGCATTGAGACGGTTCCTGGACTATGCGCGCGGGCATTCGGACGTCTGGTTCGCAACGCGACTGCAAATTGCGGAACACTGGGCAGCACAGCACCCGCCGGTACCCCGCACGCGCCCTTCGCAGATGGATAGGGCGGCGTTTGTCGCGGCCTATGGTGGTATCTTTGAGTATTCGCCCTGGATCGCGGAGCGTGCATTTGATCTGGAGCTTGGACCGGTGCATGACACGGCGGGTGGATTACACAATGCTCTGTCCCGCGTGTTCCGATCGGCCTCGGACAAAGAGCGTTTGGGCGTGCTGACGGCGCACCCTGATCTTGCGGGTAGGCTCGCGCAGGCGAAACGACTGACGCAGGAAAGCACATCCGAGCAGGCCTCGGCCGGGTTAGATGCTCTGACCGATGAAGAACGCGCGGCCTTCACCGATCTAAACCAGCAATATTCCGATAAATTCGGATTCCCTTTCATCATTGCGGTGCGGGATCATGACAAAGCCTCGATTTTGCAGTCCTTCCAGCGAAGGATCGAACAGGACCGCGAAACCGAGTTCGCAGAGGCCTGCCGTCAGGTCGAGCGGATTGCCGAGTTCCGTCTGCGGGATCTGTTGCCCTCATGAGCCGCCGAATTGTCGCCGTGCCCCTGACCGAAGAAGCGTTTGCGCCGTTTGGTGACGTGATCGAGATCGCGGGAGAACCGGACGAGATCATCAACCAGGGCCAGTGTGGGCGATATCATGATCGCGCCGGGCTGGATTTCTCGGATGGGCGTGCGGGGGTTAGCCTGGTTAACGCCAACCCGCGGGCTTTACCGTATCAACTGGACATGGTCGAGCGGCATCCAGACGGCAGTCAGACGTTCATTCCCATGACCCATCAGCCCTTTTTGGTAGTTGTCGCGCTCGATGTTGATGCCCGACCCGGGGAACCATTGGCTTTCATCACGTCACCCGGACAGGCAGTAAATTATCGTCGGGGCACGTGGCATGGGGTGTTAACGCCGCTGCACGCTCCGGGGTTGTTCGCGGTCGTTGATCGGATCGGAGAAGGGGCCAATCTGGAAGAGGTCTGGTTCGACGCGCCCTATGAGGTGGTAGCAGGCTGAAGCACGCTCTCCCGCGCGCTGCGTCAACGAAAATATCAGGGCTGTGCCATCAAGCGGGCAACGTCCAACATGCGAGCCGAAAAACCCCATTCGTTGTCATACCAGCCAAAGACACGGACCTGATTGTCGCCGACCACTCGTGTTTCGGGGCCTGCGATCACAAGGGACTCCGGGCGGGTACGCAGGTCCGAGGATACCAGCGGGTGGTCAGTCCAACCTAAAACAGCGGATCCGGCGACAGCCGTTCGCAGTTCAGCCTCAAACGCGCTGGCGGACATGCCGCGTTCCAGCGTCGCGACCAGATCAACGGCAGACACGCTGGCGGTGGGGACACGTACCGCTGCGCCCGAGATGCGGCCCGCGAGGTGCGGCAGGACCTCGTCGATCAGGTGGGTGGCGCTGGTGGTGGTAGGAACCATGGACAGCGCTCCGGCGCGGGACCGGGCCAGATCGCCACGCGGGGCGTCGACCATGGGTTGGCTGTTGGTGTAGCAGTGGATTGTTGTCATATGCGCCGAGGCAATGCCCGCTATACCATCCAAAACCTTGACCAGAGGCGCCAGCCCGTTGGTCGTGCACGAGGCGTTCGACACGATCCGGGCATTGCCCAACTGATCCTCATTTGCGCCCAGAACGATAGTGACTTCGGTTGCGGGCGATGGGCCCGAGATCAGAACCTTGCCCGCCCCGGCCGTCAGGCCCTGACTGGCCACATCCGAGGTGCGCGCGACACCGGTGCAATCCATCAGCACATCGACGCCGGACAGGTCCACGCGTGACAGATCCGCGCTGTGGGTCACAGGAATAGCCTGACCGTTCACCACGATGGTTTCGTCACTGGTATCAACCGTACCGGGGTAGGGGCCAAAGGTGCTGTCGTACTTGAACAGATAGGCGCAAGTGTCCAGCGGTGCGATATCGTTGATCAGCACCAACTCAATATCCGAACCCTCCGGCAACGCCAGAAGCTGCCGCAGGATCGTGCGGCCGATGCGGCCGAATCCATTGATCGCAAGTCTCATGCGCAAGCTATGGCAGCGGTCCGGTCTGACCTCAATGCCCGTTTTGCAGCAAGATCAGTTACAGCTGACTTGAGAAAAGAACTGGCCCGAGATGTTCTGATACATGCTGCCCACGATTGGCTTGCAACCTGTAGCCGCCTGGATGGCTGCGATGGCCTGGATCGTACGCAGACGGGGCGGCGGGCCGAAGGGGTTCAGGTTGTTGTTATCGCGGGTTGCACGATAAACGACCGGAGCGTCAGAGACTTGTGTCACGGCCCACGTGCGGCTCATCACAAACACCGACTTGGTTTCCTCTTTAGCGACAACAGGAGTTGCCTCAAAGGCCATAAAGCCAGCTATGGCCGCCACAGCCAGCATTGATCCGCGCAGTAACATTGAACAATCTCCAGTGCTAAAAACCAGTATTATTTCACCAGATTCAACCCCTTCTGTGAACCCCTGCGCAGGAAAAAATCGAAATGGCGTCAGCGTTTAGCCAGCGACAAAGGCATGTGGCGGTTCACATCCTTGTAAAGGAGATAGCGGAATCGGCCTGGACCACCCGCGTAACAGGCCTGCGGACAAAAGGCGCGTAGCCACATGTAATCGCCAGCTTCGACCTCGACCCAGTCCTGATTGAGACGGTAAACCGCCTTGCCCTCGAGCACATACAGCCCGTGTTCCATCACATGCGTTTCGCAAAAGGGTATCACGCCGCCGGGTTCAAAATTGACGATATTGACATGCATGTCGTGGCGCAGATCCTGCGGGTCTGCAAAGCGGGTCGTGGACCAACGCCCTTCGGTTCCGGGCATCTCGATCGGAGTGATATCGCGTTCGTTAGTGATGATCGCATCGGGGGCGGGCAGACCGGTAACGGCCTCGTAAGCCTTGCGAACCCAATGGAAACGGGCAGTTTCTTCGCTGTTGTTGTGCAGGGTCCAGTTGGAGCCAGGCGGGATATAGGCATATCCGCCTGTGTCCAGGTCGTGAACGCCCCCATCCAACGTTAATGTCACGTTGCCTTCGACCACAAACAGAACACCCTGCGCCGCCGGGTCCGTTTCGGGCTGATCGCTGCCGCCGCCTGGCTGCACCTCCATGATGTACTGCGAGAAGGTTTCGGTAAACCCGCTGAGAGGACGTGACAGCACCCAAAGCCGGGTTTTTTCCCAGAATGGCAGAGAGCTGGTGACGATATCGCGCATCGTACCTTTGGGGATTACCGCATAGGCCTCGGTGAACATGGCGCGGTCGGTCAAAAGCTGATCTTGACCGGGATGCCCGCCTTTGGGCGCGTAATAGGTTGGTTTTGCCATAAGGTGCCTCTGTCTGGTGGTTTCGGCACTATGGGCGGGTTAACCCGCAGGTCCTAGTGCCCGAGTCGCAAAAGGTTTATTCGGGATAATTTGAAGGTCGGCCAACAGGGCTTGGCCCGTGTTCGCTGCCGGTATAATGTTGAATGCAAATCTATTTCAGCAAAATGAGGCGGTCATGAAAGCCTGGATTTCTTCAACTTTGGCGGCAATTGCCGTTTTCGCTACGACTGCAACCGTTGAGGCCAAGTCGATTTCCCGAATCATTGCGGAAATGGGCCTGACGCCTGCGGATTTTGAGGTGGTGAATGAAACCTCGGCCGCGATGCTGGCAGGAGCAACGCCGCAAGTCGGCGAGGAAAGCACCTGGGAGAATGAGGACTCTGGTTCAAAAGGTACCATCCGCGTGCGGGATGTCAGGGACAATTGCGTACATCTGCAACACTTCATTCAACCCGCTGGCGCGGAACAAAGCCGTGAGGTCAGAACCCGCAGGTGCCGCGATGCCAATGGCAACTGGATTCTGACGCCCTGACCTAATCAGTAACCGCGCGTCCGGTCGACTTCGTGCAGCAGGGGTTCGCCTGCGGTCAACCGCCGGAAATTCTCGGCGACGTCAGACAAGGCTTCGCCCAGATGCCAGCCCGAGACATGCGGGGTAATCGTTACGCCGGGATGGGACCAAAGCGGGCTGTCCGATGGAAGCGGTTCAGTTGAGGTCACATCCAGCACTGCGTGGCCTGGCCTGCCGTTGTCCAGGGCGGTGATCAAGGCCGTCTCATTGATCAGATCCCCGCGACCGGCGTTCAAAAGCTGGCTGCCCGGTTTCATGGCGGCCAGCAATTCGGCACCAAACAGCCCGACGGTTTGCGGGGTCGAAGGCAAAATCGCACAGACATGATCACATTGGCCCAACAATTCTGGTAGGGCCGCATCGCCGTGCAGACAGGTGACGCCTTCAATCTGCTTGGGTGAGCGGCTCCAACCCATGACTTGAAAACCGACCGCACGCAGCATTTTCGCACTACGCGTGCCGATATGTCCCAAGCCCAGAACGCCAACCACCGTGTCCGGTGAATAGATCGGTGCTTTTGGGGTCCATTCCGCGCGGCTCTGACCTGCTTCGTGGAACGCCATATGCCGCTGGTGGCGCAGAATATAAGCGACGAACCATTCCGCGATTCCCTGAGCCGGGGCGTCCGGTTTCAATCGGGTCACGCGGACATGCGCGGGCAGATTGGGGTTGCCGACAATGGTTTCGACCCCGGCACCCAGTTTCTGGACAAGCTGCAGATTGGGCAGGTGTTGGGGGTGATCATCTTTCAAGACAACCACGGCGGCCATGGTAATGTCGGCTGGATCGCCAAGGGTTTCCAGCGTTCGCACATCCGCATCCGGGTATAGCTGCCGAATGTCGCGGGCTATATCACTGTCATTAATCCAGTCGGATAGCCCGGTTTCGATCAACAAAGCCATTTCATGCCCCCTCGTATTTGAGTGTATTGACGTCCCCTCATCGAACAGGACATCGTGACGGCAGCTAAGTCATTCTGTGGCAGAAGGTAAAGCCCGGTCGTCGAACCGTGAGAGCAGAGAACATTTCAGGACAGCCTATGAGCGGAACACAAAACCTGAGCCAGCAGGCTTATTTTCACTTGCGGTCGGACGGGGCCTTTGTCGGCAACGATCCCGCGCGCGGGCCATGGTCGGCCGATCACTGTCACGCTGGCCCAGTCAGCGGACTGATCGTTCGGGCAGCGGAAACCGAGGTCGGGCCAGAGAAGATGCTGACTCGGCTGACGGTCGATCTGCTGCGGCCGCAGCCTCTAGCGGGGTTGCGGGTGGCAGCGGAAACCACGCGCCACACCAAGACTTTGGCGACAACGCGGGTCACGGTGCACGATCTGGACGACACGTTGTGCGCCACCGCCACGACCATGCACCTGGCGCGCCGGGATCTGGGGCCTGTACCAAATGTGACGCTGCAACCGCCCCTCCTGGACGACACGGTGACCGGTCCGTTCCCGATCGGAGAGCTGCGCCACGCGCTGCCGGGTTTCGCAAATAACTCTGAGGTGCTGTATCCCAAAGGCGGAAATCAAGGAGCTGGGCCCAAAATGGTCTGGATGCGCACCCCGGCCCTGTTGGACGGTGAGGTGCCATCACCGATTCAGTCGCTTTGTCCGCTGGCCGATTGCGGCAACGGAATATCGTGGAACGCGCCGACCACCGAGATGGGGTTCATGAACACCGATCTGACTGTTCAGATTCACCGCGAGCCGGTGTCGGACTGGCTGGCTTCGGATTCGATTAGCCATTGGCAATCCTCGGGAATCGGGATGTCGCAATCCGTGCTTTACGATACCGAAGGGCCTGTCGGGACTGCGTTGCAAACTCTTGTTCTATTTTCACCGGGCTGAACCATTGGCCAGTTCCTGCACGTCAGGCGGGAAACGCATTGCCGCGCGTGGGCGGACACCCTATCTTTTGCTCATGCGTTGGTTTGTGACCCTTCTGACCTGCTGCCTGCCGATCCCGGCCATGGCGCACCCCCATGTCTTCATCGACACAGGGTTGGAGTTCATTGTGGATGAAGAAGGTCAACTGACCCATGTCCGCGTGACTTGGGCGTATGATGAGTTCTACTCGTTGCTGGTTCTTGAGGATATGAGGCTTGATCAGGATGCCGATGGCCTTTTGACCGAAGAGGAAAAACAGTTTCTGGCCGGGTTCGATGCGCAATGGGTCGAAGGGTATAACGGTGACCTGGCGGTGTTCGCAGATGGCGCTCAGGTATCTCTGTCCGGCCCGCTGGAGCCGCACGCGACCACCGAAGACGGGCGCATCGTGACAACTCATCTACGCGCCGTTGAAGGCGGGCCGGTGCCTGCGACCGCATTGACCGCGAAAGCCTATGACGAGACATATTATACGGCCTATGACCTAACCCGCCCTGTGACCGTATCGGGACCAGCATCCTGTGAGATCACCCGGGTTGAGCCGGATATTGACGAGCAGCTGGCGCAGATGCAGGCGTTCCTTTTGACACTGGACGCCAATTACGACCTTGAAGAAAATGATATCCCGCTGGTCGGGGAAAACTTTGCGACCGAGATTTTCGTTTCATGTCCAAATACCTGATTGTTCCGGTTGCGGCCGCCATTGCTTTGCTGCTGTGGTTTTGGGGAAGTGGTGGGTTTGACAGCCTGGCTGCTTGGGCTGCGGGTGAGCAGCGCGAGTTTCAGAACCAGATCGCGCGATCCTTGCGCGCCGCGCGGGCCGAGCAACCCGAAGCCGTCGCAACCCTGCTGACGGTCTGTTTCGCCTATGGGTTCTTCCACGCCATTGGTCCGGGTCACGGCAAGGTGCTGATCGGAGGCTATGGGCTGGGTCGCCGGGTTGCCTTTTGGCGTCTGTCCGCGATCAGCGTTCTGTCCAGCCTTGGGCAGGCGGTGACGGCCGTTGTGCTGGTCTATGCCGGAGTTTTGGTGTTTCAGATGTCGCGCGAAAGCCTCGTAGGGGCGACCGAGCAAATTATGGCCCCTGTCAGCTATGGTGCCATCGCTGCGATTGGACTGTGGCTGGTGTTTCGGGCAATCCGCAGTTTTGCGCGCCGCCATCGTAATGAAACCGCACATCACAATCACAATCACGATCACCATCACCACGGCCATGAACACGAAGTATGTTCAGACTGCGGTCACCGGCACGGGCCGACCGCGGAAGAAGTGGCACAAGTCGGCAGCCTGCGTGAGGCAGCTTTGTTGATCGCGGGGATCGCGGCGCGACCCTGCACCGGAGCATTGTTCGTGCTGATCCTGACCTGGCAAATGGGCATCGCCGCAGTCGGTATTGCCGGGGCTTTCGCAATGGCACTGGGCACTGCGACCGTGACCACGCTGGTCGGTTGGACGTCGTTCGGCTTACGCGGCGGGTTGTTGGCATCGGCTTCGGCCACACGTTTTGCATCCGTGCTGGCACCAACAATCGAATTGGTGGCGGGCCTGCTGATCGCAGTTATCGCCGGTGGCCTGTTGATGCGTGCGATCTAGTCGAAGACCGGCTCGGGGTATCCGACCCGCGCCAGATACAAGCCCTGCGGCGGGCATACCGGTCCGCAGGCGGCGCGGTTGGTGGCCTCCAACGCGTCACGGACGTCCTCGGGTGACCAGGCTCCGGCGCCGACACGCTCCAACGTTCCGACAAAGCTGCGCACTTGATTGTGAAGGAACGACCGGGCGCGGACGTGAAAATGCACTTCAGGGCCAGAGAAGCCTGCGACCTCCTCAACCCGCAGCTCATCCAGAGTTTTAACCGGGCTCGCGGCCTGACAGATGGACGACCGGAAGGTGGTGAAATCGTGCCGCCCGATCAGCATATCCGCCCCGGCCTGCATTGCGCCCAGATCCAGCCGATGATTGATCTGCCAGACCTGCCCAGCGTCATGGGTAGCAGGGGCGCGGCGCATCAGGATGCGGAACAGATATTGCCGTTCGAGCGCTGAGAAACGTGCGTGCCAGTCGTCATCCACGCGTGCAGCGGCGACAATGGCAACCGGCTGCGGTTTGAGGTGATAGTTCAGCGCCTCGGACAGACGGAACGGGTCCCACTCTTTTACCAGATCGCAATGAGCGACTTGACCGAGAGCATGCACTCCTGCATCGGTCCGGCCTGCGGCGGCGATGGTGTGATCTCCGGGCTGAATGCGCGACAGGGCCTGTTCGATTGCCCCCTGTACAGATGGCAATTTCTTTTGCCGCTGCCATCCGGCAAACGGTTCCCCGTGGTATTCGACTTTCAGCGCGTATCTAGGCATGGGATGCTGGTAACGCGCCGCGCAAGGACGGGCAAGAGCGGGAAAGCGCTGGTATGTCCTGCGACCTCTACCTATCTTGAGCGAAACGATAAAAGTGGGGCGACGGTTTGGTCATCTCTTCCCTGGCAGACAGTCTTGTGCGCGGCGTCGAATCCGTTGGCGACCGCGTGTCCGAGACCCTGTTCGAGCCGGTCATACGTCTGGGTGTCACGGGTCTGGCGCGGTCGGGCAAGACGGTGTTCATCACGTCTTTGGTTGCCAATCTGCTGGATCGGGGGCGGATGCCAGGCCTTGTGGCGCAGCAGGAAGGGCGGATCAATGCGGCCTACCTGCAACCGCAGCCCGATGACACGGTACCCCGGTTTGACTATGAAAACCACCTGACCGCGCTGACCGGGCCCGAGCCGCACTGGCCGGACAGCACCCGCGCCGTGTCGGAACTGCGCCTGTCTTTTAAGGCTAGGCCCTCGGGGTTGTTGTCAGGGCTTCAAGGGCCACGGACCATCCATCTGGATATTGTGGACTATCCGGGGGAATGGCTGCTGGACTTGGCCTTGCTCGATAAGTCCTACGAGGTCTGGTCGAAAGAAACACTGGATCGTGTTTCCGTACGTGCTGAGGCAGCGGCGTTTCTGGAACTGGTCAAAGCGGCCGAGCCTTCGGAACTCCATGATGAGCCAAAAGCGCAGGCGTTGGCCAAAGAGTTTGCGTCCTATTTGAATGCGGCGCGGAACGCCGGGTTTTACGACTGTACACCGGGACGATTTCTGCTGCCGGGCGATCTGGCGGGCTCACCGGTATTGACCTTCGCGCCCTTACCAGTAGATGGCCATGCGCCACGGCGCAGCCTGCACCGGGAAATGGAGCGGCGGTATGAGGCCTATAAATCGCAAGTGGTGAAACCGTTCTTTCGCGACCATTTTGCCCGGATCGACCGGCAGGTTGTTTTGGTTGACGCGCTGGGCGCGATACACAAGGGGCCGCAAGCGGTCGAGGATATGCGCCGCGCGATGGCCGATATCCTGTCGGCTTTCCGTCCGGGGCGTAACGCGTGGCTCAGCCAGTTGCTGCTGGGCAAACGGGTCGAACGCATCCTGTTTGCCGCGACCAAGGCTGACCACCTGCATCACCTGCAACACCCCCGCCTGACCCATATCATGGAGGCGCTGACCCGCGATGCCCGTGACCGCGCCAGCTTTGCCGGGGCAGAAACGGCGGCGCTGTCTCTGGCCGCGTTGCGTGCAACGACCGAGGAAATCCGCACCTATAACGGGGCCGAGTTGCCCTGTGTCCGCGGTACCTTGCTGGACGGAAAACAGGCGGCCTTCTATCCCGGTGACCTGCCCGAAGACCCGGCCCACCTGCTGGGCCCGGCACGCAACGGGGCTGAAAGTTGGCTAGGCGATGATTTTGGCTTTATGGCCTTTGCCCCCGCCCACCTGACGCTGCGTCCGGGCGATGGTCCGCCGCATATCCGGCTGGACCGTGCCGCGCAGTTCCTGATCGGAGACCGCCTGTGACCGTAACACTCCGCCCAGCCCGCAGCACGGATGCCGGTACAACCGGAGAGATTTTGCACGGTTTCGCTCGTGACAATGACTGGATGCCTAAGCTGCACTCCTGTGCTGAGACCATCGCCTTTTGCGGTTGGATGATTGATCAGGGCTGGGTCACCGTGGCGGAAACCGGTGCCGGAGTAGTGGGGTTTATGGCGCGCAACGAGGATGAAATTCATTCGCTGTATCTGACGCCGTCCGCCTGCGGACAGGGGACCGGGCAACGCCTTTTAAATCACGCCAAGTCGCGACAGACGCAACTGTCGTTGTTCGCGTTTCAGGCCAACCACGGGGCGTGCAAGTTCTACGAACGCAACGGCTTTGCCGAGGTTGCCCGCAGCGACGGAGCGGACAACGATGAAAAACTGCCAGACATCAGATATCTCTGGCGGCGGGAAGGGGCTGAGAATGGCTAAGGGTCCGGTTCTGATTGATCTCGACGGCGAAGAACCGGCAACGGACGTGGCCCAGGCCCCGCCTGTGCCTGACGTTGCGCCGCCACAGGGGCAGGCGATGCAGACGGCGGCCCGATTAGCGGCGCGCCAACCCTCGGCCCTGTCGCGGTGGTTCTGGGGTTTGGCGCTGGCCGTGGTTGGCGCCGTCGTGTCCGTGGCCGCGTGGGATTTCGTCAATTCGCTACTGCTGCGGGCACCAATCCTTGGGTGGGTTGTGACCGGCCTGTTTGCAGCTTTGGTCCTTGTTGCGCTGATCATTGCCGTGCGAGAGCTTGCCGCCATCGGGCGGTTGTCCCGCGTCGATGGGATGCGCCGAGCAGCGGACCTCGCGCTGGCCGAGGCCGATCTGGCACAGGCCCGCACCGTTACCAACCGCCTGATCGCGTTCTACAAAGGGCGCGAGGAAACCCGCTGGGGCCGCGATCGACTGACCGAGCGGATGGGCGAACAGTTCGACGCCTCAGGCCTGCTGGCCTTGGCCGAAGATGAATTGCTGGCCCCTTTGGATCAGGCCGCCAGCCGCGAAGTTGAGGCCGCCGCCCGGCAGGTCGCCACCGTGACTGCCTTGGTGCCATTGGCACTGGCAGACGTGGTGACCGCGCTTGCGGCTTCATTGCGGATGATCCGGCGAGTGGCTGAGATTTATGGAGGGCGCGCCGGGTTCTTGGGCAGTTGGCGCCTGACCCGCGCGGTGTTTGTGCATCTGGTTGCCACCGGCGCCGTGGCCGTCGGCGACGATCTACTGGAACCCATTCTGGGTGGGTCGGTCCTCAGCAAACTGTCCCGTCGGTTTGGTGAAGGGCTGGTAAACGGTGCTCTCAGTGCGCGTGTCGGTGTGGCGGCGATGGAGGTCTGTCGTCCGTTGCCATTTTCCGACCGGCATAAGCCGTCCACACGCGGGATGATTAAGCGGGCGCTGAGCGGTTTGTTTTCGAAAACTTGACCTGACGCAAAGTCTTCCTGTCTGTTGGCGCCCATAACGGGGATGGAGCCAGCCATGACCGATCACGGACACAGCCAGCAGGAAGTTGCCGCGCGGATCAACGCACCTCCGGGGCGGGGGGTGTTGCGCGATGTTGTTTATGGCGGCATTGACGGGTCGGTCACGACCTTTGCCATTGTGGCCGGGGTGGCAGGGGCCGGGTTGTCGCCCTTTGTCATTGTAGCGCTGGGTCTGGCCAATGTACTGGCCGACGGGTTTTCGATGGCGGCGGGGAATTATTCGGGCACTAAGGCCGAGCTGGACAATATCCGTCGCATCCGTGCCATCGAAGCGCGCCATATAAGCCTTTACCCAGATGGTGAGCGCCGCGAAGTGCGCGAGATTCTGGCGCAAAAGGGGCTTTCGGGACGTGTTCTGGAAGAGGCGACAGATGCGATTACCGCCAATCACGACAACTGGATCAACCTGATGATCGAGGGAGAATACGGTCTAGGCAGTGTTGACCCTCATCCGTTCAAAGCCGCTGCCGCGACGTTTCTTGCCTTTCTTATCGCAGGGATGGTGCCGTTGCTGCCGTTCCTGCTTTCGGTTGACCAGGCCTTTGCCGTTTCCGCCTGCATGACCATGGGTGTTTTCTTCGCCATCGGAGCCTTCAAAAGCCGCTGGTCCCTGTCGCCTTGGTGGCGTTCGGGGTTCGAGACCTTTTTCCTTGGCGGGGTTGCCGCGTCGATTGCGTATTTCGTCGGCTCATTGTTTCATCCCTGACGGTCAAGATTGTCGCAGATCACCGCAAATGACTGGCCAAGGGTCAGCCATCGGTTAGGCTGGCTGAAACAAATTCAGTGATTGTGCGGTCTTTGCAGATTTCGGATAAAAACATCCTTGTTTTAGGGGCTTATGGCTTTATCGGTGCCGCCGTGACACGGTCGCTTTGCGGCGAAGGGGCGCGTGTTTCGGCCTTTGTACGCAGCGCAAAAACCGGGGCGCAGGTTTTGCCTGACGTCGCTCTGGTTCAGGGCGACCTGCGGTCCTGTCTGCGACCGGAGGATTGGGCGCAATATCTGACCAATGTTAATTGCGTCGTAAACTGCGCGGGGGCCTTGCAGGACGGTCCGGCAGATGACCTTGAAGCTGTTCATCACGGTGCCATTTCGGCATTGGGGCAGGCTTGCGCGCAAAAGGGCATCGCGGTGGTCCAGATATCGGCCATAGGCGTCAGCCTGGACGCGGAAACGGAATTCATGCGAACCAAGGCTGCAGGCGATGCGGCGTTGAAGGCCAGTCGAGCTCCCTTGTGGATACTCAGACCCGGTTTGGTCATCGGCCAATCCGACTATGGCGGAACGGCATTGTTGCGGATGCTGGCGGCGGTGCCGCTGGTACAACCCATCGCCTACGCCCAATCACGGGTACAATGCGTGGGTATGCCGGATCTGTGCCGGGCGGTCATTGAGGCCGTGTCGCAAAAGCTCCCGCAAGGCACATACGATCTGGTCGAAGACAGGCCCGAACCCTTGGCCAAGGTGCTGTCCGAAACGCGCCGTTGGATGGGGTTCGCGCGTGCCCGGATCATTATGCCTGTACCAGCCTGGGCCGCGCGGTTGACCGCGCGCGGCGCGGATGCCTTGGGGAAATTAGGGTGGCGCTCTCCTCTGCGCAGCAATGCGATACGTGTCATGGCCGAAGGGGTGGTCGGCGATCCAGAGCCCTACCGATCCGCAACGGGGCATTCGTTGGCAAGCTTGCCGCAGATATATGCGGGGCTGGCATCCGCGCGCGAACACCGGCTGACGGCCCGAATCTCCCTGCTGATGCCACTGGTGATCGCGGTGCTGAGTTTGTTCTGGCTGCTGTCTGGCCTGTTCGGACTTGTTGGCCTGTCCCGGGCCGCAGCGGTTTTGACAGGCGCAGGGTGGGGCACTGGGGCGGCGATGGCCAGCGTCGTGTTTTGGTCTGTCGTCGATATCGCGCTGGGGCTTGTAATCCTGTGGAGACCCTGGACCGCGCGCGCCTGTCTGGCCCAATGCGCGGTCGCCTTGATCTATTTGGTGGCGGCAAGTTTCACTGTGCCGATCTTGTGGCTGGACCCGCTCGGACCTTTAACGAAAATCCTGCCGGCGATGACATTGTCGCTTGTCGCGTGGCCCATGTTGCAGAGCCGCTGATGGACCCTGATCTGATCCTGCGCTGGTTACACATCATTGGTGCCTGCGTCCTGTTGGGGACCGGTGCCGGGATCGCCTTTTTCATGTTGATCGCGCATCGCACCGGCGACCCGCGATTCATCGCGCAAACCGCAGGAACCGTGGTTCTGGCCGATTTGGTGTTCACGACGACGGCTGTCCTGTTGCAACCTGTCACGGGTGTATTGCTGGCTTGGAGGTTGGGCTGGTCTTTCACCGAGGGGTGGGTTCTGGCCTCGCTGGCTCTGTATGCAGTGGCCGGAGTTTTCTGGTTGCCGGTCGTTTGGATTCAGGTTCGAATGCGTGATCTGGCACAAACGGCCGCCGATGGCGGAGTGCCTCTGCCTCGGGCGTATCACGGGCTGTTTCGCATCTGGTTTGCTTGCGGCTTTCCCGCCTTTGCCTCGGTTCTGATCATCATTTGGTTGATGATTGCGCGCCCGACGATTGGGTAACTGTAACCCAAGGTCCACTGCCTGTGAAACTGGTGGGATTTCTGACTGTTACAGATCGTGCACGTCGGATAGCCTGAATTGGAAACCACCCGGAGCGCGCTTTGGAATCCCTGCTTGTTCTCATTGGAATAATTGTGCTGGCCATTCCAGTGACCATTATTGTGTTGCTTGTTGGTCAGGCGCGCTTGCGTAAGCGGATTGACCTGCTTGAACGGCAAATCCGGTCGCTTGGCAGTGACATGCCGGAAGGGCAGGCGTTGCCTCCACCGAAAAAACCTCGGAGGCCTGCCGAGCGTCCCGATACAACGCCGAAACCCGCACCGTGGTCTGCCGCTAAAACGCAATCCGCCGATGAGCGTACCGAAGCGCCTTCTGAACCAAAACAGCCAGAGACACCGCCTGCGGCCGTTGTGTTCCGCGAGGATCGGCTTGCCGCCCTGACCGCGTGGATGCGTGAAAATTGGTTTTATGTCGTTTCCGCCCTGTCGCTGGCTCTGGCGGGGATTTTCCTTGTTCAATACGGCGTCGAAAACGGGCTGCTGCCACCCGCCGCCCGTGTGATTGCTGCGTTGGTCTTCGGTGCAACGTTGATCTGCGCGGGTGAAGCCATCCGGCGTCGGTATGGTGACGATGAGGACGCAGCGACGGCTTATTTGCCTTCGGTCTTTTCCGGTGCGGGTCTGGTCACGCTGTTCGGGGGTATTCTGGCAGCGCGTCAGCTCTATGATTTGATTGGACCAGAGGCGGCGCTGGCTGCACTGGTGGCCGTCGCATTGATGGGCCTTGTTCTGGGCTGGTTTCATGGTCCCTTGTTGGCCGCAATCGGATTGATCGGTGCCTTTGCAGCCCCATTCGCGGTCGGCGGCACGTCCGAGAATCCGGGTTGGTTGTACGGGTATTTCTTTGTCATTTCTGTTCTGGGATTGGCTGTGGACACCGTACGGCGCTGGGCGTGGGTTTCGGTATTGACGCTGTTTGGCGCATATTCCGCCAGCCTGCTGCTGGTGCTGTCATCCCCCCTGACCGAACCGGAGTACCTGATCTGTGTGACCGCCTTAGCGGTGATCGCCATAGCGATCCCTGTGCGGCGGATCTGGCCGGATCACAGCGGGTCGATGATCATCCAGATCATCCAGCGAAAGAAAGGCGACGCCTGGCCGGAATTCCCGACCCGGCTGGGTTTTGGCGCGGTGGCTGTAACCTCGGCAATCCTGTCGGTGCATTGGGCGGATAACCCGGGTGAGTTCTGGCTGGCCGTCTTTTTGCTTGCGGTTCTGACCCTTGGGTTAATGCTTTGGGGCGAAAAGGCGGTGGCCTTGCAGGACGTGACCGCATTACCCGCCTTGGGCCTTGTCTGGTTTGTTGGCGTGCACGGCTGGGATCATGGCATCGTTTTGCACCAGTTCGCTGAGGCCTATGCTGAGACGCCCGAGGCAGATTATCCGTGGGTGGTCACAATCCTTACGGTTCTGGGGGCGGTGATCTCGGCAGCTGCGTTTTGGCGGTCGATGCGCACACCGGATCACGCGGCGGTCTGGGCCGGGGCAGCCGCTGTGTTTGCACCCGCGATGGCCATTGCGCTAGAGGTTGGCTGGCGTCCGGCCAACGTGATCGGAGCTTACCCGTGGGCGTTGCACGGCATTGCCTTGGGCATACTGATGGTCATGTTCGCAGAGCGTTTCGCGCGCGTAGATGGCCAGAACAGGATGCGTCCTTCGCTTGTCACGCTGTCTGCTTTGTCCTGCCTGACCTTCGCCTGCGTCATCGTTCTAAGTTCGGCTGCCCTGACCATCGCTTTGGTCGCGGTGGTCGTCGTAGCCGCCGCGCTGGATCGTAAGTTCACGCTGCCGCCGATGAGCTGGTTCATCTGGGTTGGCGTATTCACGGTCACCGTTCGTCTTGTGCTCAATCCCGGCCTGATCTGGGCCAGCTTTGCGCCAGTGATTGAGATGGCTCTGGTCTATGGCGCTGCTACTGCGGGGTTTCTGATCGGGTGGTTGTTGCTCAGGCCGCTGCACCGCCCCGTTGCGGCGCTGTTGCTAGAGAGCGCCACTTGGGCGACTGGTGGGATTTTGCTGTCGTTGCTGCTGGAGCGTTGGCTGCAAAGCTTTGGTGAAGGCAACGCGACCAACAGCCATTGGGGGTTGGGGCTGCTGGCGATCATCTGGTTGTTTTTGGCCTACGCACAGGTTCAGCGCTTTGAGCTGGGCGGAAAACTGAACTATGTGCGCTATCTGCTGGCTGCGTTCTTTGCCGGTCATGGCCTGTGGCGGTTGGCGCAGGCGTTGTTTGACGCAAACCCGGTTATCAGCGCGGGGGCCGAGCCTGTTCTGGGGCTGCCCGTGCTGAATACGCTTGCGGTGGCCTATCTGCTGCCTGCGCTGACTATCGGGTTTTCGGTCTGGCGAATTCACGCGACTCCGATCTGGCTGAAACGCGCCAGCTTTGGACTGGCCAGCGCCCTTGCGGCGGTCTGGCTGGGGCTGGCGATCCGCCACCTTTGGCAAGGGGCTTCGGGTATGTACGAGGGCAACGGTGTCACTCAACCCGAGCTTTACACTTATACCATGACCTTGCTGGTCATTGGTGCGGCGCTGTTCTACCAGTCGCTCGCACGCCGGTCCGATCTGATGCGCAAGGCGGGGCTGGCGGTGATCGGCCTGGCCGTGGCCAAGGTTTTCCTGATCGACATCGCGGGCTTAGGCGGGTTGATCCGGGTGTTCTCTCTACTGGCCCTGGGGCTGGCGTTGGCCGGTCTGGCGTGGCTCAACCGGTGGGCCAAGCTGCGCCATTCGCCGCAGGGGGCGGAACCTCTGGACCATTAGGCTTGGGCGTCCTATAAGCCCGCCATGCATGACCGTTTGGCCATCATTATTCGAATTATATCCCCGGCGCTCTGACCCCTCTGAGACGCCGGGCAAAGGTGTTTGAGAATTCGCACCGACCGCTTCGATCCACACGACGACCAGATCATCCAAAGGACGCCCCCAATGTGCGCCGACACGATCCAGACACCTGATTACAAAGACACGCTGAACCTGCCCAAGACCGATTTCCCCATGCGCGCCGGCTTGCCCAAACGCGAACCTGCATGGCTGGAGCGGTGGGAGACTATCGGCGTCTATGACCGCCTGCGTGAAAAAGAGGGCCGCACGCCCTTTACGCTGCACGATGGCCCTCCGTACGCCAACGGCCACCTGCATATCGGCCACGCGCTGAACAAGACCATCAAGGACATGATCGTGCGGTCGCATCAGATGATGGGTTTCGACGCGCGCTATGTGCCCGGCTGGGACTGCCACGGCCTGCCGATCGAATGGAAGATCGAGGAGCAGTACCGCAAGAAGGGCAAGAACAAGGATGAGGTGAACGTCGTCGACTTCCGGCAGGAATGCCGCAAGTTCGCCGAAGGCTGGATTGACATCCAGCGCGAAGAGTTCAAGCGTCTGGGCATCACTGGCAACTGGGCCGATCCCTACATCACCATGGACTACCACGCCGAGGCCGTGATCGCCGACGAGTTCATGAAGTTCCTGATGAACGGCACGCTCTATCAGGGCTCTAAGCCCGTGATGTGGTCGCCCATCGAGAAAACCGCCTTGGCCGAGGCCGAGGTCGAGTACCACGACAAGGAAAGCTTCACCATCTGGGTGAAGTTCAAGGTCGAGAGTGCGGGTGATCTGGATGACGCGTTTGTTGTGATCTGGACGACGACCCCATGGACGATGCCGTCGAACAAGGCAGTCGTTTACGGCAAGGATATCTCGTACGGCCTCTATGAAGTCACCGGTGCACCGGATGAATGCTGGGCCGCTGTGGGCGACAAGTTCCTGCTGGCCGACAATCTGGCCGCCGATGTGCTGGGCCGCGCCCGTTTGAATGACGACCAGTGGACTCGCGTCCGCGACGTAACCACGGATGAACTGGCAGGCGTGCAACTGACCCACCCGCTGGCCGGGGCCGAGGGTGGCAATGGCGAATGGGACGACTTCCGCGACTTCCGCGCTGCTGATTTCGTGACCGATACCGAAGGCACAGGCTTTGTACACTGTGCGCCCTCGCACGGGATGGAGGAATTCGAGCTGTACCGCGATCTGGGCATGCTGGAGCAGGTCATCACCTACAACGTGATGGACGATGGCTCGTTCCGTGCTGATCTGCCGTTCTTTGGCGGCAAGTTCATTCTGTCCCGCAAGGGCGGTGAGGGTGACGCCAACAAAGCCGTCATCGACAAGCTGGTCGAAGTTGGCGGGCTGCTGGCGCGTGGCAAGATCAAGCACAGCTATCCGCATTCGTGGCGCTCTAAGGCGCCGATCATCTATCGCAACACGCCGCAGTGGTTTGCATCCGTCGACCGTAAGCTGAACGATGGTATGGGCGAGATGGGGGATACCATCCGCGAACGTGCCTTGCGGTCCATCGATGAGCTGGTGATGTGGACGCCGCAGACAGGTCGTAACCGCCTGTATTCGATGATCGAAGCGCGCCCGGACTGGGTTCTGTCGCGCCAGCGCGCCTGGGGCGTGCCGCTGACCTGCTTTACCAAGAAAGGTGCTTTGCCCACCGACACGGATTACCTGCTGCGCAACGAGGAACTCAACGCGCGCATCAAGGCGGCGTTCGAGAAGGACGGAGCGGACGTCTGGTACACCGATGGGTTCAAAGAGAAGATCCTCGACGGCATCGCCAATCCCGACGACTACGATCAGGTTTTTGACGTGCTGGACGTTTGGTTCGACTCCGGCTCGACCCACGCTTTCGTACTGCGCGACCGTGAGGATGGTACCGAAGACGGTATCGCCGATGTCTACATGGAAGGTACCGACCAGCACCGCGGGTGGTTCCATTCCTCGATGCTGCAAGCCTGCGGCACCAAGGGCCGTGCACCATATCGCAACGTGGTGACCCACGGCTTTACGCTGGATGCCAAGGGCAACAAGATGTCCAAATCGCTAGGCAACACCATCGTGCCGGAAGAGGTCGTCAAGCAGTATGGCGCGGATATCCTGCGCCTGTGGGTGGCTCAAACCGACTACACCGCCGACCAGCGGATTGGGCCGGAAATCCTGAAAGGCACCGCCGACAGCTATCG
This sequence comes from Ruegeria sp. BC1, assembly GCF_056539305.1. Taxonomy (NCBI): domain Bacteria; kingdom Pseudomonadati; phylum Pseudomonadota; class Alphaproteobacteria; order Rhodobacterales; family Roseobacteraceae; genus Ruegeria; species Ruegeria sp. BC1. The sequence continues at coordinate 115,936 of NZ_JBQFUT010000006.1, forward strand.
CCGCCTGCGCAACACCATGCGGTTCATGCTGGGGTCGCTGGCCGACTTCACCGAAGCCGACCGTGTCGCACCCGAGGATATGCCACGTCTGGAACGCTGGGTCCTCAGCCGTCTGGCCGATCTGGATGAGCAGGTCCGCAAGGGCTACGCTGCGTTTGATTTCCAGGGTGTATTCAGCGCCGTGTTCACTTTTGCCACGGTGGACCTGTCGTCGTTCTATTTCGATGTGCGCAAAGACGCGCTGTACTGCGATGGAGACAGCTTGCGCCGCCGCGCCGCCCGCACCGTGCTGGACATCCTGTTCCACCGCCTGACCACTTGGCTTGCCCCGGTTCTGGTCTTCACCATGGAAGAGGTCTGGCTGGAGCGCTTCCCGGGCGACAACAGCTCGGTCCACCTTGCGGATTTCCCGGATACGCCAGCCAATTGGCGCAATGCCGAGCTTGAAGCCGGCATGGCCAAAATCCGTCGCGTACGCCGCGCCGTGACCGCTGCGCTTGAAGTTCAGCGTCAGGACAAGGTGATCGGTTCCAGCCTTGAAGCTGCGCCGATCGTTCATGTGGAGGATGGCGAAACACGCGACCTGCTGGCCACGTTTGACGTGGACGACATGTGCATCACGTCCGGATTGACCGTCACCGGCGACCCGGCCCCGGCCGAAGCATTCCGTGTGCCTGAAATTGAAGGCGTTGCGGTTTTGTTCGAAAAGGCCGAAGGAAACAAGTGCCAGCGGTGCTGGAAAATCCTGCCCGATGTGGGCCGCCACGCACACGAAGGCGTCTGCGGGCGCTGCGATGAGGCACTGAATTAACCCTGAGAACCCCCGGCCAACACGCCGGGGGTTTTTCGTTCTCGGCTTGCGCTGGCAATTGCTATCTGAAACGCTGACCCTATGCCGATGATTGCTGTTGATACTCAATTTGGTCGCCTTGGGGTCGAAGAAACCGACGGAGCCATAACGCGCCTTATCTGGAATGGCCGTGATGACGCACCGGATACGCCCTTGCTGCAAGAGGCCGCCGCGCAACTGACTGCTTATGATCAGGGCCGGTTGGAGCGGTTCGACCTGCCGTACCAAGTGGCCGGGTCCGATTTTCAACGCCGGGTCTGTGACTTGATGTTCGCAATTCCTCTGGGCGATACCCGCACCTATGGCGATATTGCAAGGGAGCTGGGCCAGCCACCGCAGCCGGTTGGCCAGGCCTGTGGCGCCAACCCCATTCCGGTGATCATTCCCTGTCATCGCGTGCTGGCTGCCAACGGTCTGGGGGGCTTTTCCGGTGACGGTGGGATTGAGACCAAAGTGGCCTTGCTGCGTCATGAACGAGCAGCGGGCCTGCTGATCTGAAAGGCGGAATTCTGTTGCAATCCCGCCGGTTGAGGATCAACTTGTATCAATCAGAGAATTCAAAGGACCACATTGCATGACCGCCCATACAGACCCGGCCGCCCGCAAAAAGGCCATCATCGACCGTCTGATGTCGTTGGAAGAGCAGGAACTGGCAACCGCGCAGGCCCACTATGACGCTTTCCTGAAGGATTCCCAATTGGATGACCGGGAAGGGCACGACAAGGACGATTTAGCAGCCTCGCGCGAGAACGCGGATCTGGCAGCAGCCTTTGATGCGCCGGTGCATGCCCACCACGCCAAGATCGACGTGATTGAAAACACCGACTTTAGTGTCACGGATACAGTACAGCCCGGTGCTGTGGTCAAATTCAACAACCGGCGGTTTGTGGTCTGTGTTTCAACCACGCGGTTCGAGGTAGAGGGCAAGACCTACATGGGCATCTCGACCCAAAGTCCGATTTATCTGGCCATGGTTGGCCTGCAAGAAGGCGACGTGTTCACCCATAACGGAACAGAGTTTGAGGTTCAGGAAATCCTGTAACCCTTATGCCTTGCGCGGCGGGATCACCTGCTGCGCGATCCCTGCGAACAGCAGGTACAGGCTGGTGATGACCAACCCCCAGCTGGCCCAGCTTTCGGGGTGAAAATCGACCCACGCCGCCCAGCCTGCGAAAAACGTCCAGGCCAATGCCATCGGCAGCGACAGGTTGCGCCAGCGCTCGGTGCGGACGGGGTGGATGAATTTCAGCGGCACAAACATTGCCAGCGACAGCATAGAGACCAGCGCCAGAATGACCCAGAAATTGGGTTCCAGGGCAAAAACCACGATGACAAACATGTTCCAGCAGCCTGGAAAGCCCGAAAAGGAATTGTCCTTTGTTTTCATGCGCGTGTCCGCAAAATACATCGCGCTGGCAAAGGTGATGACAATGATGGCGAACCAGCCGGTCCACCCGTCCATCAATCCCGATTTAAACAGGGCAAAGGCGGGAATGAACACATAAGTCAGGTAGTCGATGATCAAATCCAGCAGTACGCCGTCAAACTCTGGCGCGTTCTTTTTCACGTGGTAGTGCCGCGCCAGAGGGCCATCGATACCGTCCACGATGAACGAGACCACCAGCCACAGAAACATCAGGCTCCATTTTTCATCGACTGCGGCCAACATGGCCAGCATAGCAAAAACGGCACCCGTGGCGGTGAACAGATGAACGGACAGTGCTTTGAATCTGAGTGTCATTCTGGTGTCATGTACGATGCGTGCGCCAGATGCAAACCAAAAGCCAGCAACCCGTGATTTGGCGGACACCGCGATGTGTTGGTGTGTCACGCCTTAGGATGCGCGCGGTTGTAGACCTCCATCAACCGAGCTGTATCTACGGCGGTATAGGTCTGGGTTGTGGACAGCGAAGCATGGCCCAGCAATTCCTGAATGGCCCGCAGATCTCCCCCGGCAGATAGAAGATGGGTGGCAAAGCTGTGCCGCATGGCATGCGGTGTTGCCGTCGCCGGCAGGCCCAGTTGCATCCGGGCTTTGGCCATTACGCCCTGTATGGCCCGCGGGTTCAGCGGGCCACCGCGCACGCCGCGGAACAGAGCCTTGTCAGCGAATTGCGGGTGCGGACAAAGTTGCAGGTAGCGATCCACCGCCGCGCGGGCAGCGGGTAGAACCGGAACCTCTCGTTCCTTGTCACCCTTGCCCAGAATGCGCAGGGTGAGTGGCAAGGGGGCATCCGAACCGGTCAGGGACAGGGCCTCGGAAATGCGCAGGCCGCAGCCGTATAACAAGGTGACAACGGCAACGTCCCGGGAGGCCACCCAGTCCGAGGTCGATTGCAACTCGACCGTCTCAATCATTGCGCGTGCGGCGTCTTCGGCCAGCGGGCGGGGCAGCTTTTTGGTGAATTTCGGAGCGCGTGTGGAAAGAACGGCAGTGGGTTCGAACCCTTCGCGTTCGGATAGCCAGCGATAAAAACTTTTGACGGCCGAAAGCTTACGGGCCAGGGAACGCGCGCCCACGCCCGATCCGCGCTGATCCGCCATCCAGGCACGCATATCCGAAACGGTAATCCGTGCCAGCGCCGTCAGCCCCTGTCGTTCGCTGTGATGTAGCGTCATGAACGAAAGGAATTCGGTAACGTCGCCGCGATAGGCAATCTGTGTGTTTTCAGACCGCCCGGCCAGTGCCCCCAGACTGTCCAGCCAATGCTGCAAAGCATCGCGGCAGGCTGGGGATATCAGGCTCACGACAGCCAGTGGCGCATCGAGCGTTCGAACACGCCGTTGAAAAAGGAAAGCAAATCAGTCCCCAATTGAGGTGAGAAATGATTGGGGTCCCTTGCGCCCATGACAATCATTCCAGGCAGGCGGCCTTCGCCCAGATTGAGCTTAAGGCAGGCTTCTGAGCGAAGCTCACCAGCGATCGGGCCGAGTATCCGAGGGTTCGGGCGGGTAATCTGTCGCAGCACAACATCACGGGCCGGGCCGCCGCGATCCTGGCTGAGATAGGCATCGATTGCGCCGGGTTCGACGACGGTAAGCACACCCCCCACCTTTTCGATGGCCGGGTCGTCCCGCACCGCTGTAGTTTCCAGAACCAGCGTGATGTGATCCACCCGCAGAATCTCAGCCACATCCTGTCCAAGCGTGCGCAGGAAGTCCTCGAATTCCATCGGCTCCAGCAGGCGCAGGATGGCGCGGTGAACCTGATTGGTGCCTGCGAGGTTTTCATAGGCCGCAGCGATGACGGAGCGATGCGTGTCTTCCAACCTGTCGAGTCGCGCCTCGAGCCGCTGCATGGCGATTCCGCGCAGATCGACGACATTGTCGCCGCGGGCTTGTTCATTTGCGGCGACCAGCGCCTGCATCAGATCCTTATCGTCCAGCACGGCGTCTGGCTCGGCCAGAATCGCGGCGCGGAGATTGTCCTTGAGTTTGGTGTTGCTGCTCATGTCCTGTCCGGTCTTTTTTTGTTGTCCGGGTTATAACATGGGTTGCAGCACTTGCCTTGGAAAAAATGCACGCAGAAGTGGATTTCATGCGTGTAAGTGCCCGAGTGGCTCCCGCCCGCAACATCCTGATCAAGAGATCAGGTTTTGCAGTTGGGCCGGGCGCGGCGCCTGTCGGCACCGCGCGGTTGTGCATGAGATCAGAGGATTTTCTGACCGGTCTTGGCCCAGTCGGACAGGAAGGTCTCAAGCCCTTTGTCGGTCAGCGGGTGATCAGCCAGTTTCTTGATCACGGCAGGCGGCGCGGTGATCACGTCGGCGCCGATGCGGGCGCTGTCGGTTACGTGGTTCACTGTGCGGATCGACGCGGCAAGGATTTCGGTCTCGAACCCGTAATTGTCATAGACCTGACGAATATCGGCGATCAGGTCCATGCCGTCGAGGTTGATGTCGTCCAGACGGCCGATGAAGGGCGAGATGAAGGTTGCGCCTGCCTTGGCTGCCAGAATCGCCTGATTGGTCGAGAAGCACAGGGTCACATTAACCATCTGGCCTTCGTCCGAAAGCGTTTTGCAGGTTTTCAGACCGTCCCAAGTCAGCGGCACTTTGACGGCGATGTTCGGAGCGATCTTGGCCAGCTTGCGGCCTTCGGCGATCATGTCTTCGGCTTTGGTGGCAACCACTTCGGCGGAAACCGGTCCATCGACCAGATCACAGATTTCCTTGGTCACTTCCAGAATGTCGCGACCTGATTTCAGGATCAGCGACGGGTTGGTGGTTACACCGTCAACCATGCCCAGATCGTTCAGTTCGGCAATGGCGTCGATCTCGGCGGTATCTACGAAGAATTTCATGAGGGCAGTCCTTTGATGGGTTGGCCTTGGTCGCGGATGCCTTTACCTCAAAGAGACCCATGCTGAAACCCCCTGCAAAGGATATGCGTTGAGCGCTCAGGAGTATTTCGACCAAGGTGAGCTGGTGGCTGTTCTGACCGCTCAGCCGCTGGACCGGACGCTGGATTACAAGGCGCCCGAAGGTGGGTGCTTTTTGGGCGCGTTTGTCGAAGTGCCGCTGGGCCCCCGCAAGGTGCTGGGTGTGGTCTGGGGGCCGGGGCAGGGTGGCTTTGACCTTGCCAAGGCGCGGTCAGTCATTCGCGTGCTCGAAGTCGCGCCGATGCGCGAAGAGATGCGGGTGTTTCTGGGCAAGGCCGCCGATTACACGCTGACACCGATGCCTTCGATGTTGCGGCTGGCAACGCGGGCTCCGGGGCTGGGAGATCCGCCGTCGATGCGCAAGATCTATCGCTTGGGCGAGGGTGAGCCCGATCGGATGACCGATGCGCGGACCCGCGTGTTGGAGGTGCTGCGCGACTATGGTGGGCTGGCCTTCACGCTGAAGGAACTGGCAGAACAGGCAGGCGTGACCTCATCGGTCGTCAAGGGGTTGGTCAAGCAGGGCGCGGTGCGTGAAGAAGACAGCCCCCGTGATTTGCCTTATCCGCATCTGGAACCGGATTTGCCGGGCAAGGCGCTGACTGAGGATCAGGCGGCGGCGGTGGAAAAGTTGCAAGCCGGGTTGCGGACAGGTGACTACGGGACCACGCTGTTGAAGGGTGTGACCGGCTCGGGCAAGACCGAGGTCTATCTGGAAGCCGTGGCCGAAGCCTTGCGCATGGGGAGGCAGGCATTGGTGCTGCTGCCCGAGATTGCACTGACCGCCGAATTCCTGACCCGGGTTGAGGCGCGGTTCGGTGCGCGCCCGGCCGAGTGGCATTCGGGGGCGACGATGACCGAACGCCGCCGGGTCTGGCGCATGGTTGGTCAGGGCGATGCGCAACTGGTGGTCGGTGCGCGTTCGGCGCTGTTTCTGCCGTTCCGCAATCTGGGGCTGGTGGTGGTCGATGAGGAACATGACACGTCCTACAAACAAGAGGATGGTGTGCATTACAGTGCCCGCGACATGGCTGTGCTGCGGTCAGCGATCTGCGGTGCGCGTGTTGTATTGGCCAGCGCCACACCGTCGCTTGAAAGCTGGGCCAATGCCGAAGCGGGCAAGTATGAACGCCTGGATCTGACCTCGCGCTTTGGCGCGGCAGTGCTACCCGAGATGAAGCCGATCGACATGCGGGCCGAGCAAATGCAGCCCGGCACGTGGATTTCACCATCCCTGCGGCAGGCGGTACGGCAACGGATTGAACGGGGCGAGCAATCGCTGCTGTTCATCAACCGCCGGGGTTATGCTCCGGTGACGCTGTGCAGGGCCTGTGGCGAACAGATCGCCTGCGACCACTGCGATGCGCGGATGGTCGAGCACAGGTTTCTGAAACGTCTGATGTGTCACCAGTGCGGTGAGAGCAAACCGATGCCGGAGGTCTGTCCATCGTGTGGGGTCGAAGGGAAACTGGCGCCAGTTGGGCCGGGTATCGAACGGCTGGCGGAAGAGGCCGAAGTGACCTTCCCTGAGGCCAAGATCGCGATGCTCAGTTCCGACTTGTTCGGATCGGCGCGGGCCTTGAAGGCCAAGATTGAAGAGATTGCCGAAGGCGACGCGGATATCATCATCGGCACACAGTTGGTGGCCAAAGGACATAACTTTCCCAAACTGACATTGGTTGGAGTCATCGACGCCGACCTCAGCTTGCACGGGGCCGATCTGCGGGCTGCAGAGCGGACGTTCCAGTTGATGCGGCAGGTTGCAGGCCGAGCAGGCCGGGCGGATAAACCCGGGCAAGCACTGCTACAGACCTTTCAGCCGGAACATCCGGTGATCCGGGCCATTCTGTCCGGAGACGAGGAAGGGTTCTGGACCGCCGAGGCTGCTGGTCGGCAGGCCGCTGGAGTCCCCCCTTACGGTCGCATGGCCGGGATCGTGCTGTCGGGGCCAGAGGTCGGGCCGGTATTCGACATTGGCAACACCATGGCGCGCAATGACGGGCCTTTGCGGGATATTGGTGCTCAGGTTTTTGGCCCGGCCCCAGCCCCCATCGCGCGTATCCGGGGTCGGCACCGCGTGCGCCTGCTGGTCAAGGCCCCAAAAGGCGCACCAATCCAGGATGCCATCGCTCGCTGGATCGCCCCATTGCGCCTGAAAGGCGACATCCGTCTGACTGTAGATATCGACCCGCAGAGCTTCTACTGACCTCTGCACCAATGCATAGGCAGTGTGCGTCGTGACCTTTGCGCTCGCCAAATCGTAAAATTGGGCGTACAGGGGTCTCATGCTTAAACCCATGCCTCTATCCGAGGCGCAGAGCCTTCCGTTCTGGCGCCGCCCTGTGACGCTCTTGTTCGTGATGGCATTGACCATGCCCATCGCGTTCAACGCGTGGAGCGCGCTGCTGAACAATTTCGTCATCGAAGTGGCGAATTTTGATGGTGCTGATATCGGTCTGCTGCATACGGTTCGCGAAATTCCCGGGTTTTTGGCCGTTGGCGTCATCGCGGTGATCATCTTCGTCCGTGAACAGGTGCTGGCGATGATTTCGCTGATGATGCTGGGTGTGGCAACGGCTGTGACGGCGTGGTTTCCCAGCCTCGGCGGGTTGCTGTTCGTGACGCTGTTCAGTTCGATCGGTTTTCACTATTACGAGACGGTCAACCAGTCGCTGCAGCTGCAATGGTTGCCCAAGGATCGCGCGCCACAGGTGCTGGGCTGGCTGGTGGCGATGGGGTCGGCAGCCACGGCGGTTGTCTACGGTTTGATCGTGCTGACCTGGGACAGGTTCGATCTGTCTTATAACTTTGTTTTTATGGCTGCGGGCGGGGTGACGGCCTTGCTGGCCATGTTCTGCCTGTTCGCATACCCGCAATTCGATGCGCCGACACCGCAGACCAAGAAACTGGTGCTGCGCAAACGCTATTGGCTGTACTACGCGCTGCAATTCATGGCGGGCGCGCGGCGGCAGATCTTTGTCGTTTTTGCAGGCTTCATGATGGTCGAGAAGTTTGGGTTCGAAGTGCATGAATTGACCAGCCTCTATCTGATCAACCTGGTGATCAACATGGCCGCCGCTCCGATGCTGGGTAAGGCTGTGTCGATGTTCGGTGAACGTCGCACCCTAATCTTCGAATACACCGGTTTGGCCATTGTCTTTGCGGCCTATGGCGGCATCTACTGGTTCGGGTGGGGTGTCCTGCTGGCAGCGATCCTCTATGTGATCGATCACGTGTTGTTCGCGCTGGCACTGGCGCTGAAGACCTATTTCCAGAAAATCGCAGACCCCGCCGATATTGCGCCCACGGCGGCAGTGGCCTTTACCATTAACCACATCGCGGCGGTGTTCCTGCCGGCGCTGCTGGGCTTGCTCTGGGTCATTTCACCCGGCGCGGTTTTCGGGCTGGCCGCCGCAATGGCGCTGGTGTCGTTGGGTCTGTCGTTGCTGATCCCACGCCACCCTGAACCGGGCAATGAAACTATCCTGTCGAAATACGCTCCGGCCCCCGCTGAATAGGCGCTAATGCTTGACCTTGGCGGGTCTGCACCCTAGGCGCTGTTTCAACTGAGACAGGAGGCCCCCATGCCCACATTTACCGCGCTTACCACTCTGACTGGCAAGAAGGCCGCCGAAGGTCTGGGCGAAGCGATGGAGCGTTTGGATCCCGAACCCACCGGCGTTGGTGTGTTTGAGGTCGAAGACGGCTCGGGTCTGTGGGAAGTTGGTGGGTACTTCACCGAAACCCCGGACGAGACCGCGCTGGCGGTTCTGTCCGCGGCGTTTGAGGCCAAACCGTTCGTGGTCTCTGAACTGCCCGAAACCGACTGGGTGGCTCATGTCCGTCGTGAACTTGCCCCGGTCGAGGCCGGACGGTTCTTCGTCTACGGCAGTCACGACGCCGACAAGCTACCTGAACACAGTATTCCGCTGTTGATCGAGGCGGCGATGGCCTTTGGGACAGGGCACCACGGTACAACGCTGGGCTGCCTGAAGGCGTTGGACTACTTGCTGGATGAGGGTTTTGTCGCGAGCCGAGTTGCCGATATTGGGTGCGGCACCGCTGTTCTGGCGATGGCCGCAGCCCGTGTCTGGGATGGGGATATCATCGCCAGCGATATTGATCAGGTCGCTGTGGATGTGGCCGAGGCCAACCTGAAGGCTAACGGAATGTCTGGTCAGGTCCACTGCGTTGAGGCGGCGGGTTTCGACCACCCGAATTTGGAATCCCATGCGCCGTATGACCTGATTTTTGCGAATATCCTGAAAGGTCCGCTGGTTGCTCTGGCACCCGAAATCGCTGCGAATCTACGGGCCGGAGGTCAAGCGATTCTGTCAGGAATCCTCAATGAACAGGCGGATGATGTAGTCTCGGTTTATTCTCAAAACGGGTTCAATGTTATCAAAAGGGATGAGATTGGTGAGTGGACGACGCTAATCTTAAGTAAACAGGGCTAAATTCTGACCATTTGCAGGAGTTTCGTGGATTCCTGCCTCTTTTTTGTCGCATTCTCTTACTACCGTCATATCGAGGATACGGGGGCGGTTTTTCGGAGGCTGCCATGACAGTAAAACAACTGGAATTTAGTCAGCGCGTACATCGCCTGAACAAGAAACACGCTAAGCTCAGCCGAGGCTATCGCGCGACCATGCGCAAGGATGGCCTTGTGGTCATGAAACCGCAGCGGATCAAATCCGCAGTGCCGGCAAAGATGCTCCTGATCTGTCTTGCCGGTTTGTTTGTGTTCAAGACGTTTTTACTGACCAGCCTGGGTGCGTCTGCCTATCAGTATCGCGTTGACAGTCTGGCCGAGGGAACGTCGGTGGAAAAAGCCGGTGCTTGGGTCATGCAGATTGATCCGGTGTCAGAGTTCCTTTCGACTCAGATCACCGCCTATCTACCCTGGATCAGCCAGCTCTGACCAAAAAACGCCGCACATCTGTCGATGCACGGCGTTCTGCTCTGCCCTTGGGCAAAATGTTGAGTGAGTGCTGGGTGCGTTAAATCTTAACGACGACCTTCAGCCACGACGTCAATATCGCCACGGCACAGTCCGATATCTTCCAGTTCGCGATCTGTCAGATCGCTCAGCACGTTGCGGGTTACGCGGGCGTCATTCCATTCAACAACGGCGTTCACAACCGATGCAAAATGTGCGCCGATACGGCCAACGAGGCCGAACGAGCCAGTGGTGGTGCGGGTAGTGTCCAGTGCAGCCATATCCTGTTTCCTTCTGGTTTGAGTTAAGGTTTTGATCTTTCGATCTGAGCGGCATCTAGTGATGTCGAATTGGCTGCACAAGTGCGTAATTTGCATGTGTCCTATGCAATTTTTGCAAGGCCGGTATTTCGTAAAAAATCCTTAATTTACTGGCCATTAAACGGTCATGATGCGCGTCGATTTCAGACTTCCCGCTGTCGCAAACAGTCCTTTCTGTCGCCACGGGAACAGGTCTGTCGTTTTCAGGCGGTGGGTCAATTCGCTTGGAAAATGTTCACGCTTCGTGCTAATCGGTAAGAAAGATCACAAAAACCCGAGCAGGCCGAGGCAATACATGCGGATTTTGGGCATTGATCCGGGGCTCAGGACCCTGGGATGGGGCGTCATCGAATCGCATGGCAGCCGCCTTAGCCACGTTGCGAACGGATTGTGCAAATCCGATGGGGATGATCTGGGTGAGCGCCTATTGTCCCTGCATAACCAGATTGTCGAAGTCATCGCCGAGCATCGCCCCGATCAGGCCGCCATCGAACAGACTTTTGTGAACAAGGACGGAGCCGGGACGTTGAAGCTGGGCCAGGCGCGGGGGGTGGCTCTGCTGACATTGGCGCAGGCCGGGCTTCCGGTCGGGGAATATGCACCCAACAGGGTCAAGAAGACAGTCGTGGGCGTGGGGCATGCCGAAAAAGAGCAGGTCCTGCATATGGTCAAACTGCAACTACCCGGCTGTCAGCCCAAAGGGGCGGACGCGGCGGACGCGCTGGCCATTGCCATCTGTCATTCCTATTACGGCACAGCGCCACAGGCGCGAATGAAAGAGGTGCGGGCATGATCGGCAAGCTAACTGGTCGGTTGGATTATCGTGCGGCAGATCACGTGCTGATCGACGTGCGCGGGGTCGGCTATATCGTCTATTGCTCGGACCGGACCATGGCAGCACTGCCAGGTGTGGGTGAGGGGGTCTCGATCTACACCGATATGGTGGTGCGCGAAGACCTGATGCAGCTTTATGGTTTCCTGTCGCTGGTCGAAAAGGAATGGCACCGGTTGCTGTGTTCTGTGCAGGGCGTCGGGGCCAAAGTCTCGCTTGCCATCCTGTCTGCACTGGGGCCGGATGGCGTTAGCCGCGCGATTGCGCTGGGCGACTGGGCGTCGGTCAAGGCGGCCAAGGGGGTGGGGCCAAAGACAGCGCAACGGATCGTGCTAGACCTCAAGGACAAGGCACCGGGCGTGATGGCGATGGGCGGCACCGTGACTGAGGCGATGGATGGCCCGGCGTTGGACGTTGTCGAACTGGCCGAACCCACGCCTGCACCCAAACGCGCGCTCAAACCCGCTTCGGGATCGGCGGCGGCCTCTGCCGGGGCGCTGTCAGCCCTGTCCAATCTGGGTTATGGACCGTCCGAGGCGGCATCTGCCGTGGCCGAAGCGGCGGCCAGCCTGCCTGACGCAGGTGAAGCCGACCTGATCCGGGCTGCCCTGAAACTGCTGGCTCCGAAAGGGTGAGTGAATGGTAGACGCTGATCCCACTGTGCGCCCTGAGCCGTTGCCAGAGGACAATGATCGAGCCTTGCGACCGCAGGGGCTGGATGAATTCATCGGCCAGGCCGAGGCGCGGGCCAATCTGCGCATCTTCATCCAATCTGCCCGCCAACGGGGTGAGGCGATGGATCACACGCTGTTCCACGGCCCACCGGGGTTGGGAAAGACAACGCTGGCGCAGATCATGGCGCGTGAGTTGGGGGTGAATTTCCGCATGACATCCGGCCCGGTGTTGGCCAAGGCGGGTGATCTGGCGGCGATCCTGACCAATCTGGAATCGCGGGACGTTCTGTTTATCGACGAAATCCACCGTTTGAATCCCGCGGTCGAAGAGGTGCTGTACCCCGCGATGGAGGATTTTGAGCTGGATCTGGTGATCGGCGAAGGCCCCGCCGCGCGTACTGTTCGGATCGAATTGCAGCCCTTCACTCTGGTTGGAGCGACCACGCGGATGGGGTTGCTGACCACGCCTTTGCGTGACCGGTTTGGCATCCCAACTCGGCTGCAATTCTACACGGTGGATGAGTTGCACGAGATCGTCACCCGTAACGCGCGCAAGCTGGGTGCGCCTGCGGATGATGAGGGCGCGCGAGAGATTGCGCGACGGTCCCGCGGAACACCGCGGATCGCTGGGCGGCTGCTGCGGCGGGTGGTGGATTTTGCTATTGTCGAGGGTGACGGACGGATTACCCGCGATCTGGCTGATGGTGCGCTGACGCGGTTGGGGGTGGATAACCTTGGGTTGGATGGCGCGGATCGGCGGTATCTGAAACTGATCGCCGAGAATTACGCCGGTGGACCTGTAGGGATCGAGACCTTATCCGCCGCTTTGTCTGAAAGTCGGGATTCACTGGAAGAAGTGATTGAGCCTTATTTGCTGCAGCAGGGTTTGATCCAACGGACGCCGCGCGGCCGGATGCTGGCCCAAAAGGCGTGGACGCACCTGGGAATGGCCGCGCCCCGGGGGCAGAACGATTTGTTCGGTTGAAGCCGGGTATCTTTGATTTTATGCCGTCGACGCGAGAAATTTTTAAAAGATGAAGGGCTGGGCGTGACACCGGAAGACATCGAGGCGCTGTTTACACGCGAAAGTGGGGAATTCCTGTTTGCCCGCTGGGGGCGACCTATTGTTCCGATCGTGTTTGGCGTAGAGGACGAGACGCTGGCCACGGTTAAGGGCGCGTTCGAGGCCGTCGTGACATTAGCAGGTCACAAAATGGCCGAGACAGACCCTGAGCTTGGTGCAAACTGCATGGTCTTCTTTTTCCGCGAATGGCAAGAGCTGCTGGAGGTGCCCGATCTGGATCGGTTGTTACCTGACTTGCCGCCGCTGGTGGAGCGTCTGGTCAAAGCGGATGCCAACCAGTACCGGATTTTTCGGTTCGAAAAAGACGGCACGATTCAGGCGGCTTTTGTCTTTCTGAAAATGGATAAGGAACTTTCGAAGGTTCCGGCTGAGACATTGGCGCTCAGCCAAGTGGTACAGACTGTATTGCTTTGGTCCGACACTGCATTTCGAACACAATCGCCGTTGGCTGTGGCGGGCGACACAACGATCTTGCGGCCCGACATCGCCGACCTGATCCGCGCCGCCTACGATCCGGTTCTGCCCGGCGCGACGCAGGACGCGTCGCATGCGCTTCGTTTGTTCGCCCGATTACAGCCGCTGCAATAAGGCTCAATGGGCCGGCTCACCCCGGCCCTGAAATGCTTTGATCAACTCATGACCGGTCTCAAAATAGGCGTCGGGCCCCACCAGATTAGTGACCCCGTATCGATCCAGCTCCGCACGGACCCTCGGGTCTGTCAGCAGAAAGACCAAACGAATGTTCTTTGAATGCAGCAGCTCGTGGATATTGCGAAGCGTATAGCCGGCGGTGAAGTCTACGTCGTCGATCGCAGAGGTTTCGATACAGAACCAGCGCGGCTTTGGATCGGAGTCTGCGATGATCGCTGAGACTTCGTCAGACAGGCGCTGAGCGTTGGCATAGTAGAGGCTGTGGGAAAAGCGATAGATCACCAGGCCGGGAATGAATTGGTCCGAAGAGTTTGCGGGACTGGTTTGCCAACCGCCTTCGATGTTTTTGACGATCACAGCGTTTTTGGGGCGATATCCCCTGCGTGTGTGGTCGATCAGAGAAAGGATCATGGCAAATATGATCCCCTGCTCGACACCGACCAAAACGACCACGGCGGCAGTAGAGACGGCGATCCAGAATTCCGAGCGGGCCTGTCGGTAGATGGCCGTCAGACCTTTCAGGTCGATCAGCTTCACTCCGATCAGAAATACCACTGCCGAAAGCGCTGCGTTCGGCAAATAGGCTAGGGGGCGGGTCAGGAACAGGATGACGGCCAGAACAATTGCAACCGTTGTCAGCTGCGCGATCTGGCTGCGACCTCCGGCGCTGGCGACCATTTCCGTCTTGGTCGGGCTGCCGTTGACCACGAACGTTCCTGAGAATGCGGCTCCCAGATTGGCCAGACCTAAACCCACAAGATCTGTGTTCTCGCTGAACCTGTCTTCATATCTGGCTGCATAGGCCCGCGACGTTGCCGCGCTCTGTGCAAGGATTACGACAAAGATCGACAAAGCGGTGGGAAGCAACTGCTTGAACAGGGGCCAGCTCCAGTCCACGCTTGGAATGGACAAAGCAGGTAAGCCGCCGGGAACTTCCCCTAAAACAGCAATGCCGGATGAACTGAGTTGAAAGGCCCAGCTGCAATAGATGACCCCGAGAATGGCGATTAGAGGGCCCGGTATTTTGCGCGACAGCCGTGCGCATCCGATGACGACCGCCAATACTGCCAGAGATACGGTAATTGTCGGCCAGTGCGCCTGACCGACATGCTGTGCAACGTCCTGCAATTTGGCAATGGTGCCGTGACCAGAGGCATCAATCCCAAGCATGCCGGGAATTTCACCTGTGGCCACTTGTATGCCGACGCCGGTCAAAAATCCGACCAGCACTGTCCGAGACAGGAAATCCGCCAAGAAACCAAGGCCGATCAGACGCGCAGCGATCAGAAGGATCGCGGCCATCAGCGCCAGTAGCGAGGCCAGCGCCATGTATTCGGACGACCCTGACACGGTCATGCCTGCCAGTGCCGAGGCCGTAATCGCTGCCGTCGCCGAATCTGCCCCGACCACAAGATGGCGGGATGACCCGAATAGGGCGAACAGCGCCATGGGGATGAGTATTGTGTATAGCCCGGTGATTACCGGCGTACCGGCGATTTTGGTGTAGCCCATGACCTCGGGGATCGCGAGGCAGGCAAAAGTCAAACCGGCGACGATTTCAGTTGGCAGCGCCGAGCGGTTGATCGGCAGGATGCCCTGCAGGACGGGGAACGTGAATTTGCCCTTTTGATGGTCAGGCGGGGCCATTCGATCATCCTTTGAATTCAATCCTCTATTCAAGAAGACTAGTCGGCAATTTGGTGAATTTCGATATCGGGTTTCCGGTTGTACGAATTTTGTGGTCGTTCGGGGATTGCGTGCATACCTGCAACTGTGAAAGGCATAACCTGCGCCACGCTAAAAGAATTCGCCGGTATTGATTGGACTACTGCTGATGACCGAACAGAAAGCCGAGCAACAAACGCACACCTATTCGGTGCGGGTCTATTACGAAGACACTGACATGGGCGGAGTGGTCTATCACGCGAATTACCTGAAATTTATCGAACGTGCCCGGTCCGACTATGTGCGTCGTCTGGGCAATGATCAGAATGCGATGCGCGATGACGGTATTGTCTGGGTCATACGGCGTATCGAAGCGGATTATCTGGCACCGGCGAAGTTCGAGGACGAGCTGACCATTGAAACCCAGTTCCTGTCGCGCTCGGGTGTCAGGTTGACCATGGGGCAGTTGGTCAAGCGGGGTGAGACCGAGGTTTTCCGCGCCACGGTCACTGCGGTCTGCATGAATGCACAGGGCAAGCCAGTACGCCTTCCGGCAGAGATTCGCGCATTGCTGTAACAAAATGCGGCGCAGGGGTGGTTCTGTTGGCTTTTCAGGGCCAACTGAGTTAGCGTTTGGCAAAACAAGGCCAATCGAACGGCCGTCAGGCAAAAACAAAGAGCAGGTTCATGGAAGCTGAAACGCTGGCGCTGGCGCAGGAGATCGACTTCTCCATGTGGGGGCTTTACGCCCGTGCAACTTTTATCGTCAAACTTGTGATGCTGATGCTGGTTGGCGCATCGATCTGGTCGTGGGCGATCATCATTCAGAAACTGATCAATTACCGTGCCGCGCGGCGTGAGGCGCAGGTGTTCGATGAAAGTTTCTGGTCGGGGAATCCTCTGGATGAGTTGTTCGAACAGATCGGAACGCAGCCCGATGGCAGTTCGGAAAAGATTTTTGCTTCGGGCATGATTGAATGGCGACGCTCGCATCGCACCGACGGCGGATTGATCGCCGGGGCAACGGCGCGGATTGACCGGTCGATGGATGTGGCCATCGCGAAAGAGGCCGAGACGCTGCAAAAGGGTCTGCCCATTCTGGCAACGGTGGGATCGACCGCGCCGTTTATCGGACTGTTCGGCACCGTCTGGGGCATCATGAACGCCTTTATTGAGATTGCGGAGCAGCAGAACACCAACCTCGCCGTTGTGGCCCCAGGTATCGCCGAGGCGCTGTTGGCTACCGGTCTAGGCCTGTTGGCCGCGATCCCGGCGGTGATTTTCTACAACAAACTCAGCGCCGACAGCGATCGGATCGTGGGTGGGTACGAGGCTTTTGCCGACGAATTCGCCACCATCCTGTCGCGGCAGTTGGACGGCTGATATGGGCGCGGCGGTACAGCAATCGTCAAACGACAATGGACGCAGGCGCGGGCGGCGTCGCGGTCGCGCGCAACCGATGGCCGAGATCAATGTGACGCCGTTCGTGGACGTCATGCTGGTGCTCTTGATCATTTTCATGGTGGCGGCCCCTTTGTTGACCGTAGGAGTGCCGGTAGACCTGCCCAAGACGGCGGCGAGTGCCTTGCCCGGCGACAATGAAGAACCCCTGACCGTGACCCTGACTGCCGATGGCCGTGTGCAGATCCAGACCACTGATGTTCTGCGCGAAGAGTTGATTGGCAAGTTGCGTGCGATCGCGGCGGAACGCAGCAGTGACCGGGTGTTCTTGCGCGCTGATGGTGCGATTCCCTATGCGCAAGTTATGCAGGTGATGGGCGCGTTGAACGCGGGTGGATTTTCCAATGTAGGCCTTGTGACTGACAGCGGCGGGCCGACGCTGGATGAAGGTGGAGAGTGAGGCCGCGCGGTGGATACCGGCACCAAGATCTCGGCGATTGCCCACGTCACTTTGATTGGATGGGCCTTTTTCGGCGGAACCTTCCGGTCCGAACCTCTGCCTATGGCCGTGCAGGAGGTGTCGGTGGTGTCGGCTGAACAGTTTGCAGCGATGACCGCGCAGCGTGATGCCCCCGAGGTGCCGACCCCCACCGCGTTGCAGCAACCCGACGCACCGGAAGAGGAAGTGGCTCCGCCCGAAACACTCGAAGAAGAAATTACCCCGCCCGAAATTGTTACGCCATCGGAACCTGAACCTGATCTTATACCGGAACCAGTCGAAGCCCCGCCTGAACCCGAGGTTGTCGAAGAACCCCCGACGCTGGATCAACCCGAACCGGTGACCGAAGTGCTGCCGGTCCCTCCGGGCCCCGAGGCACAACCGCGCCCGGCCGATAAGGTCGCACCGGAACCGATCGCGCCTCCTCCACCAGAGGCCAAGCCGGATGAGGTGGAGTCCCCGGCCGTTTCGCTGGATGAAGGGTCCGAGGTGCAGCAGGATCAGCAGGATCAGACGGCTCCGGAAGAGGCCACGGATGAGATCGTGACCGAAGCTGAAGAAACAAAAGAAAACGCACCGCGCACATCGCCGCGGCCTCAAGTTCGGCCAAACCGACCTACGCCACCTGCGCAGCCCGAGGTGGCTGAGACTGAGGAATCAACGCCGTTGAACCAAGTCGATGAAAGTGCGGTTGAGGACGCCTTGGCAGAAGCCTTGCGTGAAAGCAGTGAACCGTCCGGCCCGCCACTGACGAGCGGTGAAAAAGATGCAATGCGTCTGGCCGTGTCGCAATGTTGGAATGTTGGGTCGTTGTCCACGGATGCGCTGCAAACTGTTGTGGTCGTGGGATTCTCGCTGACTCCAGACGGTAAGGTTGTTGGGGGTAGTCTGCGCATGATTGACAGCTCCGGCGGATCTGCAAGTGCCGCAAAACAAGCCTATGAGGCTGCAAGACGGGCAATTTTACGCTGTGGTGCCAAAGGATACGACCTGCCTGCTGACAAATATGCTCAGTGGCAGGATATTGAAATTACATTCAATCCCGAGAGGATGCGGATCAAATGATGAGATTTCTGACCAGTCTGTTGCTTGGCTTGACGATTTTGGCCGCGCCAGTTTATGCCCAGAGCGGACCGCTGCGTCTGGAACTGGATCAGGGCATCATCGAACCCTTGCCCTTCGCGGTGCCGAATTTCGTCCCCGATGGGCCGGCGGCAACGCAGTATGCCAACGATATCTCTCGGGTCGTTGCGGCGGACCTGACGGGTACGGGGCTTTTCCGCGAAATCTCGTCGGACGCGTTCATCAGCCGGGTCAGCAGTTTCGACGCTCCGGTGCAGTTCGCGGACTGGAAGGCCATCAATGCCGAGGCGCTTGTCACCGGGGCCGTGAATGTTTCAGGCAATCGTCTGACGGTCCGGTTCCGGGTGTGGGATGTATTCTCTGGTCAGGAATTGGGCAATGGTCTGCAATTTGCGGGCACCACCGACGGTTGGCGGCGAATGGCGCATAAGGTGGCTGATCAGGTCTACAGCCGGATCACCGGCGAAGGCGCCTATTTTGACAGCCGCGTTGCCTTTGTCTCGGAAAGCGGCCCCAAGGATCAGCGGCTGAAGCGTTTGGCGATTATGGATTATGATGGCGCGAACGTGCAGTATCTGACCGACAGTGCGGCAATCGTTCTGGCCCCGCGTTTTTCGCCGACCGGTGACCGGTTGTTGTATACCAGCTATGAAACCGGCCAGCCGCGTATCTATGTTCTAGACGTCGACCGCGTAAAACGTACCGAATTGAACACCCAAGGCGGCACCATGAGCTTTTCGCCGCGCTTCTCACCGGACGGGCGGTCAATCGTGTATTCGCTGATTCAGGGCGGTAATACGGATCTGTGGAAGATGGATCTGGCCTCGGGGCAAAGCGTTCGGCTGACCAACACGCCCGCGATTGAAACTGCACCCAGCTATTCCCCGGACGGATCGCAGATTGTGTTCGAAAGCGACCGCTCGGGTACGCCGCAGTTGTACATCATGCCCGCGAATGGGGGCGAGGCGACGCGTATCAGCTTTGGTCAGGGCCGATATGGCACGCCGGTCTGGTCTCCGCGCGGTGATTTGATCGCATTTACCAAACAGAACAAAGGCCGGTTTCACATCGGTGTCATGCGCACAGATGGCAGCGAGGAACGCCTGCTGACCTCGTCCTTTCTGGACGAAGGCCCGACATGGTCGCCCAATGGGCGGGTGATTATGTTTACTCGTGAAACGCAGGGCGCAAGTGGCCGGGCCTCGCTCTATTCGGTGGATATCTCGGGCCGCAACCTGCGTCCGGTCCGGACACCGGATGGTGGCAGTGACCCATCCTGGGGCCCCTTGCAGAATTGATCGGGGCAGAGGGTTGGAAAAGTTCACAAAAAACCTGCACTGTGCTACAGAGACGGCAATAAACCGATAAAACCATGAGGCACTTGAAATGAACGTATTGGGCAAAGTGATAGCTTTGGGCGCGCTGAGTGTTATGGCCGCCTGTACCAGCAATGATCCGTCGGCTCTGGGCGGCGGGTTTGGCAGTGGCGCAAACGGTGCTATCGCGCCGGGGTCGCCCAGCGATCCACGCTCACCAGCATATTTCCAGCAGACCATCGGGGATCGCGTGCTGTTCTCTGTCGATCAGGCAACACTGACGCCGCAAGCGCAGTCAATTCTGCAGGGCCAGGCCGAGTGGTTGCTGGCGAACCCGGATTACGTCGCCACCATCGAAGGTCACGCGGATGAGCAGGGCACGCGCGAATATAACCTCGGGCTGGGTGCCAAGCGGGCGAATGCTGCGCGTGAGTACCTGATTTCCCGTGGTGTCGCCGGGAACCGCCTGACGACTGTCAGCTACGGCAAAGAACGCCCGATCGAGATTTGCAGCACCGAGGAATGCTATTCCAAGAACCGTCGGGCGGTGACGGTGCTGACCGGTTCAACCTTGGGGTAAGACAATGAGAATTGCAGGATGGCTTCTGGCCGCGGTCATTGCGACTGCTGGTGTGGCGCAAGCGCAGGATCAGCAGACTCTGGCGGATATCCGGCAGGAGCTGACCGTGCTGCATGTGGAAATTCAGCGCCTTAAGCGTGAGTTTTCAACAACTGGTTCTCCGGCGCCGAATCTGTCCGGCAGCTCGGTCCAGGAGCGCGTAGATGCCATTGAGGCCGAGTTGCAGCGCCTGACACGTCAGACCGAACAGTTGAATCAGCGCGTACAAAATATCGTAACCGACGGCACCAATCGTATCGGAGACCTCGAGTTCCGCCTCGTCGAACTGGAAGGCGGTGATCTAAGCACGTTGGGTGAAACCTCGACATTGGGGGGCGATTCAGAGATTGCTGCAGCGGCCCCCTCAACGACAAACGCTCCTTCCACATCTGAACAGGGTGAATTGGCGGTCGGAGAGAGGGCCGATTTTGATGCCGCCGCACAGGCTCTGGCAGAAGGCAATTTCCAGGCCGCCGCTGATCAGTTCGCGCAGTTCGACACATCCTATCCCGGCAGCCCCCTTGCGCCCGAGGCCAATCTGAAACGCGGTCAGGCGCTGGAAGGGTTGGGCGACACGCGTGAAGCCGCCCGGGCATTTCTGGCCAGCTTCACAGGCGATTCCGAAGGTGCATTTGCGCCGGAGGCCTTATTTGAACTGGGTGCGGCACTTGGACGTCTGGGGCAGACCGATCAGGCTTGCATCACCTTGTCCGAGGTCGGAGTACGTTTTCCTGCCTCGGATACTGTGTCTGCGGCCACACAGGAAATGGCATCTTTGGGGTGTTCTTGACCCCGACCAACGGAACACTTCGGTCAGAACTACGCGCGCGGTTGCCTGAAAAGTTGCCGCCGCGTCTTGGGATTGCTGTCTCAGGGGGCGGGGATTCCATCGCGCTGATGTATCTGCTGCATGTCATCGCGCAGGCTGAACAAATCGAATTGTACGCGGCAACCGTAAACCACGGTTTGCGCCCCGAAGCCGAAGCTGAGGCCGCCCGCGTGGCGGAGCAGGCTATGGCTCTGGGTATTCCGCATGAAACTCTGGTGTGGCAGGGCTGGGACGGTTCGGGAAACCTTCAGGATCAGGCCCGTCAGGCGCGGTATCGCCTGTTGACCGACTGGGCGCGGCGCAATGGTATTTCGGCGATTGCACTGGGCCATACAGCGGATGATCAGGCCGAAACCCTGTTGATGCGGCTGGGCCGGTCGGCAGGGGTAACCGGCTTGTCTGGCATGCCATACGCGCGGGATCGCAACGGAGTGACATTGATGCGCCCGATGTTAGGGATCACCCGGAATACCCTGCGGGAATATCTGTCAGAAATCGGCGAAAGCTGGGTCGAGGATCCGTCGAATCAGGACACCCGATTTGACCGTATCAAGGCACGCGAGGCGCTTACCGGTCTCGATATACTGGGGATTTCTGCACAATCTCTGGCCCGAGTGGCTGAAAATCTTGCACAAGCGCGTGAGGCGCTGGCTTGTTTCACGCAAGAATCCGCGCGTAAAGTAGCGGCTGTTGACCGTGGGGATGTCTGCATCAACCGCAGCGGATTTGAACTGCTTCCAACAGAAATCAAAAGGCGTCTGGTTGTCGGGGTTATTGCCTGGATTGCCGGGCAGGGATATCCGCCGCGCGGGCCTGCGGTGGATCAGGCCGTGACGGCCATCCAGGAAAGCCGCAGCCTGACCCTGGCTGGTTGTCAGATGATCCCAAATGGCGATAAAACGTGGTTTTGCAGGGAACTAAACGCAGTGGCATCGGAAACCGCCACGCCGCAAAAGGTTTGGGATAACCGCTGGATTTTGTCAGGGCCCGAAACTCCGGGTGCCGAGGTGCGCGCGTTGGGAGAGGTCGGCTTGCCGCAGGTCCCGGATTGGCGCGCATTGGGAAAACCGCGTCAGGCATTGTTGTCTTCGCCTGCGGTTTGGGTCGGGGATCACCTGTGTTCTGCACCACTCGTTGATTATTCCAATGGGTGGGTGGCTGATTTTGCCCCGCAATGCCCCGAGTTTCACTCTTCGTTTTTATCGCATTGAACCTGCTTGAATCATCTCTATTTTATAGGACAACCCGGCAGACCCCCATCTGCCGAAATCTTTTGGGAGATTTTTCTTGGGCAACGCTCGTAACATCGCCTTCTGGGTCGTTCTGTTTTTGCTGATCCTTGCACTGTTCAACTTCTTCAGTGGACAGGGTGGAACGCTTCAGAACAACGAAAGAACCTATTCCGATTTTGTCAGCGCCGTGGAAAGCGGTGAGGTCAAGAATGTCACGCTGGATGGTGAGCAGATTCGCTATACCACGCAAAGCGGGGCAAACCTTGTGACCATCAAGCCCGGCGATGCCGAGGTCACCAAACTGCTGATTGATGAAAACATCCCCGTTCAGGCGGTGAAGCAGCAGCAATCCGGGTTCCAGTCGTTCCTGATCACCTTGCTGCCGTTCCTGCTGCTGATCGGCGTCTGGGTCTATTTCATGAACCGGATGCAGGGCGGCGGTAAAGGCGGCGCGATGGGCTTTGGCAAGTCCAAGGCCAAGATGCTGACCGAAAAGCACGGTCGCGTGACATTTGACGACGTCGCGGGCATCGACGAAGCCAAGGAAGAGCTGGAAGAGATCGTGGAATTCCTGCGCAACCCGCAGAAATTCAGCCGTTTGGGCGGCAAGATTCCGAAAGGCGCGCTTTTGGTTGGCCCTCCGGGCACTGGTAAGACGCTGCTGGCCCGCGCGATTGCGGGTGAGGCGGGCGTGCCGTTCTTCACTATCTCGGGTTCGGACTTCGTTGAGATGTTCGTGGGTGTCGGTGCATCTCGTGTTCGTGACATGTTCGAGCAGGCCAAGAAAAACGCGCCGTGTATCGTCTTCATCGACGAGATCGATGCCGTGGGCCGCCATCGTGGTGCCGGTTACGGCGGCGGTAATGACGAACGTGAACAGACGCTCAACCAGTTGCTGGTTGAGATGGACGGGTTTGAGGCCAACGAAGGTGTGATCATTCTGGCTGCGACCAACCGGAAAGACGTTTTGGACCCTGCACTGCTCCGTCCGGGCCGGTTTGACCGCAACGTGACTGTCGGCAACCCTGACATCAAAGGCCGTGAGAAGATTCTGGGCGTGCACGCACGCAAGACACCTTTGGGCCCTGACGTCGATCTGCGCATCATTGCGCGTGGTACGCCGGGCTTTTCGGGTGCTGATCTGGCGAACCTTGTGAACGAAGCCGCGCTGATGGCGGCACGTGTAGGCCGTCGCTTTGTCACCATGGAGGACTTTGAGAACGCCAAGGACAAGGTGATGATGGGGGCTGAGCGGCGCTCGATGGTGCTGACGCAGGACCAGAAGGAAAAGACCGCCTATCACGAGGCCGGCCATGCGGTTGTCGGCATGACGTTGCCGCTGTGCGATCCTGTCTACAAGGCCACGATTATTCCACGCGGTGGTGCGCTGGGTATGGTTGTCAGCCTGCCTGAGATGGACCAGCTGAACTATCACCGCGATGAGTGCGAGCAAAAGCTGGCCATGACAATGGCGGGCAAGGCGGCTGAAGTCATCAAATACGGTGAAGATCATGTGTCGAACGGTCCGGCCGGTGACATCATGCAGGCCAGCCAGTTGGCGCGTGCCATGGTGATGCGCTGGGGCATGTCCGACAAGGTCGGCAATATCGACTATGCTGAAGCGCACGAAGGCTATCAGGGTAACACCGCAGGCTTCTCGGTTTCGGCCCACACGAAGGAACTGATCGAGGAAGAGGTCAAGCGCCTGATTCAGCAAGGCTATGAGCGCGCGCATCAGATTCTGACAGATCAGAACGAGGAATGGGAGCGTCTGGCGCAGGGACTTCTGGAATATGAAACCCTAACCGGGGACGAGATCAAGCGCGTGATGAATGGCGACTCGCCCAGCGAAGGTGACGACGAAGGTGACAAGCCAGATGAAGGCAACGCACCCAGCGTGACGGCCATTCCGAAGACCAAGGTCAAGAAGTCTCCGCCCGAAGGTGGGATGGAGCCTGAGCCAACAGGCTAACGTTGTTCTAAAGATTTGGACATAAAGCAGGGCCGGGGGAATACCCCGGCCTTGCCACATGTTATGGGCTTGAATTGAGTTGGCTTGTATTCCAACTGCTGTTACGAAACCGCCAAAGATACATGAGATAGGTAGAGCAGGTGAGCGAAACTCGACTAGCAGGCAGATCAACCGGGTTTGACTTTGTCCCGTTCTGGATTGCGGCACTCGTCGCGGTGATCAGTGTAATTTACACATTGTTGTTTGCTGAGGATCTGAACGAACTGAAAACAGAAAGTGGTGCGGTGGAAATCGCGTCTGCTGTTTTGTGGGTTTTTGCCGCCATCACCTTTGTTTGGCTGGCACCAGTGCAATCCTTGATGCACAGGTGGCACGTGCCGGTGCTCTTTTTGCTGTTCAGCGCACGAGAGCTTGATTTCGACAAGAGATTCCTCAGTCAGGGAATCCTGAAAGCGCGGCTCTACAGCGGGGATGCCCCGATTGAGGAAAAGCTGATTGGCCTGGCCGTTATCATATTGATCCTGGTTGTGGTTGTTCGACTGGTCAGACGCAATTGGCGCGATGTATTATCGGGATTGCGGCAAGGTGTCGCCTGGGCCTGGGCGACCGTTCTGGCCGTGGGGTTAGCTGGCACGTCAAAGATGATTGATGGTGCAGGTCGCAAACTTGCTCCATTTGGAATCGAGCTCCCACCATCGGTGGATTTCGGTTTGTCGGTGACGGAAGAAGTCATGGAACTTGGATTTGTCGTCGTGGCAATCTTGGCCGTGTGCTTGTACGAACGCCGCAACACAGCGATTGCCGCAACTTAAATCTAGCATTGGTGATCCGTATCTGCTTTGACGGTGTCGTAGCATATCCGCAAGGCAAGGGTGTCATAGACATGCCGGTTTTAAAGAAAACAGAATACGCGGGGAATGTCGTCTGGCTGGGACATGTGCCTGCTGGTGAGTCTCTAAAGGCCCATTCCGTTGATGCACTGGATCTTGGTTTTGCAGGCGACAGGGGCGCCCGTCACGAAGGAAGCAATCGCGAATCCTGTGTGCGAGTAGGCAATGTCTACCCCGAAGGCACCGAGATCCGAAATGTACGGCAGCTCACCATTCTGTCTGCCGAGGAAGTGGATGCCATCGCCAAGGAGATGGGTCTGGATTACCTCGATCCCTCGTATCTGGGGGCCAGCATTGTGGTGCGAGGCATACCCGACTTCACCCACATCCCTCCATCATCGCGGTTGCAGGTGTCCGATGGCCTCACAGTTACTGTGGATATGGAGAACCGCCCCTGTGTCCTGCCGGGCCGTGAGATCGAAGCCGACCTGCCGGGCCACGGTGCATCCTTCAAACCTGCGGCCAAGGGCCGGCGGGGTGTAACGGCTTGGGTGGAGCGTCCCGGTACGCTGCGGTTGGGCGATCAGATGGCTCTGTTTGTGCCGGATCAACGGCACTGGGTACCAAAAAGGACAACCGTTTCCGATTAGAAACGGCCGAAGTGACGCAACGACGTTTCAAGGCACAATTATGTCGGAATTCATAGCCATTCGTTTTGTGCACAACGGTATGTGTTGCGCAGCACCGGCGCGCGGCGTCGGTTTTGCACGGAATTCAACCAAGGACTCTGGCCAATGAGCTACAAATCCGACATCGAAATCGCCCGCGAAGCGAACAAGAAACCGATTCAGGAAATCGGTGCCAAGCTGGGTATCTCCAGCGACGATCTGCTGCCCTACGGTCACGACAAGGCGAAGGTCAGCCAGGATTTCATCAACTCGGTTCAGGATCGCGAAGATGGCAAGCTGATCCTTGTCACCGCGATCAACCCGACCCCAGCGGGCGAAGGTAAAACCACCACCACCGTGGGTCTGGGCGATGGTCTGAACCGTATCGGTAAAAACGCGATGATTTGTATCCGCGAAGCCTCGCTTGGCCCGAACTTTGGTATGAAGGGCGGCGCAGCGGGTGGCGGTTACGCGCAGGTTGTTCCGATGGAGGAGATGAACCTGCACTTCACCGGCGACTTCCACGCAATCACTTCGGCCCACTCGCTTCTGTCGGCGATGATCGACAACCACATCTACTGGGGCAACGAATGCGACATCGACATCCGTCGCGTTGCATGGCGTCGTGTGGTCGACATGAACGACCGCGCTCTGCGTCAGATCACTGCCTCGCTGGGCGGCGTTTCGAACGGTTTCCCGCGCGAAGCTGGTTTTGACATCACCGTGGCATCAGAAGTTATGGCGATCCTGTGCCTGGCCAACGACCTGAAAGACCTCGAGAAGCGTCTGGGTGATATCATCGTTGCCTACCGCCGTGATAAAACTCCGGTCTACTGCCGCGACATCAAGGCCGAAGGCGCGATGACTGTTCTGCTGAAAGATGCCATGCAGCCGAACCTGGTGCAGACGCTGGAAAACAACCCGGCATTTGTCCACGGCGGCCCGTTCGCCAACATCGCGCACGGCTGTAACTCGGTCATCGCGACCAAGACCGCCCTGAAAGTGGCTGACTACGTCGTCACCGAGGCTGGCTTTGGTGCCGATCTTGGTGCAGAGAAATTCATGAACATCAAGTGCCGCAAGGCGGGGATCGCGCCTTCGGCTGTGGTTCTGGTTGCCACAGTGCGCGCGATGAAGATGAACGGCGGCGTTGCCAAGGCTGATCTGGGTGCTGAAAACGTTGACGCGGTGAAATCTGGCTGTGCCAACCTTGGTCGCCACATCGAAAACGTGAAGTCTTTTGGTGTGCCGGTTGTGGTCGCCATCAACCACTTTGTCACCGATACGGATGACGAAGTGCAGGCCGTGAAAGACTATTGCTCAGAGCATGGCGTCGAAGCGATCCTGTCGCGTCACTGGGAACTGGGTTCGGACGGCTCTGCGCCTCTGGCTGAGAAAGTTGTGGAAATCGTCGAGAACGGTGCGGCGAACTTCGCGCCGATCTATCCCGACGAAATGCCGCTGTTCGAGAAAATCGAAACCATCGCCAAGCGTATCTACCGCGCCGATGAAGTGCTGGCCGACAACAAGATCCGCAACCAGCTGCGCGAATGGGAAGAGGCCGGCTACGGCAATCTGCCGGTTTGCATGGCGAAAACCCAGTACTCGTTCTCGACCGATCCGACCCTGCGTGGCGCGCCGACCGGCCACTCGGTTCCGGTACGCGAAGTTCGCCTGTCTGCAGGTGCCGGCTTCATCGTGGTTGTCTGCGGTGAGATCATGACCATGCCGGGTCTGCCGCGCAAACCGGCTGCGGAAACCATCTGCCTCAATGACGCAGGTGAGATCGAGGGCTTGTTCTAAGCCGCCGAATAGGACATCTCGTGGTCCGGGGAATCCCCCGGGCCATGAGGAGATCACGATGCCCACTCTGACACCGCCGCAAGACTGCCATTCGATGCAGGAACTGCGGCCTCAGATCGACAAGCTGGACCGCCAACTGATCGAATTGTTGGTAACGCGGGTAAGCTACATAGACCGCGCGTCTGAGCTGAAGCCGGGCGAGGGCTTACCTGCTCGAATCCCGGACCGTGTCGAAGAAGTGGTGCAGCGCGTGCGTGCAAGTTCTGCCGAACTGGGAATGGACCCCGAACTTGCCGAACAGTTGTGGCGCATTTTGATTGACTGGTCGATTGCCCGCGAAGAGCGTGTACTCGGCCCAGACTGAATGACCGGGCGCCCCATGCGCCCGATCCGTTTTTGATAGAAGGGATCAAAAGATGGTAGCGCAGGTTATCGATGGGAAGGCCTTTGCCGCCAAGGTGCGCGGGCAGGTTGCCGATCAGGTTGCAAAGCTGAAAGAGGAAAACGGCATCACCCCCGGTCTTGCGGTGGTTCTGGTGGGTGAAGACCCTGCAAGCCAGGTCTATGTCCGCTCGAAAGGTAAGATGACTGTCGAAGTCGGCATGAACTCGTACGAGCACAAGCTGGATGCCGACACTTCGGAAAAAGACCTGCTGGCGCTGATCGATAAGTTGAACAATGATCCCGCCGTGCATGGCATTCTGGTCCAGCTACCGTTGCCCAAACATCTGAATGAGGATCTGGTGATCAACTCGATCGATCCGGCCAAGGATGTTGATGGCTTTCACATCTCGAACGTGGGTCTGTTGGGGACTGGTCAGAAGTCGATGGTGCCTTGCACTCCGCTGGGCTGCCTGATGATGCTGCGTGATCATCATGGTTCGCTGTCGGGTATGGATGCGGTTGTGATTGGCCGGTCGAATATCGTGGGAAAACCGATGGCACAATTGCTGTTGGGCGATAGCTGCACCGTGACTATCGCGCATAGCCGCACCAAGGACCTGCCGGACGTTGTGCGACGCGCCGATATCGTTGTGGCTGCCGTAGGCCGGCCCGAGATGGTGCCGGGCGACTGGATCAAGGAAGGCGCAACCGTCATCGACGTGGGCATCAACCGGATCGAGCGTGACGGCAAGAACAAGCTGGTAGGTGATGTGGACTATGCCAGCGCTGCCGAACGCGCCGGAGCGATCACCCCGGTGCCGGGTGGGGTCGGGCCGATGACCATCGCATGCTTGCTGGCCAACACTTTGACGGCTTGCTGCCGCGCAAACGGCCTGCCGGAACCCGAAGGACTGACAGCCTGATTACCGCTGAAAAGCACTTGTATTGTGGGCCGAAGGGTAGAAACTCTTCGGCCCTTTTGTTTCATTAATCTCGCATTAAGTTTGCCGGGATGGGGTTGGAATGCGCGTGCCTTCGATGATAAACAAATAATTCCAGCCGGTTACGAAGTGCATTAATCGGTCGTCGGAGGTTGAGGCTGGGCTCCGCAGACCGTTTTTGAGTTGGTATGAAATTCGACCTTCGCCCAATCCTGGCCGAAATCACACTGCGCAGAGCGATTGCAGGGCTTACCTTTCCACCATTGTTGGCTTGTGCCTTCCAACCCTTTCCGGCCCTCTATCTGACATTTTCTCAGCGCCTGGTGTTTTGGCTCGGTGTTGTGGGCTTGGCGTTGTGCGTGACGTGGATTGCCAGAAAAATGGCCCGGACAGTTTTAGCAGATTCGCATATATCCTGGCGCGATCTGGCATTGGCTGCATTCATTCTTGCGCTATTTGTTCCTTCGGTTTGGCTAATGTCCTACCTCATGTGCACTGTCGGAGGGCAACAAGCCCCGAACCTGTTGTCGGTGGCACCATATGGTGCGCTGTTCGCAACCGGGTTGCTTTTGGTGCGAGGCCATGATCAGGCAGAGCCAACGAAGGATGAGGTGGTTGCGATATTGCCACGCCTCGCAAAGCGGTTGCCGCCAACATTCGGCGGAGAGGTCTACCGCCTGATCGTCCGGGATCACTTTGTTGACGTTGTAACCTCCGAAGGCACATTCACCATCCGATCACGATTTACAGACGCGATCGCAGAAATGGAGCCAATGCCGGGTCATTGCACGCACCGGTCTCATTGGGTCGCTGATGATGCGATAGTCGGGGTCCAAAGGACGGGAGGGAGGGTCTTTCTGCGTCTGAAGAACGACGATCTGGTGCCTGTCAGCCGAAAGTACAAACCCATGCTAGAGCGCGATGGGATAGTCTAACCGAGGTTACCTTGGCATCGGAATGATCTGGGGCTGTAGACCAGTTAGAATGGCGATAGCCCGATCGCTCATCAAGCCGTTCAAAACGTGATCAGAGCTGCGGAGCCCACCGGTATACGTACCATAGGCTGGCAGGATCAGCCGCGCTTGATCCACCAGAAATGCAGGCCTTGTGATTGCGCGACCGCGGGCTTTAAATCGGGCTTTCGGATGATAGTGGCCTGAGACCTCGGATTGGGCTTCAGGTTGAGCGATATGTCGAAAGTTCAGGGGGCCAAATTTGCATTCGGACAGATGCGTGCCACCCAGATCAATCGGGCCGGGATCATGGTTACCCTCAATCCAGATCCATCGCCTGCCGGCTTGCAGGGTCGTGATAGCCTGCTTCTCTGATGAATCCATCGCCATTGATGCGTCCAGGTCGTCAAAACTGTCACCAAGGCAGATTACAGTACCGGGATTGGTTCGGTCGATATCAGCGGCAAGGCGTGTCAGGGTATCCTGACTGTCGTAAGGTGGCAGGGTTGGACCGCCCCGGCGTGCGATGCGTTCGGACTTGCCCAGATGCAGGTCGGACACGCAGAGCAGGTTTTGCTCGGGCCACCACAATGCCCCTGATCCCAGAGCAGACAAAGATTGTCCGGCAAATGAAAACGTCACTTCGTTCATGATACGTTCTTTGCGCGTTTTAGTTCAGGGTGCAAGCGCTATTGGTGGGGTTGCAACCCTGCGGCCTGCAACAAACGTGCGCTTTCTTCGGCCAAAAGACGTTCCTCGGCGGCGCCTTTGACCGGAACCTTGCCGACCTCAAGAAACAGCGGCGCAGCAAGGGGCGAGACACGATCCAGCCTCAGCAGATCAATGCGGTCTCCGATACGGGCAATCATCGCCTCGATCCGCCCAAAATCGACCAGACCGCGCATGGCCTCTTCGCGTGTGATCTGCATCAGCAGGTGGTCACGGTCATACTTCAGTAGCGTGTCATAAAGGATATCCGAAGAGAATGTCGCCTGCCGCCCGCTCTTGCGTTGACCCCCGGTGTTGCGTTCGATCAGCCCGGCAATCGTGGCCGAGGCGCGGAATGTCCGCTTCATTACCGCGTTGCCAGCCAGCCACGTCTCGAGCCCGTCGCGCAAGGCTCCCAGCTGAAACAGCGGGCGCGGGTCCGTTACCGCGTCCAGCCCCCAGATCAGTGTTGCATAGTCAGTGGCCACGAAACCCAGCGGGGCGAGCCCGGTTTCCTCCATCCGCTTGGTCAACAGCAACCCCAGCGTTTGCTGCGCGTTCCGTCCGGCGAAACCGTAGACACACAGATGCTCACGCCCGTCATTGGGAAAGCTTTCGATCAACAGCCGGTCGCGTTGGGGCAGGCGGGACATGTCGCGTTGAAGCGCAAGCCAGTCGGCCGTATGTTCAGGCAGTTGTGGCCAATCGGGCTGCGCAAACATCCGCAGGATACGGTCGCTGAGCTGCGTCGAGGTGGCGAATTTCGTACCTGAGAACACAGCGACCTTGGGCTTGCGATCCGCGCGGCGGCTGACCTCAACGACCATTTCGCGCAGCCCCTCATAGCGCACGATCTGGCCACCGATCAAAAAAGTGTCTCCGGGGGTGAGAGAGGCCGCAAAACCTTCTTCGACCTCGCCCAACGGTTTGCCACCACGATTGCGTTTAAGGCGAACTTTCAATGTGTCCGTGTCCTGAATGGTGCCCAGATTCATGCGGATACGCTGGGCTGCACGGGGGTCACGCAATTGCCACCGTCCATCCGGGCGCTGCTGCAACCGCTGCCAGCGGTCATAGGCGCGCAGGGCGTAGCCGCCGGTTGCGCAGAACTCCAGGCAGGCATCGAATTCCATCCGGCTTAGCTGAGCGTAAGGCCCGGCCGCGGTCATTTCCGTAAACAAAACGTTTGCGTCGAACGGGCCTGCTGCGGCTGCAATCAGGATATGCTGACACAACACGTCGCGGGGGCCGGGGCCGCGCGGCTCACCGTCCAATTCATGGGCCTTGGCGGCCTCAAGCGCAGCGACGCACTCCACGACCTCAAACCTGTTAGCGGGCACCAGCAGGGCCTTGGAGGGCGCGTTGTAGCGGTGGTTTGCCCGACCGATCCGTTGAACCAGACGTTTGACGTTTTTGGGGGCACCAATCTGGATCACCAGATCAACGTCCCCCCAGTCAATGCCCAGATCCAGACTGCCGGTGCAGACAATGGCACGCAGGTCTCCGCGTACCATGGCAGCCTCGACCCGTTCGCGCTGCTGACGGTCAAGACTGCCGTGGTGGATACCAATGGGCAGACCGTCCTCGTTGGCGAGCCAAAGGTTGTGAAAGAAAATTTCGGCCTGGGCGCGTGTGTTGTGAAAGATCACCGTGGTCTTGTGCTGCTTGATCTGGTCTAGCACCGCTGGGATCGCGTAAGCCGCACCCCCACCTGACCATGGGGGAATCTCCTGTGTTTCCAGCATGCGGATATCCGGGTCAGGGCCGGGGTCGGCCTTTACGATCTGGCAGGGATCGGGGTGCCGGGCCAGAAAACGTGCGATGGCTTCGGGGTCCTCGACCGTGGCCGAAAGCCCGACCCGGCGCAGATCAGGGCACAGGGATTGCAGCCGAGCGAGTGCCAGCATCAACTGATCCCCACGCTTGCTTTCAGCCAACGCGTGGATTTCGTCAACGATCACCCGTCGGACACCGGCAAACATACGTGGTGCGTCCTCATACGATGTCAGCAGGGCAAGGCTTTCGGGTGTGGTCAGCAGAATATGCGGTGGGTCCACCCGCTGACGCTTTTTCTGCGTGGCCGAGGTGTCACCGGTGCGGTCCTCGATGCGGATGGGCAGGCCGATCTCGTCCGCCGGGCCGCGCAGGTTGCGGCGAATGTCGGCGGCCAGTGCCTTTAATGGCGAAACGTAAATGGTGTGCAGGCCTGTGTGGTCGTGTTGTGACAGCTCGGCCAGAGTGGGCAGGAACCCAGCCATTGTCTTGCCACCCCCGGTCGGAGCGATCAGCAATGTCGCGGGGTCCGAGGCCCGGTCGAACATGTCTTGCTGATGGGGGTGGATGGACCAGCCCTTGGCGGCAAACCAATCTGTAATGCGGGCGGGAATCTGCGTCATGTGCGCAGATTACCCGGCCCGTCAGGAAATTGGCACGGCGTTATTTGACGATTTTCTCGTCTTTTACAAACATGTTGGACCATGCGCGGTCGATCAGGTCGGGGCTCATCTGATAGGGGATGCCTTCGAATTCGCAGATCGAGATCATCTGATCGATCAGGAAGATCGGCTGATAGTTCGCATAGGTATTGCTGATGGTTGGGTATTTGACCTTTAACAGGTGTACCAGTGCGGCTTCGTCCAGTGGCATGCCGCGTTTGCGGGCCACCATTGCGAAGATTTTAAGGAAATTCTCTTGGTTCGGGCCGTCGATCTTGATCTTGAAGAAGATCCGGCGCAGGGCCGCTTGGTCGAAAATCTCATTTGGGTGGAAGTTGGTCGAGAAGATAACCAGCGTGTCGAACGGCACTTCGAATTTCTCACCCGATTGCAGACCGAGGATGTCCTTGCTTTCTTCCAGCGGAACAATCCAGCGGTTGATCAGAGCTTGCGGCGGTTCCTGCTGACGTCCAAGGTCATCCACAATGAAGATGCCGCCGGTTGATTTCAGCTGCAAGGGGGCCTGATACGTCCGCGCTGTAGGGTTGTAGACCAGATCCAGCATGCTGAGTGACAATTCACCACCCGTCACAACCGTTGGCCGCTCGCACTGAACATAGCGCGAGTCGAACCGCTTGCGGCGGCGCAGGCTATTTGGATCATCGGGTGCCTGTTCGATCGCGGTGTGAACGATTGGGTCATATACGGTAATCACCTGACCGGCATATTCTATAGCATAGGGCACATAGACATTGTCCCCCAGCGCGTCCCTGATTCCGTTCGAAATCGACGACTTACCGTTGCCCGGAGGGCCATACATCAGGATTGACCGACCGGCACTGACCGCCGGGCCCAGATGGTCCAGCAGGCTGTCGGGGAGAACAAGATGGCCCATCGCTCCGACAAGTTGGTCGCGGGTAACCTGAATGTTGCGGATCGATTGGCGTTTGACCTGTTCGCGGTAAACATCCAGTGGTACGGGCATGGCTCCGAAATACTCTGATTGGCTCAGCGCATCCAAAGCGCGCGCCTTTCCGGCATCGGTCAGCTGGTAGCCCATCTCATTGCCGCTGTTGGCGTTGAGCGTACCGGTGGCTTCGAGCAGCTTTTGCTCGCGGGCCATGTCAATCAGCTCCTGCGTGACGGAACCGGGTAGACAGATGGCCTGAGCGATCTCGCTCACGGTGTCCACGTTCTTGCGGAAGATTGTTTTCAACATGATGTCGCGCATCATGATGATGGGCAATTTCATTTCGCCCAAACCCTTGGGGGCAGGGGGGGCCATTACCGAGGTTGTCTGCATATTCATGAGCGTTGCCCGCCTATCCAGTAATCACGCAAAGAGCCCCGAAAAGGGCTGGTTACGGAAAAATTTGGCGGTGATTTGTGTCAGCACCAAGGCAGGGACAAGGCGGGTTAATGATAGTTTACGAGCCGTAAACAGTGCCCATGATCAGATAGATAGCCAGGCTGCCGCCTAACGAGAAACCCATTGGAAATTGTTTGGTCCGGTTCCAGCTTTCCCAATTCGGCGCGATGCTGCGCAGCGGTGTGTTTCGGGCCAGTCTATGAGTGACAAAGGCCGCAACGGTGGTTGACGCGAGAATGAACATCATCAACGTGTAATCACCGGGCCATACAAAGGGTGCAGCCGCGGCCAGAAACTTAGCATCGCCGGCCCCCATTATGCCCGCTGCGTTGAACAGAATGCCCAATATCAGGACAATCAACACATGCAGCAACTGCCAGATATACGGGGGCAGCGAAACCTGTAGCGGACCAATCCCGCCCTGGGTCCATTCGGTCGACCACGGGGGTAAAACAAACAAGCCGAGAACGACAAAGACCAGAAACAACGCGACAACGGCGTGGTTCTTGATCAGCATGTCCTTTAGATCCGTATATGCCACATAAAAACAGATGGGCAGAACGAACGGAAGGAACCACAACGCAGCAAGCGCGGGGATGTTCATCGATCAGGCTTCCTCAAGGGCGCGCAGCGAACGGACGGCTTCGTCATAATGCTGAGGATGCGTGGCAATCGCTTCGCGGAAGAGGTTTTTAGCCGTAGCGACATCGCCCTGCTTAACCGCAGAGATCGCCATCGTGTTCAGCAACATGGCCCGTTCAATCTGGGACATGGGAACAACCGGCATGCTGTAGTTGCCCTGGGCAGCCCGGGCCAGCACCAGATTGTTCTTGGCGGTGAACAGGGAATTGTCCTGACGGATTGCATCGGTAAACAGACGTTCAGCTTCGGCATATTGGCCGCGAGTCAGTTTGGAATAACCCCAGTTGTTCATGACGCTGCCGGGCCGCGTGGTCAGACCCACCGCGGTTTCATAGAAATGATCCGCGCGCTTCCAATCCTTTCTGGAATCGGCCACCACGGCCTCAAGCCGGTATCTTTTGAAGGTTTCGAATGTCGGCGGAATTGAATCCAGAACTGACTTGGCCTGGCTCCAGTTCCCGGAGCGAACCAAGGCGTCCGCGTATTCGACCCTGTCTGTGTTTGTGACGCCTTTCATCGAGGTCACTTTTTTCCAAGCTGAGGCCGCCTCGGTTGTTCGTTTTGCGCGCGCCAGAGAAATCGCCAGACCCCGCTGCAGGTCAATCCGATCTGGGTTCTTGGAAGTTGCACCTTGGAAGTAAGTCACCGCCTCGTTTGGATCAGCGGCGGTCAGCAGAACCTCGTTCAGGTTGGTTTCATCGATGACGTTTATTTCCTGAAACGTGCGTTCGACCTTTTCTTCTTCGGTCTCTTTTTCGCAGGCCGAAAGAACCAGCCCGCACATCACGATAGACGGAATCAAGAAATGTTGGCGCATTTTCGCGTCCCTATACTGCTCTTGCCTATATTACGGGAGCTTGCGAAGCCTGAATTGTCCGTCGCCTAGCTGCTCCAGCGTATATTCTTGTTCTTCTTCGACAGTATTAACAGGATTTTCCATTTTTGCGAGCGCTAAGCGCAGATTGTCCCGGATTGCGTCACTTTCGCCATTGTCCAACGCATACGCACGTTGGAATACATTTGCCGCTTCGGGGTATTCGCCTTTTTCGACCAGCAGGACACCAAGATTGTTCCATGGGGCAGGCCAGTCAGGGTTGTTATCAACAGCGCGACGCAGCAAATCTTCGGCCTGCCCAAGGCGCCTGAGACCAAGGTTTGCTGTGCCCATTGAAGTCAGAATCTCTGTCGTCATTCCCTGGTCCAGCGCGGCGCGGCTAAATGAATCCAATGCCAGTTCGTACTCTCCGGCCGCCATCAGCCGATTTCCGACCGTGATTTCGTCGACGCTCTGACCTTTCGGATCGATTCCCGGAGCATCGAGATCGCCTGACAACCCCGTATCAGTGCAAGAGGCCACCATGGCGAAAACCATGGCGGCCTTAAATGCTTGGGGTATCCCGGATCGGACGCGCCTGACAATCAAGAACATTTAGTTTTTTAGCCACCGCCTGAAAATTTTGCGAGGTTGTTTGCCGAAGGCCCGACCAGAATGACCAGCAACGGCGGTACCGTAAGCATCATTGTGGCAAGTGTCATTTTAGTTGGCAACTTATTCGCGGCCTCTTCCGCGCGCATTACGCGTTTGTCGCGCATCTCACCGGCGTAAACCCGCAACGCTTCAGCGATTGATGTACCAAATGTTGCCGATTGGATCATGACGGTCACAAATGCACTAACGTCTTGCACGCCGCAACGCGTTCCGAAATCACGCAGGACAGTGTCTTTTTCTTTGCCGGCTTTCAATTCATAAGCGACGACTTCGAACTCCTGCGCAATTTCCGGGTAGGAGGCTTTCATCTCAGCTGCCACCCGTACAATTGCCTGATCCAGAGATTGACCGGCCTCGACGCAAACCAGCATGAGGTCCAGCGTATCAGGGAAACCGGCAGTGATTGCCTCTTTGCGTTCTTCTACACGGCGCGTGATCCAATAGCGTGGCAGGTAGTACCCCGCTGCTGCTGGTATCAGAACCCGGACCCCCATCTGC
Source organism: Ruegeria sp. BC1 (assembly GCF_056539305.1). Classification (NCBI taxonomy): domain Bacteria; kingdom Pseudomonadati; phylum Pseudomonadota; class Alphaproteobacteria; order Rhodobacterales; family Roseobacteraceae; genus Ruegeria; species Ruegeria sp. BC1. Next base: position 153,003 of record NZ_JBQFUT010000006.1, read on the forward strand.
GTGCTGGTAAACTCCTGGTCGCCAGCAAGCACAGTCACCAACAAAACGCCGATCAAGATGCCAACGATTCCCAGTGCAAATTGAGCAAAGTGGAAGAAGCGCACCGAATCCTTCGAGTGATACCCGGCTTGACGCAGCTTGAGCTGCATGGCGGACAGCTCTTCTTCGTTCTGGGGTTCCAGAAATGTTGCAAACTTTTCAAGCTGCTCGTTGCGGCTGGAATTACGCAGCTTATCCTTTTTGTCTTTTTTGTTTTGCTTCGGCGCGGAATTCGACCGTTGCAGTTTCTTCAGCGGATCCTCACGCTGGTTCATCATTATGGGAATTGTCACCAGGATCATGAATAATCCCAGCACACCAAGGACAATAACCGGCCCGAACTCGCCCAGGTGCTGTTTCAGCATTTCATTGACTTGGGTCATGATTTCCATAGCGGTGTCCTCAAACCTTGATGTTGGTCAGAATTTTCATGACGATGATGTTCAGCGTCAGCATGATTCCGACAAAGAAACACGCCGGAATGAACCAGGGATGATCTAGCACTTCGTCATAATATCCGGGGTCTGAGACCAGAATGAAGACCAGGCAGAACAGCGGGAAACCTGACAAAAATTTGCCCGACCATTGTGCCTCGGCGGTGATAGCCTTGACCCTGCGGAACAAGCGGAATCGGGCACGGATTACCTGAGCAAGACCGGCCAGGATCTCGGCAAGGTTACCGCCTGATTGCTGTTGGATACCAACGGCGACGGACAAAAACCGCAGGTCCTGCATATCCAGTCGTTCTGCCAGATCTTTCATGGCTTCGCTCACGTCGCGACCATAAGCGCATTCATCAGCGATTACGCCGAATTCAGTAGCCAGCGGGTCTTGCACTTCATCCGCAACTATCTGGATAGACGAGACAAAGGGGTTACCAACGCGCAGGGACCGGACCATAAGTTCAACCGCGTCAGGCAGTTGTTCTTCCAGAAGGGCCATGCGTTTATTCGCTTTGCGGCTTACCCAAGTGTAAACGCCACCGACCCCGATCGCCACCGACAGCGCCACCCGAAGGACTACTTCGGTTGCGGTGCCGATACTAAGGCCTGCAAAAGCAAAGGCTGACACCAGGACCATGATCATGATCAATTGCCGGGGGCTGAACGCGATTGCCGCCTTTTGCGCCTTGTCAGCCAGCAGCGAATAGAGCGGTATGCTCTGCGATTTCATGTGCTGCTGCATTTCCTTGCGCAGCTGCTCAAGAACCTGTTCACGCCCGACCCCTTTATCGAGCATGTCGAGACGACGATTCACCCGGCTGTTCAGGCTGATAGACTTGCCGAACGCCACCAGGTAGATGCCCTCGACCAGAAAGAACACCGCGACGAAGATCACGACATATATGAGTGCCTCAACAGGCAGTTGCATGATCAGATCTCCTACATTGTCGTTGGTTCGTAGATCGACGCGGGCAAGTCAAAGCCCCACAGGCGGAAGCGCTCGGAATAGTGGCTGCGCACGCCAGTGGCGGTGAAATGACCGATGATCTTGTTGTCGGGAGTCAGTCCAACACGTTGAAAACGAAAGATTTCTTGCATGGAGATCACGTCACCTTCCATGCCGGTAATCTCGGTGATCGAGGTCATGCGCCGCGACCCGTCTTGCAAACGGCTGGCCTGTACGATCAGGTTTACAGCGCTTGAAATCTGGCTTCGGACGGCCTTGATCGGCATCTCGATACCTGCCATCGCGATCATGTTCTCAAGTCGGGAAATCCCGTCACGGGCCGAGTTGGCGTGGATCGTGGTCATCGAACCATCGTGGCCGGTGTTCATGGCCTGCAGCATGTCGATCACTTCGGCGCCGCGAGTCTCGCCCACGATAATGCGGTCAGGGCGCATACGCAGGGCGTTCTTCAGACAGTCACGCGGGCTGACTTCACCTTTGCCTTCCACGTTTGGCGGACGGCTTTCCATCCGGCCAACATGAGTCTGCTGCAGTTGAAGTTCGGCTGTATCCTCGATGGTCAGGATGCGCTCGGCGTCGTCGATAAAGCTGGACAGGGCGTTCAGAGTGGTAGTTTTACCCGAACCGGTACCGCCGGATACGATAATATTCAGCCGGGTGGACACGGCTGCTTGTAGATAGGCGGCCATTTCTTCGGTGAAGGCACCGAAATTCACCAGGTCATCGATTCCCAGCTTGTCTTTTTTAAATTTACGAATTGAAACCAGCGAGCCATCGACGGCGATCGGTGGAACCATCGCGTTGAAACGGGATCCATCGGCCAGACGCGCGTCAACATAGGGATTGGATTCATCAACACGACGACCCACGGCGGAAACGATCTTGTCGATGATCCGCATCAGGTGCTTTTCGTCCTTGAATGTGATGTCGCTGATTTCCAGCTTGCCGTGACGTTCCACGAAAATCTGTTGTGGGCCGTTGACCAGAATATCGTTGACCGAATCGTCCTGTAGCAACGTCTCAAGCGGACCAAGGCCGGTCACTTCATCATACAGTTCTTTGTTCAGCTGAGAACGATCTTCGCGATTCAGAACGATATTGCGAGATTCCAATATCTCACTGGAAATTGCGCTGATTTCAGCGCGCAATTCGGCTTCACCAGCATTTTCGAGCGCTGCGAGGTTCAGGTTTTCTAGCAACTCTCGGTGTAACTCGACCTTGATTTCGCTGAGGCGCTCTTTGCGTTTGCGTTCGCGGTCAGATCCGACTGGTTCAGCGGCCTTCTTCTTAATTGGTCGCCGGGCGACGGCATTGGCCGTCGCGGATTGTTCAGCAGGCTTAGGCGCTTCTGCCTGGGCCTGTGCCGGGGGTTGAACCGGCTGCGCTTCGGGCTGTTTCTTGTATCTAGAAAACACGGCGGCTCCCTCCCTTTTTGGAACGTATTACGCGGCTTCTGCGTCGCTGCTTCCCAAGCTGTGAAGCGATTTCGCGAGTTTTGCGATTTCCCGCCGCAGCGGGTTCTTGGCTGCGGAATTTGCCAGCGGCAGACCATGATCACCGCTTTGCATAACGGGCTTCCCACCATCCGGCAGTTGCAGGTCAATCGAAATGCCCAGGCTTTCACCCATCCGCTTAACCCGGCTCTTTCCGTTCAGGTCCGTAAATTTAGGCGCACGGTTCAGTGCAAAGCGCAATTTGTTGAACGGCAGCTCTTCGGCTTGCAGAGCACGCTTAAGACGCAGTGCGTTCTGGGCCGAACGCATGTCGAGTTCGATCAGCGCGAAATAAACATGTGCGGCCTGAAGGATATTTTCGGACCACTGAACCAGCGTCGAAGGCATGTCCACGATCACATAGTCGAAATGACGGCGGGCTGTGTCTACGACACGTTCAATATCTTCCGGGGTAATCAGGTCCAGCGGGACCATATCCGACGGTGCAGTCAAAACCTGCATTTTGTCTTCATAAGTCTGCAAAGCCTGCGAGAACACTTCGTCATCCATCGATGCCGTGTCTGACAGCATCTCAAAGACGGTCTCTCGGCGCGGAAGATCCAGATAGGTCGAAACGGTGCCGAACTGCAGGTCCAGATCTAGCAGACAAACAGAGGGTGCCTCTTTGCTGGAAACGGTCGCCAGTTCCCATGCCAGATTTACCGCCAAAGTGGTTGAACCCACACCTCCGGCAAGACCATGCACAACAAAAAGTGCACCTTCTTTCGATTCGCCCTGCGTCAGCGGGACTGCGGTTTGTTGAACTGCGACCGGGTCAGGTTTGTTCATCCGATCAATGGCTTCCTGCAACTCTCCTTCGGGAAGAGGGTAGGGAACGAACTCATCCGCACCCTTGCGCAGCAACTGATGCAGAGACGCCGGTGTGACGTCTTCGGCAATCAGAACGACCTTGATATTCTTTTCCTTGGCGCGTGTGATGATCTCACCCATCAGAGACAGGTTGTCTTCATCTTCTCCATCAATCGCCAGTGCAACGAATTCCAGAGAATCGGCGTCCGGTTGGCTGAAAAAAGCAAGCGCTTCTGCAAAGCCCAGATCGCCCCAGCGTTCGCCTAACGCGGCTTCCATATCTTCGATCAGCAAATCAAAATTCTGCACATCACGACTGATGGTACAGGCCAGGATGGCAGTATTATTGTCTTCAGGCGATGCGCTCGTCATTCACACAATCCTTATCGTGAGGGCCGATCAACCTACCGAACTCGAAAGCTCTGCTAGGTTTGATCTTGCCCCGGTACGGCCAAACTCGGCCGCTAGTCACCTAATTGTTGAAAATGTGGCTTGGAACTTAGGCAAGATTTTGGCGCAAAAGAACCAATTGTTGGGAAATGGGCGACGATGTCGCCCATTTCTGGTTATTATTCACTTTCGTCGCCCGTAGCTGTGGACTCGATATAGCTTTCTCGTGTCGCACTCTCGACGTACTCGCGATAGATCACTTCGGCGTACTTGCCGTCCAGAAGTTGACCTTTGCGATCCACAAAGCCTGACACCTCAGTTACCGTACGACGGTTACGGCGATCTCTGTTCGGAGTATCGATGAGAGGCCGTGATTTACCGAAGGAAACAACCGCTTCCAGACGGGAACGCGAGATGCCCTGCTGCGTCAGGAAGGCGACGGCAGCATTTGCACGCCGCTGACCCAGAGCTTTGTTGTACGCGGTTGAGCCAACTGCATCGGTATGCCCGTAAACACGGAACCGCGCTTCTGGGAATTGTTTGATCCAGTCAGCCTGGCGCAGAAGAATTCTGCGTGCGGACTCATCCAACTGAGAGCTGTTAAAGGCAAAGTTGATCTGTACCGGTACTTCGGCCGCGAATCTTTGGCCGAGGATTTGGGCATAGGTCAATTCTCCGTTCATGACCTGTACGTTGTTCAGGGTCGCATTGCCGAAGGCGCCTTGGTCGACTTCGTATCCGGCCTCACGCGTACACGCGGTGACAGCGACCGAAATACCCAGTGCTAGCATCCACTTTTGCATTGGTCCTATCCTCCTAATCATTCTAGGACGTAGCCGTATGAGCTACCGAAATCCTGCTTGGCGACTTCCGCTGCTCCACCGGTGCCTGCGCGAACGGTGCGTGCAGTTTTGCCGTTGATGAACAGATCGAATTCGCTGGGCGGTTTGACCCGGTCGGTCGGCAGTGCAAGTGCTTCGCCACGTGTCGGGGACACGAGATGTGCCGTTACGATGACGACCAGCTCAGTCTGTTCGCGTTGGTACTGCGCGCTGCGGAAAAGAGACCCAAGCACCGGAACGTCGCCCAGCCATGGAATCTGGTTGTTCAGGTCAGCAAAGTTATCCTGAATCAATCCTGCGATCGCAAAGCTTTCACCATCTCGCAATTCAACAGTCGTCTTGGTCAGGCGAGTGATGAAGGTCGGCACGTTGTTACCGGCAATGGTGAAATCCGAGCTGTTGTCGATGGTCGATACGGATGTTCCCATTTCAAGGTTGATAAGGTCACCGTCTACAACGCGCGGGGTGAACAGCATCTGTACACCGAAGGCCCTGTATTCAATGGCAATATTGCCGTCATCCGCGGGGACGGGGATGGGAACTTCGCCACCGGCAAGGAACTCAGCTTCCTGACCCGAAAGGGCTGACAGATTGGGTTCTGCCAGACTGCGTGCAAGACCTTTGGCCTCAAGCGCTTCTAACAGCAGGCGAACCTGTGTCGATCCGGCGCCAAAACCAAACAGGATCGCGCCCGTGTTGGTCTGCTGAAGCGGGATATTGTTGTTCAAAGCGTTGTTCAGAGCACCTTGCGTGTTCAAGGTGTTGAAACCACCGGTCACATCGCTGCCTCCGAAGCCAAGCGATGCGGTCAGGCTTTTGGCAACCGACCGGTTCATCTCGGCGAACCGGACTTTCAGCATAACCTGCTGTACGCCACCGACTGACATCAGATTCGAGACACGCTCTGGCGCGTAGCGTTCGGCCAGCTCCAGAGCCCGCGCCAGCTTGGCCGAGCTTGAAATTGTACCCGAAAGTACAATGCCATCATTTGCCGTGCGCACTTCGATGGGTTCGGCCGGCAGAATCTGCCGCAACCGTTCTTTGAACTCGGAGACATCCGGCGAAACGCGAACCCGGACGTTCGCAAGCAGATTGCCAGCACCGTCAAACAGGGTCAGCGTGGTCAGGCCCGGAGCCTTACCAAGTACATAAATAGTGCGATCAGAAAGCGAGGAGATGTCAGCGATGCCAGCATTTGCAATGCTGAGTTCCGCGAACGGTTCTTCACTCTCAACAACTATTGCGCGGTTCATCGGAACGTCCAGCGTTTCCGCTGTTCCATTCTTGACCACGCGAAGTGTTTCAGCCCAGGCGGTCGTGCCGACCGGACCAGTTACAAGCGCCAACCCAAGTAGGGTTGCGCTAATCCAGGAACGTATTTTCATGTGACCTGCCTCTCCGATCACGCCTCGTTTGGGGTCTAGTGCCCTATGATGAATTACCCTGCGCGAATTACGAATTTATTGCAATAATCAAGGGTTTCTGGAAGTTTCCTTATGTGGGGAATGCGCAACATCCCAAACGAAACAAGCCGCGCACTGGGCGCGGCTTGTATAGGTAAATCCCTGATTTAACGTCAATTTGTGCAGGGTATTTCCGTTTTTACGATCTCTCCGCCACGTCGCGTATTCACGGTGCAGACTTTCTCTTCGACTTTGACCGGAGCGGGCGCGGTCTCTTTGAGGCCGAGTAGTTTTTGCTGGTCAATCTCGATTGCAGTTGCCACCGTATCATCTTGAACGCCAACCAAAGCCAGGGACAGTCGTCCGGTGTTTTGAGCCTGCGCCAGCGCAGCAATTTGTTCCGGTGTAGCCGCGACCGTGACCGTTCTGGCAATTGTCGCGCCTGTCAGGTCGCTCCCTGCAGTCTGGTCGACGGCGATAAGTTCGATATTGGTTTGAATCAGCTGGGTGATTTCGTTGCCCCGGCCTTCAAAGCCACCTGTTACTTTGCCTGTCCAATACACATCCACACTATCGCCTGGGCGCAAGAAGCCTGACACGCCGGATGCGACGTCAACGCTGATAGCAAAGGCACGTTTACCTTTTTCAATGCGAGACGTCAGGCCAGCTGACTCCCCAGGTTTGGTGACTTTGACGGCGAGCAGAGCCTCGTCCTTTTCCATAGCGCGAAGAACGAATCGGTCACCTTTGGCGTTTTCAGGAAACAGTACGGCCATATCCAGAAATGTTCCTTCTGGAATAGCATCTTCGGGCCAGTTTACGATTCGAACGTCTTCGGCAAGTAGGCGCTCTCCGTATTTCAGAGAGCGATTCGAAACGATGACCCCAACGGTTGGGACAGACTTAACGTTGGCCAAAGCGTCTTGCGTGGCTTGGCGTTCGCGGGCGAGTTGAGCCTGATGCTGAACGATGTAGTCGCGCGCCAAATAGACGGCTCCGCCAGCCAAAGCTACTCCGACAATCAGGACAAGTCCAAATACTGCACGCATTCGCGCCCCCTCTTATTTATTTCAGTACTTCTGCCGCATGACATGCAGCATCGATTGCTATGTACGTAAAAGCGAATTGTGTCGAAATGGGGGACAATCCGAGAATTTTTTGGCATCCGTGCTTTTCCGGACAGCCCAATGGGTTCTCTGTCTAATCGCCGCCAGATTCAAAATTCAGATCCACGACATCAATTGCGGACAATGCGTTACCGGTTTGGGTGTCAACATGTCTGATCGGATCGATCAAATTCAGCAAAATGATGGCGCCAAAGCCAACGATGACGGCAGTCAACACAACCCAGTCGACGGTAACCGCACCATCTTCCCGTGATATGAACTTCTTAAAATCTCTCATCATGGGAATCCTTAAGAATAAGGTACAAAAAAAGGGGGCGCGTTCTTTCGAGCGCAGCCCCCTTACGAAACTCTAACCAAACTTACGGGGTCGGGCCCGAGTTCGGTGCAGTTACAACGACGCCGGTCAGGGCGCTGTCGATGTCGCCAGCCAGATCATCAACACCGCTGCTAACTTGTGTCCATGCTACTGCTGCCAGGCCCACAACGGCTGCGGTCAGAACGACCCAGTCTACTGTTACGGCGCCGTCTTCGTCTTTACGGAAGTTCTTGATGAACTTGATCATGTTACGTCCCTCCTAAAGGATCAAAAGTAATCTAAACCTCGGCGTCTTTCAGAGCTTCGTCTCTCAGTCCGCTCCCGACCGTCTCGGTATGGCATTATGTTTGACGGGTAGGCGTGGCAGGAATTGGGCCAAACACAGTTTTTTTGCGCTGTCGTTTAACTTTTTGATAGTTTTTCTCGTAAGTACCTGAAAATAAAATGATAAAAAGTTGATCTAACTTGTGGTCACTCATGCGGTCGATGCAAAATTGCGCCAAATGAGGCGAAATTGCCCCATTTCACCGTGTTTTTCTGGCTTTGCCGTCGAATTCGGGGTTCAAATCCAACAAAAGAAAAAGATGAGGCGGGCAAAATGAATCTCCGGGATGCAATGACTTGCGTCTGTGTATTGGCGTTGATGGTGTCTGGGGCTGCTCCCGTGGTCGCGACCGAGATCGAGCCGAGGGGCGTCTATAAGAGAGTGAAGCCACCAAAGCCAGGCGCACGTCCAAAGATTACTGTTCAGATTACTCCTGAAGAACATGCAGCGGCTCCGTTTGCGCCCAGTACCGGTGCCGAGATCGTTATACCGGACATAATTGCGCGAACCAAAGTTGTGCCACCCAGTGTGTCGGGGACAGGGCCTCAGAAGAAACCCGTAGGATCATACAAGGCATTTTGGGACACGATCTCACCTGCGATGGCCGAGGCGCGAGCCGGGCGTTTGAATGACGCTATAAAAGCCTTGGCTGCGATCAACGTGGCTTCTCCGCGGCTACAAACCCTTCAGAACATAGCGCAGCAGCAAGGGATCGAGATTCTACGTTCGACCGTGGGAACAAATGTCTCTCCCGCGTTGGTGCTGGCCGTGATTTCGGTGGAATCGGCAGGTCGTGCGGATGCGGTCAGTTCTGCCGGTGCCCAAGGGTTAATGCAACTGATGCCCGCGACTGCGAAACGATTTGGGGTTCAGGACAGCTTTCAGCCGGCCCAGAATATCTCGGGCGGTGTGAAATACTTGAACTGGTTGATGGAAGAGTTCGGCAACGACCCGATTCTGGTGCTGGCCGGGTATAATGCGGGCGAGGGCGCGGTGCGCAAACATGAGGGCGTACCGCCCTATGCGGAAACACGGGACTACGTACCCAAAGTTCTTGCGGCGTTTCAGATCGCCCGGGCCTTATGCTCGACGCCGCCCGAGTTGATCACTGACGGATGTGTGTTCCAGACACTGAACTAGGAAAGGCCCACCTGCTTTGGTGGGCCTATCATTATTTCTGGCTTAGTTAACGATGTTGGCTTCGGTGGCAGCGCGAATTTCGTCTTCGGTCACGCCTCCCGCGATCTCGATAATCTTAAGGCCGCCTTCGACCACATCCAGCACGCCCAGATTGGTGATGATGCGGTTTACAACTTTCTTGCCGGTCAGCGGCAGAGTGCATTTCTTCAGCAGCTTGGATTTGCCATGCTTGTTGGTGTGATCCATCACCACGATCACGCGGCCCACGCCAGCGACCAGATCCATCGCACCGCCCATGCCTTTAACCAGCACCCCGGGGATCATCCAGTTGGCCAGATCGCCCTCTTCATCAACTTCCATCGCGCCCAGAACGGCAGCGGCGATTTTGCCGCCACGGATCATGGCGAACGAGGTCGCGCTGTCGAAATAGGCTGTGCGGGACAGTTCGGTGATCGTCTGTTTGCCTGCGTTGATCAGGTCGGGGTCTTCTTCGCCTTCGAACGGGAAAGGGCCCATACCCAGCATGCCGTTTTCGGATTGCAGGGTGATGTCCTTGTCACCCACGTAGTTCGCCACCAGCGTCGGAATCCCGATGCCGAGGTTCACATACATGCCGTCTTCCAGCTCTTGTGCCGCGCGGGCGGCCATCTGATTGCGATCCCAGGGCATTATGCGTCCTCCTTCTTGCGGGTGGTGCGCTGTTCGATGCGCTTTTCGTGGCTGCCCTGAATGATGCGATGCACATAAATGCCGGGCAGGTGAATCGCATCCGGGTCCAGGGAACCGCGTGGGACGATCTCTTCAACTTCAGCAATACAGATTTTGCCGCAGGTCGCGGCGGGCACGTTGAAGTTGCGCGCGGTCTTGCGGAAGATCAGGTTGCCGGTGTCATCGGCCTTCCAGGCCTTGACGATGGCGAGGTCGGCAAAGATACCTTCTTCCAGAATGTAGGTCTCACCGTTGAAGTCTTTGTGCTCCTTACCCTCGGCGATCACCGTGCCGACGCCGGTTTTGGTGTAGAAACCGGGGATACCTGCGCCACCGGCGCGCATCCGCTCGGCCAGAGTACCCTGAGGGTTAAATTCCAGCTCCAACTCACCGGCCAGGTACTGGCGCATGAACTCGGCATTTTCGCCGACATACGAGCTGATCATCTTTTTGACCTGCTTGGTCTGCAGCAGGATGCCGATGCCGAAATCGTCCACACCTGCGTTGTTGGATGCAAAAGTCAGGTCCTGGGCACCCGCGTCCTTGATCGCCTCCAACAGCAGTTCGGGAATACCGCACAGGCCAAAGCCACCTGCGGCTATCATCATGCCATCCGTCAGCACCCCATCGAGCGCTTCGGCGGCATTGGCATAGATTTTCTTCATAAAAAAACTCCCCCAATGACATGGTGTTGGGCAGGTTGTGCCGCCACGTCACGGGGAAGTCAATGAAACCGGGCAGGGGGTGGTATTTCTACCTAACCCCTTTTACGTGGCCGCTTTCTTGGTGGTCTTCTTCGCAGCCGCCTTCTTTTTCGGCGCGGCTTTCTTTTTGGTGCCCTTCTTGGACGCCTTTTCGTTGGCCAGTTCCACCGCCATTTCCAGCGTCACGTCTTCGGGCTTGATGTCCTTGGGCAGCGTCGCGTTGACCTTTTCCCACTTCACATAAGGACCGTACCGCCCATCCAGAACCTGAATAGCGCCGCCATCGGGATGTTCACCCAATTCCTTCAACGGCTTGGCTGCTGCCCTTCTGCCACGTCCAGGGTTGGCGCGCTTTTCGGCCAGCAGTTCGACTGCCCGGTTCATGCCGATCTCGAACACATCGTTGGGGTCCTTGAGATTGGCGTAAACCGGTTTGGCCTCATCCGGCAACTGATGCATCAGGTAGGGTCCAAACCGCCCGAAATTCGAGCTGATCATGCCGCCCTCGGGGTGCTCACCGATCTGGCGGGGCAGAGACAGCAGGGTCAGCGCCTTGTCCAGATCCATGTCATCCTTGCTCCAGCCGCGAGGCAGCGAAGCGCGCGGGGGCTTCTTGTTCTCGGGCGTGGCTTCGCCGCGCTGGACGTAAGGCCCAAACCGACCGGATTTCAGCCAGATTTCATCGCCAGCATCCTCACCCAGCAGACGTTCTTCGCCTTCGGCCCCTTCGCCGGCGATGGGACGAGTATAGGTGCATTCCGGGTAATTGCCGCACCCGACGAAACCGCCCGTGCGCGAAGTCTTAAGGTGCAACTGGCCGGTCCCGCATTTCGGACAGATCCGCGGATCGGACCCATCCTCGCGCGGGGGATACAGCTGCGGTGCAAGGGCTTCGTCCAACTTGTCCAGAACCTCGGAAATCCGCAGCTCGGAGGTTTCTCCAATCGCGGCCGAGAAATCGCGCCAGAATTTGCCCAGCAGGTCCTTATAGTCTCGATCACCGGCACTGACATCGTCCAGCTCTTCTTCCAGGTTGGCGGTGAATTCGTACCCCACATATTGCCGGAAGAAGTTCAGCAGGAAGATAGTAACGATCCGGCCTTTTTCTTCGGGAATCAGTCGGTTCTTGTCCTTGCGCACATATTCCCGATCCTGAATCGTGGTCACGATCGAGGCATAGGTCGATGGTCGACCGATACCCAGCTCCTCCATCCGCTTGACCAGCGTGGCCTCGGTATAGCGCGGCGGCGGTTGAGTGTGGTGTTGCAGGGCCAGAACGGCTTCGTTGTCGGACAGGATCGCGGCCTTGTCGTCCGTTTTGGTGACCTGTTCCTTCAGCGAGGTTTTGGCAAACGGGGCAGGATCGCCCTGCGTAATCTGCGGCAGGCGCTTGTCATCCTCATCAGCGACGTCATCGCGGCCTTCTTCGTAAACGCGCATGAAGCCGTCGAACAAAACCACCTGACCCGTGGCGCGCAGGCCGACCTGACCATCGTCGCTGCCGACTTCAACCGCGGTGCGCTCCAGCCGGGCGGCGGCCATCTGACAAGCGATTGTGCGTTTCCAGATCAGGTCATACAGCTTGCGCTGATCCTCATCCGTGACTTTCAGTGCTTTGGCGTCGCGTGACATATCCGTCGGGCGGATACACTCGTGAGCTTCCTGCGCGTTCTTGGCCTTGTTCTTGTACATTCGCGGGCTTTCTGGCACGTAGTCTGCGCCATAACGATCCGCGATGGCGTCCCGTGTGGCGGCCACGGCTTCGGGGGCCATGTCGATGCCGTCTGTCCGCATATAAGTAATGTAGCCAGCCTCATACAGCCGCTGCGCTACCTGCATCGCATGGCGCGCGCCCATACCAAACTTGCGGCTGGCCTCCTGCTGCAGGGTCGAGGTCATGAACGGCGCGCTGGGGTTACGGGCAGCTGGCTTGGCTTCGACTGAGATAACGCTAAGCGCACGGCTGGTGATCGCCTGAACCGCCAATTCTGCCTGCGTTGCGTTCGCCAGATCGTGCTTGTCCAGTTTCTTGCCGGCCAAAGTGACCAGACGCGCCTCATAGGTCTGGCCGCGCGGTGTTTCGAATACGGCCTTGACCGACCAGTATTCTACCGGTTTGAAGGCCTCGATTTCCATCTCACGTTCGACGATGAGGCGCAGGCAGACTGATTGCACCCGGCCTGCTGATCGGGCACCGGGCAATTTACGCCACAAAACCGGGGACAGGTTGAAACCCACCAGATAATCCAGCGCGCGGCGGGCCAGATAGGCCTCGACCAGCGGCATGTCGACCTGACGCGGGTTCTGCATCGCTTCGGTTACCGCGTCCTTCGTAATCGCGTTGAAGGTGACGCGGCTGACCGGCGTGTCCTTCTTGATCGAGCGTCGTTTGGTCAGCGCCTCCTGCAGGTGCCAGCTGATCGCCTCGCCCTCGCGGTCAGGGTCGGTCGCGAGGATCAGGGCGTTGTCCTCTTTCAGCGCGTCGGCGATGGCCTTAACATGTTTGCGGCTGTCGTTGCCGACCTCCCATTTCATTGAGAATTCGTGCTCGGGATCAACCGATCCATCCTTCGGGGGCAGATCGCGCACATGGCCATAAGACGCCAGAACCGTGTAGTCGGGGCCGAGATATTTGTTGATTGTTTTGGCTTTGGCCGGGGATTCTACAACAACTACAGGCATTTAAGGGGAAACCTCGCTCGACGGATTAGGCGCCTTCTATGATCGTGCAAAATGGGGAGGGCAAGAGCGAATTGTCAATGCGTTCCTTTGATTCCCGATAATTGGCCGTGATTTCAGCGCCATAAACGTCAAATTTTCGTCGAGCCTTGCCGATCAGGCCGTCAGTGACAGCAAACCACCGGGCTGGCGTTGGATACGCCCGTCGAGTTCAAGTTCAATCAGCGCCGGGCCGATTTCACCCGCAGTGCCCGAAATATCCCTGATCAACTGGTCTTCGGCAATAGGCGAAGGCCCTAGCCGGGACAGGATTTCATTATGTAGCGTGGCTCCCATTGGATAGGCGGTTGGCGCCACGTCAGGCTGGGGCTCAGCCTCAATCAAATTTGTTTGCTGCTGCGGTAGCGCCTCGATCACGTCGTCGACGGACCGCACCAGTGTGGCTCCGTCCCGGATTAACATGTTGCACCCGGCGGCACGTGCATCAAACGGGTGACCGGGCACGGCCAGAACCTCGCGCCCTTGATCCAGCGCGTCCCGCGCTGTAATCAGGCTGCCGGACTTCGCAGCGGCCTCAACCACCACCACCGCTTGTGCCAGCCCCGAGATGATCCGGTTGCGGCGCGGGAAATGCCGCGCTTGCGGAGTTATTCCCATAGGTTGTTCTGACAGGCGGAGGCCAGATGTGGCGATATCGTGTGCCAGATCGGTATTTTCCGCTGGATAAATGACGTCAACACCGCCAGCCATCACAGCAACGGTGCCAGTTTCCAACGCCGCCATATGGGCGGACGTGTCGATACCACGCGCCAACCCCGAAACCACAACGTACCCCTGTTTTCCAAGTTCGGTGGCCAACCCTCTGGCCATTCGTGCGCCAAGCGAGGAACAGTTGCGCGCGCCAACCATCGCGACCGACCGGCGTTTTAACAGGGTCACGTCGCCAATCGCCCACAGCATCGGCGGTGCATCGTTAAGGTCGTTCAAAGCGTCAGGGAAATCGGAGGTCCCAAGGCACAAAAGCCGCGCGTTTGCCGCTTTTGCGGCCCTGAGTTCCGCCTCAATCACGCCGGTCGGGCAAATTTCATACCCTTCGATTCCGGCAGCGCGTGCCATTTCCGGCAGCGCGGCCAGCGCGTTCTGCGCCGAGCCATGTTCCCGCAGCAACCGACGAAATGTCGCCGGGCCCACCTTGCGAGAGCGCAACAGACGAAGCCAGGAAAACCGGTCCTCTTCCGTGGTGGGTGGGAGTGTGGGGTGATTGGAAGAAAGCTGCTCTTCGGTCATCCGATGCTCCGCCTGATTGCAGAACTGGTTTACGACTGCGGGGGTTAACAGCTTCTGAATCGCAACAAATTTTTCGGATTATTTCGCGGTTCGTTATCTGGGAGTCTTGTAGACAATTGAAAATAAAAAACAAAAAACCATATCAAGCGATTTCCAAAAAAACGGGATGAGGCAGAAAACACTCTTTCGTCAAAGTCCGGCGTTAACTCTGTGCTTCGACGAAAGAGTTTGATTCTCACCTAGGCAGCTGAACCTCCGACGGTCAGGCCATCCATCAGAACCGTGGGCTGACCAACCCCTACCGGCACCCATTGCCCATCCTTGCCGCAGGTGCCCATGCCCGGATCCAGCTCCATGTCGTTCCCTAACCCGCGAATACGCTTAAGTGCTGAAGGTCCGTCACCGATCAAGGTGGCGCCTTTGACCGGAGCACCGATCTTGCCGTTTTCAACGCGGTAGGCTTCGGTGCAGGAAAACACGAACTTGCCGTTGGTGATGTCTACCTGACCACCGCCGAAGCCCACGGCCCAGATGCCGTCCTTGATGTCAGCCACCAACGCAGCAGGATCGGCATCGCCGCTTAACATGACGGTATTGGTCATACGCGGCATGGGCTTATGTGCATAACTCTGCCGCCGCCCGTTGCCGGTGGGGGCAACACCCATCAGACGTGCGTTCTGGCGGTCCTGCATATAGCCGGTGAGGATGCCATCCTCGATCAGCACGGTGCGCGAACTGGGCGTGCCTTCATCATCCACTGAAATCGAACCCCGCCGGTCTACGATGGTGCCGTCATCCACAACAGTCACACCCTTCGACGCGATCTGCTGGCCCATCAGCCCGGCAAAGGCCGAGCTGCCTTTGCGGTTAAAATCGCCCTCCAGCCCGTGCCCGATGGCCTCGTGCAGAAGAATACCGGGCCAGCCGGGGCCCAGAGCGACCTCCATCACACCGGCGGGGGCAGGGATCGCATCCAGGTTGACCAGAGCAATCCGCAGCGCCTCTCGCGCCTTGTCCTTCCAGTCAGCCGGGTCGATCAACCCGTCGAGCCCGACACGGCCACCACCGCCAGCCGAACCGCTCTCGCGGCGGCCGTTCTGTTCGACGATGACCGAGATGTTCAGCCGGGTCATCGGGCGTACGTCACGCACGTGCACACCGTCGGGGCGCAGAATTTCGACCTCCTGCACGGCGGCGGCAATGGTGGCGCTGACCTGTACGACACGCGGGTCCAAATCACGGGCAAAAGCGTCTATCTCGCGCAGGGTTTCGATTTTCACAGGAAAGCTGGCGGATTCGATCGGATCTTCATCCGTGTACAGGCGTTTATTGGTAGCCCGCGGCGCATCCGCCAAAGTTCCCCCGCCGTCGCCAACGGCTAACCGCGCCGTTTCAGCAGCGCGCTTCAAAGCGGGAATCGAAACGTCGGTGGAATGCGCATACCCGGCGACTTCGCCTTGTACCGCGCGTAACCCGAACCCCTCGGATGCATCATACGAGGCCGTCTTCAACCGCCCGTCATCAAAGACCAATGACTCGGATTTACGACGCTCGACAAACAGTTCTCCGTCTTCGGCCCCGAACGTGGCAGACTGCAAAACCGCAAGTGCTTCGTCCTGCGGAAGAGCGCGTTCAAATGGGCGAAACGGGTCGTTTGACATCGGTTGGGACCTTTCGAGTTTGATCCAGATCAAAAATAGCGTCTGTTTGACGCAAGCATTTTGCTTTATCTACCCGCAGGAATATGGTTTTTAACGCGGCCAAAGACAACGGGTGAGGTGTGACCGATTCACGCCTTTTCGCCAGGGACGTAAAGATCAAACGATCAGGACAGAAAATGAAGAATGCTTTGATGCTTTCGGGGCTTATGACAGCCCTCTCCAGCCTTCCCGCCATGGCTCAGGAGCTTGAAATTATTGGCAAGCCGGTTGCCGGCGGCGTGGGCTTCCAGCCTTCAGCCACCAGCCTGGCGGACGGAATTCAACGGCTGGACGGGATGATTCTGGTCATCATCACAGCGATCTGTCTGCTGGTCGCGGGCCTGCTGGTTTACTGCATCGTGCGCTACAACAAGCGCGTCAACCCGACCCCGGCGCGATTCTCGCATTACACACCGGTTGAGATCGCCTGGACCCTGGGCCCGATCCTGATTCTGGTCTTTATCGGGGCCTTCTCGCTGCCGGTTCTGTTCAAGCAGCAGGAAATTCCCGAGGGTGATGTAGTGATCAAAGTGGTCGGCAACCAGTGGTACTGGACCTACGAATACGTTGACCATGACTTTGCATTCGACAGCTATCTGCTGGGTCACCCAGCGACGCTGGATGAAGGGTCCCGCCCTGCGGACGCAGATGTGACCCCGTTTGTGCTAGACGACGCGATGCGCGCCAAGCTGGCTGACGCCGGTTACAGCGAGGACGAATGGCTGCTGGCGACGGACACGGCGGTTGTCGTGCCAGTTGGCAAAATCGTTGTGATGCAGGTGACCGCGTCGGACGTGATCCACTCGTGGACCATTCCGTCCTTTGGCGTAAAGCAGGACGGTGTTCCCGGTCGTCTGGCCGAGCTGTGGTTCCGCGCCGAGAAGGAAGGCATCTATTTCGGCCAGTGTTCCGAGCTGTGCGGCAAGGATCACGCCTACATGCCGATCACGGTTAAAGTGGTCAGCGAAGAGGCCTATGAGCAGTGGCTGCAAGGTGCTCTAGACGAGTATGCAGGTCAGCCCGCCGCCTATCAGGTTGCTTCGAACTGATGCGCTACGCGGGATCCATCCCGCGCTTTGAATAAGACAGGCTGCGCGGTCACCGCGCAGCTTTCGCCCCTGAAGGACCAAACATGAGCGACGCAAGCATCAATGCCAGCACCGTAGCCGCGCAGACCCGCGCGGACGAGGCCAGCTTTGGCGATTATTTCGCCTTGCTGAAGCCGCGCGTGATGTCGCTGGTGGTGTTTACCGCTCTGGTCGGTTTGCTGGCCGCCCCGGTTCCGGTGCACCCGTTTGTCGGCTTTTGTGCCATCCTATTCATCGCCATCGGCGGCGGTGCGTCCGGTGCGCTCAACATGTGGTGGGACGCGGATATCGACAAGGTGATGAAGCGCACCAAAGGCCGCCCGATTCCGTCCGGCAAGGTCGAAGAGGGCGAGGCCTTGGCCATTGGGCTGGCCCTGTCCGGGATGTCGGTGATCATGCTGGGGCTGGCGACGAACTGGTTCGCTGGTGCCTTTCTGGCCTTCACGATCTTTTTCTATGTCGTCATCTACACGATGTGGCTGAAACGCTCGACGCCGCAGAACATCGTTATCGGTGGTGCAGCGGGAGCGTTCCCTCCGGTCATCGGATGGGTGGCTGCAACGGGTTCGATGTCTATTGAGCCGTGGCTGATGTTTGCCCTGACCTTCATGTGGACGCCGCCGCATTTCTGGGCGCTGGCGCTGTTCATGCGCTCGGACTACGACGATGCGGGCGTGCCGATGCTGACCGTTACCCACGGTCGCCGCGCGACGCGCTGGCATATTCTGGTCTACACCGCACTGCTGGCCATTCTGGCTGTTGGAACAGCTTTCTCGGACATAGGTGGCCCGGTTTACCTGACCGTTGCTGTGGTAATGAATGCGTTGTTCCTGCGCGGAGCCTGGCAGATTTCCCGCCGGACTGAAGACGACGCAGAGGCCGACAATTTCAAGGTCGAGCGCTCTTTCTTCAAGCTGTCATTGCTCTACCTTTTCCTGCACTTCGGCGCGATACTGGCAGAGGCACTGCTGAAACCCTATGGGCTGGGAGGCTGGTCATGAGCCTGCGTAAAAGCCACGAATTGCATCAGCGGCGGTTCAGCCGCAATTTGGGGGTGGGCCTGACACTGGCTGCCTTTATCGTGATCATTTTTGGTCTGACGATCGTTAAGGTCTCGGGCACGGACTTCGGAATGGCGACTCAAGAGGTGCAGAACTAATGGCGCTGTCGGGCCCTCAGAAGACCGTCGCTCAGACGGTAGGTGTGGTTGTCCTGATGGGCAGCCTCGCGTGGGCCGCTGTTCCGTTTTACGACTGGTTCTGTCGCGTCACTGGATTCGGCGGTACGACTGGTGTGGCCGCACAAGCGCCTGAGGACATTCTTGATCGTACGGTCACCGTCCGTTTTGACGCCTCCAAAGCCAAGGACATGGCATGGGAATTCAAACCCGTTGAGCGCGAGATGGAAGTACGCATCGGCGAAACCGGGTTGGCGTTTTATGAGGCTTTTAACCCGACGGATCGCCCGATTGCCGGTCAAGCGTCGTATAACGTGGCACCCTATTCGGCAGGTGGGTATTTCCAGAAAATCGCCTGTTTCTGCTTTGAAGAGCAGGTGCTGGAGCCCGGCGAACGGATTCAAATGCCGGTAACTTTCTTCGTGGATCCCGAAATGGTCGAGGATCTCGAAGCCAAATATGTGCATACGATCACTCTGTCGTATACATTCTACGAAATTGACCTGCCCGAAGGCTATGCCGCCTTAGAGACGCAGGCTGATACAAACACGAACTAACGCCTGTAGGTGAGGGACGCTGATGGCACACGCAAAAAACCATGATTATCACATTCTGGCCCCGTCGATTTGGCCGCTGATCGGCGCGATCGGTGGCTTTGTGATGCTGTTCGGAGCCGTCCTTTGGATGCACGGGATCACCCCGTTCATGTTCTGGGCTGGTCTGGTGGCCGTCCTGTATACCATGTTCGCCTGGTGGTCCGAAGTTGTGGCCGAAAGCCGTGCAGGTGATCATACTCCGGTCGTGCGCATCGGGTTGCGTTATGGCTTCATCCTGTTCGTTATGTCCGAAGTTATGTTCTTTTTTGCCTGGTTCTGGTCGTTCTTCAAACATCGCATGTATCCGATGTACGACTATGCCGGCACTGAATACATTCAGCCGGACATCCACGCGGTTGACCCGTTCCACCTGCCGCTGATCAACACTCTGGTCCTGTTGCTGTCGGGCTGCGCGATCACTTGGGCGCACCACGCGCTGGTGCACGACAATGACCGCAAGGCGCTGATCAATGGTCTGGCTATCGGTATCGTGCTGGGTCTCGCATTTACCTTCCTGCAGGCGTTTGAATACTACGAACTGCTGGCGCATGAGGGTTGGGAGTTTGGCGGCGACCAGTTCTACTCGAATTTCTTCATGGCCACTGGTTTCCACGGCGCTCACGTAATCATCGGAACAATCTTCCTAAGCGTTTGTCTGATCCGGGCTTTGCGTGGAGACTTCACGCCAGAGAAGCACGTCGGATTTGAGGCGGCAGCCTGGTACTGGCACTTCGTTGACGTTGTCTGGCTGTTCCTGTTCTTCGCCGTTTACATCTGGGGCCAGGCTCCGCTGATGTAAGCCGGACGGGCTGATCAATTGCAAAAGCCGCCCTTTGGGGCGGCTTTTTCTCTGTGCGGGGCGCTAGATTGCGCCCGATACAATTGGGTGGTTGCATTTACGTTGGCTCCCCCCTTAACAAGACGCCGGTTTCTGCAACGAGGTTTGGCATCGCCATGCGCCGCATCCTGTTCCTGCTGATATTTGGTATTGCCGGTCTGGCAATCCTGTTGTCGCTGGGTTTCTGGCAGACACAGCGTTTGGTGTGGAAACAGGGAATACTGTCAGAGATCGAAGGTCGTATTGCAGCCGAACCGCTGGGTTTGCCAGAGGCTATCTCGGCTGAGCACGACAAGTACCTGCCTGTCACACTGTCTGGTGAGATGGAGCCGGGTGAAATCCACGTTCTGGTCTCGGTCAAACAGGTTGGGGCGGGGTATCGCATTATCCAATCCTTCAGCACCGAAGGTCGGACGATTTTGGTGGACAGAGGCTTTGTGCCGACAGTCGCCAAACAGGTTGATCGACTGACGGGGCCGATGGAAGTAACTGGTAATCTGCACTGGCCGGATGAAGTCGACAGCTACACGCCCGCGCCTGATATTGATGACAACATCTGGTTTGCCCGCGACGTACCCAATCTGGCGGTTGCATTGGGGGCCGAACCGGTGCTGCTAATCGCCCGCTCGCAAACTGATCCGGGCATCACGCCTCTGCCGGTGGACACGGCGGGTATTCCCAACGATCACCTGCAATATGCAATCACATGGTTTGGTCTGGCTCTGGTCTGGGCCGCGATGACCGGCTATTTCCTGTGGCGCACCCGCGTCCCTTCAAAGAGTGAAGAGCAATGAAATATATCTCTACCCGTGGGCAAGCGCCCGAACTGACATTTGAAGAGGCGATGCTGACCGGTCTGGCCCGGGACGGTGGCCTGTACCTGCCTGCTGAGATCCCGGTGATGTCGCAGGACGAGATCGCCGCGCTGGCTGGTCTGCCCTATGAGGAAATCGCCTTTCGCGTGATGTGGCCCTATGTCAGTGGGTCGTTTGCTGAGGATGAATTCAAAGAGATCATCGCCCGCGCCTATGAAGGCTTCGGCCACGACGCCCGCGCGCCGTTGAAGCAACTGAACGAGAACCACTTCCTGCTCGAGCTGTTCCACGGCCCAACGCTGGCCTTCAAGGACTTTGCCATGCAACTGATCGGTCAGTTGTTCCAGGTGGCCCTGAAGCGTCGCGGAGATCGCGTGACCATCGTGGGTGCCACCAGCGGCGACACCGGATCAGCTGCGATTGAGGCATTCCGAGGCCTGGATGCTGTAGACGTGTTCATCTTGTTTCCGCATGGGCGGGTCTCCGAGGTGCAGCGCCGCCAGATGACGACGCCTGCGGATAGCAACGTGCATGCGCTGGCCGTGGATGGAGATTTTGACGATTGCCAGGCCGCGCTCAAGGATATGTTCAACGATTTCGACTTCCGCGACGGTGTAAAACTGGCCGGTGTGAACTCGATCAACTTCGCGCGGGTACTGGCGCAGATCGTCTACTATTTCTCGGCCGCCGTCAGCCTCGGTGCTCCGCATCGCAAAGTCAGCTTTACAGTGCCGACCGGAAACTTCGGCGATATCTTTGCGGGCTATCTGGCCAAACGTATGGGGCTGCCGATCGACCGTCTGGTGGTGGCGACGAACCAAAACGACATTCTGCACCGCTGCTTGAGTGGGGAGGGGTATTTTAAGGGCGACACCATCCCCTCGATCAGCCCGTCGATGGATATTCAGGTCAGCTCGAACTTCGAACGCGCGTTGTACTATGCCTATGGCGAGGATGGCGGTGCGGTTGCGCAGTTGATGGATGAGCTGAAGAACGGTGGCTTCAATGTCAGCCAAGGCGCGATGGAGGCACTGCGCGAGAGCTTTGACTCGGGCCGGGTATCAGAGGATGAAACGCTGGCGACGATCAAGAATACGCTGGTCCATAGCGCCGAGCTGATTTGTCCTCACACCGCTGTTGGTGTCAAAGTGGCTGAGGAACACCGTGCCGCTGATGTGCCGATGATCACGTTGGCCACTGCGCACCCGGCGAAATTCCCGGCAGCGGTCGAGAAGGCGAGCGGTGAACATCCGCCTCTTCCATCCCGCATGTCTGATCTGTATGAACGTCCGGAACGGGTGACCCGCATCGCCAAGGACCTGGGCACCCTCGAGGATCATATCAAAAGGCATATTGCTGAGTGACTGTCAGACAAGACCAACTGAAGAACGGCTTTCGTATCGTCAGTGAACATATGCCGGGGCTGCAATCGGCGGCCATCGGCATCTGGGTGACCGCCGGCGGGCGGCATGAGCGGATCGAACAGAACGGCATCGCGCATTTCCTTGAGCACATGGCCTTCAAGGGAACCGAGCGTCGATCCGCGCTGCAAATCGCCGAGGCGATCGAGGATGTTGGCGGATACATCAACGCCTATACCTCGCGCGAGGTGACGGCTTATTATGCGCGCGTCCTTAAGGATGACGTTGCGCTGGCGATGGACGTGATCGGCGACATCGTTCTGAACCCCGTCTTCGATCCGCGCGAGATTGAGGTCGAGCGCGGCGTGATCCTTCAGGAGATCGGACAGGCCTATGACACGCCTGACGATGTGATTTTTGATTGGTTGCAGGAGCAGAGCTATCACGACCAGCCGCTGGGCCGGACCATTCTCGGCCCGTCCGAGCGGGTCAGTGCGTTTTCCCGTGAAGACCTGTCTGGTTTTGTGGCAGAACATTACGGTCCTGAGCAGATGATCCTGTCCGCAGCTGGGGCTGTGGACCACGATGCGTTGATGAAGATGGCCGAGGAGATGTTTGGCCATCTTCAACCGCGCAAAGGTCTGATTCCCGAAGCTGCTCGTTTCACAGGTGGTGAGGCACGGCAGGAGAAAGAGCTGGAGCAGGCGCATTTTGCGCTGGCACTGGAAAGCCCGGGCTATCGCGACGATGCGATATATACAGCGCAGATCTATTCGACGGCGCTAGGCGGTGGCATGTCCTCACGTTTGTTCCAGGAAGTGCGTGAAACGCGTGGGCTTTGCTACACGATCTTTGCGCAGACCGGCGCCTATGCCGATACAGGGACGACCACGATTTATGCTGGAACGTCCGCTGATCAGGTTGCAGAACTGGCGACTATCACCATCGACGAAATGAAACGCGCCGCCGAGGATATGAGCCCGGAAGAGGTTGCCCGTGCGCGTGCCCAGATGAAGGCAGGCATGTTGATGGGGCTGGAAAGCCCGTCGAACCGCGCCGAACGTCTGGCACGGTTGGTGCAGATCTGGGGACGTGTACCCTCGCTCGAGGATACGGTTGCCAAAATCGATGCGGTCAGCACCGAAGATGTGCGCGCTTTTGCGGAACGGATGGCAGTGCAGGCCCCTGCGGCGCTGGCGCTTTATGGTCCTGTCTCAAGTGCACCAACGCTGGTTGAACTGCAGGAGAGGCGTGCGGCGTGATGCTGTTGGGCCGACGCAAGCTGAAACTCGAAACCGAGCGGTTGAGTCTGCGTCCGCCTGTCCATTCCGACTTCAACGATTGGGCGGCTCTCCGCCGCGCGTCCAAAGCATACTTGACCCCATGGGAGCCGATCTGGGCCAAGGATCATCTGAGCCGGAAGGCCTTCACCAACCGGGTTTATTGGGCGCAGCGTTCGGTGGCCAGTGGCACGGCAACCCCGTTGTTCCTGTTTCGGCGGTCTGACAATGTTCTGGTCGGTGCGATCACGCTGGACAATATCCGTCGTGGCCCGGCGCAGGCGGGAACGTTGGGCTATTGGACGGGGCAATCCTTTGCGCGGAACGGGTACATGCGCGAAGCCATCGGTGCAGTCGTCCACTACGCATTTACCCGACTGGACCTGAGCCGGATCGAGGCGGCCTGTCTGCCGGAAAATACGCCTTCGCGCGGGCTTTTGGAAAGCTCGGGGTTCAAGTACGAAGGTGTGGCGCAATCCTACCTGCAGATCAACGGGCGCTGGCGGACACATGTGCTGTATGCCAGCCTGCGGTCGGATCGGCGCGGCAAAACGGACGCGGGGTAGGTGGCTCTGCCGGGACGAGGGGGCTTTGCCCCCAAACCCCTGTGAATTTTGCAGCTAGATGAACAAGGGAGATGACTTGAGGGCGGCTTGCGCTAAACTCATCTCATGCGTTGGGTAGTTGCGGTATTGATGTTGATCTCGGGCGGGGCGATGGCTCAGGAGCGGCGGCCGAGCCATTGTGTGGCAATCGCCGATGCCGCGCCAGGTATAGAATATATCCAGAAAGCCGCCTGGACGGACCCAATCCCAGAGTATTCGGTGCGGATCAGCTACATTGCTCATGCGTCGTTCCTGATCCATACGCAGGGCGGATTGAGCGCGGTGACCGATTTCACCGGCTTTATCGGTAGTGCTGATCTAATCCCCGATATTGTCACCATGAACCATGCCCACAGCACCCACTGGACTGCTCACCCGGATCCGGCCATTCCCCACGTTTTGCCTGGATGGGGCGATTTTGGGCAGGGAATCGAGCACTACCTGGATTTGGGTGAAATGCTGGTGCGCAATGTCTCGACCGATATTCGGTCCGCCTATGGCGGGGTGGAGGAGCGTGGCAACTCGATTTTTGTGTTCGAGGTCGAAGGACTGTGCATCGGCCATCTGGGTCATTTGCATCATGTGCCTTCCGACGAGCAATTTGCGGCCTTGGGGCGGTTGGATGTGGTGATGGCTGCGGTGGATGGGGGTACGACCATGCCGCTGCCAGACATGATCTCGGTTCTAAAACGGCTGAAAAGCTCTGTTATCATCCCGATGCACTGGTTTTCCGGGTTTTCGCTGGACCGGTTTCTGGTCGATATTCGCAATGATTTCCCAGTCGAGCGCGCGGGTGTGTCTGAAATCACGGTGTCCCTGCGCACGCTACCGGACAGGCCGACGATCGTTGTGCTTGAGCCCCAATACTTGATTGATCTGGAATAGGGCTTGTCGAAGAGGTCCGGCTTGGGCAAGGAAAAGGCATGACACTGAATTCTGCCGATGAACGTCTTGCCCACCTTATCCATGCCAAATTGGGCGATGATATTCTGCGGCCCGTCACTGAACGCTATCTGGAAGAACCGCGTCGCCGTTTTTTGGGGCAAGCGGGGCTCCTGGCTCTGCCACGCACGGTTGACGAGGTTTCTGCGTTGGTTCGGTTGGCATCGGACGTGCGCGTGCCAGTGGTTCCGTACGGCGGGGGCACCGGGCTGGTAGGCGGGCAGGTGAAGCCGGATGGGCCGGCGCCGCTGTTGGTTTCGCTGGAGCGTATGACGGCGATCCGGGCCGTTTATCCAACTGAGAATATTCTGATCGCAGAGGCAGGTGCCATCCTAGCTGAAGTGCAGGCTGCAGCAGAAGAGGCCGTCCGGCTTTTCCCCTTGTCTCTGGCCGCGCAGGGTTCTTGCCGGATTGGCGGGAATCTCGCCACGAATGCGGGTGGGGTGAATGTGCTTAGGTACGGAAATGCCCGCGATCTGTGTCTTGGGCTTGAGGTGGTTCTACCCAGTGGTGAAATCTGGCATGGCCTAAGCCGGTTGCGTAAGGACAACACCGGCTATGACCTGCGCAATCTGCTGATTGGATCGGAAGGAACGCTGGGCATTATCACTGCAGCCGCGTTGAAGTTGTTTCCACGCCCCGAGGCGGTAGGAACCGCGATCGTACAGGTCACATCCCCCGAGGCCGCGATCGAGTTGTTGGCACTGGCCCGCAGCCAGGTCGGCGAAGCGGTCAGCAGCTTTGAACTGATCCATCGGCAGGGGTTGCAATTCCTGTCCGAAGTGCTGCCAGATGTCCGCCAGCCTTTTGCCGCGCAGCCTGAATGGTGCGTTCTGATTGAACTGGGGCTGTCATCCGGGCTGTCGCCATCAGAGGCTCTGGAACACCTCTATGCAGAGGCGGAAAGTTCCGGGCTGGTAGGGGATGCAGTTATCGCGCAGAGCGAGGCACAGCACATGGAATTGTGGGCCGTGCGTGAACGTATCCCCGAGGCCAATCGTCTGATCGGATCGATCTCAAGTCACGATATTTCGGTGCCGATTTCTCGCATACCCGAATTCATCCGCCGGGGGGCGGACTTGGTGGCAGAGTTGGGACCGTTCCGCATCAATTGTTTCGGACATTTGGGAGACGGGAACCTGCATTACAATGTGTTCCCGCCGCAAGGGCGTCGTCGGTCGGAATTTGACCAGCAGCGACAGACCGTCAAAACCGCAGTTCACGACCTCGTGCATGAATTCGGCGGCTCGGTCAGTGCCGAACACGGGGTCGGGCGTTTGAAAACCGATGATTTGGAGCGATATGGCGATCCGGTAAAGCTGGCGGCGATGCGTGCAATCAAATCTGCTCTGGACCCAAAAGGGATCATGAACCCGGGCGCAGTATTAGGGTAACGGGCGCGGCGGGATCACCTTGTCGATGGCATGGGCGTTACCATTTTGCAGGTTCAGTACCGGCCTGAAGGTTGCGACGTGAACGGACGATTTTGCCTTTAGAATGTTCTTGCAACCGAATTGAGGTTAGAGCCCTTCAAACTCGCACAGGACATGAACGTCCATGCCCATTTCCTCAAGAACTTTGCGGCCGCCCAGATCGGGCAGATCAATGATGAACGAACATGAAACGATTTCACCGCCCAGACGCTCGATCAGTTTGATCCCGGCAGCTGCGGTGCCTCCGGTAGCCAGCAGGTCATCGACCACAAGGATTTTCTCACCTGGTTGAATGGCGTCATCATGAATTTCGACGATGGCTTCGCCGTATTCCAGTTTGTAGTCTTGACTGATCGTGGTTCCGGGCAGCTTGCCCTTTTTGCGGATCGGCACAAAGCCGACACTTAGCTGGTGCGCGATGGCACCGCCCAGAATAAAGCCCCGCGCCTCGAGCCCGACAACTTTGTCGATCTGTTCACCCGCGTAAGGGTGCAGCATCTGGTCAATTGCAATGCGAAACCCGCGCGGGTCAGAGAACAGTGTGGTCACGTCCCGGAACATGATCCCTTCATGCGGGAAATCAACGATTGTACGAATGTAATCCTTGACTGACTTGTGTCTGGTCATGGCCAACCCCTTTGGCGTCAAAATACGCTGGGTTTTTTGGCCCATCGGGGTCACCCTTGCAAGGGAAGATTGCCGATGTGCGCACGCGTTTTTCCGAACCGTGCTGATCGCGCAAAAGAATTGGCTGAAAGGGGTGAAGTTTCATTGCCATGTACGCAAATTGTTGTTAGGTGGTCGATATCTACAATTGACATGCAATGCATATACAAAGCATTGCGTGTTGAATCAAAAAGTTGACAGGGGCAAGAGGTGTGCAAATGAAAGACGGTAAGGTTTCCACCAAGAAGAACAGTCAGTTGGTCCTGCGCCTCGACAAGGAAGAGCGCGATGCCTTTGTCGAACTGTGCCGAGAGCTGGACACCTCGGCCGCACGGGAAATCAGGCGCTTCATTCGCGGTTTCATGAAAGAGAACGCCGAGCAGTGATGCTCAGGCCGGGCGACGTAAGACTGCGGTTGCAACACCCATTCCAATCAGTGTCAGGCCCCCGAACCGGGTTATGGCGGTAATAACCCCGGCACGCCCGATCATTCTGCGCAGCCGGTCCGCCAGCAATGCATAGGCCAGCGCGTTCAGCCCGGCCAAACCCACGAAAGTCGCGATGAGAATGACGAATTGCGGCCCCAGAGGATCGGTCGGGCGCAGGAACTGCGGCACGAACGCTATGAAAAACGCGATGGATTTCGGGTTTAACGCAGTAACGGCAGCGGCGTGGCCAAAAACGCTGCGGGCGGTAACGTCACGCCCGGTATCCACAGTTTGCAAACCACCGGAAGGAGCGCTGCGCAACAGTTTGATGCCCAGCCACACCAGATAGGCCGCGCCCACCCATTTCAGCACCGAAAAAAAGGTTGCCGACGCCAGAACCAGGGCGCCCAGTCCAAGAAGCGAGGCGGTCATCGCTACCAGGTCCCCTAATGCGACGCCTGTGGCCGAGGCAACGGCAACGCTGCGCCCCTTGGACAGGGCATAGCTGAGCACCAGCAGTACGGTCGGGCCGGGGATCAGCAGCAACGCAGTTGATGCGGTCACGAAGGCCAGCCAGAGATCGAGAGACATTGGATTTCCTGTCATGTTGTCGCCCTCACCAAGCCCCGGAGCGGCGGACAGGTCAAGTCTTTTTGGGCTCCGTTACACGACGCATCAGGGCCTCTAGCGGGCCACATTTGAACCAGCGCAACCACAACAGGGCATAAACCGAAGACAAGGCGCAGAAGACAATTGCATAACCCACGATCTGAGGCGCAGTTAGCGTGCCGTTCAGCAGGCCAAGTTCGTCAAGCAGCCCCATGCCGATCAGAATATGCGCCATGTAAAGCGTAAGGCTTTGTCTCCCGGGTGCCGTCAAGGGCGCGCCAATGTGCAGCTTTTCGATCTTTGGCCACAGTTTCAGCAGTAAACCGATCACCACACAGGCCGAACCGGTTCCGGCCAGAATGTAAAACGGCCCAGGTGGGATCGACTCGGTGCCCATAAAGGCCACCAGTTCAGGGTCAGACGTCAACATCTGTGGAACCAATGCAAATACCGCCGCTCCAAAGCCCCACATGATCAGGCGGTGCTGAATGCAAAGTGTGCTCAGATCCGATCGACCGATGGCCATTCCGATAAGCAGAAAAGCCGCCCATGGCAGGACCGGGTGCCAGCCGTTGAACAAAGCGTTGCGTAGAAAGCCCGGTAGGGTCCACAGATCGGTATAGCTGAGGGTCGCCCAATCCCAACCCGCGTCATAGTTGAAGATCAACATCGCCAGAGCGGACAGCACAATGATCCCAAACGCTCCGTACCAAAGCCCGCGCCATGGGGCCGAAAGAAAAGCGGCGCCGATTACGAAATACAGGGCGTAGAAGTGCAGAATGTCGGCGTCAAACACCGTCATGTTGATCAGCCCGAGCACAAACAGAAATGCCGCGCGCCGCAGCAAAACACCTGCCTGGATATCCGACAATCCAATCCCAACCCCGGCCAATATTACGAACAATGCGGCGGCTCGTCCCTCAATCGCATCGACAAGCGCCGAGGCCCAATCGTGACCCGGCGCAACATCTGCCGCGATGCGGAAATTTACCAGCACCATGCCGCAGAAGGCTAAAAACCGGGCGGCGTCCAATGCTTCGTATCGTTTCATGATTGTCCTCTGATCTCGCGGTCTGGTGCCGGAACTATGTGACGCAAATACGGCCCACCTGCTTGTTTTGGATAAACATTTTGCGAGGATCAATGCGGATAAGCTTCGGTGACGGACCAGCGTTGCGCCCAGAAAGCACAAACTAAAGATTGAATTAAGGCTTGTGCATCTTCCTTGAAACACCCGTTTTATTTCCCAAAATTACAGCAAACACAGGATTGGAGGGGAACATGGCGCAGACACATCCCGACTATTCGAAAGCTTTCAAAGACATGTCCCGGTCGAAAACGGGACCCTTGAAGCGTGTGCTGATCCTGTTGGTTTTGATCGGCGGCGTGTTTTACGCCGGGGTCGTGGGATACATGTACGCCAATCAGGATGCGTTGTTGTATAAACCGTCCGGAGAACTGCCCGACCCCAAGGCGGTCGAACTTGCCGATGTTGACGTGATCTCACTCTCCATGTCCGACGGGGCGGTTCTGACGGCTTGGTCTGCGCCACCGGCGACCGAGGGTGCGCCAACGGTTCTTTTCTTTCATGGTCAAACCGGAAATCTGGGCGACAGGGCGGATCGTTTGCGGGAAATCCTCAATAGCGGTTTTGGCCTGCTCGCACCCAGCTATCGCGGCTATCCGGGCAGCGAGGGTGAGCCATCTGAGTTGGCCTTGATCTCGGACGGGGTGCAGATGTTCGACTGGCTGGAAGCCACAGACACAGATGTTGTTTTGCATGGTCAAAGCCTGGGCACCGGCGTGGCCGCCGCAGTGGCTGCACAGCGCCCCAATGCTCAGTTGCTGGTGCTCGAGGCGCCCTTCACCGCCACAGTTGATGTAGCCGGGGAAAGATACCCATGGTTGCCGGTGGCGACCCTAATGAAAGACCAGTTCGCAACCCGAGACCTTATCGGCGACATCACCGTTCCGATCCTGATATTCCACGGAACCGAGGATAAAACGGTTCCATTGCATCATGGTAAGGCTCTGGCCGCGATGTCCGGTGACACCGCAAAGCTGCACGTCATTCAGGACGGCACCCATAACGATCTCTGGTCGCACGGGCTGTGGGATGAGGTTCAAACAACGTTGTCGCAATAGGCTTGTGGCCGGTCAGAGAACCCGTCCCGCAACCGCGTCCAGCTTGGCCAGCAGGGCCGGATCGCGTTTCTCGGGCGCTGTTAGGATTGCATATTCCAGTGCTCGGTCACAGCCATGCGGGCAGGGTTCACGCTCGGTCCCGAGCAGATCAGGCAGACCTTTGACAAGCGCGCGGCCTTTCTCGGCATTGCCAGTTAGGGTGGCGATGATTGCGGAGACGTCCACCTCTCCGTGGTCCGGGTGCCAGCTGTCGTAATCGGTGACCATGGCAATCGAGGCATAACAAAGCTCGGCCTCACGGGCGAGCTTCGCCTCGGGCATGTTGGTCATGCCGATCACGTCGCAGCCCCATTGCTCACGGTACATCTTGGATTCCGCAAGAGACGAGAATTGCGGCCCCTCCATTGCTAGATACGTACCGCCGCGGTGGATGGTGACACCGGCGGCCTTTCCGGCAGTTTCGCACGCATCTGACAGGCGCGGGCAGGTCGGATGGGCCACGCTGACATGCGCGACACAACCGGTGCCAAAGAAGCTCTTTTCCCGCGCGAAGGTCCGGTCGATGAACTGATCAACGATCACGAAATCTCCGGGCGCCATATGCTCGCGGAACGATCCGCAGGCCGAAACCGAGATCACGTCAGTAACCTTCAGCCGTTTCAGCGCGTCGATATTGGCGCGATAGGGTACCTCGGTCGGCGAATGAACGTGACCGCGCCCGTGGCGGGGCAGGAAGGCCATGCCGACACCGTTCAGCGACCCGGTCAGGATCTGATCTGACGGGGCGCCCCAGGGGGTTTCAACCGTGACCCATTCTGCGTTTTCCAGCCCGTCGATGTCATAAATACCTGATCCGCCGATGATGGCGATCTTTGTCTGGGTCATGGTCGCACTCCGCATGAAAAAACTACTGTAGAATTTCTGCTCGGCGGCGAGGGATTTGGCAAGCGGCTTCAACAGTTTGTGCTGATTGCCGTTTAGCTATGCGTTTTTTGCATGTCAGGGTCCCGCCAAGCGCGGTATCTCAGGTCGGGCTTGACCGCTAAGAAGACCCCTTTCGCGCGAACAAAACAAAACCGACAGGACCGCCCCATGCCCCGAGCCATGCTGGCAAGCTTTGCCAATCGTATTGCCAAACCCGATCTGCGTTGGGTGCCGGACGAGGGTTTAACCGTTTCGCGCTTGCGGATTGAATTGCTGTCTGGCCTGACCGTGGCTTTGGCGCTGGTGCCCGAGGCGGTGGCATTTGCTTTTGTTGCCGGGGTGCATCCGCTGGTCGGCCTTTATGCTGCGTTCATGGTCGGTTTGATTACAGCGTTGATCGGTGGTCGCCCGGGCATGATTTCGGGCGCAACCGGGGCGCTCGCCGTGGTCATGGTCGCGCTGGTGGCGGAACATGGGGTCGAATACCTTTTCGCGACCGTTGTTTTGATGGGCATTCTGCAGGTGATTGCCGGCGCAATGCACTGGGGGCGTTTCATCCGTCTGGTACCGCATCCCGTGATGCTGGGCTTTGTAAACGGCCTGGCGATTGTGATCTTTCTGGCGCAAATGGGGCAGTTCAAAGTACCGGGCACTATGGAAAACACCGGTCACGGCGTTGGCGGAGGCGAGTGGCTGTCGGGCCTGCAACTGTACACCATGCTGGGTCTGGTGGCCCTGACCATGGCAGTGATCTGGGTCATGCCACGCATCACGCGTATCGTTCCTGCGCCATTGGCGGGTATTCTGGTCGTGGCCGCGCTGGTGATCGGTTTTGGGTTGGACGTGCCGCGTGTCGGCGATCTGGCCTCGATCGAGGGCGGATTGCCACCGTTCCACATCCCAATGGTGCCACTGAACTGGGAAACCTTCGAAATCATACTGCCCTACGCAGTCATTCTGGCTGCAATCGGGTTGATTGAATCCTTGCTGACGCTGAACCTTGTTGGTGAAATCACCGGCAAACGAGGCGGTGCTTCGCAGGAGTGTATTGCGCAGGGTGTCGCCAACGTGGCCACGGGATTCTTCGGCGGCATGGGGGGATGTGCCATGATTGGTCAGTCGATGATCAACGTGAAATCCGGTGGCCGTACCCGTATCGCAGGAATCGCGGCGGCTCTGTTCCTGCTGGTGTTCATCCTGTTTGCCTCACCCATGATTGAGCAAATCCCGCTGGCCGCGCTGGTTGGTGTGATGTTCATGGTGGTTATCGGGACCTTCGCGTGGAATTCGTTCAAAATCATGCGGAAAGTACCGCTGATGGACGCGTTTGTGATCGTGCTGGTGACGGTTGTGACCGTGATGGAAGACTTGGCGGTTGCCGTTGTAGTTGGGGTGATCGTCTCGGCGTTGGCTTACGCATGGAACAACGCCAAACGTATTCACGCAACCACCCGCGATTCCGAGACCGAAAAAGGGGCAAAGGTTTACGAAATCCAGGGCCCGCTATTCTTCGGATCTTCTGACGGGTTTATTGAGCTGTTCGACGTGTCGAACGACCCGGAAACCGTAATTGTGGATTTTGCCGAAAGCAGGGTTGTCGACCAATCCGCCCTTCAGGCTATCGAAAACATTGCTGCCAAATACGAGGCAGCAGGCAAACGCTTGATGTTGCGACACCTCAGCCGTGATTGTCACAGGCTGCTGAACAAAGCTGGTCACCTGATGGTCGATAGCGACGATGACCCGGATTACGAACTTGCCGTGGATTACTCGGTTCGCACCGGCATTTTGGGTGGCCACTGATTAATGCGAGGCTGTGTCTCGCTCTCCGGGAAATTTGCGGTCAGATGAATGAAGGGGGTTCCCTGCTTCTTCTGGCGATAAATATCCTGGAAGAGACGCCCTAAGGGCAGTGGGGCAGAGCCCCTATACCCCACTCAATCGTCCGGGCGGTTCAGTGAAAACAGTTCAGTGACGACGGAATAGTCTCGGTATCCAAGCCGCGCCAGCGGGTTGAAGGATGTGACATCAAACTTGCCATCCCGGATGTGGTCGTCTTGCAAATGCACGCCGGTAACTTCTCCAAACACCACGCGATTGGCTTCTCCGGGTAGTTTGACAATCTGCGTCAGTTTGCACTCCAGGGCTGCCGGGGCATTTGGGATGCGTGCGCAGGGGATCGTTTCGCATTCCTTCGGGGTCAAACCGGCATGTGCAAATTCATCAATATGCTTTGGCAGGCCCGCTGAACTGGCATTCATTTCGTCACGATGGGCGAATGCCACGACGTTTACACAGAAGACGCCGGTTGCTTCGATATTTGCAATGCTGTCTTTGCCACCGTCCTGATCGTGCTTGACGCCGGTCGAAGCGAACATGACCTGAGGCGGCGTATAGGCGACGCCGTTAAAAAACGAATAGGGGGCCAGATTATTGATACCTTCGGTGTCGCGGGTCGAAATCCAACCGATCGGACGTGGGGTAATGATGGCGTTGAATGGATTGTGCGGCAAACCGTGGCCGTCTTCGGGGCGATAGAACATATTGTCTCCAGGCGTTTGCTCAAGGCGTATCGAAGTGCTAGGGCGAATGCCAGCAAGGAAAGAGGGGCGGCGTGCAGCAGTTCGGGATAAGGCCGGAAGAGCCAGAGGATTGGTGGGAAGTCGAAGCCCTCTACGATCTGTGCTTTGCGCCCGGGCGCGAGGCTCTGTCCTCTTACCGGTTGCGCGACGACGTGCCGCCCGTGTCGGAGTTGTCTCTGGTGGCGCGGGACGGGCAGGGCATTTTGGCCGGGGCGATCCGGTTCTGGCCGGTGCATGTCGGGGATTTTGATGCCCTGCTGTTGGGGCCTGTGGCCGTACACCCGACCCATCAGGGTGAAGGTTTGGGGGGATATTTGATCCACGAAGGTGTGCAGGCCGGCCGCAGGCTCGGCTGGGACCGTGTCATGCTTGTCGGTGATGCGCCGTATTACGCACGGTTCGGATTTTCTCGCCTCATTGGGGTCGAGATGCCACCACCTACCAACCCGGATCGTATATTGGGTTTGGAATTAACTCCGGGTGTCTGGGACGGTGTTGGGGGGCCTGTCACCCGCTGGAGTCGCTGAACTATTGAAACCCTGATCGAAAATCCCGATGTCTAATGGACAGGAGGGATTTTATGCAGGACGTGGTTCTTGTTGAAAAACTGGATGCCGAGGCCGAACTTGATCGGTTGGCCAAATATTACAGATCCGCTGGTGGACCCGGTGTTAAGCTGTTGAATAGTCTAGGGGGTTCGGCTGAAACACTGCTGGAACAGTTGCCGCCCTCGGTTCGGCAGGGTTTGACCGGAGCAACCGAGCAAGCCTTGTGGCTTGCCATGCGCGCAGCGGAAAGCTCTCGCAGTGCGGTTCCAGATCAGACCCCATGGGTTAACACGGCCGTCACCACTGCAATGGGCGCGGCAGGAGGGCTGGGCGGCATGTCGACTGCCTTGATGGAACTGCCTGCGACCACAACGATGCTTTTGCGTGCCATACAGGGCGCGGCAGCGCGAGAAGGGTTCAACCCGTCAGAGGATGGGGTGAAATTCGATTGCGTTCGCGTCTTATCCGCTGCGGGACCTCTGTCTTTTGACGACGGCGCTGATTTGGGTTTCTTTTCAGTGCGTTTGACATTGACTGGCCCTGCCATGCAAAAGCTGATTGCCGCTGTGGCACCCAGGTTATCTGTTGTTCTGGGGCAAAAACTGGCGGCTCAGTCTGTGCCTGTTTTGGGCGCGATTGCCGGGGGCGGCACCAACTTTGTCTACACCCGGTACTATCAGCAGATCGCACGCGTGCACTTCGGGCTTCGACGTCTGGCGGTTGATGCGGATATTCCCCACGATGACTTGCTGCGAAAACTGGCAGCACGCATGTAATGCGCTCTAAGTGTTTGGAGAAATGCGCTTTATATGGTATTAGTAACCTAGAAGCCCCGCTAAATAAGCTAAAAAACGCGGGTAAACAGGCATAGTTACCATTCGAAAGGCGACCCAGCGTGATTAACGCACGGCATTCGCCCCATGTTTCGCGAAGAACACGGCAGTTGCCGGTGCTGCAGCAATCGGCGGCATTGTGTTACCGTGTCAGGGAAGAGCAGCCCGAAGTTCTTCTGATCACAACGCGCAAATCGCGGCGATGGATCATACCAAAGGGTTGGCCCATTGATGGGCTGACGCTGTCGCAGAGCGCTCAGCAAGAGGCGTGGGAGGAAGCTGGCGTGCGAGGGGCGTGTGGGTCACATGCGGTGGGTCAGTATTATTACGAAAAGCACCATCGTAAAAAGGGGCGAGTGATGTGTGCGGTTAATGTCTTTGCGTTGTTGGTTGAGACAGCAGAGATACATTTCCCCGAATGCGAACAACGTCAGAGGCAGTGGTTTTCGCCAGAAATGGCCGCATTTTTGGTCAATCCACCGGAATTGGCGGTATTGTTACGCAAGGTGGGGTCTGTTAGGCACTGAGCTGCTTCTGGAGAGGCTTGAACTTGCCATGCCGCCCGGTATCTAATTGGCAACCGACTTTTGGACGGAACATGATTCAATACGCTTTGAAATGCAGCAACGGCCATACATTTGACAGTTGGTTTCAATCGGCCGCCGCTTACGACAAACTGGCAAATGCGGGCATGGTGACATGCACCGTGTGTGGTTGCGCGGATGTCGAAAAAGCGATCATGACCCCGCGCGTGCGCACCGCTCGTAAAGTTGAGGCACGGGGCGAGCCCAATGTGCAGAAATCCACTCCCTCCATTGATGTCGCGGCCCCGTCGCCGGATGTTGAGAAGGTGCTGGCCGAGTTGCGGCAAAAGATTGAACAGAACTCGGATTACGTCGGTAAGGATTTTGCCAGCGAGGCGCGTAAAATCCATTTGGGCGATGCGCCCGAGCGTTCGATCTATGGCGAAGCCAAGCCGGAAGAGGCGCAGGCCCTGATTGACGATGGGGTGCCGGTCGCCCACTTGCCATTCGTTCCAAGCCGAAAAACCAACTAGGCCGCACTGGGCCTCGCCAGATGGTCTGGCGCCTTGTGATCGATGCTCGTCACAAGTACGAAGCGAGAGACACCAGGTCCAGTGTTTACTGGCGGATCAGCGCTGCTGTAGGGATTTCATAGACTTCACCGGGGTCAATGAAGACCACTGTCAGGTCGCCGCGCTTTTCATAGGCTAGTTTTGATGCAGAGCTGCTGGAAGTCGGCACACCATCCGTGAAATAGATGCTGCGCACCTCACCTCCGCCCAGCCCAACGGCAAGGGTGGTGGTGCCATCGTCATGGTGGCGCAACTCGGCATGGCAGCTTTGCAACGGTTCACCCGCAACGGCCGCACAGGGAATAGTGCCCAGAGCATTCGTTCCATCGGTCCCGGTAAGAGTGGCGACCTGCGCAAAGGCGGGTGAGGACAGCAGTGCAAACGCGATGGCAAGGCGGGGCATGGAAAACCTCTTGGAGAATTTGTTGCCCAAAGCTGACACTCAACCTGCCAGAAGTAAAGCGGCCCAATGCCGCGTTTGGAGCGGTTTTGAACCCTTGCCCTTACCGCCCCCCTCGCATAAGAGGCACCAGACCTGAATTCCAAGGCGCGGAGAAACCACCCTCATGCCCGTACTCGTTATGAAATTCGGTGGCACGTCGGTTGCCAATCTGGACCGCATCCGCCGCGCGGCCAAGCGCATTGGCGTTGAGGTGGCCAAGGGTTATGACGTGATCGTCATTGTCTCGGCAATGTCGGGCAAAACCAATGAGTTGGTGGGCTGGGTTGATGAGACGTCGCCGCTGTACGATGCGCGCGAATATGATGCCGTGGTGTCCTCGGGGGAAAACGTAACCGCTGGCCTGATGGCGCTGACGCTGCAGGAAATGGATATTCCGGCGCGCAGTTGGCAGGGCTGGCAGGTTCCGCTGCTGACCACCAGCGCACACAGCCAGGCCCGGATCGAAGACATCCCGCCAGAGAACATTTCACAGAAATTCGCGGAAGGTATGAAGGTTGCCGTAGTCGCTGGTTTCCAAGGTATCAGCCCGGAAGGCCGCATCACCACGCTGGGCCGGGGTGGTTCGGACACGACTGCTGTTGCCTTTGCTGCCGCCTTCGAGGCCGAACGTTGCGACATTTATACGGATGTGGACGGTGTCTATACCACAGACCCGCGCATCTGCGAAAAGGCCCGCAAACTGGACCGGATCGCATTTGAAGAAATGCTCGAACTGGCCTCATTAGGGGCCAAGGTGCTGCAGACCCGCTCGGTCGAGCTGGCGATGCGCTATAAGGTGAAACTGCGCGTTCTCTCAAGTTTCGAAGAACAATCCGACGAGGCCGGTACACTGGTCTGCGACGAGGAGGATATCATGGAATCCAATGTTGTGGCCGGTGTGGCCTATTCCCGCGACGAAGCCAAGATGACCGTTGTTTCCGTGGCTGACCGCCCCGGTATCGCCTCGATCATCTTCACCGCGCTCAGTGAGGCTGGGGTGAATGTTGATATGATCGTTCAGAATATCTCGGACGAGGGGCGTACTGACATGACCTTCTCGTGCCCCACCGATCAGGTGACCCGCGCCGAAAAGGCATTGCTTGAGATCAAGGAACACGGCGAGCTGAACTATGCCGAACTGGTTGCCGATACCGACGTTTGCAAGGTGTCGGTCGTGGGCATCGGTATGCGTTCTCAGTCGGGTGTTGCAGCCAAAATGTTCAAAGTTCTCTCGGATGAGGGGATCAACATCAAGGTGATTACAACCTCTGAGATAAAAATTTCCGTTCTGGTGGATCGGAAATACATGGAACTTGCGGTTCAGGCACTGCATGATGCCTTTGAACTGGACAAGGCGGCCTAAGCTTTCAGCCAAAGGTTTCGCCTGACGCACTAATTTGGTTTGGCCATGGCGGACGGCACCGAAACAGAATCCCGTAAGCTGCTGGGGCGGCTGCGCGAAGAGATGGCGAGCGAGGCCGCCGGTCAGGAACGTCTTGACCGGATCACCCACCTGATTGCCGACAGTATCCGAGCCGAGGTTTGTTCGGTCTACCTGTTCCGCGACGAAGAAACGCTGGAGCTGTGCGCGACCGAGGGGCTGGCCCCTGAGTCCGTGCATAAGACCCGCATGCGTCTGGGCGAGGGGCTGGTTGGCCGTGTTGCCCAGTCCGGCAAAGTCATGAACACCGCAGATGCGCCATCGGCCAAGGGCTTCCGCTATATGCCGGAAACGGGCGAGGAGCGGTTTACCTCGTTCCTGGGCGTCCCGGTGCAGCGGCTAGGAGAGAAACTGGGCGTGCTGGTGGTCCAGTCCCGCGAGGCGCGCGAGTTTTCAGCAGATGAGATATACGCGCTGGAAGTTGTCGCAATGGTTTTGGCCG
The DNA here is from genome assembly GCF_056539305.1 of Ruegeria sp. BC1. NCBI lineage: Bacteria > Pseudomonadati > Pseudomonadota > Alphaproteobacteria > Rhodobacterales > Roseobacteraceae > Ruegeria > Ruegeria sp. BC1. Next base: position 191,667 of record NZ_JBQFUT010000006.1, read on the forward strand.
AAATGGCCGAACTGGGTGCCTTTGTCGGTGAAGGTGCGGCCCTGTCGCCTCTGCACCAGCAATCGGTTCTGTTGCGTGGCGGGCCTGCTCAGGAAGGGGCAGCCGAAGGCCACGTCTGGCTGCATGAACCCCGTGTGGTTGTGACCAATCCAATTGCTGACGATCCGCATCGGGAACGGGAACGCCTGACTGAGGCGGTCGAGGAACTGCGTGTGGGCGTCGACAAGATGCTGGAAATCTCGCAGGGCGGCGACAAGGAACAGTTGCAGGTGCTTGAAGCCTATCGCATGTTCGCCAATTCCAAAGGCTGGATGCGCCGGATGGAGGAGGACATCGCCCTAGGCCTTAGCGCAGAGGCTGCGGTTGAAAAAGAGCAATCCCAAGCCCGTGCCCGCATGGGGCAGGTGACTGATCCGTATCTGCGCGAACGGCTGGCCGATCTGGACGACTTGTCTAACCGACTGCTGCGGATTTTGACCGGTCAGGGTAATACCAACGGGGCTGACTTGCCGCCTGACCCGATCCTGATTGCCCGTAATATCGGCCCCGGTGATCTGTTGGAGTATGGCCGGTCGTTGAAGGGGGTCATTCTCGAAGAAGGCTCAGTCGGCAGTCACGCGACGATCGTGGCCCGCGCCCTTGCAATTCCGCTTGTTGTGCATGTGGACCGGATTACCACCGAGGCGCTCAATGGGGATCATGTTCTGCTCGACGGGGATCAGGGCCTCGTACACCTGCGACCCGAGGATACGGTTGTCACCGCGTTCCGCGACAAGATCGCTATGCAAGCCAAGGCGCAGGAGCGTTACGCGTCGATCCGTGAAACTCCGACGGTGACGCGGGACGGGGAGCGGATTAACCTGGTGATGAACGCAGGCCTGCTGGCAGATTTGCCTTCGCTGAATAATTCGGGGGCCGAAGGTGTAGGCTTGTTCCGCACCGAGCTGCAGTTTTTGGTTCGCAATCAGATGCCAAAGCGGTCCGAACTTGTGACGCAATATCAGCGTGTTCTGGATGCAGCGGGGGAAAAGCGCGTGGTATTCCGGACCTTGGATATCGGTTCGGACAAGGTTCTGCCTTACATGAAACACGTGGCCGAGCCCAATCCGGCACTGGGATGGCGAGCGATCCGTGTGGGGCTGGACAAGCGCGGCGTGATGCGGATGCAGTTGCAGGCCTTGATGCGAGCCGCCAATGGCCGTCCGCTGACGTTGATGTTCCCGTTTGTGGCGCAGGCTGATGAGTTTCGCGAAGCCAAATGGGAAGTCAACAAGACCATAGAACGTGAAAAGCGCCTTGGTCACGTCTTGCCAGAGACCATCGAAGTTGGTGCGATGCTGGAAACCCCTTCGCTGGCCTTTGCACCGCAAAAGTTCTTTGACGAAGTCGATTTTGTTTCGATCGGCGGCAACGATCTGAAACAGTTCTTCTTTGCGGCCGACCGCGAAAACGAACTGGTACGCCGTCGCTATGATACGCTGAATGTCAGTTTTCTGACTTTCATTGAGCGGATCGTAGAACGGTGCAGTATCTCAGACACACCTCTCAGCTTCTGCGGCGAGGATGCCGGGCGCCCGGTTGAAGCGTTGTGTCTGGCGGCAATGGGTATTCGGACCCTGTCGATGCGCCCGGCTTCAATTGGGCCGGTCAAGAGCGTCCTGTTGCGCGCTGATCTTCAATCGTTGCGCAAAATCATCGCCGATGCACGGCACCGCGGCGAACAATCGGTGCGCCCCGCCGTCATGGAATGGCTGCGTAATCAGGGGTGATAATCAATATCCGGGCTTGCTTTCTGCATCTGCATTGCCTATTCAAACCGCAACTGTTAGCGATAACATTGCTAATACCTCAGGCGCAACGGCGTCTGGTGTTAAGATGGCAAAGGTGAGAACTAAAGGAGCCCGCCGATGGTTTCACGCGTAATTCCGGTAAGCCCGTTCGACCTTGTGTTGTTCGGCGCGACGGGTGATCTGGCGCAGCGCAAAATCCTGCCGGGGCTGTATCATCGCTTCGAAGTGGGCCAGATGCCCGAGGATGCACGGATTATCGGCTCGGCCCGGTCAGATATCGACAGCGAAGCTTTCCGCGAGCAGGTACGTGCCTCTATGCGGGAATTTGCGCCTGAGTTCAAAAAGGACGTGCTGGATCAGTTTCTCAACCGGGTAGAATATGTTGCCGTTGACGCGCTTGGTGATGCTGGCTGGCCTGAACTGGCCAAGGCGCTGCGTCCGGACGTTGTGCGAGCCTTCTATTTGTCGGTCGGCCCCAGTCTGTTTTCAGGCATTGCCCAACGATTGAATGATCATGGGTTGGCCACGCCAGACAGCCGTATCGTGGTCGAGAAGCCCTTTGGCCATGATCTTGCCTCGGCCAAGGCCCTCAACGAAGGTCTGCGTGCCTGTTTCGAGGAACACCAGATTTACCGGATCGACCACTACCTTGGTAAAGAGACGGTACAGAACCTGATGGCTCTGCGTTTTGCCAACTCATTGTTCGAGCCACTTTGGAACTCCACCCATATCGACCATGTTCAGATCACAGTTGCCGAAACCGTCGGAGTCGGTGGGCGCGGGGCTTACTACGACCAGTCCGGCGCAATGCGGGACATGATCCAGAACCATCTGGTGCAGCTTTTGTGCCTGACCGCGATGGAGCCGCCCTCGAAGTTTTCGCCCAACGCGGTGCGTGACGAAAAGGTAAAGGTGATCGAGGCGTTGGAGCCCGTGGAACCCAAAGACATCGCGCGCGGCCAATATCGCACGGACAAGGGTGGAGACGGATATCTAGACCACGTTGGTAATCCTGCCAGCCGAACCGAAAGTTTTATTGCGCTCAAAGTCCATCTGGGCAACTGGCGTTGGGCTGGTGTCCCATTCTACTTGCGCACCGGTAAACGCCTGCGCGCGAGAGAGTCCGAGATCGCCGTGTTCTTCCGTGATCCACCGCACACTATTTTTCCCAATGTCGGCCCGCTGCACGGCAACGTCTTGGTGATCCGCCTGCAGCCGGACGAAGGAATCACGCTGCGCACTACGATCAAAGAACCCGGACAGGGTGGGTTCCGTCTGTCCGATGTGGCGCTGGATATGAGCTTTGCTGACGCGCTGGGTGATGAATCCCAATCGCCGGATGCTTATGAACGGTTAGTGATGGATGTCATTCGTGGTGACCAGACCCTGTTCATGCGCGGGGATGAGGCCGAAGCCGCCTGGGCTTGGGTCGATCCTATCATTCAAGAGTGGGAAGATCGCGGTGATCGACCTTCGCGATATGATCAGGGAAGTTCCGGGCCTGAGGAAGCACTGATGCTGATGCATCGCGACGGGCGCCGCTGGCGTCAAATCGGAGGTTAACGATGGTTCATTCAGTTATTGCCGATGTTACACAACGGATCATCGGGCGGAGCGCAGACCTGCGCGGCCCGCATCTGGAGCGCATGGAGCACGCCCGGTCCAAAGGCCCTGCGCGCGCGCATCTGTCATGCAGCGGTCAGGCCCACGCCTATGCCGGGGCGGGTAAGGATCAACAGGCAATGGCCACGGGCCATGCGGGCAACCTTGGCATCGTCACCGCCTATAATGATATGCTGTCGGCCCATCAGCCGTTTGAGCGTTACCCAGAGTTGATCCGTCAGGCGATCCGTATTGCGGGGGGCACGGCGCAAGTCGCGGGCGGTGTTCCTGCCATGTGCGACGGCGTCACGCAGGGCGAGGCGGGGATGGAGTTGTCTTTATTTTCTCGCGATGTGATTGCTTTGGCGACGGGCGTGGCACTCAGCCACAACACCTATGATGCAGCTGTGTTCCTTGGCGTCTGTGACAAAATCGTTCCTGGATTGGTGATCGGCGCACAGGCGTTTGGTCACCTGCCAGCGGTGTTCCTGCCCGCCGGCCCGATGACCAGCGGCCTGCCCAACGACGAAAAAGCCAGGGTTCGCCAGCAATTTGCTGCCGGAGAGGTCGGGCGCGACGCGTTGATGGCCGCCGAGATGGCCGCTTATCACGGCCCCGGCACCTGCACCTTTTACGGCACCGCCAACACCAACCAGATGTTGATGGAGTTCATGGGCCTTCACCTGCCGGGGTCCAGCTTTGTTAACCCCAATACGCCCTTGCGCGATGCATTGACCGAAGAGGGGGCTCGCCGCGCATTGTCCCTCAGCGCATTGGGCAACAATTACACACCCGTCTATCAGGTTCTTGATGAACGGGCTTTTGTGAACGGGATTGTCGGTCTGATGGCGACGGGCGGCTCGACCAATCTGCTGATTCACCTGATCGCCATGGCGCGGGCGGGTGGTATCATTCTGGATTGGCAGGACTTTTCCGATATTTCTGCCGTTGTTCCCCTGGTTGCGCGGGTCTATCCGAACGGGTTGGCGGACGTGAACCATTTCCACGCGGCTGGCGGTCTGGGTTATTGCATCGGCACGCTGTTGGAGGATGGGCTGCTGCACCCAGACACGCTGACTGTCGCCGGGCAGGGTCTCCACCACTATACCAAAGAACCCAAGCTGATTGGTGATGAACTGCATTGGCAGGACGGTGCCGGTCACAGCCTGAACGAAAAGATCGTACGCTCGGCTAAGGACCCGTTCCAGCCTACCGGCGGCCTGTCCCGCCTGACCGGCAACCTCGGAACTGCGGTCATGAAAGTCTCGGCCGTGGCACCCGAGCATCAGGTGGTTGAGGCTCCGGTCCGCGTGTTCCACGATCAGGATGAAGTCAAAGCTGCCTTCAAGGCCGGAGAGTTCGCCGGTGATGTCATCGTCGTTGTTCGGTTCCAGGGTCCCAAAGCAAACGGTATGCCTGAACTGCACTCTCTTACGCCGATCCTCTCGATCCTTCAGGGCAGGGGGCAAAAAGTGGCCCTGGTCACTGACGGCCGTATGTCCGGCGCGTCCGGCAAGGTTCCCGCCGCGATCCATGTCTGCCCCGAAGCACTGGACGGCGGCCCCATCGCCTGTTTGGAGGATGGCGATGTTTTGCGAGTCGATGCTGTCAAAGGTGAGCTGGAAATTCTGACCGAAGGGGTGTTGGACCGCGCCCCTGTCAAGGCCGACCTCTCAGCAAATCAATTCGGCACGGGCCGTGACCTGTTCGGCGCCTTCCGCAACGCGGTCGGTTCGGCGGACACCGGTGCAAGTATTTTCGGAGTGTAAGACATGTCTGCAAAAACCCAACGCACCCGTGAAATCTGCGCGCTTGCGCCCATCGTCCCGGTTCTGGTCATCGACGACGCCGCGCAGGCGCGACCGCTGGCCGAGGCTCTGGTCGCAGGGGGGTTACCGGCACTGGAGGTTACATTGCGAACTCCGGCGGCGTTGGACGCGATCCGTGCTATGGCGCAAGTGCCCGGAGGTGTCGTCGGTGCCGGTACATTGGTAACTCCCGAAGATGTCCGCGCGGCCACAGAGGCCGGGGCGCAGTTCGGCGTCTCGCCCGGCGCGACCGACGTCCTGATTGCCGCATGCGAGGCCGAGGGTCTGCCCCTGTTGCCCGGTGCGGCCACGGCCAGCGAGGCCATGCGTCTGCTAGGGCAGGGCTATGACATGCTGAAATTCTTCCCCGCCGAGGCTTCGGGCGGTGCCCCGGCGCTGAAAGCAATCGGCGCGCCGCTACCGCAGATCAATTTCTGCCCGACCGGCGGTGTCTCACCTTCGAATGCCCACGAGTACCTGTCGCTGTCCAATGTGGTCTGCGCCGGTGGCAGCTGGGTCGCTCCGAAACAGATGGTGCAAAGCGGCGACTGGGCAGGGATCGAATCTCTTGCGCGTGAGGCATCCAAGCTGATGGATTGACGCGCCGTATACTCTCGCTAGGGTAGGCGTCAATTCAATCAGGTTGACCTCATGACAAACCAATCATTCCTTGCGCAGGGGCGCGAGTATCTGGCTATTCCGGGTCCATCGGTCATGCCCGACGCGGTGTTGCAGGCGATGCACCGCCCGTCGCCAAATATCTATGAAGGCGAGTTGATCGAGATGATGCCTGCGCTGACTCGCGACCTGCGTCGCGTGGCGCGGACTGACCACAACGTTGCCATCTATACCGCAAACGGGCATGGCACGTGGGAGGCCGCTTTGTCCAATGTGATCGCGCCAGGAGACACCGTGCTCGCTCCGGCTTCGGGCCGCTTCACCTATGGCTGGGCCGAAATGGCCGAAGGGATCGGTGCCAAGGTAGATCAAATCGATTTTGGAATGTCCTCGCCCTGGGATATGAGTCGCATTGCCGAGGCGCTGCGTGCCGACAAAGCCCGTGCAATCAAGGCTGTGCTGGCAGTGCATGTGGACACGTCGACCTCGGTTCGCAACGAAATCCCGGCCTTGCGGGCGTTGCTGGATGAACTGGGTCACCCGGCGCTGTTGATGGCGGATTGTAGCGCCTCGTTGGGGTGTGACCGGTTTGAAATGGACGCCTGGGGTGTCGATGTCATGGTGTCTGCTTGCCAAAAAGGGCTAATGACTCCGGCGGGTGTCGGCTTTGTGTTCTTTAACGATAAGGCGCAGGCCAAGCGCGCCGAAATGTCCCGCGTCTCGCGGTATTGGGACTGGCAACCGCGCGCGAAACCGGAGATTTTCTATCAGTATTTCAATGGAACCGCGCCGACCCACCATCTTTATGGCCTTCGCGCCGCCTTGGACATTATCCACGCTGAGGGGATCGAAAACGTCTGGGCCCGCCACGAGCGCCTCGCTACGGCGATCTGGACTGCCTGTGAGATCTGGGGGCAGGGTGGTGCGTTGCACCTGAATGTGGCTGACCGCGCCTATCGCAGCCACGCAGTCACCGCTTTGCGCCTGACCAAAGGGCGGGGCACGCCGTTGCGCCAGTTCACCGAGACCCAGTTGGGTCTGACATTGGGCATCGGTCTGGGGAAGGAGGACAGGGACGGGTGTTTCCGCCTAGGTCATATGGGGCACGTGAACGGTCAGATGGTGATGGCCATGCTGGGCGGGATCGAGGCCGCATTGGCTGCGTTGGACATACCGCGCGGCAAAGGCGCGCTTGAGGCCGCTGCAGCTGTATTGGCGTCTAACGGCTAGGTTAGCCTCTGGCGACTGCCAGTGCATTGGGCAGGGCAACGGCAAAGGCGTCCAGATCGGCGGCCTCGCCGCAGCTTATGCGAATGCAGCGGTTTTGCGGGGCGGCAAAGGGCATACGCACAAAAATGCCCTGCGCGACCAGCGCGTCCAGAACGACCTTGGCAAACGCGCCATCCCGACCACAGTCGATGGCCACGAAATTGGTGGCCGATGGCAGCGGCTTAAGTCCATTTTCACGGGCTATCTGCCCGATCCGATTGCGGGCATCGGTGATTTTGGTCTGAACCTGCACAAGCCAATCGGCGTCCTTCAGAGCTGCAAGCGCCCCTGCCTGAGCGGCCCTGTTCATTCCGAAATGATTGCGCACCTTGTTGAAGGCGGAAATTAACTCTGGCGCAGCTATCGCATAGCCGACCCGCGCGCCCGCCATGCCGTAAACCTTTGAAAATGTGCGCATCCGAATGACACGCGGATCATCGGCATCAAGGGGCGCAGCTGTTCCATCGGGGGCGCATTCTACATAAGCCTCGTCCAAAACCAGCAGGCAGCCGTCGGGCAATGCATCCATCGCGGCGACAATGTCGGCACCGGTATGCCAGCTGCCCATCGGGTTGTCAGGATTCGCCAGATAAACAAGTTTGGCGTCAACCTCAGTGGCCTTGGCAAACAGCGCTGCAGGGTTCTCAAGGTCGTCACGATAGGGCACCTTGTGCAGCGTACCACCAAACCCGGCTACGTGATAATTGAACGTCGGATATGCCCCGTCCGAGGTCACAACTGCCTCCCCCGGCCCGACGATCAGCCGAACCAAATAGCCCAGTAGCCCGTCGATGCCCTCGCCCACTACAACGTTCTCGGGCTTCACCCCGTGAAAATCTGCCAGAGCGTGGCGAAGGTCGTGATTTTCAGGATCTCCATACATCCAGACATCACCTGCGGCCTGCCGCATCGCTTCAATAGCGCGCGGCGACGGGCCAAACACGCTTTCATTCGCGCCCAGTCGCGCCGTGAATGACGCCCCGCGCTGCCGTTCCTGCGTTTCAGGTCCCACAAAGGGAACAGTTGCGGGCAGGGATTGGGTCAGCGAGGTGTATCGAGGTCCGGTCATGTGGGCAGATAAGCGCAAGGGCGACGGCGGGGCAAGTCTTGTGCCTGATGGTATTCACCGTCAGTGTGACACAAAATCGAATGAGGATATCATGCGCTATCTGTTTGGCTTGATTGTAATCGGGCTCGCTTATCTGTTGTTCTGGCCTGTTCCAGTTGACCCAATTGCGTATGAACCACCCGAGGCACAAGGATTTACCGGCGACTTTGCCCAAAACGCTACACTGGACCAACTAGAGCTGATTTCCCTGCCGAACGGCCAGATTGGCCCCGAAGATATTGCGGTCATGCCCGATGGGGCGATCTATACCACCAGCCTGTCCGGTGGCCTTTTTCGGATCGACGGGGCTGAACCGGTTGAGGTTGACCAACTGGGCGGGCGCCCTCTGGGCCTGAAAGTCGGACCGGACGGTGCGCTTTACATCGCGGACAGTTTCCGTGGCCTGATGCGCTGGACCGGGCCGGGGGCATTGGAAAGCGTGGTCGCTGATATTGACGGTGCTCCCGTGATTTACGCAAACCAACTGGATGTGGCCCGGGATGGCACGATCTATTTCTCGAACTCCTCCGATCGGTTCGACCCCGAAACCATGGGCGGCACGAAACCAACATCCGTTCTGACGATTTGGGAGCAATCGGACAGCGGTTATGTCGCCCGCCACGCCCCCGACGGCCACACCGAGAAGATTGCCGAAGGGTTCGTCTATACCAACGGTGTCGCTCTGTCGCCTGACGAAGATTTCCTGCTGATCGCCGAAACCGGGCGGGCGCGAGTTCATAAACTCTGGCTCAAAGGCCCCAAGGCAGGTCAGCAAGAGGTGCTGCTGGACAATCTGCCCGGCTACCCTGACAACCTCGAGGCGCAGGGCGATGGCACATATTGGGTGGCCTTTGCCAGTCCCCGTGTGCCCGCGGAAAAGCTGATGCCTTATCCGTTTCTGCGCAAGATCATCTGGCGTCTGGGCCCTCTGGTCCGCCCGGCGCCGATCCATCGGGGCATGTTGGTGCAGTTTGACGGGGATGGGGCGATCCTGCGCACCTTGCAAGACCCGGATGGGCGGGTAGGTATCACGACCGGGGGTAAGATTGTGGGGGATCAATTCTATGTCATGACGCTGGATTCCCCATGGTTCGGACGGATGCCTGTCGACGAAATGCCCTGACGTCGTAGTGGAACTGAACCTGACTTTCAGGGCATGGTCTGGGTAACAGGAATTGGAGGCCCCCCATGGCGCGCGTATCCGTCGAATACAAAAATCACATTGCCCAAGTCACCTTGACCCGCGGCGAGAAGATGAACGCGTTGGATGACGCAATGATCAAGGCGATCCTTTCCGCAGGGCAGGAGGTTGCCGCCTCAGATGCGCGTGCGGTGGTTCTGTCGGGCGAGGGTAAAAGCTTTTGCGCAGGGCTTGATATGGCCAGCTTTGCTTCGATGGCGCACATGGACCCGACCGAGTGGCTGATGGCCCGCAGCCACGAGGACGCCAACGAGATGCAGGAACTTGCCATGGTTTGGCGTCGTGTTCCGGTGCCGGTGATCTGCGCCATTCAGGGGGTAGCTTACGGTGGCGGGCTGCAAATCGCACTTGGCGCAGATGTTCGCATCGCCCATCCCGAATCCAAATTGGCGGTGATGGAGATGAAATGGGGCATTATCCCAGATATGGGCGGGATGGTGTTGCTGCCTAAATTGGTGCGTTCTGATGTTCTGCGGCTGTTGACCTATACTGCGCGCCCCATCGGTGCGCAGCAGGCGGCAGAGTGGGGGCTGATCACCAAGTTGTCGGATGATCCGGTGACCGAAGCGCTGGCGCTGGCCGAAGATATTGCAGGCAAAAGCCCCTCGGCCATACGCGCAGCCAAGCGTCTGATCGAGGTCGCCGAAACCAAATCCCGAGCCGAGGTGTTGCAAGAAGAATCCGCAGAACAGGTAGAGCTGATCGGAAAACCCGATCAGATGGAGGTCGTCATGGCGCAGATGCAGGGCCGCAAACCTGAGTTCAAATAATCATCGCATGAATGCCCGGCGCGCATCGCGGGCCATGTTGTACCGCATCTCAAGATCAGCAATGCGGGCCATCGCTGTCTTGCGTTCCTCGGGGTCGGTCAGGGAAGGGTAGGTTCGCCGGATCGCGTCGAGCTCTTTCTTGATGGTGAATTCTTCGGGCAACACTCCGGCCTGCGCCATGATCCGATGCCCGGCAGCAACGGCGGGATCGGTCTGCGCCTCGGACGAACGGTCGGGCAGGGGGTGCCCCTCACCTTCCAGCCTCTCCAGCTGACCTTCAGCCTGTGCCTTTTTGATCTGGCGTTCGACCAGTTTTCCAAGTGAACCAAACATACACCGTATTTAGGTGCGATCGGGGTTGGTGAAAAGCCTCAGGCCTGTCGCTGCGTCAACAGGTAGGTGACGCCCCCGGCCAGCAAGCCCCAGACGGCGGCCCCCAGCCCTAAGACGGTGATGCCGGACGCGGTAATGGCAAAGGTGAGAATTGCGGCCTCTCGTTCGGCAGGATTTTCCAATGCCGCAGCCGTGGCATTGGCCAGCACACCGATCAGTGCGACCCCAGCCAGCGTTCCCATCAGCAACGGGTTGGCATGGGTCGCGAATCCAGTGATGGCCACTGCAAAAACACCAAACAGGCAGTAGAACACGCCGCCCATGACAGCTGACCAATAGCGCCGGTCCGGGTCCGGGTGGCTGTCTTCATTTGCGCACATCGCGGCCGTGATAGCGGCAAGGCAAGTGGCAGGGGCCCCAAAGGGAGCGGTCAGGATGCTTGCGCCGCCTACCGATGAAAACAGCCTGCCCGGATTGGGCGAAAACCCAAAGCTGCGCATCACGGCAATGCCGGGAATGTTCTGGGTGGCCATGGTCACGATAAAAAGGGGAAGACCGATGCCAATAACTGAGGCCAGTGAAATACTGGGCGTGACCCAGACTGGGGCCGCCATCACTTCGGCTGGCAAGACGGTATTGTCACCAGCGGTCACAACAACCACAATTGCAGCAGTCAGCACTGCTGCGGGTACAGCGATCAAGCGATTGATCCGCCCGGCAACGAACCAGGTCAGGATTACCGGCAGCGCTTGCCACGGTAGTTCTACTGCGGCCTTGAACGGCACGATGCATAGCGGCAGAAGGACGCCGCCTAGCATCGCTTGCGCCAGTGACGTCGGGATCGCTGCTGCCAGCCGCCCCAATGGACGCCACGCCCCCGCCAGAACGGTCAGGGCTCCGGCACACAAAAACGCTCCGATCGCTTCGGAAAACCCGCCAGCCGGTGCCGCCGAGACCGCCAGCAATGCCACGCCCGGCGTGGACCATGCGACGCTGATTGGTTGCCGGAACGACAGGCTGAGAATGATACCGGCCACACCCATAGCGATGGCTGCACTCATCAAGCCCGAGGCCGCCTGTGCTGGCGATGCCCCCATTGCGTTCAGCCCCTGAAGAACAATCGGGAATGAGCTGAAAAAGCCCACAATAGCCACCACCAACCCGGTTGAGACGGTTTGCATCGGGGGAATGTTATTCGGCATCTCGACCTCGGGTTTGTCACTCGCAATGGCTAACAACTGCAAGGGGTTGCGAACAAGAGCGAAAGCCGACAAGACAATGAAAAACCCCGCCGGTGTACGCGCGGCGGGGTTCGAAATTTGAGAGGCTAAGAAACGAAGACGATCAGGCGATTTCGGCCAATCTGGCCAGTGCCTCGTTCAGTTTAGCTTCTTCCTCCTCGCGGGCGGCGAGGTTTGCTTTGGCTTCGGCGACAACCTCTTCCGGGGCCGAGGCCACGAATTTCGGGTTGTTCAGACGCCCGCGCAGACCGCCCAGTTCCTTGGATAGTTTGCCTTTGGCTTTCTCCAACCGTTCCTTTTCGGCACCGATATCGATGATATCCGCCAGTGGCAGCCCGAAAGTTGCTCCGGGGGCGGCGATTGAAATCGTACCTTTGGGCAGCGCATCTGCCTTGGTCAGGCTGTCGATCCGCGCAAGGCGTTTGATAAGCGCCTCGTTGCGGTCCCACGCGGCCTGTCCGTTGGTGTCAATCTCGGTGACCAGCATCGGCACGTAGAGGCCCGCCGGAACGCGCATCTGCGCGCGGGCCGAGCGGGTGTTCTCGATCACCGAGATCACCCAGTTCATCTCGCGATCCGCGTCAGCGTCGACCAGTTCGGAACCGTATGAGGGCCAATCGGCGTGGACGATCATCTTGGAACGGTTGCCGGTCAGACCCCAGAGTTCTTCGGTGATAAAGGGCATGATCGGGTGGAGCAAGACCATGCACTGATCCAGAACCCAGCGCATGGTGGCGCGGGTCTCGGCCTGTGCTTCGACGTCATCGCCTTGCAGCAGCGGTTTCGATAGCTCCACGTACCAGTCGCAGACTTTGCCCCAGACAAAGGCATAAAGCCCGTTGGCCGCATCGTTGAAGCGATAGCTGTCCAGCGCCGCGTCGACTTCTTCCCGCACACGGGCGGTTTCGCCGATGATCCAGCGGTTTACGGCCGCTTTGGGTTTCAGGTCGACCACATCCAGCTGCGGGACGGCGTCGGTGAAAACCTCGTTCATTTCGGCAAAGCGAACGGCGTTCCACAGTTTGGTGCCGAAGTTGCGATAGCCGGTGATGCGTTCGCGCGACAGTTTCAGAACACCGCCAATCGCCGCCATCGAGGCGTTGGTGAACCGCAGCGCGTCGGCGCCGAACTCGTCAACGATCTCAAGCGGGTCGATGACGTTGCCGGTGGTCTTGGACATTTTCTTGCCCTTCTCGTCACGGACGAGCTGGTGCAGGTAGACGGTGTGGAACGGGATCTGATCGACCACGGCCAGTTGCATCATCATCATCCGGGCGACCCAGAAGAACAGGATGTCGAAGCCGGTGATGAGAACGTCCGTGGGGAAGTAGCGTTCCAGTTCCTCGGTCTGTTCGGGCCAGCCCAGCGTACCGATGGGCCAGAGGCCGGAGGAGAACCAGGTGTCGAGGACGTCGGGGTCGCGGAAAAGGTAAATGTGTTTCCCTGAGGCCAACTGCAACTTTGCGTCAGCTTCATCGTCCGCCTCATCGATGAAGATCAGAGTTTCTCCGTCGTCGTCAACAAAGCGCAGATTAGTTTGGTCGATTAGCTTGCTCGAATAGTATTCGAGAGCCTGCTTCTTCGCCAACTCAAACGTCGGAGCGCAGAATGCAACGGTGTCGTCGAAACTCACAGCGTCAGACATTAACGAAAACCCGCTACCGTCGCTCGACTTGGTAGAAACGGCAGGCCCATACCAAACCGGAATCTGATGCCCCCACCACAGCTGGCGCGAGATGCACCAGGGCTCGATGTTTTCCAGCCAGTGGTAATAGGTCTTCTCGCCCGACTCGGGGATGATCTTGACCGTGCCGTCCTTGACCGCGTCCAGAGCGGGGCCGACGACCTTTTCGGCGTCGACGAACCACTGGTCGGTGAACATCGGTTCGATGACGACTTTCGAGCGGTCGCCGAAGGGCTGCATGATCGGCTTGCTCTCGACCAGCGGTACCAGCTTGTCCGCGCCTTCGTGATCCGGCTTGAGCGCCGTGGACCCCAGCCGCGCATCATCCGCGCGGGTCATCACGGCCAGACTGTCGGCAGTGATCTCTTCGACCACCTTGGCACGTGCTTCGAACCGGTCGAGCCCGCGCAGGTGATCGGGGACGAGGTTGATGGCGTCGATCTCGTTCTCAGTGAATTCACGCCCGCGTGCGAATTCCTGCGCTTTGCCTGCCTCGTCGGCATAGGGCGCGCCATCGGCCCGCATCGCGCCTTTGGTGTCCATCAGGCGGTACATCGGAATGCCGCCGCGCTTGGCCACCATGTTGTCGTTGAAGTCATGCGCGCCGGTGATCTTCACCGCGCCCGAGCCGAAATCAGGATCGGGGTAGTCATCGGTGATGATCGGAATCTGGCGGCGATGCTCTTTCGGCCCAACCGGAATTTCGCAGAGTTTCCCGACGATTGGCGCGTAACGCTCATCCGACGGGTGAACCGCGACCGCACCGTCGCCCAGCATGGTTTCGGGACGCGTGGTAGCGATGGAAATGTAATCGCGTTCTTCCTCGAGGATGACGTTCCCGTCATCGTCTTTCTCGACATAGGTGTAAGTCTCGCCACCGGCCAGCGGGTATTTGAAATGCCACATGTGACCCGCGACTTCGATATTCTCGACCTCAAGGTCCGATATTGCGGTTTCGAAATGCGGGTCCCAGTTGACCAGCCGCTTGCCGCGATAGATCAGGCCCTTTTCGTACATATCGACGAAGACCTTGATGACCGCGTCGTGGAAATTGGCTGAGTTCTCATGGCCGGTACGCGGATCACCCGCCGCACCGGCCATGGTAAACGCGTTGCGCGACCAGTCGCAGGACGAGCCTAGGCGCTTGAGTTGTTCGATGATCGTGCCGCCGTATTCGCCTTTCCATTCCCAGACTTTCTCAAGGAATTTCTCGCGGCCCAGCTCGCGCCGGCCGGGCTGTTGCGTGGCGGCCAGCATTTTTTCAACCTGCATCTGCGTGGCGATGCCCGCGTGGTCCTGACCGGGCTGCCATAGCGTGTCGAACCCGCGCATGCGGTGCCAGCGGATCAGAATGTCTTGCAGAGTGTTGTTGAACGCATGGCCCACGTGCAGCGCGCCCGTCACGTTGGGGGGCGGGATCATGATGGTAAAGCTTTCGTCGCGCGATTTGTTTGCGCCTGCCTTGAAGGCTCCGGCCTGTTCCCAGGCCTCATAGATGCGGGCCTCGGCATCGGCCGCGTTGAATGTCTTTTCCATCGCCATGGGTGCGTCCTGCGTCATCAATCTCGGGTCAGCGCCTGCAATAGCGAATGCGCGCGGGAAGGGGAAGGGTCTGCGCACGCTCTGGACAACGAACCGGGGCCGCCTAAAGTCGCTCTGAATGGCAGCCGTTGGAGCACCTCATGGAAAAGTTCGGAAAAAGCCAGCCTGTGAAACGGATCGAGGATCAGCGGTTTCTGACCGGTCAGGGGGCATACATCGACGACGTAGTGCCTGATGACACCCTGTTCGCCGCGTTTTTTCGCAGCCCGGTGGCGCACGGGCAGATCACCTCGCTGGAGCTGGATGAAGCGCGCGAGGCTGATGGGGTGCGTCTGGTCATGGCGCTGGACGATCTGACAGGGGCGGGGATCGATACGGTACTCAATGCGGCGGTTGTATCCAACAGGGACGGCACAAAAGCGGCGGCGCCGGATCGGCACATGTTGGCAAAGGATCGCGTGCGATTTGTTGGTGAGCCGGTTGCCGTGGTGATTGCCGAGACCCAGATGCAGGCCCGGGATGCGGTTGAACTAATCTGGATGGAGACGGAGGACCTGCCCACCAAGCTTGATTTGGACGTGGGCGGTGAGACGCTGCATGCCGATGCCCCCGACAACCGCGCTTTTGATTGGGGTATGGGTAACGAGGCGGCGACAGACGCGGCGTTTCGGAATGCCGCACATACAGTTTCGTTGAACGTGGCGGATAACCGGGTGATCATCGCTTCAATCGAGCCGCGTGGTTGTCAGGCCCGTTGGTCCGACGGTCGGCTGCATTTCTCGTATGGAGGGCAGGGCGTCTGGGCCATGCGCGGGCAATTGGCGCAAAAGTTGAAGCTGGAGCCAGAGGCGATCCGTGTCACCACCCCTGACGTAGGCGGCGGGTTCGGGATGAAGGTGATGCCGTACCCTGAGTATTTCTGTGTTTCCGTTGCCGCGATGAAGCTGGGTCAGCCCGTCCACTGGATGTCGGACCGGTCCGAGGCGATGCTGTCCGACCATCATGGGCGGGATCTGAGCTCGCTGGCCGAGCTGGCGTTTGACGAAGATCACAGGATCACGGCCTATCGTGTGCACAGCAAAGTCAACCTGGGCGCTTATAACAGCCATTTTGGGCAGGCGATTCAGACCAACTTGTTCAGCAAAGTGCTAATGGGTGCCTATGACGTACAGACCACCTATCTGAGGGTCGAAGGGTTCTATACCAACACCACTCAAGTTGACGCCTATCGCGGTGCTGGGCGGCCCGAGGCGATCTATGTGCTTGAACGGGTTTTAGACCGTGCCGCGCGCGAGCTGGGCGTCGATCCGTGGGAGTTGCGGCGCAAGAACTTCATCCGACCCGCTGATTTCCCCTACAAAACGACCACTGGGGAAACCTATGACGTTGGCGATTTCGGCATGGTTTTGTCCCGCGCAGCAGAGCAGACAAAGGGTTTTGCTGCCCGTAAGGATGCGGATGCCGAACGTGGCCTGATCCGTGGGCAGGGGCTTTGTTACTATATCGAAAGCATTCTGGGAGACCCTACAGAAAACGCAAAAATCAGGTTCTGTGAGGATGGCACTGTTACCCTCCATGTCGGGACCCAATCGAACGGGCAGGGGCATGAAACCGCCTATACTCAGTTTCTGTCGGATCAGATCGGGGTACCCATGGACCGGATCACAATCGTTCAGGGAGACAGTGATCAACTGCCCAGTGGTGGTGGCACCGGAGGATCGCGTTCGGTCACGGTGCAAAACACCGCTACTCTGGCCACAATCGACGTCATGATCGCCGCATTCACGCCTTATCTGGCCGATAAGATGGGAGTTGAGGAGGTCGACGTGAGTTTTGATCACGAAACATTCCGCGCACCCGGGTCGAACCTGACTCCCACCTTGATCGAGGCGGCCGAGATGGCCCGCTCCGAAGGCCGCGCCGATCTGTTGCAGCATGAAGCACGCATTCAACTGGAGGCGCGAAGTTTTCCGAACGGTGCGCATGTTGCCGAAATCGTTATTGATTCCTTCACCGGTGAAACATGGGTCGATCGCTATACCGTCGTTGATGATTTCGGCAATCTTATCAACCCGATGCTGGCCGAAGGGCAAGTGCATGGCGGAGTGGCACAAGGTATAGGCCAGGCCCTGAGCGAATGTGTTGTGCATGATGCGCAAGGGCAACTGCTCACGGCATCGTTGATGGACTACGCCTTGCCCCGTGCGGTTGAGATACCCATGATAAAGTTTACCTCGGCGCCGGTTCCCTCAACTACCAACCCTATGGGTATGAAAGGATGTGGCGAGGCTGGCACCGTAGGCGCGCTAGCTGCCGTGGCAAACGCGGTTCAGGATGCGCTTTGGGATCACGGGGTGCGGCAGGCGGACATGCCTTTTACACCTCAGAAAGTATGGGAGTTGCTGACGCATGTTTCTGTCGCGGCTGAGTAGAAAGGTACTGGGGTGGCTCGGACGGCCTCTGCGGTCCGAACACTCGGCCGAGGCGCTGCACCGCGAACCCATCAGCCATGTCATCATTCTTGACGGTACAATGTCGACGCTTGAACCGGGCTATGAAACCCATGCGGGTCAGACCCTGCGTCTGTGCCGTGAGATGGGCAGCAATGTCTCGGTGTTTTACGAATCGGGTGTGCAGTGGGAAAGCTGGAAATCCTCGCTGGATGTGATGATGGGGCGGGGTATCAATCGCCAGATTCGTCGCGCCTATGGGTATCTGGCGTCACGTTACAAACCGGGTGATCGAATTTACTTCATCGGGTATTCGCGCGGGGCATATGGCGTGCGCAGTCTGGCGGGCGTGATTGACATGATCGGTTTGCTCAAGGCCGAACACGCGACCGAACGGAATATCAAACAGGCCTATCGCCATTATGAATGCAACGCCAGCGGACCTGCCGCTGCCGATTTTCGGCGGGCGTTTTGTCACGAGGACGTGGCGATCGAAATGATCGGCGTCTGGGACACGGTTAAGGCGCTGGGCTTGCGGCTGCCCCTATTGTGGCGATGGGCCGAGGACAAGCACGCGTTCCACAACCACCAGCTGGGTCCCGCAACCCGTCACGGCTATCACGCCATGGCTTTGGACGAGACGCGAGAAGTATATGAGCCGGTGCTCTGGTCCTGCACCCCCGATTTTGAAGGGCATGTGGAGCAAGTCTGGTTCCGCGGCACGCATGGCGATGTCGGAGGGCAGTTGAACGGGTTCGAAGAGGCGCGCCCGCTTAGCAATATTTCCCTGGTCTGGATTTTGGACAAGGCAGAACGGCATGGACTGCCCTTGCCTGAAGGGTGGCGCGACCGCTACCCCATCGATGTGGCCGCCCCGTCAGTCGGAACCTGGCGCGGTTGGGGCAAGATTTTCTTGCTTCGTAAGCATCGAAAAATTGGACGTGACCAATCCGAGCATCTGCATGCCTCGGTTTCGACTGAAGATTTGCCGGGGTGGGTGCCGATGCCAGATCTGCCGTCGCACCCGGCGCAGTAAACGTCAGCTGGGAACGCATACCTTTCTGACAGGCTTGATCAACGCGTCAGGTCGTTCGACTGGATCAAAACGCCATCTTCTCGGAGACCAGTTGTAGATTTTCTGCTTTTCGGGGTGATCGACGATCAGCAGTCCGTGAAAATACCACTCTGATGTGGACTTATAGCCTGTGGCTTGAGTGTAGAACGAAAACCCACGCAGTTCTTGGAGTGTTTCGATCGGAGAATTTGGCGCATGATGCGCAATGCAATACGGTGACCCATCCGCGATTACGCGTGACTGGAGCGAGATCATCGGCACTGTCAGAAGTGACCACAGCGCTGCGATTGTCGCCACCGAAATACCGAGCATTGCCAGACGCGGGGGATGTGCTTGCTCTTCTCGGCTCGACCAAATTGCAAAACCGGAAGCAACAGCAATTGTGAGGGTTATGGCATGCACCATCTGAGTGTCGGAAAATAGCGAAACCACCCCGGATGCCAGTGTAACAAGTAGACCGGTGGCCAACGAGAAAACCGCGAGTAATTTTGCTACAAGAGGTGGAATCTGATGCACGCCCATCAGGACGAGGCAGCAAACTAACATGGGAATCGCTGGCGCGGCCCAAACCGCAAGGTAGGTAGCTGCAAAAAACGGGGAAAGATCGTTTTCCAAACGATTGGGGGAGAATACCGCTGGATTCAATGGCTGCACATACGCCACAAAAACCAAGATGGCAAATGTGCAGAAAAGGAGTTTGGCGTGCGTTCGCAATTACTTACGGTCTGAAAAAGATAAGTTTAAAAAAAGTACAGCCTCCGCACCACTTAGTGGCCAGAGGCTGATGTAAGTCAACGGGTTTTCACGCTGCCTGGTACGCACCCGATATTGATTGCGCGTACCCGCTTGGCGGTTACTTAACGCCGCCGGTCGCGGCGCGCGCTCATTGGTTGGAAGGCCACGCCAACGTGTGCCTCGCAATAGGGTTTCCCGGCTTCAACGGGCAGGCCGCAGAACCAAAAATCCTCGGTCGCGGGGTCACCCACGGGCCATTTGCAGGTTTTCTCAGTCAGTTCCATCAGCGAGAGCTTTTTCGCCTTCTTCTCGACCTCATTCACCTTGGCCAAGGCCTCGGGGCTGATCTCGTTGGCCGAGGGCTGCGGTGGCAGCGGTTGACCGGCCGGGATGATCTGGCGGCGGGCGGGAACCGCAGGCTTGGCCTCGGGCGCGGGGGCCGGACGGGCCGGCTCGGTTTTGGGCGCCGGTTTGGGCTTGGCTTCGGCCTTTGGGGCGGGGGCCGGTTTTTCCTTGGGTTCGGCTTTGGCCGGGGTCGCACCGGTGGCGCGGTTCGACAGGCCCAGACGGTGCACCTTGCCGATCACGGCGTTGCGAGTTACGCCGCCCAGCTCTTTGGCGATCTGGCTGGCCGACTGGCCTTCGCCCCACATCTTCTTCAGCAGTTCTACGCGCTCGTCAGTCCAGGACATCATTTGCCTTTCAAAAGCGGAAAGCGGCCCCGGATTCGGGCCGCCTTGGGAATTCGTCTCAGCCCCCTATTCTAATCACTGCGGCCCGAGTTACAAGCGGTCTTCGAATCAGGTTGAGGGCAGATGATGCAGATTCGCGCAGAACAGAACACGCGCCGGTTTGGAGCGGTCAACTGGATGGGCCTTTATACGCTAGCGCAGCGTGAAACGTTGCGGTTTCTGGCGGTGTGGACCCAGACCTTGCTGGCACCTTTGGTTACGGCGGGGTTGTTCCTGCTGATCTTCAACATCGCCATCGGGCCAGGTCGCCCGGACGTGATGGGTGTTCCGTTCCTGACCTTTCTTGCTCCGGGTATTATGATGATGACGGTGATCCAGAATGCGTTTGCCAACACCTCTTCCTCGATGGTGATTGCCAAGGTGCAGGGCAATATTGTCGATACGCTGATGCCGCCCTTGTCACCGCTAGAGATTTTGTTGGGATATCTTGCCGGGGGAATTGTGCGAGGCGTTTTGATTGCCTGCGTTGTTGCCGTGGCGTTAGCGCTGGTTTTGGGATTGCTGCCGCAGAACCCTCTGGTTGCTTTGGCCTTCGTGATCCTCGGTGGAGGGTTTATGGGGGCTTTGGGCCTGTTGGCCGGGATTTTTGCCAACAAGTTCGATCAAATGGCTGCAATCACCAATTTCATCGTGACGCCCTTGGCCTTTCTTTCGGGCACTTTTTATTCGGTTCAGGCTTTGCCTCCAGTTCTAAACCGCCTCAGCCATGTGAACCCGGTGTTCTATCTGATCGACGGGTTGAGGTATGGAATGATCGGCGTGTCAGATAGTTCGCCCTGGCTGGGAATGGCTGTGTGCGCGGGGGCAACAATATTGGTTGGGGGCGCAACCTGGCAGATGTTGCGAACGGGCTATCGGCTCAAAGCTTGACGCTGTCGTGCCTCGCGCCAAACCAATATCAACCCACCGGTCAGAATGATGCCTGAACCGATCAGACTGATTTGATCGGGTATCACGTTGAACACCGCAAAGTCGTAGAAAGCCGCAAACAGGAGTGTCGCGTAGCTGATCGGAGCCACAAATGACGCATCCGCCCGCGCCATGCCGTTAACGAAACAGGCCTGCGCGCAAGCCATCAGGACGCCGATCGCAATCAGAGCTGTCCATTGTGTAGGCGTCGGCATCTGGAACACAAAGCTGACCGCGACTGTGGCAATCGTCAGGCCCATCGCGTTGTTGATCAACAATATCTGAATCGGGATTTCCCGGCCGGCTAGTTTTTTGATGAAAATCAGCTCCATCCCGATGATCATAGCCGCAGTCAGTGCCAACAGGGCTGCGGGCTGAAAGCTGGCCGGTGTTGGACGCAGGAGAATCAACGCGCCGGTCAGCGCAACAGCTGCGGCCAACCATCGCCAGGGTCCGACGCCTTCTTTCAGAAGTGGGATTGCCAATACCATGGCGAAGACCGGGTTCAGGAAAGAGATCGCAGTCGCATCCGAAATCGGAATGAACGCGACAGAGGCGAACATCAGCGTAATCCCCAACCAGCCAAAGCTGGTCCGCCCAATGTGCAACCCCCAATGCGGGCGACCAAAGCGAGGGCGCAGAATGCCGACCGCAGTAACAATCACAATAAACGCAAACAGGAACCGGCCATGGCTGATCTGCATCGGGTGTAGGGCCGGACCCAGCGTGTCGGTACCCAACGCCTTTGCTAACAGCGTTGTTCCGGCGATGAACGCGCTGGCTGCCACGATCAACAAGGCCGCAAGGCCGGGGTTCTGGCGAATAGGTGTCATGGCCAAGCGGTGCGTCAGGGCGGTGCAAATAGCAAGCGGCAATTGTCGGGTTTAGCGTGGAATTTTCCTGTTCCGCGATTTTCGGGGTTCTCAGAGGACGCACTCCCCGCTATACGACCGGCCATGATCAAACACGCTCATACCCTGCGCCTCCGACGCCGACGCTTTGCCGCGTAATCGACCCGTTTGATCCATTTGCGCTGTCCAAATCAGCACAGCCCCCACCAAATTAGTTGACGAACATGGCCTGCGTGTACCACTCACGGGGCTTAACCTATCTGAAAAGGATGATCCGATGATCCCGTCCGTTCTGCCGACCTACAACCGCGCGCCCCTGACATTCGTAAAGGGTGAGGGCTCCTGGCTGGTTGAGGCTAATGGTCGACGTTTTCTGGATCTGGGGGCCGGGATCGCTGTGAATGCGCTGGGCCACGCGCACCCTGCGTTGGTGGCGGCGTTGACAGAACAGGCACACAAGCTGTGGCACGTCTCGAACCTCTACCACATTCCGCAGCAGCAGGCGCTGGCCGACAAACTGGTTGAACATACCTTTGCCGATACGGTGTTCTTCACTAATTCCGGTACGGAATCCTGCGAACTGGCTGTGAAGATGGCCCGCAAGTATTTCTATGACAAAGGTCAGCAGGATCGGGTTGAGATCATCACCTTTGACGGCTCGTTCCATGGTCGGTCCTCGGCTGGTATCGCTGCAGCAGGGTCCGAGAAAATGACAAAGGGCTTTGGTCCGCTGCTGCCGGGTTTCGTGAATGTCACTTTTGGCGACCTCGATGGCGTGACTAACGCCATCACCGAAAAAACCGCCGCGATCCTGATCGAACCCGTTCAGGGTGAGGGCGGCATTCGCCCGGTGCCCGACGCCAAGATGAAAGCCCTGCGGCAGATCTGCGATGACAACGGCCTGCTGCTGATCCTGGATGAGGTTCAATGCGGCGTGGGTCGCACTGGAAAACTGTTTGCCCATGAATGGGCGGGAATCACGCCCGATATCATGATGATCGCCAAGGGCATCGGCGGCGGCTTCCCTCTGGGCGCTGTGCTGGCAACCGAAGATGCGGCCTCGGGCATGACCGCAGGCACACACGGGTCCACCTATGGCGGTAATCCGCTGGGCTGCGCCGTGGGCTGTGCGGTGATCGATCAGGTTGCCACACCTGCCTTCCTCGATGGCGTGAACCGCAAATCCGGCTTGTTGAGTCAGAAGCTGGAAGGCCTGATCGCCGACCATCCCGAGGTCTTCGAAGAAGTGCGCGGCGTGGGCCTGATGTTAGGGCTGAAATGCAAGGTGACGAACATTGATGTGGTAAATGCGGGCTATGACAACGAAGTCATCACTGTGCCCGCCGCTGATAACGTCATCCGCCTGTTGCCGCCGCTGAACCTTACCGAAGACGATATCGCTCAGGCGATGATCCGCCTCGACAAGGCCGCCTCGCAGGTCGAAACATCCCTCGCCACAGCCTGATCTTCATCTTTCCCCAAATATTCCGAGGGGTGTGGGGGCGGACCCCCACGCGCCTCTCAGCCAAAAGCGAAACGACATGAACCATTTCCTCGATATCCACAAAACAGACGCCACCGCGTTGCGGTCCATGATTGATCAGGCCAGTGCCATGAAGCAGGCGCGTCTGGGACGCCCCAAAGCTGCTCCTGACGACGACCAGCCGCTCAAAGACCGTATGGTCGCGCTGATCTTTGAAAAACCTTCGACCCGTACTCGCGTTTCCTTTGATGTGGGTGTGCGCCAGATGGGCGGTCAGACGATGGTACTTTCCGGTAAAGACATGCAACTGGGCCACGGTGAAACTATCGCTGATACCGCGCGTGTGCTGTCGCGCTATGTCGATATGATTATGATCCGTACGTTTGATGAGACCATCCTGACCGAGATGGCCGAGTATTCTGATGTCCCCGTGATCAACGGCCTGACCGACCGCACCCACCCCTGCCAGATCATGGCCGATGTGCTGACGTTCGAAGAACATCGCGGCCCCATCGCAGGTAAAAAAGTGGTCTGGACCGGCGATGGCAACAATGTCTGCGCCTCATTCCTTCACGCAGCAGGGCAGTTCGGGTTTGACCTGACCTTCACCGGCCCCGCGCAGTTCGACCCCGAGGAAGAGTTCATGGGATTCGCCCGTCAGCAAGGGTCGAAAATCGTGGTCGAGCGTGATCCATACAAGGCCGTCGAAGGGGCGGATCTGATTGTTGCGGACACATGGGTCTCGATGCACGATTCTCAGTCGGCCAAAGAACGCCGTCACAACCTGCTGCGGCCCTATCAGGTTAACGCCGAACTTATGTCCCATGCCAAACCGGACGCATTGTTCATGCACTGTCTGCCAGCCCACCGCGAGGAAGAAGCGACATCGGACGTCATGGATGGTCCGAACTCGGTTATCTTTGACGAGGCTGAAAACCGACTGCACGCGCAAAAGGCAGTTATGCGTTGGTGTCTGGGCGTCTAACCGCGCTGCCGGACATCCCATACACGCAGTTTGGCGAGCGTCCGTATGCTCGCCAGCAAAACCAAAGCACACAGGGCGGTTTTGGTCATGATCTCCATCGTGCCCTCGATCAGCATGGCATGCACGACGCTGCCTATGATCGTCACGCTGGCCAGCCCTGTGTGACCCAGCCGCCAGACCCGAAACCGAAGGTTCAGGCGTCGACGATAAAGGCCCAGAAAAGCGGCCGCGAGGGCCGCCCACATCGCAACGACGCCCCAGGCCGAAAACGGAGTGGGCGAGACAAACAGCAACGCGTCCACGACATCCGGTGGGCTGGTGATCCACAGCCCGCCCACATGGATCACGACAGCCAAGACCAGTGAAACGCCAATCCACCGATGCCAAAGACGACTTGTTAAGGGTGACATGCCGGGTAAATCACGCCCAGTCAGCAGCGGTTGCAGCAGCAACAACCCCATACTGAAAACGCCCGCAAACCCCGCCAATATGTAAATCGGATCGCGCCAAGCAAGGAGGGGGCTGTTCGCGGCAGCGATCACTGGCACAGTCAATGCAACGGTCAGAGCCACCCAGATTGCAAGTTGTCGGGTCACGAAATCAGGCAGGCTGTAACACGAAATGTGCCGCCAGAGTTTTGTCCTTGGAACTTGACATGATCGGGCGCAGAAAAACCGTTTCAAACTCACCGCTGTCATAGGCCAGATGGCCATGCGGTTGCCCGAAAGCGGGGACGATCTGCGGCATTTCCAGCCGGAATTCCCCATTTGCATCTGTCAGAGTTGCGCCATGGCTGTGTGGGTCACGCTCATGTCCCTCGGTGGTGTGCGCCCAGATCTGAATGCGTTGGCCGGGCAGGGGGGCACCATCACCCGCGCGGCGCACAGTACCTGTCATCCAGAACCCGCCCCCACCGATCCGGTCAACTATTGGCGCACCGGGGCGGTAGTTGTTTGACCCGCCACGCATCGACAGGGTCGGGGCAAGCTCGCTGCCCCCTGCCGGTGTCAGCAGACCACATATACCTGTAGTGATGGTGGCGCTGCCGGTCAGGATCATAGAGCGACGAGAGATTGAAACACCGGTCATGCGAACCTCATTTTCAAAGCAATGTCTTCATCCCGGTTGCCGCCGGGCTGTCCTACATCTGCAAGATAGCACTATTGCCGCACATTCCGAGCCCCCGAGGCAATTTTTGAATTCCTTTGACGGTCTGCCTGACGGCTGTAACCTTCTATGCAGCGCATTCCATCACTGAGGACCTCGATATGCTCCAGACAGATCGCGTGACAGAAGAAGAAATCACCGCGTTCCAGCGGGACGGTGCGGTTGTTCTCAGGTCGAAGTTTTCAGATGGCTGGCTGGACAAGCTGCGCACTGGTATCGACGCAGACTTTGCCGACCCGACCGACAATTTCACACGGCACACCAAAGACCCGGACGCGCCTGCCTATTACGAAGATTTCTGGGCCTGGAACAAAATTCCGCAATTCACCGACTTTGTTCATAACTCACCGTGTGCGCTATTGGCTGCGGGGTTGCTGGGTGCACCATCAATCAATCTGGTCATGGACAACTGGTTTCTGCGCGAGGCCGGTTCGACCTCGCGCCCGCCCTTTCATCAGGATTTGGCCTATTTCGATTTCGAAGGCACGATGTGCGTTCTTTGGCTGCCTTTGGAGCCTGTGAGCAAGGAAAATGGTATCGCTTTCGTGAAAGGGTCGCACCTTTGGGGCAAGCTGTTCATGCGGGTTAGGTTTGCGGACGGGCATCCCAGCTATGAGCCGACGGTGGTTGCGGGCCAGACCTATCACCCGCCGCCCGATGTTAACGCCGACCCCGACGCGTTTGAGCTTTTGCAGTGGGATATGGACCGTGGGGATTGTATCTTTTTCGATATGAGGACCCTGCACGGCGGGCTGTCTTTGACCACCCCGACCGAGACCGTGCGCCGTTTCACTCTGCGGATGACTGCCCCTGACGGGATCATCCGATACCGTGGAGACTGGGCAAAGGACGAGCGTGCGCAATTCGAGGCGGCCGGCTACGGGGAAGGCGACCGTATAGACGGGCCATTTTTTCCTAAACTTTGGCCAAGAAATGCCTCTTAGAACTCTCTGTATGATCTGACACAACGTTATTGCCGCACTTCCGCTGTGCGAATTTGCTGGGGATCAAGAAAGAAAAGATCCTATATTATGCGTGAGTGAACTTAACTCCTTCGATCTCAGGAGAGTCTGCATGAGTTGGAATCCGACCCTCGGCCCCGATTGCCAATCGAAGAATTCGGCGCTGGACACATTAATCATCCCGCGCGCCCGCGATCTGGGCGGGTTTGAGGTGCGTCGCGCGTTGCCTTCGGTCAAACGACAGCTGGTTGGGCCGTTCATCTTTTTTGACCAGGTGGGCCCGGCCGAGTTTATTACGGATGGCGGCATTGACGTGCGGCCGCATCCTCATATCGGTCTGGGTACGGTGACGTATCTGTATCAGGGAGAGTTCGAGCATCGCGACAGCCTTGGGACCCATCAGATGATTTACCCTGGCGAAGTCAACTGGATGGTGGCCGGTCGCGGTGTCACCCATTCCGAACGCACAAGTCAGGACACACGAAAAACAAATCACAGCCTGTTCGGCATCCAGACTTGGCTGGCACTCCCCGAAGCGCATGAGGATATGGCCCCAGATTTCGAACATCACAAACAGGGTGCACTGCCGCATATTCAGGATAAAGGTGTTAGTGCACGGCTGATACTGGGTTCGGCCTATGGTCAGGTCAGCCCGGTCACAATGCTGTCGGAAACTTTCTATCTGGATGTCCTGCTGGATGCCGGTGCGTCAATTCCACTGCCTGATGATCACGAAGACCGCGGCGTCTACGTCCTGCAGGGCTCTGTCGAGATAGCGGGTGATCGCTTTGACGAGGGGCGTATGATGGTGTTCCGCCCCGGCGACCATCTATCCGTCAAAGCCGGACCGCTTGGCGCGCGACTGATGTTGCTGGGGGGCGCGACGTTGAACGAAGAACGCTATATCTGGTGGAATTTCGTGTCATCCTCAAAGGAAAAGATCGAAACGGCGACGCGCGAATGGAAAGCCGCCGATTGGGCGAAGGGCGCGTTTCACCTGCCACCGGGCGACGATCAGGAGTTCACTCCCATCTCGGAAGAGCTGGAGCGCACCAGGCCAAGGCGGGCGCGCTGACCAAGCGTCAGGTGGCCTTGTCTGTACCCTCGTTCCCAGCGATCATTGCATCAGGGGAGGGACTTCATGAAGATTGTGATCGCTGGTGCTGGCAGCATAGGGTGCTATTGCGGGGCATTGCTGGCACATTTCGGGCATAACGTCACGCTTTTGGGCCGGCCGCGCATTCTGGACCCGATACGCGCCAAGGGCCTCACAGTCACGGATTTCTCGGGTCTCAAGCGCCATATTGCGCCGCAAAATCTGACGCTGGCACATGACGCAGGTTGCCTTAGTGAAACCGAGGCCGTTATCGTGACGGTCAAGGCTGGTGCGACGGCAGAAATGGCGGCGCAGGTCGCGCAACACACGCCAATCTCTGCCCCGGTATTGTCCTGGCAGAACGGCATGGAGAACATTCGCACCCTGCGCGCGGCGTTGCCGGATCACGATGTCCGCGCCGGGATGGTGCCATTTAACGTGGTTCCGACCGAACCGGCTTGCTTTCATCGCGCAACCTCTGGCGAGATCGTTCTTGAAAGCGGACCGGGTGCGCTGAGTCAAAGGCTCAGCAATGCTGACTTGCCTGTCATCGAAAGCGAGAACATTGAGGCCGTTCAGTGGGGCAAGCTGGTGATCAACCTCAACAATGCGTTGAACGCCCTGTCGGGCCTGACTCTGAAAGAACAACTGCTGAACCGGGACTGGCGTCGCCTGATGGCGGACCAGATGAGCGAAGCATTGACGGTTTTGAAGGCCGCTGGATGCTCGGTCACATCGACCACGCCGCTGCCCGCGTGGATGACGCCGCACATTCTGCGCCTGCCGACGCCCGTCTTTACCCGGATTGCGGCACGTATGCTGACAATTGACCCCAGCGCGCGCACTTCGATGGCCTATGACCTGATGGCCGGGCGCCCGACCGAAATCGACAGCCTGCAGGGTGAGATCATACGCCTTGGCGCGGAATTCGGTGTGCCGACTCCGATTTGTTCCCGCGTGCAGGAGCTGGTGGAACGGGCGCCCGATTCCGCGTTTTTACCGGGTCAGATCACGCCTTAGCGGGCTGTCAGCCAAAGGCCGTCAGAACCATGAAAATCATCGCAGACATTGTAGCTGCTGCGGGAACCGTGATGATCCAGGCCGCAACAATGGTCATGAAATGCGAACGACGCACCAGCTTGCGTCGCTGATATTCTTCACGGGCCAAACGTTGCTCGGGCGGGCGCATCTGGTTTGAGCGTTTCCGGCGGCGGTCCGAGTGCCATTCGCGGTAGAACCCGACCCCAAACACAGCGCCGACCGCAATGTGTGTTGAGCTGACCGGTAGGCCCATCCAGCTGGCCACGATCACAGTGATGGCAGCGGACAAGGCCACACAGAAGGCACGCATCGGGTTCAGTTTGGTGATCTGACTGCCCACCAAGCGTATCAGTTTGGGGCCAAACAGAAAAAGTCCGAAGGAAATCCCAAAGGCCCCGATCACCATGACCCAACCGGGGATAGCGACTTTCGAAACAAAATCACCAACTTCCGCGGCGTGCACAATGGCTGCCAAAGGTCCAACCGCGTTTGCAACGTCATTGGCACCGTGGGCAAAGCTGAGGAACGTGGCTGAAATCACGAGCGGCAAGCCGAAAAGGGCTTTCAATGACTTAGTTCGGTTCTCTAACCCTTCGGACTTACGTCGAACCCAGGGTACCGTCACACCCCAGACCAACAGGCCCGACGCCAGACCGATCATCACCGCGACTTCCAGTTCGATCTTCACAATCCGTTTGAGGCCTTTGACAGCAAGGTATGTGGTAAACGCGGCCGCCATCAAGGCCACAAGAATGGGAACCCATCGCCGTGCGGCGGCAATTTTATCGTCCTGATGCTGAATCTTGGCTTTGATCAGAGCAAGGAACCCAGCGGCGATCAGCCCGCCAAGAACCGGCGAGATGACCCAGCTTGCGGCAATCGCACTCATAGTGCTCCAGCTGACCGCGCTCAGCCCTGCGGCGGCAATGCCCGCGCCCATCACGCCACCCACGACCGAATGCGTGGTCGAAACGGGCGCGCCGATCCAAGTTGCAAGGTTTACCCACATGGCCGATGAAATCAGCGCGGCCATCATCGCCCAGATGAAGACATTGCTGTTTTGAACTGATGCCGGGTCGATGATGCCCTTTGAGATGGTCGAAACCACATCCCCTCCGGCCAGCAAGGCCCCCGCACTTTCGGCGATAGCGGCGATGACGATTGCGCCACCCATGGTCAACGCATTAGCGCCAACAGCTGGGCCCATGTTGTTGGCTACGTCGTTGGCTCCGATATTGATCGCCATATAGGCCCCGAACGCCGCTGCAGCGATGACAACCAGGCTGCCATCGGCCTGTCCGAAAAACACCGCCGCAGACAATCCGGCCAGCGCAATAAAGGCCAGTGCGACACCGGGGGCCAGCATTGGGCGCGCCACATAGGCATTTGCAGTCTCAACGCGTGAGATGCGTTGCAAATCGCTGTCCAGCGCCTGCCAACGGGTTTTTGCGGTCGAATCCGACATGAGTTTCCAGCGTGCCTTTGGGTTAGAGGCACGCGGCTATTCCCTTTCACCCGGACGGGCAACCGGTTCGTCATCAAGTTTTCGAGAATTTCCTAGATCTTGCGCAGCAAATCGCGCAGTTCAGGTTCATTTACACGTTCAGCCGCCTCTTGCGGGGAAATCCAGACCCGTTTGCGTACACCAGCTTCGGGGTACTCGTCGGCCAGTTCGTGGACCTCGATCTGGTACACGTTGGTTTGGACCTGCTGGATCAGGCCATCTTTCATGGTTTTCTCGTACGTGAAATGACCAACCGGCTCTTTGGCAGGAGAGGGCGCGCGCACGCCGGCTTCTTCCCAGGCTTCCTGCAGCGCTGTTTCGGCCCCGTCTTTTCCATCAATCGGCCAACCCTTGGGAATGATCCAGCGTCCTGTGCCGCGGCTGGTGATCAGCAAGACCTCTTTCCCGGAATTGGAGTTGCGCGTGCACAGCGCCGCAAATTGCACCATTTGCGGGCGCATAAACAGAGGTCGCGCGACCTCTTCCCAGATTTTCTGCAGCCATGCCATCATTGCTCGAATTATTCTTTTTCGGTGCCGCCTGAAGCTGTGAAATATAACAATGTTGTAAGGGTATTACAATGTTTCCCCGAAAATCGGGTTCACCGGCGTTTTTTGGCGCGCAGTGTTGGGTCTGCCTGGGTAGGGTCTTCGGGCCAGGGGTGTTTGGGATATTGCGCCCGCATGTCCTTGCGAACATCGGCATAAGATCCGGCCCAGAAACCAGGGAGGTCTCGGGTGATCTGGATCGGACGCTGCGCCGGGGACAGCAAGGTAATCTTCAGCGCCTCACCCCCAACCACTGGGTGTTGTGTGACGCCGAACAGTTCTTGCAAGCGCACCGATATTTCGGGAATTTCAGCGCCGTAGTCTATCGGGACCTTTCGCCCCAGCGGCGTTTCAAACGACCCCGGTGCGCGGCGATCCAATTCCTGTGTCTGGTTCCAGTCCAGCCGGGCGCGCAGGGCAGGGAGCAGGTCGAACCGTTTCCAATCCTCGGCATTTCGGACGCCTGAAAGCATGGGCAACAGCCAGTCTTCCAGTGTTTCGGCTAGCCCTTCGGTCGAGAAATCCGGCAGGTCTGCCCCTTCGGCCCGCACCATTTCCACACGGGCGGCCAAACGTGCGGCGGAACCGTCCAACCTCAACCCCAAATCGCGTACACCTTCCAGCATTGCGTGTGCCACCGTTTCGTCGGGAACGTCCTTCCAGATGAGGTCACCCAGAGTGATTGCCCCAAACCGCTCCTGTCGCCGTGCGATAACGCGCCGGTCGCGCTTGGACCACGCGCAGGTGTTTATCCAGTCGATCTGGTCGGCGAACAGGTCGCGTATTTCGCGTTCGGTGATTTGCGCTGCCATCCGCACCCGGGCCTCACGGGGATTTCCGTCCGTGTCAGTGACAACAAGATAAGGCGCAGCGGCGAGTATATCGTCGCTATCGAGGATCACCCCCTTGCCCCCTGACAGGATGTAACGTGGAACGTCACCCTTGCGGCGTTGCCCGATCCGGTCCGGGTAGGCAAGCGCGGCCATGGCAGCGGGGCTCAGGTTGCCGGGGCCGCCCGAAGCCCGCAGGCGTTTGGCCTCGGCCCGGATACGGTCAACAGCGCCGGTATTCACCTGCCAGACCCTGTTGCGCTGGAAAGCGCGAAGGTCGCGCAGGGCCTCCAGCCGCAGCAACATGTCAGACGGAGCACCCTTGAGCGGATCACGCTCGGCCATCAGGGCCGCCAGCTGTGCAGCTTCAGGCCCCGCGCTTTCAAGCATATGCCCTAATCGTGGATGCAGGGGGAGCGCAGCCAGCGCGCGGCCATGATCGGTTATCCGGCCTTTGGCATCCAGCGCGCCCAGCATTGTCAGCAGGGTTTTCGCTTCGGCCATCGTTCCTTCGGGCGGGGGTGTCAGAAATGCCAGATCATCCGGTTCTGCCCCCCACAGGGCCAGTTCCAGCGCCAGTCCTGTCAGGTCTGCCGCCTCGATTTCCGCCGGGGGATAAGCTGCCAGCGCTCCTTCCTCTCCTTTGGACCACAGCTTGAAACAAACCCCTTCGGCCACGCGCCCAGCGCGCCCGGCGCGTTGGGTCGCTTCGGCCCGCGTAACGCGTTCGGTGACCAGCCGAGACATCCCGGAACCTGGATCGAAACGCGCCCGACGCGCTTGCCCCATATCCACCACCACGCGGATGTCCGGAATTGTCAGAGAGGTTTCTGCAATGGATGTTGCCAGGACCACTTTCCGCCCTTTTTCCTCCGGTGCAATCGCCGCACGCTGGGCCGCAAATGGCATCGCGCCAAACAGGGGGCGCACTGTACAGTCATCGGGCAAGCGGGTTGACAAGGCTGCTTCGGCGCGCCGGATTTCACCCTCGCCGGGCAGGAACGCTAGAACGCCGCCGCCGGTCGCACGCGTGTCCCGTTCGGCCTGAGCCACCAAGTCCACCAAAGCCTCGAGCCGTCGCCCCCGAGGGTCCAATGGCCGGTCCGCCCAGCGGATTTCGACCGGATAACTGCGGCCCTCGGACGTGACCAGTGGCGCGTTCATCAAACGCCCGACAGGGTCCGCATCCAGCGTGGCGGACATGGCCAACAGGATCAGGTCGTCCCGCAGGGCACCGCTGACCTCTAGGCACAAGGCTAGTCCCAGATCAGCGTTGAGGGACCGTTCGTGGAATTCGTCGAAGATCACTGCGCCCACTCCGGGAAGATCAGGCTGGGATTGCAGCATCCGGGTCAGGATGCCTTCGGTCACGACCTCGATCCGGGTGGATTTCGAAACCTTTGTCTCGCCGCGTACGCGGTAGCCGACTGTCTCGCCAACGCGTTGGCCCAATGTCTCGGCCATTCGCTCGGCGGCGGCGCGTGCGGCCAGCCTGCGCGGCTCCAGCATGACGATTTTGCCGTCACACAACCCGGCCTTTAGAATTGCCAGCGGCACTCGTGTCGTCTTGCCCGCGCCCGGCGGGGCCTGCAACACCGCGCGCCCCGAGGCTTTCAGGGCTGCAAGCAGATCAGGAATGGCATCGTCGATGGGCAGGCGTGTTGTCATTCGGGGTTTATCCGTCAACTCCGGACCAAGGTCCAGTTCCAAGCGGCTGAGGCACATCCTCGACGCTTGGCTCTGGACAAACCCCGTGCTGCTCCTTCATCTAGGGCGAAGTCAGGTAAGGGGCCGCGCATGAATATCGCTGAGATGGGCGACAGGATCTTGAATGGGGACCGGCGCGCGCTGGCCCGCGCCATTACTCTGGTCGAAAGCGGCCGCGCGGATCACCGTGCACAAGCGACCGAGTTGCTGGGCTATCTGGCCAAGTCCGGGCGGCAATCCCTGCGCATAGGTCTTTCGGGCACACCTGGGGTCGGAAAATCCACGTTTATCGAAAGCTTTGGCATGATGCTGACAGGGCAGGGGCTGCGGGTCGCGGTTCTGGCCGTTGATCCAAGCTCAGCCCGTTCGGGCGGGTCCATTATGGGTGACAAGACCCGGATGGAGCGCCTAAGCCGCGACAAGAACGCCTTTATCCGCCCGTCCCCCAGCCAGTCGCATCTGGGCGGGGTGGCCCGCCGCACGCGCGAGGCGATTGCATTGTGCGAGGCGGCCGGGTTCGACGTGGTTCTGATCGAAACCGTAGGCGTCGGGCAGTCGGAAACCGTAGTGTCCGAAATGTCCGACCTGTTCCTGCTGTTGCTGGCCCCGGCGGGCGGGGACGAATTGCAGGGCGTCAAGCGCGGCATCATGGAGATGGCCGACATCATTTTGGTGAACAAGGCGGACGGCGACCTCAAGGCTACCGCCACGCGCACCTGCGCCGATTACGCAGGGGCGCTGCGCCTGTTGCGCAAGCGCCCGCAAGACCCCGAAGGGTTTCCCAAGGCCATGACGGTCTCGGCGGTCGAGGAGCACGGGCTAGAGGGCGCATGGGCCGAGATGCAATCCCTGTCGCAAGCCCGGCGGGGCAGTGGCCACTGGGAGGCGAACCGCGCGGCTCAGGCGCAGTATTGGTTCGAGCAGGAAGTTCGCGCAGCCCTCTTGGCAAAGCTTGCGACCGCTCAGGCGCGGACCGAGATGGAGGAGCTTGGCCAGCAGGTACGTACAGGTGATCTGAGCCCCTCGGCAGCCGCAGAAACCATGTTGGCCTCGCTAATAACGTAATAATTTCCGCACTTTAGCCCCAGGTGAAGAAGTCCAAAAATCAGCGCTTTCCACCCAAAGTTGTAAAGTGCGCTGACTGCGGTGAAGAAAGGTGGTATTCTGGTCTCCCTGATGGACAGGATCAGTCTGAATGCCCCGTATTACTGGGACAAATAGCGGCGACAATATTGACGTCACAGACAACAGCGGAATCCTGAATGGATCCCCGCAGGGCTCTCCGATTGACAATATTAGGGGCCGGGGTGGTGATGACGACATAAATGTCAGCAACAGCACCATCGCCGAAAACGTGGTCGGAAACGCGGGCAATGACACCATAACCGTCACCAACAGTACCGTGGGCGGGCGGATAGCCAGCGGCGGAGATTCCGACACGGTAAACATTAGCGGGTCCACTGTGGGCTCAATTCGGCTGGGTGCTGGCGACGATACCCTCAATTTCAGCAGTACCTCCGTCAGTCAGGATATTCGCGGCGGCAGTGGCACCGATACGCTGAACCTGCCTGTCGGAACGGTCATAAATGACAATGTGTTCGGCACCATCACGGTGCAGGACGGTGTTGGTTATTCCGTGTCCAGCGGCACGTTTACCCTGCCGTCAGGCATTGTTGTGACCTATTCGGCCTTCGAGAACGGATCAGGCGTTCCGTGCTTTACCCGCGACACAGAGATCCTGACACAGCGTGGGCGGTGCCCGATTCAGAACTTGTGCGCTGGCGATCTGATTCCAACGCTGGGCGAGGGAGCGCAGCCTATCCGCTGGATTGGGCGCAAGCATTTCGACCGGTCTACTTTGCTGGAGAATCCGAGACTTTGGCCCGTGCGTATTTTGGCTGGCGCGCTGGGAAATGGGCTGCCAAGGCGGGATCTATTGGTCTCACGGCAGCACAGGATGTTTGTTCAATCGAAGATCGCGAAACGGATGTTTGGTACAGCCGAGGTGTTGATCCCGGCGATCAAACTGACGATCCTGCCTGGAATCTTCGTTGATGAAACGGTACCCGGGGTCGAGTATTTTCACCTGTTATTTAATAGTCATCAGGTGATTTTTGCAGAAAATGCGCCGACCGAAAGCCTGTTCACCGGGGTTGAAGCTATGAATGCCCTAGGCCCCGAAGCGCGGCGCGAGATATTCGAAATTTTCCCGGAACTGGTCGAACAGAACCTGGCACCGCGTCCAGCGCGGTTTATCCCGCGTGGGCGGCAGCTGGTTCACCTGTTGGAGCGACACAGGAAAAACAACAAACCTCTGTTGTTAGCCCAGATACACCCGGATATGTTGACCCGCGATGCTGGCGCAAAGAATTCGTGCGATCCGTCTTGACCCTCCCGGCGATTCCCACTACACGCATCCAACCAGTTTTCGGGCGCGACTTCGGGTTGCGCCCCTTGTGATTTGGCCGCTGGCACGATGCCCGGCCTCCAGAAACAAAGGAAGAAACCATGTCGCGCCGTTGCGAACTGACCGGAAAAGGCCCGATGACTGGCAACAATGTCAGCCACGCCAAAAACAGAACTCGTCGTCGTTTTCTGCCCAACCTGAACGATGTTACCCTGCAATCGGAAACCCTGGGCCGTGGCGTTAAGCTGCGCATCTCGGCAGCCGCGCTGCGCTCGGTTGACCACCGTGGTGGTCTGGACGCGTTCCTGGCCAAAGCCAAGGACGAAGATCTGTCTGCGAACGCGCTGAAAGTGAAAAAGGAAATCGCCAAGGCACAAGCCTCGGCCTAAGCCTTTACTTTACTGCGAAGAATTCGACCCTGTACCGAAAGGTGCAGGGTTTTTCTTTTGTGGGCTGTTCTCAGTTCGGAACTAAAAGATTTGAGTGGGTGACGTTGTTCACATACTTGGTGCTCGTTTGATCTTATGCTCATACATATTCATCTGACGGAGTTATGTTTCATGTCGTTAAAGCTTTCTGATTTCCTCTCCCTGTTGGCTGCCTTTTTAGGCAAAGTGTTTGGGACATGCTTTCGGATGCAACGTCAGGTGAACAGGTTGCATACGAGTCTGACGAAAGGTTCAGTTAAACGTCCCGAACTGGATAGCTGACACCAAACTCCTGACCTGTGGCTTCAAGCGCATCCGATTGCGCTTGAAGCCTGCTTCATGCCCGGCCTATACCAAGCGCAGGATGAAGACCGTTCTGCACAAAATAGTATCGCTAATGCTGTCACTGCTCATCATTTTGATGGGGCAGGGGGTGGCTGCCTCGCGCGGAATGGACAGAGCGGTCGGGAAGATGGAGCTGTGCACCGGATCCGGGCCGGTGGTGGTCTATATGGACGCCGAAGGCCAGCCAACGCACGCTCCGCACTTCTGCCCTGAATATGCCTTGACCCTGTTGAGCGCGATTGAGGTCGCGGCGCCTGCATTGCCAGCAGCGCCGGAAATAACACCTCCGGCCCCCCTACGTAGATCAGGCAATCTGGTTGCGCTGCCGGTTCCGGACAGGCCTGCACGCGCGCCTCCGAAAGTGGTCTGAAGAGTTTTTCCTATCAGACACTCAGAAAAGGAGAGGTGCTATGTCCCTCAAATCCAAATTGCTGGTCACACTGGCCGCGGCCACCTTTGCGACATCTGCCTTTGCGCAGGACACTATTACCGTCGAGGATGCTTATGCCCGGTCATCGGGTGCAAGCGCCAAGGCCGGTGCGGCCTTTATGATGATTCAGAACTCCGGTGAGGCTGACGACCGGCTAGTTGGTGTGACGTCAGACGCTGCCGCGCGGGTTGAGTTGCACACACACCTGATCGACCAAAATGGCGTTGCCAAGATGACCCATGTTGAGGAAGGTTTCGTTATTCCTGCGGGTAAGACGCATATGCTCAAGCGTGGTGGCGACCATGTCATGTTTATGGGACTGACCGCTCCGTTCGAGCAGGGTGCCACGGTGCCGGTCACCCTGATTTTTGAGAAGGCAGGCGAGGTCGAGATTGAGGTTCCGGTTGATCTGGAACGTCAGGACGCCGGTGGTCACGGGACGCATTCGAACTGAGGCGATGCCTGTCTTCGGGCCGCGTTGCGGCCGTCATCCATGCAGCAGGCCGGGTTTTACCCGGCCTGATTTCGTTTCAATAAAAGGGTCAGCGATTAACCACCCGCATAGCCACGCGTGCATGAGCGCGTTTGAAACGGGCCGCCAGCCAAAACATCACCACTGAGAAGGCCAAAGCCAGGAAGGCGATCGCCCAGCCCAGGGCCACCGTGCCACTGCCGGGCCAGAACATCAGCACCAGCCCGATTATGAGGGCCACAACACCTGAATTACGCACCGTCGGCGCGTCGGGGTTGCGTTCTGGCATTTGTCGCCAGGCCATCAGGGAACCGATACCTACAATCAGGGCCCAGGCGCCCAACAAGAAGAATGCCAGCCTGGCGACCCCCTCGGGCCAGATTAGCAAAACTAGGCCGATCAGCAGCGCACCAACGCCCATGCCGCCGATCACTCCGCGGCGACCAAAGCCCAGGAGAGTCAGACCGCCATCAAAGATCAGCAGCACGCCAACAAGCCTCAACAACAAGGAAATGCTGCCCGTTGGCCAGAACAGCGCGGCGATTCCAAGGGCGCCGGCCAAGGCGCCACGCAGGAGAAATGTCCACCACAGCCCTGCAAGTTGATCGCCGAGAGCGTCGCGATTGTGAAGGCTGTTGTCGTCTAATATCTCTTCACGTGGATACTGGGGGTCTTTCATCGTGTCCTCCCGGCTTGTAGGGCCTTTAGTGTAACTGAATTGTCCGACCCACTTTTATTGATATTGCAATCATTTCTGACCAAGCAACCCATCAACCCAGCGCGGTACAGTTTCTGTGGCCGGGCCCAGAACGACCTCATCGAAGCTCGATGCGCCGGTTGAAGGTTCAAGGTTCAGCTCGACAGTAGAAGCTCCGGCCAGGCTGGCCTCGTGTACAAAGGCGGCAGCCGGGTAGACCTGCCCCGATGTGCCAATCGCGGCGAATACCGTGGCCCCGGACAGATGGTCATAGATTTCATCCATGTGGTAGGGCATCTCGCCAAACCAGACGACGTCAGGCCGGGCGGTAGGGGCGGCACAGGTGGGGCACGGTTCGCCCACGGCCATCTCAGGCTTTGAGGGCCAGCGGTGGCCGCAGGCCGCGCAAAGTGCGCCGGCCAGCGTGCCATGCATGTGGATCACGTGATGTGCTCCTCCGGCCTCGTGAAGGCTGTCGACATTCTGGGTCACGATCACTACCTCGCCGCAATAGTCTTTTTGCAGGCGGGCCAGCGCCGTGTGCGCGGCGTTGGGCCGGGCGGCGGCGGCCTGCACACGGCGCGCATTGTAGAACCCATGCACCAATGCCGGGTCGCGAGCAAACCCGTCGGGAGTGGCCACATCCTCGATCCTGTGCTTTGCCCATAACCCGCCCTCATCGCGAAACGTGCCCAGCCCGCTCTCGGCGGAAATTCCGGCCCCTGTCAAAATGACAATCTTTTCCATCTTTGCCCTACGCGTTACACCATGGCTTATGACCCACCGTATCCTCTTTGTCTGTCTGGGCAATATCTGCCGTTCCCCCGCCGCCGAAGGCATTTTCCGTGCCCGAGCACCCCACCATACCACTGACAGTGCCGGAACCTCGGACTGGCATGTCGGCAATCCGCCTTATGAGCCGATGCAAGCGGCAGCCTTGGCGCGCGACATTGACCTCAGCGATCTGCGCGGGCGGCAATTTGTGGCTGGGGATTTCGACCGGTTTGACATGATCATTGGAATGGATGCCGAGAACATCGCGCGCATCGAGCAGTTGCGGCCCGCGGGAAACAGCACACCTGTGCGCCTGCTGACTGATTTCGCGCCGCAATCCGGCGCCGATCACGTGCCTGATCCGTACTACACGCGTGATTTCGATGGAGCGCTGGATCTGATCGAGATCGCGATCGAAGGGTTAGATGCACATTTGCGAGGCTAACCAATCACCTTCAGCCTGCCGCTTAACCACGGCAATTGATCCAGTGCCGGGTCGATGATCTGGCTGCGCATCAGGCGACGCATCATGTCCGCAACCTCTTGCGGCACCTGGTCGGACCAATCGTTGCGGGTAAAGAGTGATATGGTCCGTGCGAACTCGCCAAACGGAGACGGGTGGACTTGCAACCCATTGTGGAACCGTGCGGCACGCATATAACCCAGCGGCGTGGTCACCGCCCAGCCCAACCCGCGCGCGACCATCGCCATCAACGCTAAGTGCGAGCCGATCTCGAACCGCTCTTCAAAGTCCAGTTTTTGCCGGGACAGATGAGATTCAATCTGACGGCTGATCAATTGCTCACGGGCATAGCGAAGGAAGGGCAGGTCCTGAGTTGCGTTCTCTGTGCCTTTGGGGGTCACCAGAATGAACGGGTCCTGAACCAAAGGGTATTCGACCACACCTTCCAGAAATTCACCGGTATGCGCGGACACCGCCATATGCAGGCGCTGGGCTTCAAGGTCGGCAAACAGATCCAGGCTGGGAAGGGTGATGAGTTTGAATTTCGACCGGGTGAGGCTGTCAGCCAGCAGTGTTGCCAACCGAGGCGTCAGGTCATTGTCGAAATCGTCGATCAGACCGATGGACAGTGTCGTCAGGTGCCCCAGATCCATCACCGTCAGTTCGCTTTGGGCCATCTGCAACTCTGCCAGCACCGCTTCGGTCCGCACCAGAAAACTGCGCCCGGCCTGCGTCAGCCGCATTGGACGTCGCCCATGATCCACCAGTTCGGTGCCCAAGGCGTTTTCCAGATTGCGCAATTGCTGCGACACTGATGGCTGGCTGAGCCCGGTGATTTCGGCGGCCTGTGCCACCGATCCCGTTCGCGCGAGTGCCTCGAATACTTCGAGCCCACGCAGGGTCATCCCTTTCATAACCATCAGATATACCTTTCGCTGCGCCTTTTCTGGGGCGCAGCCAACGTCAGGTCAAGTATTCAGAATGCGTTAGCTGCAGATCGCCTGCGCCATCTGGCCAAAGTTCTGATACCGATCCCACAGAGCATCATCGCGCGCGGTCTGCGACATCTTCAACTCCTGCGCCTGATGCGGATCGCTGAACCACTTGGCCACGGTCTTCTGATCGCTGCGGGTCAGCGCCTGATTGGCCACCCGCTGAATGCAACTGCACCGCGCCCGTGTCGCGGCCGTGCGGTCAGACGCCAGACACGCCCGTTTGATCTGAGCCGCCTCGGTTGGAGCCGGAGCCACTGTCGAAAGCGACGTGGCACAGAATGCGATTAAGAGGAACTGTTTCATGCTCATGCCTCGTTTTTGCCTGCCCGGACGGGTCTTGTGCCCCTCTCGGTCTGGGCGGGAGTATGAATCAAAGTGGATTCGGGATCAATCATACGTTGCGAAAAAGTGATTGGGTGCCATTCAGATACAGCGAAATACAGATTATTCGGCCTTCGTTTGCATGTAGTGCGCCAAATCGACCATGTTCTTTCTAACGATGCCCCCATGAAATGTTTTGGTCTCTTCGGACAGGCCAACGATTTCAATCGGATTGAAAAGATCACCTGTCTCAACACAGGAAACCAGCCCTTCGAACAAGAGAAAGTTTTCTTCTGGGATTTCTTCTTCTTCGCTCATTTGCAGGGCAATCGAATAGGTAATATACGCTGCCTCAAGTAGCTCCATTCGTGCCTTGTTCACTTGCTTATCAAGAGCTGCATCAGTTCCCGCGGCCTCGGGATGGAGGGACTCCCAGAACTTCGGAAATTGTGCAGCTAGTTGGTTGGCGGTTGCGTTGCAGTCCCGGTCCTCGGAAACATCTTCGGAATCTGGCAAAAGCCTCGGGCAATCAGCACCGAGTTCGATGCATGAGCGAAAGAACAGCTCTCGGCTCTTTTGATCACGTGGGTTGCTTTGAACCGCAATTTTCAACACTTCGGCGGCGGCTTCTGGTTGTCCAAGAGCAAGCCTCATTCTGCCCAGTTCCTGCGGCATCCAATACCTCCTGGGGTCTTCCGAAGCAGGATAAGCTGCCATGAGTTGGGAATAGTACTCGTCCGCTTCTTCAAAACGCTCAAGCTTGGTGAGGAGACGGAATTTTCTATTCACGCTATATCTCATAGTGGGAGCGAGCGCCAAGGACTGTTCCACAGCTTCCAACGCTGCTAGATCTTCGTCGAGCCCATCAAGCGCGAAGCTCTTGCCTTGCCAAGCTTGAAAGTCTTTCGGGTTCAGTTCGATAGCCCGATTAAAGTCGATGATGGCCTCGGTCCAATTGTCTATTCGATCCAGTGCATATCCACGACGCACATGAAAGGCAGCGAGCGTTTTTGACGATGAAACTCCGGCATTGATCAGTTCCGTGCAGATAGCAATGATCACGTTCGGGTCTTGCTTGCGGTTCGTGCAAGACTCTGTTGCTGGATCGTTTGTAGTAACCAGTGAACTCGCAGGTCGTTCGCGCACTATCCAGCCTACGGCCAAAACAGTAATGATAAGTGCGACCAAACGTATGAGAATACGAGACTTACCTAGTTTCAACTTTTGAAATCCATTTATTAGCTCTGTTGTCGAGACCACGTCGTGGGCAACAACAGAGGCCGAAATCACTTTCTGGCAGAGTGCATTTCATCGGTTTCTCGTCAAGAAGGATTTCGGTCAATTGGTGCGATCGGCTCCACCATACTGTGTTGGTTTGGTCCACTTAGGCGCGGTGCAGTTTATCGTGGGTTGGTATTGGTTAAAGCGAGGTTCCCGGCGAGGCTGTTCACTTTTACTTTCCTCCATTGACCAAACCTCAAAATCTCTACATATCCCCAACCCATGACAGACCTCGCTCATATCCGCAATTTCTCCATCGTCGCCCATATCGACCATGGCAAATCCACCCTTGCTGACCGGCTCATCCAGGAGACCGGAACGGTGAAGGATCGCGACATGAAGGAACAGCTGCTCGATAGCATGGATATCGAGCGTGAACGTGGCATCACCATCAAGGCCAACACGGTCCGCATCGACTATACCGCCGATGACGGCGAGAAATACGTGCTGAACCTGATCGACACCCCCGGCCACGTGGACTTCGCCTATGAGGTCTCGCGGTCCATGCGCGCGGTTGAGGGCTCGCTGCTGGTTGTGGACTCGACCCAAGGGGTCGAGGCGCAGACGCTGGCCAACGTGTATCAGGCCATCGATGCTGATCATGAGATCGTGCCGGTGCTGAACAAGATCGACCTTCCGGCCTCCGACTGTGACCGCGTGGCCGAACAGATCGAGGATGTGATCGGTATCGACGCGACCGACGCTATTCAGGTTTCGGCCAAGACGGGGCAGGGTATCCATGAGACCCTGGAAGCCATCGTCACCCATTTGCCGGCGCCACAGGGCACCGTTGACGCGCCACTCAAGGCGATGCTGGTGGATTCGTGGTATGACGCCTATCTGGGCGTGATCGTTCTGGTCCGCATCATGGACGGGACGTTGAAAAAGGGCATGCGGGTCAAGTTCATG
Source organism: Ruegeria sp. BC1 (assembly GCF_056539305.1). Lineage (NCBI taxonomy): Bacteria > Pseudomonadati > Pseudomonadota > Alphaproteobacteria > Rhodobacterales > Roseobacteraceae > Ruegeria > Ruegeria sp. BC1. Next base: position 234,250 of record NZ_JBQFUT010000006.1, read on the forward strand.
TCGAACGGCACCCTGCACCATGTCGACCGCGTTGGCGTCTTCCGCCCCGAAATGGAGATGGTTGACAGCCTTGGCCCCGGTGAGATCGGCTTCCTGACGGCCTCGATCAAACAGGTCCGCGACACCCGCGTCGGTGACACCATCACCAATGACCGCAACGGCACCGAGGTCGCCCTGCCGGGCTTCAAACCCGCGCAGCCGGTGGTGTTCTGTGGCCTCTTCCCCGTGGACTCGGCTGAATTCGAAGACCTGCGGGATGCGATCGAAAAGCTGGCGCTAAACGACGCCTCGTTCAGCTTTGAAATGGAAACCTCGGCCGCGCTGGGCTTTGGCTTCCGCTGCGGCTTCCTCGGGCTTTTGCACCTTGAGGTGATCCGCGACCGCATCGAACGCGAATACGATATCGAGCTCATCACCACCGCGCCGTCGGTGATCTACCACGTCTTCATGAAAGACGGCGAGATGATCGAGTTGCACAACCCCGCCGACATGCCGGACCTGTCCAAGGTCGACCACCTTGAGGAGCCGCGTATCAAGGCGACCATTCTGGTGCCCGACGAATACCTCGGCGACGTGCTGAAACTCTGCCAGGACCGCCGCGGTATCCAGATGGACCTGACCTATGCGGGCAGCCGCGCCATGGTTGTCTATGACCTGCCGCTGAACGAGGTTGTCTTCGACTTTTACGACCGCTTGAAATCGGTGACCAAGGGCTATGCCTCGTTCGACTACCAGATGACCGGCTACCGCGAGGACGCGCTGGTCAAGATGTCGATCCTTGTGAATGACGAACCGGTTGATGCGCTGTCGACGATGGTTCACCGCGACCGGGCCGAGATGCGGGGCCGGGCGATGTGCGAAAAGCTCAAGGACCTGATCCCGCGCCACATGTTCAAAATCCCGATCCAGGCCGCCATTGGAGGCAAGGTCATCGCCCGTGAGACCCTCTCGGCCCTGCGCAAGGACGTGACCGCGAAATGTTATGGTGGGGATGCCACGCGGAAACGTAAGCTGCTGGAGAAGCAGAAGGCCGGTAAGAAAAAGATGCGCCAGTTCGGGAAGGTCGATATCCCGCAGGAAGCGTTTATTTCAGCGTTGAAGATGGACAGTTGAAGGCTGTCCGTTTTCTTCCGTCTAGCCTGATCGAATTTACGAGGCTTCTGGATCAGCTTCCGATTGCCCAAGGTCGGCGACCTCACGCCAAACCGTCTCAGGAATGTCCCAGTCGGACCAATCGAGAGTCTGTTCAATATGCTGGGGCCACGTCACCCCGCACACCGTTGAATCAACTTTCGAGTCCCGCATAGAGAATTGCAGCGCCAGCGCCCCCACGGGTACGTCATAGCGGGCACATATCTCCTCGACCGCGCGCGCTGGGGCAAGCGTTTCTTCTGTTGCAGGGCGGTAGACGTAGAAGTGGTGTATTGAACTACCTCTGGCCAGTATTCCGCCGGCGTAAGGGGCTGCATTTAATACCGCAATGCCCTTTGAGTTGGCCAGTTCGATCAATGGCGTAGCATTCATGTTTACGAGCGTGTGCCGGTTATGCGTCATCACTACGTCGAAATCCCTGTCCTGCAGCATTGGTATCAGTACGTTTAGCTGCCCGCCCGCCAGGCCCACAGCGGTCGCAAGACCTTCTTCTTTGATTTTGAATAATTCATCCAGCGCACCGCCAGTGCGGGTGATCTCGGTCACATCGGCTGCGTATTCCGGGTCATGCAAGTGAAGGATGTCAACGCGGTCAACTCCGAGCGCCCCAAGGCTTTGCTCGAAGGACCTCCGTGCTTGGGTCGCATCGAAAACGCCCGTTTCCATGTCACGGTCAACTTTCGTTGACAGTATTCGGCCCTCCGGCCAGCCGCCGAGTTCGCGGATGACGCTCCCGATGCGCTCTTCACTACGCCCCAAAGCATAGCCTCGAGCGGTGTCGATAAATCCATCCGGACGCGCAAGTATAGCATGCAAAGTTTCCCGCGCCCGGTTCTCATCAACTTCGTAGCCATAAATCTGAGGAATGCTTCCTATCCCGGTTGATCCAAAGCCAATTGCTGGAATCCGCACCCCGGTTCGACCGATTTCACGAGATGTTTTCATTGCCTCCTCCCCAAGATTAATTCGAATGCGTGAATTCATGAATACTGAACAGTTCGGCCATTCTCCGCAAGTTTTGGTGGCTCAATAATTGAATCAGGAGAAGCGAATGGGGAGCTGAAACTGTGACCAGCCTCACAGCCCCAACTCTTCGCACCTGCTACAGTTGACCCCACGACAACCTCAGCAGGAGGCCCCCATGTCCACATCGCTCATCCCCCTTATCGCATTCGGATCGGCGGGCCTTTATTCTGTTGCCATGATCGCGATGAAGTTCTGGTGGAAAATCCCCGGTGTCGGTCTCAGCCTTTTGATCGTTGTAACCCTGCTGGCCGCCGCGTCGTTGGAACTCGCTGCCCTGCGCGAGGAACGTCTGGGCATCATCTACACCGGCATTCTGGGAGCCGAGGTCATTCTGATCGCCACCGCCTCATACGTTCTGTTCGGCGAGAATTTCTCGTACCGTGAAATTGCGGGGATTGGCCTCGTCATGGTTGGAACAGCACTGGCATGGGCCTGAACGCGCTGCGTTTTCTGACCCAGATCAAGGACCACTCCCGGCCTTCGTCCTAGTCTCCGCACAAACAGACTGACAAGAACGAGGCCCCTATGTCGCCGCTGACGCTGATCCTTCACATCTTTCTTGGTTCCACCCTTGCAGGCTCCGCTGTGATTGCAGTTCTGGTCATGGGCAACGCATCGTGGACATCCCTGTTGATCGCTGCGGTCGTGGGCTTTGTGGCGGCGTTCCCGATCTCGGTTCTGGTGGCCCGCAAGCTCGAAGGCTGAGCGCCTGCTTTAGACGCAAAGATCGGAATGTGTTATCCTCCGCGCGGGGGACCGCGTTCAGGCGGCCTTTTTATTCAGATGCTTGCAACGCAAGACCCTCAGAAATGAGAGGTAATTATGCACAAGTTCTTAACTGCCACCGCAATCGCCGTCCTCAGCGTCGGCCTGACCATCCAGGTACAGGCGGAAACCTTTGATGGGGGCGCCAAGGGGATGGGCGTGAATTCGAATAAGGTCTATGGCATTTCAGACGGCCACGCGGTGATTCAATCTCAGACTGATTACGACAGTTTCGAGGTCGCCGCAGGCCACCCGCTGGAAGGCGCCAAAGGCACCTGTTTCGGCGCGGTGATGGTAAACGGGGCAGGGGTCTCGGGCACCGGGAACTGCGTGTTCGACACTGCGTCCGGGGAAAAGGCGGTGATGAGCTGGACCGCTACGGGACTGGGCGCTGATGGCGCGTTGACGGGGGACTGGGCCGTCTCGGGCGGCACCGGAAACTGGGCCAGCGCCACGGGCGGGGGGACCTTTTCGTCGCTCACCGACCCGGACACCAGCAAATTCGTGAACACGATCGCCGGCAGCATTACCATCGACTGAATGCGGCCCTTACCAATTGACCGGCGCATCAGCTATGTGCGCCGGTCAAGGCGCGGCCTGATTTCGGGAATCCGGTCTAAAGTGATATACTCCCCTCATTGTAAACAAGAAATTCATAGGGGGACTGTCATGGACCAGCAGCTGCGTTCCAGTATCACAATGGGTCGTCTGGACCATTATTATCATATCATGCGGACAACGATTTTTGCATATGTGGCCCTTGCTGCAATCATCGGATTTGGCCCTGACGGAATTTCGTTGGTCTTAATCGTTCTGGTGATTGCCACTGCCGCGTTTGGAATTTTGGCGGGTAGCACAGCCTTGGATGATGTCAGGAACCTGCGCGGCGATATGGACGACGAATTTGCGCAAACCAATTTCGGCAAGGGGGTCGCAGGGCACAACATAGGGGCATTGATGATGACTTCGAATGCGCTTCTGGCGCTCATCGGACTGGCGGAAATTTTGGCGATAATTCTGTAAATATAAGATTTATAATGTGGAAATCAGGTTTACTTGCGGCTTTGCGCGGCTGAGTTCTTATGTGCGCCTAAACCCTTTATGAAGTTTCCCTTAGGTAAGTTGTAACCTGCGCCCTCTCTTCCAATCTGTTCAGCAGGCCAGCAATGGTCAGACATCGGAGGAGAGAGCCAATGACCAGATATTTGACTGCCGGAGCAGCCGCTCTGGCCACGACCTTAACCCTTGGGACCGCCGCGCTTGCCGACACAACGCCCGACCTGCGCGGTACGTGGCTGGGGGCCTATACCACCGTTTCACCTAGCCACTTCCAACGTGGCGACGAGCCAAGGTTCAATCAGGCCGAGTGGATGCTGGACGTTCAGGTTCAGGAAGACAACGTTTTCTGGGGTCCCAGCAAATGGCGTCGTGAAGGCGATAGCGAATGGAATGAAAACGAGGCCACAGGCACGATCAGCCTGGATGGATCGGGAACCATAGGCATCGTCGAAACCTCACCGCTTGTGATCGGCGCGAACGCTTTGATTGATGCTCGCTATGAAGACGGGAAGATCTACGCGGATTTCCGTAGCCTGCGTAACGGAACGACCTACAGCACCGTTCTGGAACGTCAGGTGAACTGAAGTGTCTCTGGCCCGGTCGGTCTGTAGGGGGTACTAGCTGCGGGTTGCCGCAGCGCGTGATTGGTAATCCCGATCGGGCCGGAGCGCTTCTCAAAACCACAACCCGCGTCTCCTGAAGGAGAGGGTAGGTCGGGCGGCCCCTTATCGCCGGTGGCAGGCTTCAGACGTTTTCCCGCCGCTTTGTGGCGTTCCTCGGTAGGGACGTCTGGGTTTGCGGTCCTTCAGCGCATTGTCACTTTCGGCGTTAATAACTGCCGTCCGGCCTGACTTTCATGGTCGAAGCGTTCGTATTGACCATTCGGTTCGAGAGACAGGAAATAGCGACCTCGATTCGGCGGTCCGGGGCGTAGTCTGTGATGAAAACCACGCTATTGCCAAAGATCTGCCCCAGTGCAGACCTTCGCACGCGCAGAAACGCGTGAAAATCGGATCGATTTTCACTGTTTGGACTTATCCATCGTCAAACCAGCGCGGAATCGTGGTTTCTAAAGTTTTCCACAATGTTTTCCCAAGGGCTGTCAACACGTTATCCCCGGCTAAATTTCATGCTGCAGTGCTATTTTCTTGTCCGATTACAAACCTGATGTAACAGTCTGTTTACCGCAACGGTTCTTAGGAACCAGAGTGGGACGCAAAGGCCAAGGGGGTCGAGGCGGCAGGGTAGATCTTAGGATTTTCTTTGCTGCAAAGACTTACCGGTGGATGGTTGATTGAGATGGGTTTCGCACCTGCATCATTTGATCAGACTCTCAGAAGGTCGGCGCGTGTTGCAAGGTGCCTTTCGGTGCTACGCAGCGGCTGGGGTTCCTTTGTGGGCCACGGCAACAACTGGATCGAGGCGTCCCTCGGGCGCGTCGACCCGGCAAGGCGTCAGGGGTGTCCGCATGGGCACGTGCAAAGACCGCGTCTGCGCACCTGACGCCTTTTCCTTTTGCCGGACAATGGTTTTAGACAGGCTACCACTCGACCCTTGAAAAAGGGAACGGGGTTCTTGTGAATGCACAAGAACCCCGTCTTCGTGTCAGAAATGCAATGCCGCGTCTATGCACCTGTACCCAAGTTGTACAGCGGAACGGAGTGTCGCGCAACTATATGTTGGGTGCATATGTCTTTGCGACGCAATACTAAGGGGCAGTTACAGGCTGTTCTGAACATCCGTGGCCGCGCCTTGGATGGCGTCGCCTGCTTTCTCAATGTCTTTACCAGCGCCTTTGGCGGTCTCGCAGGCGGTAAGAGTGAACAGGGCCAGCCCAATCAAAATTGCACGGATCATCGGTGTCTCCATTAGTGTAAGTCTCGAGTTGCGTAGCAGTTTTTTCTGAACGGAACCAGAACTTTGCCCATCTTTATTCCCGATTCAACAAAGGACCAAAAACAGCGGTGAAAACAAAGATCACGGCGGCCGCACAGACGATGCTCGGCCCCGCAGGCGTGTCAGCAAGATAGGCCCCACCTAAACCACCCAGAGCGGCCAGTGATCCGATAAGGGCGGCAAAAACAGCCATGCTTTCCGGGGTCTTGACCAAAGATCGTGCCCCAGCGGCCGGGATGACCAGCAGGGCCGCGATCAAAAGAACGCCAACGACCTTTATGGCAACGGCGACGATCAAAGCCATGGCCAGCGTCAGCCAGATCTCTTCGCGTTTTGGGTCAATGCCCGAGGCATAGGCCAGATCGGGGTTCAGAGTGGCCACAAGAAGAGCGGACCAGCGCCAGATCATTAGGCCGAGGATCAACGTTCCACCCACCCAAATGGTCGCGAGATCGCTTTTTGTTACGGCAAGGATATCGCCGAACAAAAAGGCGTTCAGGTCAAGCCGAACATCTGCCAGCAACGCAACTGTAACCAGCCCCGAGGCCAGTGCCGTATGGGCAATGACGCCCAGCAATGTGTCCATTGCAAAGCCCTTACCGCGCAATAAGGTCACGGCCAGGCCCATAGCAAGTGCCGCCGCGATGATTGCAGGCAGCAGGGGCAGTGAAAAGGCCAGCGCCAACGCAACGCCCAGAACCGAGGCATGCGCGGTCGCTTCGCCAAGATAAGCCATGCGTCGCCAGACCACAAAACATCCCAACGGGGCCGCTGCAATTGCAACGCCGACCCCCGCAAGAGCAGCCCGCACCATAAAATCATCCAGCATCAATGGGTATTGTCCTGTGCGTGATCATGATCATGATCGTGAGAATGGCTGTGCTGGTGCTGATACAGCGCCATGGTACCTTTGGTTCCGCTGCCAAATAGGGCGCGGTATTCGGGGGCGTCAGCCACCGTGCGTGGCGAGCCTTCACAGCAAATATGCCCATTCAGACACAGAACTCGGTCCGAAGCCGCCATAACGACGTGCAAGTCGTGGCTAACCATCACGATTGCACATCCCAGATCACGGCGCACCTGTTCGATGCGCTGATAGAACGCAGCCGCGCCAGGCTGGTCCAAACCCTGGGTGGCTTCGTCCAGAAGAACAAGGTGCGGGTTCTCCAGCAAGGCGCGAGCCAGCAGAACGCGCTGGAACTGGCCTCCAGACAGTTTTGTCATCTGCCTGTTGCGTAGATCAGGAACCCCGGCGATCTCCAGCGCACTCACAGCTTCACGTGCCGAGATGCGTTTGGGTAGGCCCAGAAAGCGCTGTACAGTCATCGGTAGCGCTGCATCCAGTGATAGTTTTTGCGGTACATAGCCGATACGCAACCCCGATGCGCGGTGAACCGTTCCCTCGGCGGGGTAGATCGCGCCAATCATTGCGCGCAACAGGGTCGATTTGCCCGAGCCGTTTGGCCCGACGATGGTGACAATCTCTCCTTGGGAAACCGACGCGTTCACTTGTTCGAGGATGGTCCTTCCATCCACTCGAATGGAAACGTCTCGCAGCGAAATCAACGGTGCCGTCACGTTTGTGCCCCAATGCATTCGGGGCACAGGCCTTCGGCTTCAACCACGACGCGTTCAATCAGGAAGCCCGACGTACTGGCAGCGGAACCAAGCCTTCCTTGTGTCAGTTCTGTTTCGGTTTCGGCGACTGCTTTGCAGGAACGGCAGATCAGAAAAGCCGGTACGTGCTCATGCGTCGGGTGGGCGCAGGCGGCATAGGCGTTGAGCTGTTCTATCCGGTGCACAAATCCGTTCTGCACGAGGAAATCCAACGCCCGGTAGGCCACGGGAGGCTGTGACCCCATCCCTTCGGCGGACAAGACACTCAGGATGTCATAAGCGCCCATAGCTCTATGTTTTTCCAGTAGGATTTCAAGTACGCGCCGTCTGACTGGCGTAAACTGAAGGCGCTGCGCTTTGCACTTTGCCTCAGCCTGAGCCAGTGCGGTGTGAACGCAATGTGTGTGGTCGTGTTGTCTGAATCCAACTGTACTCATCAAAGGCGCTCCGGGTATTTAGGGCTTGATATGTTATAACGTCAATCTTATCAAGTCGCCGATAAATGTAATAACATATCATTCAGGAGCTCATATGTTACGATCCTCCCTATGTGTAGTTGGCCTTGGCTTGGCGGGCCAGGCCGTTGCCGAAGTCCCGAACGTGGCTGCCGATATTGCGCCGGTTCATTCGCTGGTTGCGCGTGTCATGGATGGGGTGGGTGAGCCGGATCTGATCATACCGCCGGGGGCCTCGCCGCATAGCCACGCGATGCGACCTTCGGAAGCTCGCGCGCTGCAATCCGCAGATGTAGTGTTCTGGATGGGCGAAGATCTGACACCTTGGATGGCAAAACCTCTGACCGCTTTGTCCGGGAAGGCCAATATCGTCGAGCTTCTGGATGTGGACGGAACAGTTTTGTACGAGTTCCGGGACGTCGCAGGTGAAGAAGATCACAACGAACACGCTGATCATGAAGAGGATCATGATGACCACGCGGGGCATGAGGAGGATCATGACGATCACGCCGGGCACGAGGATCATGACGATCACGCGGGTCATGAAGAAGGTCACGACGACCACGCGGAACATAAAGAGGGTCACGAAGACCATGAAGACCATGCAGAAAATGGCAACGCGCATGACGATCACGGCCACGATCACAGCGGGGTTGACCCTCATGCATGGCTCGACCCGGAGAATGCGCGCGTCTGGGTGCATGTGATCGCGGAAAACCTGGCCGCAGCAGATCCTGAAAACGCACAAAAATACCGCGATAACGCGCAGGCCGCCGACAATGAGCTGGTAGCGCTGCAGGATCAGATCGTCGCTGATCTAGACGGAATGCAGGACCGCGCCTTTATAACGTTTCACGATGCCTACCAGTACTTTGAGAAACGATTTGGTTTAAAAACGTCGGGATCTGTCAGTTTGGGTGACGCTGCCGCACCAGGCCCAGCGCGGTTGGCCGCGCTGCAAGAAAAGGTCGTTTCAGAGGAAATCTCATGCGCCTTCACCGAGCCGCAATACGACACGCGTCTGATAAAGACGGCGATCGAGGGCACCGGTGCAGCGCTTTATGAACTGGATCCGATCGGCACCGCAACACAGCCCGGCGTTGACCAATATGCAGAACTGCTGCGCAAACTGGTAGTGGCCTATCAAAACTGCGCAAGCGGATCGTGAAGTCGTAATGATGGAGAAAGGCTGTGTAGTCAGCCTTTCTCATCGCCGCAGAACAATTCGTAAACCACTTCGAGCATGCGGCGAGGCCGATCATCGGCCAAGCGATAGTAAATCGCCTTGCCCTCACGACGAGGCGTAACCAGCCCCTCAAGACGCAAGCGTGACAGTTGCTGCGAGACGGCGGCTTGTCGGGCGCTAAGCAGCTCTTCCAGCTCGGTCACAGATTTTTCTCCGGACACGAGATGGCACAGGATCATCAAGCGGCCCTCATGGCTGATGGCCTTTAGGAAGTTCGACGCGCGGGTTGCGTTTTCGACCATCCTATCAAAGGATTCGGGTGACATATCTTGCGAAAGCTGGGGAAGGGCCATCGGTGTTATCCTTGTTTGCACTCGCGAACGGGTGCGTGTTTTTCAGAGCGGTTAAAGCGGTGTAACTCAACTGGGTACATATTATGATCATGTATTTCCATATGCACGGATCAAAATGATGTGATGTGAGGGCTGTGAAATTTGGTCGGCAAACCAGAGAGTGAGTCCGACACAGCGGGTAATGGGTCCAAATCGTCGTTGCAGGGCACGAAGTATCTGGCCCCCCTTGCAGCCCCCCGATGGCAACACTAAGACTCGGGTAACGTTTCTTCGGGTAATGTCCCGATCCATAGCAAAGCAGGCAGGTTCAGAATGTTCGATCCAGTTGATACCTATATGAATACGCTCGTTCCGATGGTGGTCGAACAGACCAGCCGGGGCGAACGCGCCTACGACATCTTCTCGCGCCTTCTGAAAGAGCGGATCATTTTCATCAACGGCCCGATCCACGACGGGATGAGCCATCTGGTCGTCGCCCAGCTGCTGCATCTCGAGGCGGAAAACCCCAGCAAAGAGATATCGATCTACATCAACTCGCCCGGCGGTGTCGTGACCAGCGGTTTGTCGATTTACGACACAATGCAGTATATCAAGCCGAAATGTTCGACATTGGTTATCGGTCAGGCGGCCTCGATGGGGTCTGTTCTGCTGGCGGGCGGTGAAAAAGGCATGCGGTTCTCGCTGCCCAACAGCCGTATCATGGTGCACCAGCCCAGCGGCGGATATCAGGGTCAGGCCAGCGATATCATGATCCACGCAGCCGAGACGCAGAAACTGAAAGATCGCCTGTATGACATCTACGTACGTCATACCGGGCAGACAAAAAAGGCGGTTGAAAAAGCGCTGGACCGTGACAATTTCATGAGCCCGGAAGAGGCGAAGGATTGGGGTCACATCGACGAAATCGTCGAAAATCGCGCCAAAATGGACGGCGACGAAGCCTGAGAATAGCCCCCTGCGTCAACGGCGTGGGGGAAATTTTGAGATTGTAGCCGCCCCGGTGCTGTCCTAAGCTGCACCAACAGCGGCAAACGCGGCTCCGGGTGGGCCGCAGGGACGAGGCGCGAAAGGTAGAACATGGCGACAAATTCAGGCGGTGACGGCAAGAACACGCTCTACTGTAGCTTCTGCGGCAAGAGCCAGCACGAAGTGCGTAAGCTGATTGCTGGCCCGACCGTGTTCATTTGCGATGAGTGTGTCGAACTGTGTATGGACATCATCCGTGAAGAGACGAAGGCCAGTGGTCTGAAATCCTCGGATGGTGTGCCAACGCCCAAGGATATCTGCGAGGTGCTGGACGATTATGTGATCGGTCAGGCCACGGCCAAACGGGTTCTGTCGGTTGCTGTGCACAATCATTACAAGCGCCTGAACCATGCTCAGAAAGCGGGCAGCGATATTGAGTTGGCGAAATCGAACATCCTGCTGATCGGTCCGACCGGTTGCGGTAAAACCCTGCTGGCTCAGACGTTGGCGCGCATTCTGGATGTGCCGTTCACAATGGCCGATGCGACCACGCTGACCGAAGCAGGTTATGTGGGTGAGGATGTTGAGAACATCATTCTCAAACTGCTGCAAGCCAGTGAATACAATGTCGAACGCGCGCAGCGCGGCATCGTCTATATCGACGAGGTCGACAAGATCACACGCAAGTCCGAAAACCCGTCGATTACGCGCGACGTGTCGGGTGAAGGCGTGCAGCAGGCACTGCTGAAGCTGATGGAAGGCACCGTGGCCTCTGTTCCACCACAAGGGGGCCGTAAGCACCCGCAGCAGGAATTCTTGCAAGTGGACACGACCAACATCCTGTTTATCTGCGGTGGTGCGTTTGCTGGCCTGGACAAGATCATCGCGCAGCGCGGCAAGGGCTCGGCAATGGGCTTTGGCGCGGATGTGCGTGACAATGACGAACGTGGCGTGGGTGAGATTTTCAAGGATCTGGAGCCTGAAGACCTGCTGAAATTCGGCCTGATCCCGGAATTTGTCGGACGTCTGCCTGTCCTGGCAACGCTGGAAGATCTGGACGAAGATGCGCTGGTGACCATCCTGACCAAGCCCAAGAACGCTCTGGTCAAGCAGTATCAGCGTCTTTTCGAACTGGAAGATGCTGAACTGGAATTCACTGACGATGCGCTGAAGGCGATCGCCAAGAAGGCCATCGAACGGAAGACCGGTGCGCGTGGGTTGCGTTCGATCCTTGAGGATATCCTGCTGGATACGATGTTCGAACTGCCGGGAATGAAAAACGTGACCGAGGTCGTGGTCAACGAAGAGGCGGTTTCGTCTGACAAGCAACCGTTGATCATTTACGCGGATGCGGCGGAATCGGCCTCGGCCGGGTAAGTTCAGGACGATTTACCAATCACGGCGCGGCTTCGACCGCGCCGTTTTCATGTGGGGGGCAAAATGACGATCAGACGTATTTCTTCAGGTGGAGATTTCGAGGCGAAAGTCGGATACTGCCGCGCGGTGGTTGCGAATGGGTTTGTCTTTGTTGCCGGAACCTGCGCGCAAGGTGACGACATTCCCAAAGATATTGTCGGTCAGTGCAAATCCGCTCTGGATGCTATTGAGAAAGCGCTGGCCGAGGCTGGGACGAGTTTTGCGCATGTGGTCCGTGTGAACTATTACCTTCCCGATATGAGCGAATTTGAACTGTGCTGGCCTTTGTTGGTCGAAGCATTCGGTACCAATCCACCAGCGGCGACAGTGACCGAATGCAATCTAATCACCCCTGAAGACCGTATCGAAATTGAAGTGACCGCCGTTTTGCCGGATTAGTGGGTGCGGTCCTCGTGACACTGGACCTCGGCGTGCCTTTGGTCCATATCTGCGGGAACAGAAATGCCGGAGGCAGCCGATGGGTATCCTGAACAGTCTATTGCGGGCCGTAACCTGGTGGAACGGGGCCACTTTGAACACACAGATCTATACCGCCCGCAAAGGCGAGAAGGTAGGTGAGGACAATGAGGGCAACGTCTTTTACCGCAATGCCGACGACAGCAAGCGCTGGGTGATTTTCAACGGTGAAGCCGAAGCCAGCCGAATTGACGCCGACTGGCACGGTTGGCTGCACCGCACATGGGATGAGCCTCCGACTGACAAGCCGTTGCCGCATAAAACCTGGGAAAAGCCGCATCAGGAGAACCTGACAGGGACCGCTTTGGCGTATACGCCTGCGGGGTCTCTGCGCCGCCCGGACCCGGTCGAGCGCACGGATTACGAGGCCTGGAGCCCGGAATAATACGAGGCGAGCAATGTCCAACTATAACATTACCGAAGTACTTGTCGGTGGGGCCGTGCTGGCTTGTGCCGTTGCGTTTGGCGTCTACGCGAGCCAGTCCACCGGCTTTTCGCAGGGCGGAAACGGATATCAACTGGGTGCGTCGTTCCGCTCGCTCGAAGGGGTCAGCGTGGGAACGGATGTCCGGTTGGCCGGCGTCAAGATCGGTACCGTAACCGGTGTCATGCTGAACCCTGAAACCTATCGCGCGGATACCACATTCACGATTCAGGACGGGATTCTGGTACCAGATGACAGCGCTATCGTAATCTCATCTGAAGGTCTGCTAGGTGGTAATTTCGTCGAGGTGATGCCCGGCGGGTCTCCGTTCTATTTCGAACCTGGTGATCAGGTCGAAGATACGCAGGGTGCGGTCAGCCTGATCTCATTGCTGGTGAAATTTGTCGCCGGGGATGGCAGCGAATGAAACGGTTTGCCTTGATGGCAGCGCTGCTGTTCGCCACTGGCGTGGCAGCGCAACAAAAGGTTCAATCGGGTCCCGGGGCAATGCTGCGCGGGCTGGATAAGGTCAGCGGTCAAACCATCGACGTCGAAATGCGGAACGGAGAATCCGGGTTTGTCTTCGGTCTGGACGTTGCGCTGGGGGATTGCCGATATCCGGTGGACAACCCGACCGGTGATGCCTTTGCCTATCTGACGATTTGGGAAAAAGACAAATCGGATCAATTGTTTGACGGTTGGATGATCGCAACGTCCCCGGCACTGAACGCGCTGGATCATGCCCGCTACGACGTCTGGGTGATCCGCTGTATAACGTCTTCGGGTGACTGATTTAACGGTGCTGTGAAATCCGCACTAGCGTTGATAGCTTCGCTCAACTCTTGCCTGTACCGCGCGCGTGGAATTTCAATTGCGCCCAGCGTGGCCAGATGCGCGGTCAGAAATTGCGTGTCGAATAGGTGGAACCCGGTTTGACGTAGGCGATCCACCAGATAGGCCAGCGCGATTTTTGACGCATCTTTTCGGCGTGAGAACATGCTTTCCCCGAAAAAAGCCGCGCCCAATGTCACCCCATAAACCCCTCCGACCAAATTACCCGCATCCCATATTTCCAAAGAATGCGCGTAACCGGATTGGTGAATTTGCTGATAAAGGCTCCGCAGTTCAGCGTTGATCCAAGTATCCGTGCGATCGGCGCAGCCATCAACAACACCGGCAAAGTCCTGATTTATTGTCACTGAAAACCCGCAATTGCGGATACGTCGCGCAAGACTGCGCGATACATGGAAGCCATCCAGAGGGAAGACGCCGCGAAATTTGGGGTCGACCCAGAACAGTTCCGGATCGTCACGATGCTCGGCCATCGGGAATATGCCGATGGAATAGCCGTGCAGTAAGAGTTCAGGGGATAGGCTCATGCGGAATACCCAAAGGCCGAAGAGCAGCAGCCCTTCGGCCCCAGTGTTTTACTCGGCCATATTCTCCGCTAGCCAGCGTTCAAGCCAGTGGATGTTGTAGTCACCACTGTGGATGTCGGATTCCTGCAGCAGCGCGTGAAACAGGGGCACAGTGGTGTCGATGCCGTCGACGATCAATTCACCCAAAGCCCGCTCCAGACGCGCCAGCGCCTCGTTCCGGTCGCGGCCCTGCACGATCAGCTTGCCTATCAGCGAGTCGTAGTATGGCGGGATTGAATACCCGTCATACAGGGCCGAATCCATTCGTACACCCAGACCGCCGGGCGCATGATAAGCAGTGATCTTGCCCGGACAGGGCGAGAAATTGGGCAGTTTTTCAGCGTTGATCCGAACCTCGATAGCGTGGCCGTTGATCACCAAATCGTCCTGTCCGAACGACATAGGCTCACCCGCAGCAACGCGAATCTGTTCGCGTACCAGATCGACGCCAAAGATGCCCTCGGTCACCGGGTGTTCCACCTGAAGACGTGTGTTCATCTCGATGAAGTAGAATTCACCGTTTTCGTACAGGAACTCGATAGTACCCGCGCCGATATAATTGATTTTGGCAACCGCGTCAGCACAGACTTTACCAATTTTGGCGCGCTCTTCGGGCGTGATGCAGGGGCCGGGGGCCTCTTCGAACACCTTCTGGTGGCGACGCTGCAGCGAGCAGTCGCGTTCGCCCAGATGAACCGCCTTACCCTTGCCGTCACCAAAGACCTGAATCTCGATATGGCGCGGTGTGGTCAGATATTTCTCGATATAGACCTCGTCGTTGCCAAAGGCGGCTTTGCCCTCGGCCCGCGCAGTCATGAAGGCGCTTTCCATCTCGTTGGCATTCATGGCGACTTTCATGCCGCGTCCACCGCCACCTGCAGTGGCCTTGATGATGACGGGATAGCCGAATTCCTCGCCGATCTTCTTGGCCGTAGCCAGATCCGGCACACCACCATCCGAGCCGGGAACGCAAGGCACACCCAGCGCCTTCATCGTTTCCTTGGCTGTGATCTTGTCTCCCATGATGCGGATATGTTCAGCGGTGGGGCCGATGAAGGTGATGCCGTGATCTTCGACGATCTGCACAAACTCGGCATTCTCTGACAAAAAGCCGTATCCCGGGTGGATCGCCTGCGCGCCGGTGATTTCACAGGCCGAGATGATCGCGGGCATGGACAGGTAGCTTTGCGGGCTGGGTGGCGGGCCGATACAAACCGATTCGTCCGCCATGCGCACGTGCATCGCGTCGCTGTCGGCGGTCGAATGAACGGCGACCGTCGCAATCCCCATCTCGCGCGCAGCGCGGATCACGCGCAGGGCGATCTCGCCTCGGTTGGCAATCAGGATCTTGTCGAACATGGGCCTGCCTTACTCAACAATGACCAGAGGGGTGCCGAATTCCACAGCGTCACCATCACCCACCAGAATGCGTTTGATGGTACCCGACTTGGGCGCGTGAATGTGGTTCATGGTTTTCATCGCTTCGACGATCAGCAGGGTGTCGCCTTCGGACACGGATGCACCGACCGAGATGAAAGCAGGCGCGCCAGGTTCAGCCTGCATGTAAACGGTACCGACCATGGGCGAGGTCACGGCGCCGGGGTGGCTGGCCGGATCCTCAACGGCTGCAGGCGCTTCGGCTACGGCAGCAACGGGCGCAGCGGCAGGTGCAGCCGGAGCGGCAGCCACCGGGGCGGCGATCTGTACGGGGGCAGGCGCGGCCTGAACCATGCGGCTGACACGCACATTCAGGCTGTCTTCTTCGCCATATTCGCGTTTGACCTGCAATTCGGTCAGGTCGTTTTCGCGCAGCAATTCGGCCAGAGCCTTGATGAATGCCACGTCCGCTTCGTGTTTGGTGTCTGTCATGAGTGTCCTCGACGGTTCCCCTTTGGCCCGTCTGTTCCGTGCGGGCTTTGATCTGATTACGCAGCGTTATAAGCTATGCGCCCGGCCATGAAAAGCGCAGTCTCGCCCTGTCAGAGTATGGTTTTGCCAAGTTTTTGCGGGGAAAAGTGTCAGAGTGGCATTCCCGAAAGTTTCGCCACTAATTCCGGAAGTTTACGCGCTCCGAATTTTTCAAGAAGTCGGGCGCGGTATGCCTCGATCGTTCGATAGCTCAACCCCAGTTCCGCGCCGATTTCCTTGGCAGACAGGCCTCGGCAGGACAGAATGGCAACTTCGCGTTCGCGCGCTGTGAGTTCCACGAGGGGGCGTTCTTCCGAGATGTCGGAAAAGCTCCAGATGCCATGACGGAAGGGGTCGTCCGGGGTCAGGGATCGGCCACGGGCACGGCACCAGAACAGATCGCTGTTACGGCGACGCATGACACGCTCGTCAGTGTAATAGCCCGTATCGCGCATCACCTGAAGGCTGCGTGCGCCGATCCGTTCCCAATCTGCGACCGAAGGGTAGAGGTGCAAAAGGGGCATGTTGCGGTAATCCGCAGCCTCCCCACCAAAGGTGCGGGCGAACTGCAGATTGCAGCGCCGGATGATCCGGTTTTCCAATTCGACGAGTCCGATTGGCGCATATTCAAACGCTGGGTCGCTCATCTGGCTATCGTGCCGGGAAATGGGTGAAAATTGAAGGGGTGGCGCGTAGAATCTGGATTGCAAAGCCGCTACCCCCGATCGATTGGCTTGTTAAGTTTGTAAACAAGCTTTGATAATTCCCACTTAACTATTAGAAATACATCAAGAGTCCTGAAAAACAGGCGACTCTTGAATAGGCGGTTCCGCATTGGGAGGGGCGAGAGCATGCGCAATACGCTGACAGGCAGTCGTATTCGGGAAAGGCGTCAGATCGCAGGTTTGCGGCAGGCCGAGCTGGCGCGGCAGGTCGGAATTTCGGCGTCCTATCTGAATCTGATCGAACATAACCGACGTCGGATCGGGGGAAAGCTTCTGGTCGATATCGCGGCTGCTCTGGTAGTCGAACCATCGGTTCTGACACAGGGGATCGAAGCCACCTTGATCTCGGCACTTCGCGAGGCCGCTGCTGACGCGGTAGGCCAGCAGGCTGAACTGGACACCCTAGAAGAATTCGCTGGTCGGTTCCCCGGATGGGCTGGCGTCTTGGCGCAGATGCATCGCCGGGTCGTTTCGCTGGAGCGCACGGTCGAGACCTTGTCGGACCGTCTGACCCATGACCCGCACCTGGCAGCATCCATGCACGAAGTGCTTTCCACCGCCGCCGCGATTCGTTCGACTGCGGCGATTCTTGCCGAAACACAGGAGATCGAACCCGAATGGCAGGATCGGTTCCACAAGAACCTGCATCAAGATGCGGAACGGTTGGCAGACAGCTCCAAGTCCTTGGTGGCATATCTGGACGACAGCGACTCGGACGAAGATCGGCGTGGCGTGCCTTTGGAGGATGTCGAAGCGTTTTTTGACAGGAATGGGCACCATTTCCCGCAGATCGAAGATGGTGGCAATGGTGCGGATATCGACCTGAGCGAGCTGGATTCGGCTGCCGCAAAATCACTTACGCAGGATTTTCTGGACGTATATGCCGCAGATGCCCGAGCCATTCCACTGCATGAGGTGAAAGCTGAACTTGCCGAGACCGCGCTTGACCCGCTGCAACTGGCGGCAAGGTTTTCTGTGGATGTGGCGACAGTACTGCGCAGACTTGCCGCGCTGCCCGATGGGTATCTGGGCCGGCCAACCGGGCTGGTGGAGTGTGATGCATCCGGCAGTATTCTGTTCACAAAAGCCGTGCCAGGCTTTGCAATGCCAAGGTTTGGAGAAGCCTGTCCGTTGTGGCCGTTGTTTCAGGCTTTAAATCGCCCTCTGGTGCCGATCCGGCAGCGAGTTGTCCAGGTGGGTCGGACGGCTGCAATGTTTGACTGCTACGCCTATGCCTGGCCGCAATCCATATCCGGATATGACGAGGGACCTGTTTATCGATCTGTCATGCTGGTGCGATCGGTTGAGGATGTCGCGCAAGATGAAGGGGCTGTTGCACGGGTTGGTCCCAGTTGCAGGGTCTGCCCTAACAGCGACTGCTCGTCGCGCCGCGAACCTTCGATTCTGAGCGAAGGTTTTTGACAGTTTCCGGGCACTGCGCGTAAGCTGGCGGTGACGGAGTGACATCTGAGTAACCCGTCACGGGGAGGGCAAAAAATCATGAGCCGAAAGGTTCTGTTAATTGAGGATGAGCCGAATATAGCTGAGGCCATTCGGTTCCTGCTGACGCGCGAAGGTTGGCAGGTTGAGACCCATGCCGAAGGCACGGACGCATTGCAGGTCATTCAGGGCGCGAGCCCGGATCTTGTTATCTTGGATGTAATGCTTCCGGGCAAAAGCGGCATGGAAATTCTACGGGACCTGCGCGAGCTGGAAGAAATGCAAGGTCTGCCAGTCCTTATGCTAACGGCGCGCGGCCAGTCCCGCGACCGGGAAATGGCTGAAAATGCTGGCGTCAGCCGGTTTATGACTAAGCCGTTTTCCAATACCGAGATGCTGACCGCCGTACGCGACCTGCACGCGCAGGCGACACAGTCATGAGTTCGGACGAAGACCGTCAGCCATCCGCTGCGCGGCCTTCGCTGTTTCTGGAACGGCAGAGCTATCGCCGCCGCCGATTGTCGGATGCCGCGCGTATTCTGCCCTTTGTGGGGGCCGCGCTTTTGGCTATCCCGCTGCTGTGGCCAGACGAACAGAGCGCCCAAGAAGGCGTGTCGCTGTCCTCGGCCATCTTTTACATCTTCGCATGTTGGGCGGCTTTGATCCTGGCCAGCCTGTTTTTTGGAATTGCCGCCAGACGCATGTCGACCCATGACGACGCAGAGCCCGAGACGGAACGATGGCAACGCTAAACCTGCTAATTCTGGTCTGTCTTGGCTACGTAGTGTTGCTGTTCGGAGTGGCCTTTGCAGCTGACCGGATGGCGGCGGCAGGGCGAGCGGCGTGGCTGCGATCTCCGCTGATCTACACACTGTCGCTGTCGATCTATTGTACGGCCTGGACGTTTTATGGCGCCGTGGGCAGTGCGGCACGATCTGGGCTGGAGTTTGTGACGATCTATCTGGGTCCCACCCTGGTGATGGTCAGCTGGTGGTGGGGGCTGCGCAAACTGGTTCGGGTCGGTCGAAGCCAACGGGTGACATCCATCGCCGACCTGATCTCGTCTCGTTATGGCAAGTCTAACACCTTGGCGATCTGTGTGACCATTCTGGCGGTTCTGGGTGGAACTCCTTACATCGCGTTGCAATTGCAATCTATCACTCTGTCCTTTTCGATCTTTGCCGAAGCTGACCCGTCGGGCCTATATCGCGAAGGGTCCAGCGTGTTTTGGGTGGCAACAGGGCTTGCCGTCTTTGCGATTCTGTTCGGTACACGCAATCTGGACGTGAACGAACGTCACCACGGGGTTGTGACCGCTATTGCGTTGGAGTCGGTGGTCAAGCTGTTTGCCCTGCTTGCCGTGGGTATTTTTGTTGTCTGGAGTGTCGCAGGCGGTGTTGGCCCGGTGATGGATCGCATTGATGCCTCTGAAATTGGGCAGTGGAATGTGGATGCGGGGCGGTGGACCACGCTCATTTTTCTCTCTGCGGCGGCATTTATCTGCCTTCCGCGTATGTTTCAGGTCATGGTGGTGGAAAACGCTGATGAGGGCCACCTGAGAACCGCCGCTTGGGCCTTTCCGTTATACCTGCTGCTGATGAGCCTGTTTGTAGTGCCGATCGCCGTCGTCGGTCTGGACCTGTTGCCCGAAGGGTCAAACCCCGATCTGTTCGTTCTGACGGTACCCTTGTCACAGGGCAATGACTGGCTGGCGATGCTGTCCTTTATCGGTGGGTTTTCTTCGGCGACGTCCATGGTGATTGTCACCGCGATGGCGCTGTCGACGATGGTTTCGAACCATGTGGTCATGCCGATCTGGCTGAGTACACAAGAAGGGTCCGGTGCTATCTCAGGCGACGTCCGAAACGTCGTTTTGGTGGCGCGGCGGGTGTCGATTGCGGTGATCATGGCGCTGGGTTTTTTCTATTTTCGCCTGTCGGGTGGCGGGGCTGCGCTGGCCTCGATTGGTTTGGTAGCTTTTGCCGGGGTTTCTCAGATTCTTCCGGCTCTGGTCGGCGGCCTGTTCTGGCGCGGGGCAACGCGCACCGGAGCACTGGCGGGGCTGACAGTGGGCTTCCTGCTGTGGATTTACACGCTGCTGCTGCCGGGGATGGGAGGTGGGTTAATGCCCGAGTCCGTGCTGCAAAACGGCCCGTTTGGTTGGGGTTGGCTGCGCCCTCAGGCCCTGTTCGGGATCGAGGGGATGGACCCCATGGTGCATACCGTAATGTGGTCCTTGTCACTGAATACGATTGCTTTTTGCGCCGCATCGTTGCTGAGCTTTCCAAGCCCGCTGGAGCGTTTGCAGGGCGCGCAGTTCGTAAACGTTTTCGACCATTCGGTTGCGCCACGTGGCTGGACTGGGTCCGTTGCTCAAAGCGAAGACCTGATGATTATGACCCAGCGGATACTGGGCGCGGGCCCCGCACAGGAGTTTTTTCAGGCAGAAGCAGAGCAACAGGGTGGTCGCTCCAGCCTGCCGGAACCCACGCCTGCCTTCCTGGAGCGCCTTGAACGCGAGTTGAGCGGTTCCGTCGGCGCCGCCACCGCCCACGCAATGATTGGACAGATCGTTGGTGGGTCGTCGGTATCAGTCGAGGACCTGCTGGCCGTTGCTGATGAATCTGCTCAGCTGCTGGAATATTCCAGTCAGCTTGAGGTCAAGTCTGCCGAACTGTCGCGCACTGCGCGGCAATTGCGTGAGGCCAACACCAAGCTGACCCAGATTTCCGAACAAAAAGACGGCTTCCTCAGTCAAGTCAGCCACGAGCTACGCACACCCATGACCTCGATCCGCGCCTTTTCCGAGATTATGCGCGACACAGAAGGTCTCAGCGCCGAGGAGCAGACGCGTTATGCCGCTATCATCCATGACGAGGCACTGCGCCTGACCCGATTGCTGGATGATCTACTGGACCTGAGCGTGCTGGAAAGTGGACGGGTCAATTTGAACGTGGGCGGCGATACGCTGCGTTCGGTTTTGGATCGGGCGGTGTCCAGCGCGCTGGCCGGAACCGGCCAAACGCTGACCGTGCGGCGTTCGAAAGCGAGTGAACGCATTCCGCTGCAAACCGATCTGGATCGGTTGGGGCAGGTGTTCATCAACCTGATTTCCAACGCACAGAAATACTGTGATGCCGAAGACCCGATCCTGACGATCTCAGCACACGATGTCGGGGGGCAGGTTGTGATCGACTTTGCCGACAATGGCAGCGGCATCCCCCCCGAAGCCCGGTCGATGGTGTTCGAGAAATTTGCCCGCGTCGGTGGCGATAAAGCAGGCGGTGCTGGGTTGGGACTGGCGATCTGCCGCGAGATCATGCAGCGGCTGGGGGGCGAAATCTCCTACCTTCCGGGGCAGGGTGGGGCGGCGTTTCGCGTCCGGTTGCCGCTGGCCTATCAGCAAGCCGCTCAATAGATCGAATGTAAAGACATTGGTAACTTGCGTCGGGTTACATCGGAAACTGGATGCAGCAGCAATCAGCGGTTTAGGGCATGACGCAGACGGTCAGCGCGGCTTTGGCACGCAAGCTTTCGGTGGGACAGGCAGGGCAGGATGACAAGCCGCGCTCGGTGTTGCGGGCATTGCGTCTGGCATTCGCCCGTGCCGCCGGAGATCGGTTGCAGTTGCCGCTGGCTGTGATCGGCGCGAAACAGTCCTGTCGGTCAACCGATGCCCTGGCAGAGGGGGTTGGGGAAGACTGGCTGCTGTTGCAGTTTGTGAGGGACGACGGGAAATCCGCGGCAATTTCTATGGATCTGGGCGTGGTGTCGGCCATCGTTCAGGTGCAGACAATCGGTGAGGTGACTTCCGAAGCTCCCACACCCCGGTCGTTTACCCACACGGATGCCGCGATGGCGGCACCTTTGGCGGAAGAGGCGCTGTCTCGCACAATTACATTGGTTGACGCACCGGCAGATCAATCCTGCTTGATGGGGTATGAGTTCGCTTCTCGTCTCGCGGATCGGCGTACGATGTCGCTGGCGATGGTTGAAGACGCGTACCGTGTTTTTGATCTGACCGTGGAACTGGGAGGCGGATTGCGTCAGGGGCAAATTTCAGTCTTCCTGCCGGATCTGTCTGCGGAAACTGACGACGACGGAACCATACCAGAGGAAACTGGCCCAAGTCTTGTACAGGCTTCAGGTGTTTTGCGGGCCGAATTGAACACCGTAATCTGTCGCATGTCGCTGCCACTGTCGTCTCTTTCACAGATTGGTGTTGGCGACGTGCTACCTCTTGCCGGATCAAGGTTGGATCGGGCGGAGGTTTTGACGATTGACCGTAAACGCGCGGCGATCGGTCGGCTGGGTCAGTGCGGAGGAATGCGCGCTGTACGTCTTAATGAATACAACTCACCAACCGTGCTTGCCCGGTCGGACGCTGAA
Organism: Ruegeria sp. BC1; assembly: GCF_056539305.1. Classification (NCBI taxonomy): domain Bacteria; kingdom Pseudomonadati; phylum Pseudomonadota; class Alphaproteobacteria; order Rhodobacterales; family Roseobacteraceae; genus Ruegeria; species Ruegeria sp. BC1. The sequence continues at coordinate 256,922 of NZ_JBQFUT010000006.1, forward strand.
GAATTTCTTGAGGCTCGTTCAGCGGCATCGCGACAAGGTTCGGAAATGCCAGTTTCGGCGGAAATTTCGCTTATGCCATCCCCGACCGATGCCACCACAGCAGATGATTTGGAGAGCAATCTGAACTTCGCGGACTCAGATCAGATCGCCGCAGAGATTTCGAAGTTAGCCGGGTTGACGAACTCAGAGAAGGACCAAGGTGGTCCGGTGTGAATCAGCCTGCGTTGTTGCGAACCTGATCCAGAATGGGGCGCAGATTCTCTAGCGCGTATCCCGCTTTTGTTGTGGCATCCAGAATGTCGTCGGTGCTCATCCGGTCGCATTGACCCAAAGCCCAGACCACCGAACACCGGGTGCCCGAGGCGCAATAGGCCAATACTGGACCGCCGCAGCTTTCGGCCATCTGGCGTTGCTGTGCCACGTTCTCGGGGGTCATTGTCTGATGTGTCAGCTCAAGCACTTCGTATTCCATACCGGCTGCGCGCACCGCCTCACCGATCGCATCGGATTGCATCGTTGACGGAACTTCGACATTCGGTCGGTTGCAAATGACTTTGACGAATCCGGCCTCAGCAATGGATGGAACATCCTCGACCGTGATTTGCGGCGAGACGGCGTAGCGGGGGGTAATTGGTCGAATCTCCATGGCAATTGCTTATGCCGCGTTGGCGGCTCTGTCCAGTTGCGCGCCCAATGTTGGCGCAACGAACATCCCGGCAATCATAGCGATCAGGAACACAATACCACCAACCCCGCCGTAGGTCAGCGAGGCAAGCGCTGGGCCAGGGCACAGCCCGGCAAAACCCCAGCCCATTCCAAACAGAGCGGAACCCAGGATCAGTCGGCGATCAATCGAGGGCGCAGCAGGTTGCGGAAAATGCCCGCCGGTCAGCGGTCGGCGTTTGGTTGTCAGCCGCCAAGCCACCAGCATGGGCAGGATTGCCCCACCCATGACAAAGGCAAGTGTCGGATCCCATTGTCCAAACACATCCAGCCAGCCTTGTACCTTGGTCGTATCGGTCATGCCAGAGATCAGCAGGCCAGCCCCAAACAAAGACCCTGCCAGAAGGGAGATGGCAAAGCGCATCAGATCAGCCCCCACACATGGCGGAACAGCACAAGCGTGACCCCTCCTGCCGTAATGTAGACAAAGGTGGCGACGAGACCGCGCACAGAGAACCGGGAGATCCCGCACACCCCATGCCCGGAGGTGCACCCATTGGCGATACGCGTTCCAAGCCCGACCAAAATGCCAGCAATGATCACGATAACGAGATTGCTGGTCAGATGTGTCTCTGGCAAGGGTGTGAACAGCGGCCGCAATAGCAAGGGCATTCCAACTACGCCCGCCACAAAACCCAGCCGTTCAAGCGTGCGGTCACTGCCGTCAACCAGCCCGCCCAAGATACCGCTTGCCCCCATGACACGACCGTTGCCCAAAAGGTAAACAGCGGCGCCCAATCCGATCAGAAGGCCTCCGCCGAGCCCCCATAGCCATTCGATCTGCATAATTTATCCTTTGTTCCAAAGCCGTTGGCTGCTCAGAGTTTGTTTAGCGGCAGCTTCAAAAACACATCGCCCTTTTCATCGGCTGGCGGCATCTGGCCGGCGCGCATGTTGACCTGCAAAGACGGTAGAATCAGGCGCGGCATGGCAAGCGTTGCATCGCGGGCATCGCGCATTTCAACGAACTCTTCGATCGAGCGGCCCTGACCAATGTGGACATTCAGTGCCTTTTGCTCTCCGACCGTTGTCTCCCAGGCATATTCGTCGCGTCCCGGTGCTTTGTAGTCATGCCCGACGAAGATGCGGGTCTGATCCGGCAGCGACAGAATCTTCTGGATCGACGTGTAAAGCATCTGGGATGATCCGCCGGGAAAGTCACATCGGGCCGTCCCAAAATCCGGCATGAAAAGCGTATCGCCGACAAAAGCGGCATCTCCGATCACATATGTCAGACAGGCCGGTGTGTGACCGGGGGTGTGCAGAACGTCACCGCGCATCTGGCCAACGTGAAAGCTGTCACCCTCGCGGAACAGGGCGTCGAATTGACTGCCATCACGCTGAAACTCAGTGCCTTCGTTAAATATTTTCCCAAAGGTTTCCTGAATGGTGACAATCTGATCACCTATCCCAATTTTGCCGCCCAGTTTCTGTTGCAGATAGGGAGCTGCCGATAAGTGATCGGCATGGACATGGCTTTCTAAGATCCACTCGACCCGCAAATCGTTGTTATGCACGTGGTCGATGATTTTGTCTGCCGAACCAGTGTTCGTGCGGCCAGAGGCGTGGTTAAAATCCAGCACACTGTCGATGATGGCGCAGGCAAGACCCTCAGGCTCTTGCACCAGATAAGAAACAGTAAATGTTTCAGGGTCAAAAAAAGCTTTCACTTTCGGTGTCATTTTGCCCTCCGCTTGCGCAATTCCATTCATATATTGAATTCGGAATATATTGCAATCAACATTGTGTGAATTGATGCTGATCAAAGCAGGTTAGCCCCAATCGGTCTAAAATTTAATCACCTCATGGTTGGGGGCCATCCCGGCCCCGCCGACAAGCGGTTTTCCGCGTGATTTCGGGTTAATTTTAGCAAGTCTTAAAACGGTTACTTAAATCTGAATAATCGGAGGCATTGGGAGGATTAAAATGTCAGCAGTTCATTTATATTCAGAAGCAGAACAGTTGGAGAAAGAGCTTAAAGGCGCCAGCTTGGATACGCGTCTTGCGCTTCAGCCGAATGTCAGCAAAGTAATCGAAAGAATGCGCCAACAAGGGGTTCATGTACCCTCACGCCTTCGGCAGCTTGATGCCGCGTTGTGCGAAGATGCGATGGAAGCGCGCTTTGATAACCTGCCGGTTTAGGTGCTGAAGTTAACCGAAGGAAATTCCCACAATCACGACCATCAGGCCAATCACCGAAAGAAAGAGTGAGGCCAGGTTCCACGGCAATATGCCCTGAACAACGGCGCGTAATTCGTCATCCGTCAGGCCGGACTTGCGCGCCTTCATCACACGCAAAATGCACCAGACAAGGCCAAGAAGCCCCGCAAGCGACAGGGCGGCTCCGCCCCAGGTGATGAATTCGAACATGGTTCCCCACATCTGCGTTTCGCGTTCCGTTGCGCTTAGCGGAAAGGTACCGATCGTACAAGCCCGGGAGGCATTGGGCGCTTGCGGCCCGCGCGGTGGCAATGTATCCGGCGTATTGCCCGCTGTCACAGCATTAGAAATCCACCTCTGGGAGAGACGTATATGGATGACATGACCGAAGATCAGGCCTCTGCCAACTACCGCGTAACCGCAGGAGAACTGCGCCAGTTCATCGAGCGGTTTGAACGTCTGGACGCCGAAAAGAAAGACTTGGCGGAACAGCAAAAAGAGGTGATGGCCGAAGCCAAAGCGCGCGGCTACGATACGAAAGTCATGCGCAAGGTGATCGCGCTGCGCAAGCGCGACAAGGATGACATCGCCGAGGAAGAAGCCGTACTCGAGATGTACAAAGAAGCTCTGGGCATGAGCTGAAGCATTTCATAGCGGGCCTTTCACACGGCGTATCCTTATGTCGCCATGGTGAGAAGGGCCCGAAGTATCACTTACCTGCCCAGTATACGTGCGCCCCATTGCTCCAACCGCTTAGGGTGGGGCTTTTTCATGGTCGAACCCCGCGCGGCGCAATGTCGGGCATTGAATTTAAGGTCTTAGTACCTGAACACCCGGCATGGTTGCCAGACTGGACAAATCTTGTTCGTAAAGTTCGGAAAACGCATCTACGATTTCGTTTGTCCAACCTGGTAGATCCAATTCTTCCTCGATTTGGTCCGCCAGAGCGTGGTCTTCAAATATGCGGTCAAGATTTTCATGAAGATCCGCGTGGTCTTGCGCAGAATCCTCAGCCGTTAAAGCCTGTACTTCGCGTTTTCCGGGGTCATCCAGCAAGGACAGTAACAGGTCGTATTCATCCACCAGTTTGGTGCTTTCGCCCAAGCCGCCGACTGCGCGAATGATTTCACCCCAAATGAATGGCGTATCTTCGTTACTCCACAAAGTGATCTTCATGTTGGGGGCCAGATCCCGAATATCCTCGATCATGCCTATCCAGCTTAAGCAGCTCAGATCGGTGTCACGGTAGATTTCATTTTGGACCTCTTGTGGAAGCGACATCAAAAGTTTGGGGATGAAACTTCCCGGATTTCGTAGTCCCATGAACAACTCGACCTGGTGATCTTCGAAAGCGTGTTCCAGCATAGCCATCCTGCGACCGGCCAGTGGATATAGCTGCCCTTCTTTCAATGCGATGGCGGGTTCGCCAGCAAAATGCCCGCATGAAAATACCGCACGCTGAACAGGTGGGGTGGTAGGTAAAATCTGATTGAGCTTTTGGTATGTGGTCACATCAAAACCACCAGTGTCCAGCTTGTCAAAGGCGGGCCTGAACACTTGCTTGTAGCGCCGAGGACCAAAGGTCGCGACACCGTTTGCCTTCATTGCAACCGAATTTTTTTGCAACGAATTCAGCAGACGCCCTTCGTCGGTAAAAGCCGCCCCCGCGTGAATCGCTACCTGCATATTTGTTTCTTTTCCGTGGTTTTTTACCTTAATTGCCGGGTTACAGTCTGTGCCTAGCGCAGTCAAACGCAAGCCAACGTGGTGAGCTGGTTCTGTGGAGAAGCAGGAAAAGTGTCATTCCCTGAGTAAAGATGAAAATATGGACTTGCAGTCCGATACAAGAGAAAGTAATCGACATCAGGCGCCCCTATAGCTCAGCTGGTAGAGCAACTGATTTGTAATCAGTAGGTCCGCGGTTCGAGTCCGTGTGGGGGCACCACCAAATCCTGTAAAACTTTTGAATTACAATGTGTTGGGGTTTTATGTGGGTTTCTGGTTTATCAAAAAACCCACTCGTGAATCACAGTGCGCAATACAGTTCGATCTCAAACTCTGATCACGAAAAGCACACACCAGTTGCTATCGTCCATGGATCTAGAACTTGCATAGGTCGTATCGCGGAACCTTAACAGAGTTCCTCATCTATTTCTTATTCTTTGGCTTAAACGTGAGGGAAGCATTTGTACTGGGTCGTACAGAATACGCGAAGATTTCTTTTTGCTTCCAAGAATTTATCTTGCCGTACCGGTTGCTAGGCGTGACTGAAGCAAGCGCCACGACGTCTTTCGTATAGACGATGTCTGACAAAATGCAGCCTTTTTAAAAAGGATCATTTGGAAGCCTGCCAGCAGCAGAAGGCTGAAGTGTATCAGCCCTCGCTGCCAATGGGGGTGTTCTTATTCTTCGATGCTCAGAGTAATACGAACCTTCACCCAAACATGTTAATCCAGCGGATCACCATTGGGGACAAGCAGATCATCAACAGAACTGGCATCATACACATGGCCATCACAGCAGACATTTGCACAGGCAAGCGGTTGGCTTTTTCCTGAGCACGGAGTTCGCGGTCCAGACGCATGTCAGTGGCAAATCTACGCAACGAAGCGGAAATGCTGGTGCCGTATTGATTGGATTGCAGCAGAGCATTTGCGAAGGAATTGACCTCTTCAATGCCGACGCGTTCCGCCATATCCATAAAGGCAGCCTGCCGTTCCTTGCCGGCTTGCAGTTCCAGTTGAAGTATCGTGAACTCTTGCGAAATTTCCGGTGCAGCACGCGCCATCTCATGCGATACACGCACCATAGCGGCATCAAACCCCAAACCAGCCTCTATTGCTACCTGCAAAAGGTCCAGCGCATTCGGAAGACTGTGTTCAATCGCTTGGCGGCGCTTTTTAATTTTGTACCGCAACCAGAGGGCTGGACCGTAGAAGCCGACCACCATGAGCACAGTGACAATCTGCAACGCGTTGATCCAGGTGATACCCTGCAAAAGATGGGCAATCCCAAGCTGAACCTGAGTTTCCAGCGGCAAGGCCAATGCCACAACGAAGGCGGCTGGGAGCACGAACCCCAAAACCACACGGAACAAATAAAAAGAGCGGATAGCGTGTTTACGCTGAATACCAGCTTGCTTTAGCAGTCTTCCAATTCGGGAACGTTCGCGTTTCGACGAAGGCACAAATGCCTTGAGTAAACCGTGCGGGTCACTGTTATCCCCTTGAATAAGGTCAAAATCTGCTCCGTGGCCACGGGAAGCCGACCCGACACGCATCCGGCGCGCAGCCGTGTCATCGGTTGCGGCCATGCCAGAGATGCCGAAAAACACAAAGAACACACTAACGGCGATGCCGCCCAGCACGAGATATTGAATGGGAAGGTCTTGGCCGTTCAGAAGGTTTTGAAAAAATTCCATTTTTACGCTCCCGCTCAGAACTTGAACTTGACGAGTCGTCTAAGGATTAGGCCCTGCGCAATCGTCAGTCCGATGATCGCTGACGCAAAGTAGGGAAACAGCGGATCACTTCGGATGTCACCATAGAACGAAGGCGTAGACAGCTCGATCGAGAAGTAGATGAACAGCGGTAGGATCGTCAGAATAAGGCTGCTCAATCGTCCTTCGGCCGAGATTGCCTTGATCTTTTTCTGCATGGTTTGCCGATCTCTGATGACCTGCGAAAGAATGCTCAGGATACGGGCGAGGTTGCCGCCGGTTCCGTGTTGAATGCCGATACTGACGGCAAGATAATTCGCGTCCTCGGTGCCGACCCGTTTGGCAAAATCCCTAAACGCCGTTGCTACATCGTCCCCATAGTTGATCTGGTCCTGGATGATGCCAAATTCCGAGCCTATTGGATCCGGCAAATCTGATGCCACATTTCCAACCGTCACTGCGACAGGATGGCCAACTTTCAGACCTCGAGCCATCAGGTCCAACGCATCCGGCAATTGCTTCGTCAGCTTGTTGGATCTGGCTTCCTTCATTGCAACCAAGGCAAACAGCGACAGGGTCACGGCCAGAACGGAGCCAAGCAACAGAGCAAGTTCCGGAGCGAGGAAACGGGATGCAGCAACAAAGAGCACCGCGGCGAAGAATGCTATGGCAAAGACAACCGGGATCGGCCCGATTGTCAGCCCGGCCTGAACAAGCAAGCGGCGAAAACGCACGATCAAACCGGGCTTCTTGCCGGACCCTACCATTGCAGGATCACGCAGCAGCTGAAGTACCTCGTCCGTCGAAGCCCCGCCCTGGATCATTTTCATGCGCCGGTTTCTGGCCTCGTTGAAGGACTCGTTGCGCAGGAAAAGCTGCTGCAAGCCCTCATAGACCATCAGTATTCCGAGAAAGATCGAAATATATACAAGGATGTTCAGTGTGTTTGGCTGCAGATCAATCATGACGCCGCCGCTCCGTGAATGAACATGTTGGTATCTACATCGACACCTGCGGCGATCAGTTGATCAAAACATTTTGGTCGAATGCCGGTTGGCAAAAATTCTCCCAAGACCTGACCGTTCTCGGACTTGCCGCGACGTTTGAAAACAAAGATGTCCTGCATGGTGATCGTGTCATCCTCCATTCCGGTAATTTCCGAAATACTGACGACTCTGCGTGTGCCGTCGCTCAGGCGGCTAAGCTGGAGAACGATCTGAATGGCAGAAGAAATCTGGGACCGGATGGTTCTGACGGGCAGGTCCGCCCCAAGCATAGTGACCATCTGCTCGACCCGGCTTAATGCATCGCGCGCCGAGTTCGCGTGAACGGTCGTCATAGACCCGTCATGACCTGTGTTCATGGCCTGAAGCATATCAAAACACTCTGAACCACGAACCTCACCGACGATGATGCGGTCGGGCCTCATCCGCAGGGCATTGCGAACCAGATCGCGTTGGGTGATTACACCTTGACCTTCGGCATTGGCAGGTCGCGTTTCCAGGCGCACGACATGAGTTTGCTGAAGTTGAAGTTCTGCAGCATCCTCGATTGTGACAATTCGCTGCCTGCCATCGATAAACGATGACACGGCATTCAGCATGGTGGTTTTTCCTGACCCTGTGCCGCCGGAAATAAGGATGTTCAGTCTTGCCTCGACAAGCGCTTCAAGGAGCTTGGCTGCTTGGTCATTCATGCTTTCCTGATTAACAAGTTTACTCATTGTCAATGGGTTGCGTGAAAACTTGCGGATTGACAGGGCTGGGCCATCGACGGAACACGGTCGAATAATCGCGTTGACGCGGCTGCCGTCTTCCAGGCGCGCATCGACCCAAGGTTGCGACTCGTCTATGCGCCGACCGACTTTACTTACGATCTTGTCGATAATCCGCAGCAAGTGACGTTCGTCGCGAAAGCGGACGGTGGATTGCTCCAGAAGGCCAAAGCGTTCGACGTAAACCTTATCATACGAGTTTACGAGAATGTCGTTGATGGTGGGGTCTTCAAGCAGCGGCTCCAGAGGTCCAAGGCCCATAACCTCGTGGATGAGTTCATCAACAAGAGCCGTGAAAGCCTCGGATCGCATGTGCATTTGCTCGGCTTCGATCAGGCCATTAACCAAAGACGCGATCTGGCGTTTCAGTTCTGATCGCTCGACCTTGTCAATAACTGAAAGATTGAGCCGGTCCAGAAGTTCACCATGCAAGCGGCTTTTGAGTTCCAGATGCGCCTGCAGATCTGCGTCTACAGCTTCAGGAGCCGCCTTGGATTTGGAAGGCTTTTCAATCGGTCGTTCCAACGTCAGTACATTTGATTTGGAAGCGGCCTTGCGTGATCTGAATTCGTTGAACACGGTGATCTCCTTTTATGCTTTCTTCGCGGCCACTTGCTGCATGTCAGCCGACACGGCAGCAGCCAATTTCGCCAAGGCCTTTCCAAGGTCCGATTGCGGTTTCATGTCCACAACGGGCCTTCCAAGATCCACGGAATTTCGGGCAATTTTCGGATTGTCTGGAATCCAGTGTTTTAAACTGGTTTCCAAGACCTTCTCGGCCTCTCGCACATGCGAGGGCTTGATCAAGGTCTTCCGCTCTCGGTTGACGATGACCTCAACCGGAAGGCCGACGTTGGCCTCGCGGTAGAAATCGATCAATCGCCGTGCCTGCCGCACGCAGGGAACAGTGGTATCCGTAACCAAAGCCAACTGGGCGGCACGTTTGAAAATGGGTTCAACCCAGTCGACAACCGCGCAGGGCAGATCGATGATGATAAAATCGTAGCGTCTTTGCAGCAGGTCCAGCATACCTTCGATCAGATCAGGCCGCATCGATTGCAGGGGAACCATCGGAGCGGGCGCGCATAGTACATCTACGCCCAGCGCGTGTACCTGCATTATTGAGGACATAAAGTGGTCGTCAGGAGTTTCTGAGCTTTCAATGAGTTGAAGAACGCCGCCATTGTCCTCGACATCCAGAAACACATTCGCGTTTCCGAACTGAAGATCAAAATCCAAAAGCGCGACACGGTTTTTTACGGACTTCTTGAAAAAAGTTCCCTTACCACCAACAAGGGAGCACGCAAGGTTGACGGCAACAGTGGATGCACCGATGCCGCCACGTGATTTTGCGACAGGGATCACTTTGCCCAAGGCCGCAGTGCCACTCGCGAATGCTGTCTGTGAAACCGCGCGTGCGCCAATTTTCTCGCTGATAACAGCTTTCAGTTCTTCGGGATCTATCGACAGAGGCAGGACTTCGTCGATGCCGATTTTCTGCAACTCTCGTGCTTTGGATATCGATAGATCGTTCTGGGTCAGAGCGACAAACAAAGTGTCGTTGTCCCTGTGCGCCAGGATACCCTCGACCGCCTGGATTTCCCCCATGTCATCAGGGTTGATTTCAAAGATTACCAGATCATGCTTGAACGCAAGTTCTATCGCGGTTCCGTTCAATGCCTGAAACGAAGTCCCATTATCGGTGACTTTGTTGTCCGCATCAGCGGGAAAGACATCTTCAACCAGCCGTGCAATTTCCTCGTTTTGCGATACGAGCATAATTGTTTGCGATTTCAGTGTGGTAATGGTGTGATCCCTCATCCTGACTCTCCTAGTGCAAGGTCTTCAGCAGGCAGCGAGACGCTGAAATTCGAGTATCCGGCTGTCGAAGAAATTGTGCTGTTTGTCGCGCCCGCGGCGTTTGCCAGCGCGGCCAGCGGTGACGTGAATTGAAAATTGTTCAGGTTCAATTCAACTGTGACCATAGGTGTGTAAGGGCCACCCAGGAAACCCAGATTGGGGTTGAAATCATAATGAAATTGCAAGCTGTCTATCGTCGTGCCAGGCGGCAAAAGCGGGCTGACACGGGTCCAAATTTCCGAGGCGGTGGCATTGGTCGCGACACCCGAGCAAGGGAGCGTTTGCGGGTCTTCGCACACGCCGACCGAGGCGCTGCAAGCTGTGCCAAAACGGGGTGACGACGGGGAATTGCCGCGCAGGTGTGTCGTGGGTACTCCGGCGCATGCAGGAGGCCGAACGATTGCAATACGTGCAGCAAGCTGTGAGGCTTTTTGAGCGTTCGCAATGCTGTAGGACATGCGGCCGAAATCCAGTAGCGACATGAAAAGAAATAGAAAAAGGGAAACGACAATGGCAAATTCAACAAGGACACCGCCGTCTTGATCCCAACGGATTTGCTTTGCCGAGCGGCGCAGTTGCGCGAGGATATGGAACCGTTTTTTCATTGTCCGAAGATCCGCGTAGTGTCAGTGACGTCGGTTGTCACCGATGAAAGCCCACTGCCGAACAGTGAAAGTATGCTGCCCATCGGAAATTGAATGGTGACATTCGCCGAGACCGTCCCGACAGGGGCTGGGTCAATTCGATAGGTGCCGGAAACACAGGTTAGGCTGGGTGTTACTGAATTGACTGTAACGCTTGGCGGGAACAGAGTTTTGCCATCGGTAAGGACCCTGTCATCCTCGACGATGGTTTTCAAAGTTGTGGCAAGCCCGGTTACGGAGCCGCCCGAGGCGCAAATATCTGAGGGCGTCACTCTGGCCAGATAACGGCTGGCGTCCCGAACACCTGCGATGACCGCTTGATATGACCACACCAGCCGCGCGGATTCCAATGTCACCGCCAGCATCAGCAGCATGAGTGGCATGACCAACCCAAATTCTACAAGGATTGCGCCGTCAGTACTCTTGGTGAAACGTTTGAGCGCGGTAGTGAGGAGAGTTTTCATGGTCTTACACTCCCTCACCGATACAACTGAACGACGTCGCGAAAGATACCGCCAAATCCGTTGCCACCACTGCCAACACCAGAGACGTCTGGGAAGCCTACGATTTCGCCGTGGATATCAAAGCTGGGGGGCGTCGAACCGTTGCCTCCTACGGGTTCGGTCAGGAACACAGAGACAAATTTTGTAACGGGGACATCCGTTGTCTTGCCAGAAATAGGGGTTTTCGAACAATCGACACCTGCTGCGGTCACAACGCGCCGTGCTGGATCAGTGGACATCTTATTGGAACACATCGGCCGCCCGGTTTCGGAAAGTGAAGGGTCCAGGATTGCCGGCGCATTTGGATTGCTGTTTCCATAGGCGATTTCGCGCAGATACATTCCGTAGCGCGTATCTGCATAGATCGCATCCGATCCAGTCAATGGGGGCAGGTGGCCAGCGCTGCCTACTCCGTCTGCAAAACCATCAGCAAGGTCGTGGTTCCTGTTGAGATACCCTTGACGATCCCAGCTGCCGTCACCGAACCGGTTGTTGCCACCGCAGGTGCCATTAGTCATGCAAGTGTCGCGGCCAAGGGCCATGGTATCGGAGGTGAATTGCTCATTACCTTGGATGCACGCGCCGCCACCGTTACTTTCAATCCCTTTGATGACGTTGGGAGCCGGAGCATAAATTGCTTTGTTCTTGTCCCCATTGAGTGTGGCTTGGAAAATATCGAAGCGAACATTGAATGCTGGGGTGGTAATGCCTTCCTTTTGTCCCGGTTCGGTGGTGAACCCGTTGGTCAGGATGCATTGGGTAATATTGGCCTGCGCCGCGATAAGGCATGCCAATTCGTTGCCCTTTTCATTTGCACACACACCGTCGTCAAGGTCTCCGAAATGTTCCAGGTCGATAAAGCCGAAGTTGCCTGGACCCCAGGCGGTATCATTACCGCCGCTGCGCAGCAGAATCTGGTCACCAATAGTAAGAGTAGACTCCCAGCTCGGCGGTAGGCAGAACATCAATGGTGAAATGTCACACGCCGCTTTGGAATATCCAGCTACAGCTTCGGGCGAGACACTGGCTGCCGAAATGCCGCTTCCGCCAAGCAGTTGGTCCAGAGCGGAAGCAAGATTCATGCTTACGGATTTAGGCGTCAGCACGACCTGCGCAAACTTAGCTTCGCGCGGATCTGTTGTTACATCCCCGCCCAGAGGAATTGTATCTGAAATAGACGGGTTGTTTTTGTCATATGGCAGTGCAGAATGAAACGAAAGCGTGTAATCTGTTGTGCCCGAAAGCGTTTTGGACGCGTTTGCAAAAGTTTGACTGTCAGTGATTAAATTTGCGGCAGCATTGGTCGCCCGAGTGATTGAATCCGGTTGCCCGTCCAGTTCAGCAGCTGCCGCCAAAGCCACGTTGTCCGCAAAAGATTGAAGCTCGGCATGGGTCGCGTTCAGTCGACCAACATCCAGTGTGATGGCGAAGAAACCAAGAAACGCTACAAATGCCGTGCCCCAGAGGATTGCGACCGTGCCGCCTTCGTCCCGCGCAAAAAGTGATATGTTTGCTTTCTGATCCATGGCCAAGACTTACTGTGCAGTGTTCTGGCTGATTTCGATCGGGCGGGCTTTCGGCTTGGTACCCGAGCTGCCAACTGCTGGCGCAAGATTGGCATCCGTCTGATTGCTGGAATCCACCTTGGGTGCTGCTTCAACTTCCGTCGTGTCGCCGGTTGCACGGGGGGTCCTCTGAATAGTGACGACCTCGGATTCTGTGCCGCGGTTCAAACGCACGGTCGGTTGCGCGTCAACTTTTTCAACCGGGCCTTCTTCCTGCAGAAGATCGCGCAGACGAACCATTTCCATAGGCTCATCTTCGACACCGTCCAGGGTTCTGAGAGTAAGGCTCAGCGTTCCGGCCTTTTGCGCCAAGGCCAATCGCTGACCTTGCTGTGGGGTCACTTCCACTGTGATTGTGCGAGCAATCTCAGGTTGATCGCTCAACTCTTCAGACTGCTGATCAACACCAATCACACGGATTTTCTGCAAAATAGTTACAGCGCGCAGATCCATCTTTGCGCCTTGGGTTAGTACAATATCCACCCAGTCGCCCGGAGTAACAAACCCGCCGACCGCCGTTACAGCATCAACTTCGATTGCCATGGCGCGAGTGTTTTCACCCAGCTTTTGGACCAGCGTAACCTTTTCGCCAAAGTTTGAAACTTTAGAAAGCAGCATCACTTCGCCGGGGTAAAACCGCCCCTTGGCGCGGCGAAGTTGACGGCTATTTTCTGGAACAAGAACTTCTATTTCCGTGAAGTGTCCTGTGGGCAGGGCCTCGCGCGGCCAAAGATGAGTTGTGACGTGATGCGTTTCAATCGTCTGGCCGAAGGCGATTTCCGATCGCGCGACATAGATTTCTACCAAATCTGCGTTCGAAGACGGCGCTGGCGCGGTCGAACTAAACTGAATGTGATCTTTCGCCAGGAATACAGAGCCTGAAGCAATCGCAATTCCAAATAGCGTGGTAATAACTGGTCTGATACGCATCTCTGTCTCCAAAAGTTACGCTCAGAAAATTCGAAACTTCCGTACCTATGATTTCGAAAATCCCGGCGGTGTATTCTGCGCCGGTGCACTGTTGCGGCGGCGCAGAATTTTGTTGTGGTTCGCCAAATGCGAATTGGTGATAGTTCAGCAGGGGTTGGTGGTGTTCAGAGCGTTACACGCGCCAGAAACGTTGTTAGCTGTTTCAGTACCCAAGAAGCTGAACGCACCTACTGCAATTGACGCGACAACCAAAAGCGCGAGGCCATATTCAACAATTGCCGCACCGCTTTCTTCTTTGACGAACTTCTTCATAAATTTGGTCATGTTTCCCCCGAAAGGTTAAATGGAAATCAACGCTGCGTTTCGTAGCAGCGCAAGCCAGGCATTTCGCATTAGCTCTGAAATAACGGTAGCGATGCTGGAATCGGCTGCCTTCCGTTAAAAATGGCAATAATACAATCTAAACATGTTTTTATTGCCGAGCGATACCGTTAAAGGATTTCAAAATAAACCGTGCATTAACAAGGTCTTAATGTTTGGGCGAATCGCTCGACGCGGAAACAGTGGTGTGGAAAGGTGGTGTATTGTGCTCAAATTAGGTATAAAAATGGAATGGGGTTTTGATGCTTGAGGCACATTGAGAAAAGGGTGCAATGTCACAGGTTTGTATAAAAAAATGTTAAAAAACAATATCTTGCAAACTGATGAGTGAACATTCTCTGAACGATTGATCTAATCTTCGGCCTCAAAACCTGTTGCTCAATGCAAGATGCCCAACCAAGTTTGTAATCGCGGTGGGGGTCGCGTTTGTAAGCCCGGCTAAGTTTGGTTTGTTGGGTTCGTTGGTAGAGTAATGAGTGTCAGTTTTTCAAAGAGCGCTCGCGCGCAAAATAGCCTTAATTTCGTAATGGAGTGGACGCACGCTTTAACTAGCAGCGGCTCTATTCCCTGCGCATTAAATACACTAATGCAATTAATTAATGCCGATGCTGCATTAATTGCCCGAACACTGAAACGTGAGCGGCAGATAAAATACGTTTTTCGGTGTTGCCGCCAGGAGGGAAAAGTTTGGCCCTCTCAGCCCCAATCCCATTTAGATCGTATTTTGGGTGATTACACTGCAACGGCAAAGGCCGGATCAGTTTGGCAACTATCGGATACCATGGCCGCTGACGAGACAACGGCCTCTCCCCGTTTAGGGAGCAATCCGAGTGGGGCAGTCGAGGTAATCGTCATTCCTCTTGAGTCGGCCACAGGACATCTGGATCATTTAGAACTGCATTACAGACATCAGCCCACACAACTAGACCTGGACTTGTTGAACCTGATGTCGTTAACGCTGGCTTGTTGTTGGAGCAAGCGTACACCCGGTTCAATCTCGTCGAATTTGGACAAGGGTCGCAAGCACCTGCTTAGAGAAGTTCAGGACAATGACTATGTCCCAGTGTTGGATCCTCAAAATCCGGCAGGTCTCAGCAGGTGCGAGTTTCGAATTTGTGCTATGATGAAAGAAGGAATGACTGTCAAAAAGGTTTCGGAGGCGCTGACTGTTTGTCCAACGACCGTTCGTTCGCACCTGAGCTCGATATTCTCGAAGACGGACGTTTCAAATCAAGTTGAGCTGTTGCATCTGCTGAACCGTCAGGCTGCATAAGGCTTGGGGGCCGCCGGTTCGTAACTCGCGCGATTTGGCTAACTTGGTGACGCGCTCGGCCTCGGCAAAAGGTAGAACGCGGGCCTTGCGCAATCGGATCACCGTTGTCCGCTCGGCAGCCGGGTGGTTAGGGGGCGCCGGGGCCATCCCCTCAAGCATGATCGCAAATGTAAGCGCATTTGCAATCGCCTTGCATTTCAGGGGCTGTACAGCAACTCAGAGCATTATCCGCAAAATGGCGACAACTTTAACTAAACATGAACATTGTGTTCTCGCGATATTCAACTGGTGTGGCGCATACTCATCTGGTTGAGGCTGGACAGATAACATTACTTGGCTCACTGGAAGGTGAACGCATGATTAAGTCTGCCAATAAAAATGCTATGAACAAAGCCCCCGTACGCATGAAGCCATCGTGTTCCACCGCGCACAGGGAATTATCTAACTCTGGGGGGACAGGTTTGGGGCGGTTCCCGCCGGTCGAAATTGCCCTGATGGACATCGTAAAGAACAAGCGGCTTCACAGGGCAAAAAGGACGTCTGAATCAACGTCATGACGTCTGCGGTTTTCCCGGATCACGTCCTGCTCGGGAAAACAAAATGGGAAAGCCCGCTCTAACAAGAGCGGGCTTTTTTGCTGCTGAAAATTCAGATTTCTATCTAGTGGTTTCATCCAGATGATCGAAGGGCTAGCAACGGCGGCACCGTCCTAGCCCTCACAATTTGCCGAAAGAATGTTTGGTTAGCTTTTGCTTGTCAGCTCTTCTTCTGTTTCCCCTTCAGAGGGCTGGTCATCTTCGACTGGATCGATGCTGACATCATCATCATCATCATCATCGTCGTCTTCATCGTCATACGGATCGCCAAGCGCGGTTTTGACTGCATCATCATCGGGGTTCGAGTCACGCACAGCGTCAAGAACTTTGTCCTGCTGTTTTTCCGCGACGATGTCGTCCTCAGAGAAGTCGCCTTTGTATTGATCCAAAAGGTTTTCTTCCGCTTGGTGTACAGCTTCAGCGGCTGCCAATTGATCTTCGGTCGGGCGGTCAATCGGATTACCGTCTTCGTCTGTGGTTATGTCGTGTGCATCTTTAACCGCCTGCGCGTTGTCCAAGGTTTCGGGGTCTGTTGTACCCGGGTTGGCTTCCTCGTTGTCGAGAATTTCTTCGGCTTCCTCCAGGGACATAGGGGCGTTATCCAGGTAATCCAGCGCTTCGTTGATATCCTTCACGTCTTGCGGGCTCAGCGTGTTGTCTTCCCCCATGATGTGATTGAAATCGGCGTCCGCAACAGCAAGACCCGCCGCAAGGCTGACTGGCCCCGTTCCCTTCATGTACTGACCATTGGCGATATGGGCGAGCTTTGCCTTTGCGCTTGACTTTATTGCGCCATTCAGTTTGCCGAGGTTGCGTGGCTCAAGCGTCCCATAATCGTAGGCTGTTGTTGCCCTGACACGGGGGCGTGGGGATTGTTTTACAGAAGCCTTTTTCGTGCCGCCTGTGGTGGCCAGTGACTTGTTGTGTTTTGCAGAGCTACTGAAGCTTTTTCGTTGTTTCCCTTTGCTGCCGCTAAACAAACCTTTGAGAGAGAATCTACCATTAGAAGACGCCCCTTTTTGGCCAGAGGACTTGCTCCCAGATTTTCCTACCCCCTTACTGCGACCTTTTCCGGGTGCGTCCGATCCCACGCTCTTACCCTTGCCTTTATCAGCACTGCTGCCGCCATTGCCGTTTCCTCCGCCTTTGCCGCCGGAGTTTCCATTGCCTTGTCCGCCGCCATTACCTTTCCCCCCACCATTTCCTTTACCTTCCTTGGCGTATGCGACATCCGGGAACGAGAAAGCTGCGACAATTGCAGTAGATCCCAGCAAAGCAATTGCGATAGCGGAGGCTTTCAAAAGGCCGGTCGTTTGAGTTTTCATGGCGGTCCTCGTGGGTTAAGTGCGATTTTCGCCTGACGACACATGTTGTCGCGCTTAGGGTAATTGCATGAACGCGTGTGTCGGAATCAGGAACCAACCAACAAATTAAAGCCCATTATCGTTGAACCTGCGACGAACCGACCGTTCATCGTAAGTTCACCTCAAAATCTGTAGATTTAGGACACAATTACGCAGTATTGAGTACGGAGAATGAGAACGCTCGTAATTATCGCCTTTCTGTTTACCTTTCTCCAGATTGGAGAAGGGCACGCTGCTGTGCGCGAGCTGAAACAATCTGAATTGCGACAAGCGACCGCTTCAGGTGGTGCCATTCGGTTAAAGAAAGTGCTCAGAGGCGTTGAGAGAGTTTTCGGTGGGAAACCGGTTGATGCGCGCGCTTTCGAGACCGACAAGGTTTATTATCGCATCCTGGTCAAGAAACCCAATGGGAAGATCGTAAGTGTCATCGTTAACGCCAAAACTGGTGTGGTGGTGCCAAACCGTTCAAAAGTTGGGCGCCAGATTTCCAATGCGGCCCGGTCCAATCCGGGCAATGCTACCAAGACCAGCGCTCAAGGAAAATCCAATGCCCAGGGGAAGAATTCCAACAACGGAAATCAGGGCGGCAATGGTAACAGCGGCGGTAATTCCGGCGGAAAGGGCGGCAGCAACGGCGGTGGGAATGGTGGCGGCAATAGCGGCGGAAACGGTGGCGGAAACGGTGGCGGCAACGGTGGAGGAAACGGTGGCGGAAACGGTGGCGGTGGCGGCAACGGCGGTGGCGGCAATGGCGGTGGCGGCAATGGCGGTGGCAAAAAATAAGGGTTAGACTATTTTCCGTAGGCTAGTAGAAACGAAATATGAGAGTCTTACTCGCTGAAGATGAACCGCACCTTTGCGAGCAGATCAAGAGACTGCTGAACGCTGAAGGTCGAGTGGTCGATATCGTCAATAATGGTACCGATGCTCAGCATTTGGGGGCCACCGAACCATATGACATGATCATCCTTGATCTTGGTCTGCCGGAACGGGACGGTATTTCTGTTTTGCGCGATTGGCGAAGCGCAGGAATAAAGACGCCTGTCTTGATCCTAACTGCCCGTGATGGCTGGAGCGAACGAGTGGACGGGCTGGACGCCGGCGCAGATGATTACATGACCAAACCGTTTCATCTGCCGGAACTGGCGGCACGCGTCCGTGCCATACTGCGCCGCCAAAGTGGGCAGCTGAATCCTGTAATTGAGATGGGCAACGTTATCCTTGATACTCGCAATGGGCGGGTGACTGTTGATGGCGTTCCAGTTGATTTAACCGCCCAGGAAATTGCAGTTCTAACTTATCTGGCCCACAACGCCGGTCGCTTGATACCTAGAACCGAACTTTCAGAGCATATCTACGAGTATGACGGTGATCGAGATTCGAATACTATCGCGGTTTTCATAAACCGCCTGCGCAACAAACTGGGGCCTGACCTGATAAGAACAGTGCGTGGTCGTGGATATATGATCGATTCAGTCTGATGTTGTCACTGCGACAGCGGGCTTTGCTCGGCGGTATCGCGTCCGGGGCCTTGTCAGTTGGTTTGGGCACTCTGGCTGTATTTTCTTTCATCGACGCCCGAGTCTCTAATCGTTTTGATGCTGCCCTGCTGGACCGTCACACTCAGCTTGTAGTGGGGCTTAGTGTCACGACCCAGGACCCGGCTGCTTTGCAAGACCTTATGTTCGACCCCGCTTACAGCACTCCGTACTCTGGCAGATACTGGCAGGTCTCCAATGGTGAAGGGGAGATATTCACGTCCTCGTCTCTGTTTGACGAGATAATCGCGGAACCCCCAGACGCCTCTGAAAACGCGTTGCTTTGGAATACTTCGGGTCCTGAGGGTGAAAGGATCCGCAGCGTGTATCAGACAATCACCTTCGAAGACGGTACCGAGTGGGGCGTCAGTGTCGCCGAAAGCCAAGCGCTATTGGTCAATGAAAGGCGGGCAGCACAGCGCAGTCTTCTTCCGGTGTTTGGTATGGTCGGTCTGTTCGGTGTAGCTACTTCTTTGATGTTGATGTCAGCCATCCTGGGGCCTCTGCGAAAATTGCGCACGGATGTAGCTCATCGTTGGGATTCAGATGATGACCTGAAACCAGAGGATTACCCGGACGAAGTGGCTCCTTTGGTGGATGACTTAAATCAGCTTTTGCGTCGAAATCGGGACATTGTGTCCGGCTCGCGTAGGCAAGCTGCTGATCTGGCGCATGCTTTGAAAACCCCAGCCACGATCCTCAGAAATGAACTGCAATCTTTGTCGCAGACCGGAGTCGCCACAAACATCGCGGATGAAGCTTTGGATCGGATCGACGCTCAACTCGGGCGATCACTCGCTCGGATCAGGGCGCTAAACACGGCTGAGTTAACGCATTCGCGTACGGATATTTCACACTCTGTCGAACGGCTCGCACGGTTGTTTTCAACGATTGCCGAGAGAGAGGGCAAAAAGCTGGAGGTTAACAGCGAACCCGAACTTTGGGTGCGCATGGATACGCAGGATATCGAAGAAGTTCTCGGAAACTTGTTGGATAATGCGGTCAAATGGTGTCGCGGCAGAGTTAGACTGACTGCCAACCGTCAGGAAGACTGTGTCGAGATTTGTATAGAAGATGACGGCCCGGGCATACCGGAGGACGCAATGCGCGAAGCATTGCGTTCCGGTGGGCGGCTTGACACATCGGTAAGCGGTAGCGGATTGGGGCTGGCAATTGCAGTTGACCTACTCAGCGCTTACGGCGCGCTTTTTGACCTGCAAAAGTCTACCTCTCTTGGTGGGTTAAAAGGTCGGGTAGTAATTCCAACCAAGTCGAAGCAGTGACGGTTCAGAACGCTAGGTGACTCATTGTCTGGAATCTGTGCGTGCCAGAAGTCGAAGACAATCTTAACCTAGTTTGTTGGGCAGGTTTTTTAGCTCAGCGGAAATGTTTGAGTTTGTTTTTCAATGCGGAACGTACATTGCTTGATCAAGGCGACACCGACAGCCTCAAAGAAGGCTTGGGTGATATCCCGGAGAGAAACATGAGTAAGCCTGTATCCAAGGTCACGGCGTAGGGGCTTAGCGTCTGCAGCTGCAGAAGGGACATTCCAGTCGAATAGGCGGTCGTTTAACTCAACAGAATGGTGTTGCCGAATAAGTACAGGCTTGATGGTTCTGTAATTTTTTGAACGAACTCAACCCAGTCCGGCCCATATATCCGTTCGAAGGCGTCGGGATACATCCACACAAGATTGTGGTACGTAAAGGTGGTCATCAAAACGCCAAGTGTGCTTGCGCTCGCGAATTCCTTTTGTTTTTCCTTGAGGAACATCGAAACAATAATACCTGCCATGCCCGCCAGTCCAACACCAATGAAGTCTTGAATGCCTGGTTGGCCATTTTCCGGGATGCCAACCAATTGAGACTGAAAGTAACGTGTCAGAAAAACGATGAACACACCCAGGAGAAATGCGCCAAGGAATGCTCCGGGATAGGCCAGGCGTACCAAGAAACTCTCGGTTTTGGGCGGAGGGGCACTGCAGGCGGCTTCTGCCACGCGCTGATTTATTCCTGCGATTCGATCTTGAAAAGACTTCTGCTCAATGCTCATGACGAAACAAATTTGACGTAAATGACTGTTCCCCGAAACTTAAACTCAAACCGGGAATTTGCAAGCGCATCACAACTTTTGCGTGCGGCTCCAAGGCTTCAATTGGCAATTTGAGGTGAATAGGCGGCACGTGAACGATTCCTGTTGTGATGGGTCCAAGTCCAACAACACTGCAACCGATGAACAATACGCCTAAAGCGGAAACGGGCGTCCAACGATGGTTTTTAGTTCGGCATGGGCGCACGGTTCTGTTGCCGGCCGGCCTCTCTGCTAATTCTATTGGAAAGAGCCCACTTAGCGGCTTTTAAATCGGCTTGGTTGGCAGTAAGAGTTCCAGACGTCACCAGCTTATGGGCTTGGGTGGCATGCGGATGTGGCGAAACTGGTAAACGCAAGGGACTTAAAATCCCTCGCCCTAGGGCTTGCGGGTTCGATCCCCGCCATCCGCACCATATCTTGCTGTTAGATTGGAAACCCCAGTTGGCGTATTAGTTGCCAAATGTCTCGGTTCGCTGCTGAAAGTTGGGCGACGATGTCCTCGATTTCCTTAAGGCCTTTTTCGTCAACCGTGTCTTCACGACCAAGTTTTATGTCGGTTTTGCGGTCTGAGATGCGCATTAGGATCGTCTTGGGGTTCCCGCTTTCGGCGTCGAATGAGTAAATACAGTGATTGTACCTGTTGCGAATGGCAGACAGTTTGCTCAGCCGTTGGGTATGCTTGAGGATCGGATCCCGAACCTCGGGTGGGCGGCCTTCCATCTTGGCCAGCCGCTCAACCAGGTCGATACGCGCGCGCGTCGTGTTCAGAGTCAAAAAGATGATGACCGCGACGTCCTTTTGGGTTCCGCTTAAGCCAGCAATCAGGTGGATCAACAAGCTTTCAGTGTTGGTCCACATATAGTTTAGCCGACCGACCAGCAAAATCAGGCGGTCAAACCGGGCTTCAATGGCCTCAGTCAACTGTCTGTCCGCGTGCTTCGTCCGCAGCCATCTCAAAATAAAACTGTGCGGCCGCCGTTCGATTGCTAACACCAATCTTGCCCGCAACATTGTGCATGTGCAGTTTAACCGTGTGTTCGGTAATCCCAAGGTTCGAAGCGATGATTTTGTTGCTTTGGCCTTTTGATACCAGGCGCAAGACTTGTTTCTCTCTCCGCGTCAATTTGGAGAATGCCGGGTGCGGTTTTTTGGGCTTTGTCTGCGGTATGTCAGTGCTAGGGCTGACCGGGCAGGGACCGGTTTGATTCTGAGCGACGGGCATGCAGTCCGCAAGGAAGCTGGGCAGGTACAATTCTTCATGCATCAGCAGACGCAGAATCGAGCGCCACACGTCCGGGGCGACATTCATCGGCAGATAGCCGATATCACCAAACTGCCCTCTGTCCCAACTTTCAAACAAAGTGCGGGCGGCGTCTTCTTTACGATAAGCAAAAGCAAGGCAGCCCGTATCGACCGCTGCAATATAGGCGCTTGGTCTGTTGAGCAGGTCGTCCAGCATTATCTGATCAACGACAATCACCTTCCCAGCAATTGCACCCAGAGCAGCGGACCGCGTCAGATCAGCGATATCATCATACCTGTGTGCGGCGACACCAAACTCAGCCTGAACACTGCGCAGTGTTTGGTTTGAGAAAAACAATTCCTTGCCGATGAAGTTGATCGAAAAATCTTCAGGACAAACACTAATTTGGGCAACACTATCCTGTAACGGATTGCTCATAATTTCCCCCTATTAACCCACGCCACAAAAAAACGTGACGAAATCAGAAACGACACAGCGAATGTAACTTAACAGTAAATAAACATCATATGCAGACGTAGTATAACTGAAAGCCTTATTTTCATCAACATTCTGTGTTTACCTGCTCGGTAGAACTAGAACTTTCGTTTAGGTTTGCGGTCAGTTTTTTCATAAAAAGCGTGAAATTCTGAGAATTTATACAATCAGACGATTCGAAATGATTTGCGAAAGCAAAAACCCATTAATTTTGCGTTAATGTAAATAAAAATCGTTTAAAAACAAATATTTCCCAAATCTAATGCTTTAGGGCAGCTATTCAGACCCCCTTCCTGCTGCGAGCATGACCGGGCTTCAATTTGTGAAGTCTTGGTCCTGATGTGTCCGCGAATCGTGAATTAGCACGAACCTGAATATCGCGGGTACTGCGTCGGCTTAGCCGAGAAAGGGAGGTGCAAAAACGAAATCAAGGAATGTTCCGCATACAAGCGCTAATGCGCCTGAATGCCAATTATTGTTTCAACTGCGCCGGTAACCGTTTTGTAGATGAATGACGGTCAGGCGCCTAATAAGTGGAAAATTGTTATGGATAGACGCCAACAACCGCACAATGACATTACTGCCATTGGTGAAGTCGAGATCGAAGAAGCACATGTTGATGTCGAAGCGGACGTTACCATCGAAGACGCTGAGATCGATGCCAATCTTAATGAGCAAGAGCAAACCAACGACAACGACGTAGATAACACCAACGATCAGGAGCAGAGCCAGGATCAGGCTCAGGAAACTGTTGTTGAGAACGGTCAGGACCAAGGTCAAGAACAAGGTCAAGACCAAGCTCAGGATCAGGACCAGCGTCAGGTCAACGGTGACAACACCAACGACAACTCGAACTCAGTCAACATTGATTTCGGCGAAGATGGCCTGAGACCAAATGATAAGGATCTGGTCGACGTAGACGTTTACGAAGGCGGTTCGGTCGAGGACATCATCACGGTCGGCAATGATTTCGACTATGATCCCGGCGACGACATGAACCTGGATATCTCGTTGGATGGTCCAGGCAACGATATGTCGGCGATTAACCACCAAGTTGCCAACCTGACTGACAATGACACGTTGGATTCGGCAAGCGTATCGAATGACAACGGGTACTTTGAGCAAAAAGGCGACGCCATGGGCGGCGAAGCCAATGCTTCGGAAGGTATTGGTTCACAGTCGGTCGGTGGAGCATCAGGTGATGGTGGTTCAACCTCAGCTGGTGATGCAACTTCGTACTCGAAGGGTGGCACAGCAATCGCGTTTGGCGGTCACGCTGGCGATGCGGATACTGACGCAAGTGCCGGTGACGGCGGAGCGTCGGGTGATGCGACAACCCTTGGTCTAGGTGTTGGCAAGTCTGATGCGTCGGCTGATGGTGACAGCGATGGCGGCGACAGCGGCGACGCAGCCTCTGAATCTGTTGCAGACAACGACGGTTCTGCAGACGCGGATTCGGACGGTGCCGGTGGTGCAGGCGGTAATGCCGGTTCGATCGGTCTTGGCCTAGGGTTGGGTCTGTCAGGCGCCGGTAACGCAGGTAAGTCAGAAGGTGGTGACAACGATTCCGACGCCGATGCCAAGGGCGTAGGTCTGGGAGCAAACGACTCGTCGGCTTACGGCGCAGACGGCGGCGACAGTGGCGCAGGTAATCTGGGTCTTGGCCTTGCGGGTTCTCTGGCCGGTAGCGACGCCAGCGGCGATGGTGGTAAAGGAGACGGCGGCGACGGCAACGGCGGCGACGGCGACAACAACGACGCAACTGGTGGCGCTGGTACTGGCGGTGCTGGCGGCGCTGGCGGTCCCGAAGTGCTGGAAGAACTGGTAGCTGGCGGCGGTGGCGGTGACGGCACTGGCGGTAACGCGGTGAACGAAAATATCACAGGTAGTGGAACCGGCGGTAACGGCACTGGTGGCTCGGGCGACGGCGGCGACGCAGATGCGGACGCGGATGCTCAGGGCGTTGGTGATCAAACCGCGGACTCCAAGGCTGGTTCTGGTGGAACCAATGATACTGACGGTCGCGCCGACGGTGAAGGAACCGGTACGGCAAGGGCAGACGGTGTCGGCGGTGGCGGTGGTGCCGTTGATCAGGACGCAACATCGACTGGCGATGGTACCGGTTCTGTGGACGCTGACAACGACGCTGGTAACGGTGGCAACTCTCAGGTGTTCTCGACAGCGGATACCGATGGTTCTGCTGACAGCCTGGCCAAAGCGATTTCGGGCTATGGTGGCGACGCGAAGTCTAACAACGACGCGACCTCGACCGGAACTGGCAAAACCTGGGGTACCTCAGAATCGGGTATCGGTGGTGGCGGCGGTGCCGCAATGGCGTCCGGTGGAACCGGCGGCGATGCGCACGGTAAGGCGACCCTCGGAGATAGCTGGGGTAGCACCACGACCGCTGGTAACGCATCGGGTGCAAACTCGGGTGACGGTGGTAACGGTGGTAACGCCGGAACATGGGGTTCGAACAATGCGGGTGACGGCATTGTAACTGGCGAATCCTACGCTTCTGCCGCTGCAGTGGTTGATACATCTGCCTTCAACCAGTCGATTGTCATGGGTGCCAACGTTCTTGGTAACTCGGTCGATACGACGATGGTTGGTGGTTCGATGACCTCGACCTACTCCAGCGACGACACCGACGCGTAATGTGTGTCAGAGCCCGCATTGGCGGGCTCTGAATCTTTTAAAAAAAACGCCGGGGCCGCGGTATGCGGCCTCGGCCCAGCTTAACCCAAGTCCGGAAATTTTATGCCGGGACGGGGAAAGGAAACCGATATGTCGCTCGACAGTATTACGGAACAGATTGCACATTTTGTTGGAGCTTTTGAGTTAACAGCCGAACAGGCCCGGCTGCGGGATCAGTACGAAGAATTTGTCGCGCTGAGACGCAAGGCCGAACTTGAAGAGCTGGACGACCCCACGAAGATTGAGATTAAGGCACATTTGAAAATGGACCCGGGCGACTATGACGCGTTGCCCTTTAAGTTTTTCGTACCTCAGGCAGATGTCCCTGCACCGCCCGCATTACAGGGCCCAACTGGTGGGGCAGGAGTTATTTCCGGCCCGGCGACAGCACCTGATGTTCCCCTCCCGGATGCATTCCAGATAGGATCCCTTTCCATAGAAGTGGTCTACGAGCCAGAGTTCGACATGGAACTGATTGGATCTGCCGTCACATATACGTTCCAGACCATTCATCTTAGTGACAACGACACGGTCGGAGAGGGCGATTTCCGTGATGCCGAAACCCTGATGGAGCAGGGTGAGGAGCTTCAGGAAACTGCGATGTCTTTGCATGCTGTGTCATCGGTTTCGTTCGACATAGGCGAGTATCTGTCGGGTGAGGCGATCGACGAGTTGATCGAACAGATGCAGTCGCCCGAAATCGCCGAGGTTGAGGGCGTCGAAATACACCAATTCCAAGGCGACGATGCCATGGGCGTGATCGTCAATGGTGAGTATGTCGATGAAGCGCCAGATTTTATGGACTTGCTTCCCGCGCATCACAAAACGGAAGAAGACAACGGTGCGGAAGATGATGTGCCGGATCTGCTTCCAGCAGAATGGGACCGGTCCGACGATCCGGAATTCGAGGATGGTCATTCGGTCATTGCTGGCGGCAACCTCGCGATCAATCAGGTTGCGGTGAATGTAGGGTGGGTCGACGCGCCTACGATCCTGGTCGGCGGCAGTGCCATGAGTGTGACAGTTGTCAGTCAGGTTGCGGTCGTTTCGGACATCGATCAGGGCGGGGATGGCGTTCAAAGCAACACGAATGTGGTTCAGTCATCCGAGATCAAGGTGGAAGCCAAAGAAGCGTCGTGGGTGGCCGACAATGTCTCCGACGATCCCAACCAGGACCCACTCGTTTTTACCGACTGGATCTATGGCGATCTGATCGTGACAAATTTTATCGAACAAACCATCGATGCCACGGATATTGATCACATCAGCGCTGAAATCACGGCGTCGTCCACGTCGTACGTGCTGGGTGATAACGACATGGTCAACTCGGCAGATATCCTTCAGCTGGGCAGTTACTATGATGTGATTATTATTGGTGGCGACATGATCTCGGTTGATGTCGTGTCCCAGACCATCGTGTTGATGGACAATGACGTGATCACGGGTGCTCTGCCGACCGACGCCGAAGAAAACCTTGTAATGAACGAGGTTTCGCTGACATCCACGGGTGAAGATACGCATGCCGAGATCACTCAGCCCCTCGCAGACGTAATCCCTCTGCAAGAGATGGACACGGATGCGTTGGAAGACGCGCTGATGAACGATCCTATGTTTGCGGGAACAGAATTGGTTCGGGTGCTCAAGATTGAGGGCGATCTGCTGCAGGTCAACGTGATCGAGCAAACCACCATGTTGCAGGATGATGATGATGTCCACATCGCGGGCGCTCAGGGCGCGCATGCTTCGGCATTGGGGGCTGGCAACGCCATACTCAATTCAGCCAGCGTAAACAAAATGGGTGTTGATTCCGTGGTTATGGCGCAAGGCGGAGAATACTCGGACCTCTTGTTGCACCAGGCTAGCCTGATTGACGTACCAGAAGAAGATAACGGTGAAATCGCAAACGAAGCAGTTGCGTTGCTGCTGGATGAAGTTGATGCGCCGGGTAACTCCGAGAATGCTCCGGGGCACAACAAGCTAACGCCTTCGGAATCTGCCAGCATCGACGACGGCATGCAATCTATGCTAGCATAGTATCCTGTTTTGTTACGAGTGACTTGAAAGTTTTGATATGTCGATTGATTTTTCGTCGCGTCCAAGACGTTACGCCAGCCCATTGGATCGTAACGGTGGTGCCATGTCGAAGACTACGAACGCACCCCATAACACAAAGAAATCAAAGAAAAAACCTGCTTTACGCCTGAGCGATGACCTACGGCTGAGTGATCGGCATGACGACAAGCAGGATGAATTTAAAAAAAATGATTCGAGCATTGGGGCAAATGTGAAATCTGAATCTGCACGTAAAGAGACAAATGAGGAATCGCACCTGCGCGCCGGAACTTCCCCCCGGCGTGAGCAGCCGCAGCCTGCCGAAGACAGTGACCAACAGGGCAGCGGTGCTGGGGTGGCCAACGCTAAGGGCTCCGATCCTGAAACCGTCAATAAGACGAGCGACCGTATACCCCCCACGTCTCGCTCGAACGGCGGTGATCGCATGGGCACCACTATCGAGGCCAAGGCGAACGAACCATTGATGCGCAGCAGCTCTGGCGGCGGCGATGGGAAAGGGCCACCCCAAACATTTCACAAAAGAACACCGCCCGAGGATTTCCAGCGCACTCTGCGCACCTCGCTTCGGGCCATCTATCGCAATCTGTCTTTTGTTCTGGTTCTGACCTGCGCGACAAATATCCTGATCCTGGCGATCCCAATCTATCTGTTCCAGATCAGCGACCGAGTTCTAACCAGTCGGTCACTGGATACCCTGATCATGCTTACGGCCATCGTGGCCGGGGCGGTCATCTTCCAATCCGCTTTCGACGCGGTCCGGCGTTTCATGCTGATGCGCACCGCGGTTGAGGTTGCCGCCCGTCTGGGCGCACCCATCCTCAGCGCCGCCGCCCATGCCTCATTGCACGGTACTGGCCGTGAATACCAGACGCTGGGTGACCTTCAGCAGGTGAGGGGCTTTCTGGTTTCGGGTACATTGATTTCGTTCCTGGATGTGCCCTTTGCCCCATTGTTCATCCTGATGATCTTCCTGGTGCATCCGCAGCTTGGGATGATCGTGATCGTGACCGCCCTGCTGCTGATGACAATTGCCTTTATCAACCAGCGTATGACGGCCAAACCGTTTGCCGAGGCAAACAAGGCGCAGTCCATGGCGAACCAGCATCTGGATTCCATGGCGCGCAACAGCCAGATCATCAACGCTCTGGCCATGATCCCCGAGGCCGTTCGCATCTGGGGGCGCGACACCGCGCAGTCGTTGACATGGCAGGTCCGCGCACAGGACCGAAACGTGATCTTTGCCGCAATTTCCCGCGCCGTACGTTTGCTGACGCAAATTAGCATTCTGGGCTGGGGTGCGTTTCTGGCGCTGCAAGGCCAGATCACGGGCGGGATGGTCATTGCTGCTTCGATCATCGCAGGTCGT
The DNA here is from genome assembly GCF_056539305.1 of Ruegeria sp. BC1. Classification (NCBI taxonomy): domain Bacteria; kingdom Pseudomonadati; phylum Pseudomonadota; class Alphaproteobacteria; order Rhodobacterales; family Roseobacteraceae; genus Ruegeria; species Ruegeria sp. BC1. The sequence continues at coordinate 285,637 of NZ_JBQFUT010000006.1, forward strand.
GCGTTTGCACCGATTGAAGGCTCGATCGAAGGGTGGAACAGCTTCCTGCTGACCCGCGCTGCGTATGGACGGATCAATAAGTTGTTGTCTAGTTCAGCATTGCAGTTTGAAAAGCTGCGCCTGCCGCGCCCCGAGGGCCGTCTGGATGTAGAACGTCTTCTCTATGTGCCCGGCGGGACCAAGCGCGTTGTTCTGAACGGCATAAGTTTCGCGCTGAACCCAGGTGAGACGCTGGCGATCATCGGCAACTCGGGCGCGGGCAAGACGACCTTGGGTAAAACGTTGGTCGGTTCAATCCTGCCAACCTCTGGCAGTGTACGGCTGGACCTGATGGACATCCGCAACTGGGACCCGCGCCAGTTCGGTGAAAGCATCGGGTATCTGCCGCAGGACGTGCAGCTTTTCCCTGGTACCATCAAGGACAATATTGGCCGTATGCGCAGCGATGCCACTGATGAACAGATCCACGACGCCGCAGTTTTGGCCGATGTGCACAACATGATCGCGACGCTGCCACAGGGATATGAAACGGTTGTGGCCGCGGATGGCTCGCCCCTGTCCGGCGGACAGAAACAGCGGATCGCACTGGCCCGCGCCTTCTTTGGCAACCCGAGGTTGGTGGTTCTGGACGAACCGAACTCGAACCTGGACGTCGCCGGCGACAAGGCACTGGCGCGCGCCATTGAACAGGCCAGAGAAAGCAAGATTACTGTTGTTGTGATCACACAGAAACCGACGTTGTTGAGCGTGGTCGACAAGATCATGCTGCTGACTGATGGCCGTGTCGCGCTGTTTGGGCAGCGCGAGCAGGTTCTGGAACAATTGAACGGGCCGCGTAACGCCAAGCCCGGCATTCAAAATCAATAGGGGGGCTCGACATGAATGATCTGGTACCCGTGAATAATGATCCTAAGGACCCGACAGTCTGGTACGCCGAGGTTCCGCGCTCGATCAACCGTCTGGTTGTGATTGGTATCGTTTTGCTGGTCGTCTGTTTCGGCGGCTTCGGCGTTTGGTCTTTCCGCGCGCCGCTAGCAGCTGCGGTCATTGCGCAGGGCAGTTTTGTTGCTACTGGGCGCAACAAGATCGTACAGCACCTTGAGGGTGGTATTATTCAGGAAATCAAAGTCATCGAAGGGCAGTCCGTTAAAGCAGGGCAGGTGCTGATGACTCTCGACCAAACCTCGGCCGAGGCGAACGAACGCGAATTGTTCATCCGTAAGATCCGCCTGCAGGCAATGTCCGAACGGCTTTTGGCCGAATACGAAGAGAAGGATCAGCTGGAGTTCTCTTCCGAACTTGCGGCGGCCTCGGATGATACCGAAGTGATGACGATTCTCGATGGTCAAAAGATCAGTTTTGAATTGTCCCGCAAAACACTTGTGAACGATATCGCCTTGCTGGAACGTAACATGGAGGCGTTGAAAATTCGCTCCAGCGGGTTCGAGGCGCAATTGGCCAGCATGATCCGGCGGTCCGAGATCTTGCAGGAAGAGTATGAGACCAAACAGGCGCTGTTTGAAAAGGGTCTGGTCCGCAAAGGCGATTTAAACACGATCCGTCGCGTTCAGGCCGAGGCAGAAGGCCAGCAAGCACGCCTGACAGCCGAGGCGGCCGAAATCAGTCAGATGTTGTTGAAGTATGACGAACAGATTACCCGCACCCGTGCAGCCTATCGCGAGGCCGCTTTGGACGAATTGGGGGTGATTGAGGCCGATCTGGAAAGTGTCCGTGAAAAAGCCCGCCAGGCCCGAAGCGTTCTGGATCGTGCGGTTGTACGCGCTCCAGTGACGGGCACTGTGGTGCGGCTGCACTATCACACACCCGGCGGAGTGATCGAAACCGGTGAACCCATTGCCGAGATTCTGCCGTCAGACGCCCCACTGATCATCGAGGCGCAAATTCCTCGCACCGAGATCGACAGTGTTGTAACCGGGCAAGAGGCGACTGTACGACTGGTGGCGTTGAACCAGCGCACGACGCCGGTGCTGTATGGCGAAGTGTTCTATTTGTCGGCTGACTCTGTGTTTGAGGATGCAGGTGGAGCACCGCAAGAGGTCTATCTGGCCCGCATCTCGTTGGAGCCCGAAGAAATTGAACGCGTGCGGGGCTTTATCCCGACTCCGGGCATGCCCGCCGAGATTATGATCCAGACGGAAGAACGCACCTTTGCGGCCTATATCGCCAAGCCTGTAACCGACAGCATGTCGCGGGCCTTCCGCGAACAATAATTGAGGGTCGGCCAATCGGGTGGCTACACCTTCCATTTTTTGCATGTTAACCTCCGGTGAAACCCACTGGAGGAACACTCATGCCAGTTACCGTAAAAGACATGTTAGAGGCCGCGAATGCTGCCGTCGATCGCATCGACACGCAGGTCGCCAAGGATATGCTGGGGCAGGGGGCATTACTGCTGGACGTGCGCGATGCCGTCGAATTGCAACAGACAGGCCGCGCCGTCGGCGCGCATCACATCCCACGCAGTATGTTGGAATTCCGTGCTGATGATACTTTGCAATCCCATGATGCCGAGCTTCGAAAGGACCGCCCGATCATCTTGTACTGCGCCGCAGGGGGCCGAGCGGCATTGGCTGGTAAGCTTTTGAAAGATATGGGATATGAGCGGGTCTATAATTTGGGCGGCCTACCCGATTGGGTTAAGGGCGGGGGTGATATCACGCAGAGTTAAGCGTTCAGGAAGGTCCGGACGGCGGCTTCAAATTCGCGTGGCTTTTCGGCATGCAGCCAGTGCCCCGCACCGGGGATTTTGGCAAACTTAGCGGCTGGAAACAGGGTACGGATCAGGGCGCGGTGCTCGGGCAGAACATAGTCCGAGTCCGCGCCGGACAGAAACAGGGTTGGGCCGGTCCATTGTGCGCTCAGATCGGGAAAGCCCATGATTTTTGACATTTCTTTTGCCAGAACGTCGAGGTTCAGCAACCAGCGTTGCCCTTTGACATCAAGTGACTGCGTGAAAAAACTCTGCAGCGCTTTTTCAACACCCAGCTCGGCCAGTTGCTCTGACGCGTCCGAGCGCCTCTCAACCTTTGACAGATCGACAGCACGCATTGCTTCGATGAACTGAATCTGGCTGTGGGTGTAGTTCACTGGTGCGATGTCGGCCACCACCAGTTTTCGTACCAGATCACCATGTTGCAGCGCCAGCGTCATCGCGGCCTTGCCGCCCATGGAATGCCCAACGACATCCGCCTGACCGGCGAAATGCTCGATAACTTCGGCAAGATCTCTTGCCAGTTCAGGATAGCTGTGCTGATCGGTCCACATGCTATAGGCATGATTGCGCATATCCACGGCGATAACCTGTCTCTCGTCAGCCAGACGCCGCGCGATCACGCCCCAGTTTCTGGCTGATCCGTAAAGCCCATGCGCGATCAGCAGGGGCGGGTTTTCGGTTGGTTCACCATGTATGATCGTATTCAGCATGACGATGTGATACTCGCCGGGAAAAGAAACAACCAGCCCCATTGTCGCCCATGCACACGGCAGCTAAATTGACGGGCTTGGAGGCCACGTCATGTCGGAAAACACTGATATTGAAAACGGGATCGCGCAGACAGTTCAGTTGTTGCGTAAAAAGCTGGGCGTACGTGATAAAACCCTGACAGCCTCAATTCGAAAGGCCAAACGGCAGTTGCCTCGGCGGGTCTATAGACAGGCGCTGTTGTTAGCGAACGCCGAACAAATGGCGGCGCATCCCAAGTTGCGGCTGGTATTGGATACCCCGAAACTCGCAAAGGCATCGGAAGAGGTTCAAGCTCACCTAAGTGGCATAAACCGCGCTGACCGGCGATTGGGCTGGTTTCTGGGGATGTTGGGCGGGTTGGCTTTCAACCTGCTTGCTCTGTCGGTGTTACTGCTGATTTTTCTGCGCTGGCAGGGTTTTATCTGACCAAAAAAGAACGGCGCCCATCGGACGCCGCTCAAGTCGTTTAAAACCAGTATTTACAGGTTCGGATAGATTGGGAATTTGGCGCATAGGTCGGCGACTTCGGCTTTGACCTTGGCTTCGACTGCTCCGTTTCCGTCTTCGCCA
>NZ_JBQFUT010000007.1:0-269113 GCF_056539305.1 Ruegeria sp. BC1
CGGCGCCGGCGTTGTGTCGAAAATCATCGAGTAAGCCGCAACCGCGACAACTCGTGAAAAGGGCGCCTCTCGGGCGCCCTTTTTGTTGGAATTTCTTGCGCCAGAAACAGTCTAATTCGTCCGGCGCGAAGAGATATTAGTCGTAGGCCGCGTCCACGATGAACTCCACTTTAAGCTCGGCCCGTGCCAGCTTGGCTTCGCCGCAGGCCCGCGCGGGTGCGTGACCGGCAGGAACCCAGGCATTCCAAACCTCGTTCAACCCGGCAAAATCCTTCATGTCCGCCAGCCAGATGGTCACGCGCAGCATTTTTTCACGTGAAGAGCCAGCCTGTACAAGCAGGGTGTCAATTTTTTCGAGGCAGATCCGAACCTGTTCCTGGATCGTTTCACCCTCGGCGACTTGCCCGGTCAGGTAGGCCACGCCGTTGTGTTTCACGATTTTTGAGGACCGTTCGCCGGTGTCGATACGTTCGATCATTAGAGAGTTCTCGCTTTATTGTATGAAATGATTGTTCATGGCCACAAGTCGCTGTCTATGGCAATTGGAAACTGATTGAGTGAACTTTTGAGCATTGGAACCGCTCCGATCGCAAATATGTGGTTTCCCTAAATTACCAGAATACCTGTTATTGCTTTGAATTATTCACCACTCCACGCGGCCGTTAAGAAGTAATAGGATTTCAAACTTGATTGTTTTCTGGTTGTCTCGACGGCTGCTGGGGGTGACTGTATGCTTTACAATCTATCACCCATATCCATTCAGGAGGTGTTTGCTTGATGAGAACATTGGAAGAAATTCAGTAGTTTATGGAAAATATCCTGTTTCTTTCGTTTATTCTTCTTGGCACTGGCATCGCCATTGTCCCCATTGCCGTATGGCTTGGGCTGGGGTCAGTTCTGGGTTTCCTGATTGCAGGGATGCTTCTTGGCCCTGTCCTGACTGGCTTGAATGTCGATGTCGAAAACATGGAGCATTTTGCAGAATTTGGCGTCGTCATGATGCTGTTTCTCATCGGGCTGGAATTGGCGCCAAGGAAGCTATGGGACTTGCGGCGCAGGCTGTTGGGATTGGGCGGTTTGCAACTGTTGTGCACGACCCTGGCGATTATGGGGCCGGTGATGGTGCTTGGCCAACAATGGCAGGTGGCGCTGACGATCGGACTGATCTTTTCTTTGTCGTCTACGGCCATCGTACTGCAAACATTGCACGAAAAAGGTTTGCTCATGAGCAGCGGCGGGCAATCGAGCTTTTCGGTTTTGTTGCTGCAAGACATCGCCGTGATCCCAATTCTTGCACTGTTACCGCTTTTGGCGCTGCCCGATCTTGCCGCGATGGGGCCCAGTTCCATTGGTCATGGGGCAACGACAAGCGCCGGGGTTTCTCTGAATCTCGTGCAAGACCTTTCTGGATGGCTTAGGGCGTTTGTTACGCTCGGCTCGATTGTGCTTGTCATTGTCGCCGGGTCATATTTGATCGGCTCGATCTTTCGATACGTTGAGTCCGCACATTTACCAGAGCTGCTGACGGCCATGGCGCTCACGATTGTCGTCGGCGTCGCAGTGCTGATGATGGTCGTCGGGCTAACACCGGCGCTCGGGGCATTTATTGCTGGTGTCGTGTTGGCCAACAGCGAATATCGCACTGCGCTTGAAAAAGAGATCACTCCGTTCAAGGGGCTGTTCCTGGGGCTGTTTTTTGTCAGCGTCGGGGCCTCGGTGAACTTCAGATTGATGGTCGATCACTTGGGTCTGGTGGTCTCGCTGACTTTGGGGGTGATGGCCATCAAGGCCGTGGTGCTTTTTGCGCTTGGTCGATTGTTTGGGGTATCCGGTGCGAGTAATTGGCTGTTTGCACTAGGAATGGCGCAGGCCGGAGAGTTTGGTTTTGTATTGCTGTCCTTCTCGGTCGCCACACATGTTCTGAGCGCCGATATGGCGCACACCTTGATCATAGTCGTTGCCTTGTCGATGGTGCTGACTCCGTTGTTCTTTCTTTTCTACGACAAGGTCATTGCGCCGCGGTATACGTCTCAACCGTCTGAGAGTTAGCGACACAGTAATCCTGGCCGAAGACACCGAGATGGTTTTGCCCAGTGACAACGTGCCGTTCGGCGTTGAGTTGATCGCAATGAAAAACGTCCAGCGCTTCGCTATCCGCGAAGGCGACCCGACCATCGGCGTAGTGCCGAAACTCATCGAGTAAGTCGCTCAGGCGAAATGCTGTGCAAAGGGAGTCCGTCAAGGCGCCTTTTTCATTTTCGGATTAGCTCATCTGGATGCTAACCTTTTTCACATTGAGACATTGCAATTAGAAAGAGGTCATAAGATGCACGTTTCGGCACGTTCAATCTGTCTTGTCGCAGCAATTGCTTTCTCATCTATCTCGGCCTCCGCGCAAGAAATTGCGGATCGCATTTATCTCGGCGGCCCAATCGTCACGATGGATGACGATGGTCCAACCGCCGAAGCGGTCGCTGTCAAAGATGGGCGCATTCTGGCTGTTGGATCGCTGTCTGATCTTTCTGCGCATCAGGGGGATGAAACGGAAACCTTCAATCTGAACGGGCGCGCAATGCTTCCGGGGTTTGTCGATAGCCACGGGCATGTCGTCATGGGGGGATTGCAGGCGTTGTCCGCCAACCTCCTCGCGCCGCCTGATGGAGAAGTTGTGGACATCGCCAGTCTGCAATCATCACTGTCCAACTGGGCGGCAGAAAATGCGGATGCTGTTGAACAAGTGAAAATGATCATCGGCTTCGGTTACGACAATGCTCAGCTAAAAGAACTGCGCCATCCGACGCGGCAGGATTTGAACGCGGTATCCGAAGATTTGCCCGTCATTATCATCCATCAATCCGGGCATATTGGGGTGGCAAACTCAAAAGCATTGGAATTGGCGGGTATTACTGCGGCTTCAGAGGCCCCTCCGGGTGGCGTGATTCAACGCGATGAGTCCGGAGAGCCAAATGGCGTTCTGGAAGAGTACGCGTTCTTTTCTGTCCTGGTGCCCATGTTGGGAAATCTGGGAGAGGAAGGTTTGGCGGCTTTCGCTCAGGCCGGGGCCAATCTCTGGGCCAAGTTTGGATATACGACCGGGCAAGAAGGCCGGTCTTCTGGCGAAATTGTCGAGGTTCTTAGGAAAGTCGGGGCAGAGCAGGGGCTTCCGATCGACGTAGTCGCCTTTCCGGACGTTCTGGAGTCGCGGGACTACATTGGTGCAAACACCTCCAAGACCTACGACCACCGTGTTCGAGTTGGAGGATGTAAGCTCACCATTGACGGGTCACCTCAGGGTTTCACGGCTTTGAGGGATCGACCCTACTACAATCCGGTTGGGAACTATGCTGCCGGATATGCTGGATATGCTGCGATCACGATGGAGCAACTGCAGGATGCTGTGAATTGGTGCTACGAAAATGGTCTCCAAATCCTTGTGCATTCTAATGGTGAAGGCGCTTCTGACAAGCTGATAGCTGCCCTCGAAGAAGCACAGATAAAGTATGGCGACCCCGGAAATCGTCCGGTTCTGATTCACGGTCAGTTTTTGAGAGAGGATCAGGTTGCAAGTTTCAAACGTCTCGGCGTTTTCCCGTCGCTTTTCCCGATGCACACATTCTACTGGGGCGATTGGCACCGCGATCACACCGTTGGGCCGGTTAATGCAGATAACATCTCACCTACAGGATGGTTACTTGAGCGGGATATGATGTTTGGCACACACCACGATGCCCCGGTGGCTTTTCCAGACAGCATGCGTGTTCTTGCTGCTACGGTCACCCGCCGCACGCGGTCAGGTGATATTCTGGGGCCGCATCAGAGGGTTGATGTCATGACCGCGCTGAAGGCCATGACGATCTGGCCCGCCTGGCAGCATTTCGAGGAAGATGAAAAGGGGTCGATTGAAGTTGGTAAAGTTGCGGACTTCGTGATCCTGTCTGATGATCCAACGGCGATTGATCCAGAGACACTGGCGGAACTCGAGGTGCTGGTGACCGTTAAAGGGGATGAGGTTGTTTATGAGGCTGAGGAAGGGGTCAAAGAGGGCAGTTTGCAGTTTTCGCCATTTTCAAACGACCCTGCGATTGCGCATCTTTTCATGCATGCGGTCTATCAGGGGATGAAGGTCGAAGACCCGTGGTTGGTGCGGAAATAATCTGGGTATCACCGCAGCAGTCTGGGTAGGTGTGGAGATGGTCATGTCCGGCGGCAACGTGACGTTCGGCATTACGCTTATCGCACCGATCACCATGGAAAACGGTCTGTGCTTGGCGATCCGCTAAGGCGACCGCACCGTCGGCGCCGGCGTTGTGTCGAAGAGCGCTGAATAATCATGACAGATCGGGCTTCAGCGCGATATATCGGTGAAACTAAAGAAGGCCGTCCCACATCGGGGCGGTCTTTCTTACAGTCTTGAAAATAAGCAGTTTTTGCGGCACTCTTCTCCTGCTTGTAGTTTGAGAAAGCTAGACTTCGACGGAAATGACAGTGTTTTTTACATCAAAGAAGCAGAACCCCATATCCGTTGGACTGGTCGGTGACGGTGATGAAATAGATTTACTCGAAGACTTCGAATCAATATTTCAGATTTCTTTCTCTGACAAAGAAGCCGAAGGAATTCTGGATCTGGGAGACGCAAACAAACTTATTTGTTCTAAACTACCGGCTGATCGCGAAAAGCAGATGAAATGCCTTACAGCGATGGCCTTCTACAGATTGAACCGCGCTACGCGCAACGTTGGGAAGACTTCCCCAAAGACCTCTTTTGTAGTGCCAGAAAGTTTAACTCCAAAAAAATTTCAAAAACAGCTCGAAAGCGAAAGCGATCTGAAACTAGATTTCTTAACACGACCCAGTTCCTGGGTGTCTGCTTTGGCCGTGCTACAATTTGTTTCTTGGATCGCAGCACTGTTTATTTTTTCGGAATTTAGTACCGTTCTGGCAATCATTCTGATTATTGGCATAACGCACTGCATTTGGCGATTGGCAGATAAATCTGATGGTCGGGTTTGGCAATTTGCGGGAACTGTCGAGGATCTGTGTAAACAGGCAGTAGAGACCAATTTCGGAAAACTGGTTTTGTTAGGCGGAAGATGGAGTGAAGCCGATGTGTGGAATTGCATGACATCGATTATCCAAAGCCATACGGGATTTCCTGCGAGCAAAATGGAACCCAACTTGAAGTTCATTTAGAGAAAGTGCTTCCGGGGTGAGTCCTTAAGCCTAAGACCTTTCATTTCCCCCTTGCCAAACCCCACTAACCCCACTAATACGCGCGAGTTCTCAGTAAGAACGTTAAGGCGGGGTGATTCCCGCCTTTTGGGTTCGAAGAGGGTTGGCGATGCGCGTCTGTCCTCCTCTCAACCTCAACGCCTGATAAAAGGCTGTTAATATGCAAAGCCAAAACATCCGTATTCGGCTGAAGGCATTTGACTATCGCGTTCTGGACGCCAGCACGCAAGAGATCGTCAACACTGCCAAGCGGACCGGCGCGAACGTGCGCGGCCCGATCCCGCTGCCGAACAAGATTGAGAAGTTCACGGTTCTCCGTGGCCCTCACGTTGACAAGAAATCCCGCGACCAGTTCGAGATCCGTACGCACAAGCGTCTGCTCGACATCGTTGATCCGACCCCCCAGACCGTTGACGCGCTGATGAAGCTCGACCTCGCTGCTGGTGTGGACGTCGAGATCAAGCTGCAGTCGTAAGATCGGAGGGTATTGATTATGCGCTCTGGTATTATCGCAAAAAAAGTTGGCATGACCCGCCTGTTCATGGAAGACGGCAAGCAGATCCCTGTGACCGTTCTTCACCTGGACAACCTGCAGGTCGTTGCACAGCGTACCGCTGACAAAGACGGCTACACCGCCGTTCAGCTGGGTGCCGGTGCTGCCAAGGCAAAACGCACCTCGAAAGCCATGCGCGGTCACTATGCCGCTGCCAAGGTTGAGCCCAAGCGTAAGCTGGCCGAGTTCCGCGTCTCTGAAGATGGCCTGATTGATGTGGGTGCCGAGATTTCGGCAGAACACTTCCTGGAAGGTCAGAAGGTTGACGTTTCGGGTACCTCGATCGGTAAAGGCTTTGCCGGTGCAATGAAGCGCCACAACTTCGGTGGTCTGCGCGCTTCGCACGGTGTTTCGATCAGCCACCGTTCGCACGGTTCGACCGGTCAGTGTCAGGACCCGGGCAAGGTGTTTAAAGGCAAGAAGATGGCCGGTCACATGGGTGCTGCCCGTGTTACCACCCAGAACCTGGAAGTCGTCAAAACCGACGCCGACCGGAACTTGGTCTTCATCAAAGGCGCCGTTCCCGGACCGAAATCGGGCTGGGTCACCGTCAAGGACGCCGTCAAGAAGAAAGCGCCCGAAGGTCTGCCTTTCCCGGCAGCCGTGAAAGGTGCAGCAACTGAAGCACCAGCGGAAGAAGCGCCCGCGGAAGGTGGTGAAGCATGAAACTTGATGTAATCAAACTGGACGGCGGCAAAGCCGGCAACATCGAGCTGGATGCGGACCTGTTCGGCCTAGAGCCGCGCGCGGACATCCTGCACCGTGTGGTCCGTTGGCAGCGCAACAACGCGCAGGCCGGCACCCACAAGGTCAAGACCCGCTCGGAAACCAGCTACTCGACCAAGAAGATCTATCGCCAAAAGGGCACCGGTGGCGCTCGCCATGGTGACCGCAACGCGCCGATCTTCCGCAAGGGTGGTATCTACAAGGGCCCAACCCCTCGTTCGCACGGCCACGACCTGCCGAAGAAGTTCCGCAAGCTTGGCCTGCGCCACGCTCTGTCGGCAAAAGCCAAGGCAGGAGAACTGGTTGTGATCGAGAACGCCGAAGCCGAAGGCAAGACCGCTGCTCTGGCCAAACAGGTTGCAAACCTAGGCTGGAAACGTGCTCTGGTCATCGACGGCGCGACCGTGAACGAAGGGTTCCTGAAAGCGTCCAAGAACATCGAAGGTCTGGATATCCTGCCGTCGATGGGCGCAAACGTCTATGACATCCTCAAGCGTGACACTCTGGTGCTCACCAAAGCGGCTGTCGAAGCACTGGAGGCTCGTCTGAAATGAGCGCGAAGGCAGAACACTACGACGTGATCCGCAAGCCGATCATCACCGAAAAGTCGACCATGGCGTCCGAAAACGGCGCGGTTGTCTTTGAAGTGGCGATTGACAGCAACAAGCCGCAGATCAAAGAGGCCGTTGAGGCGCTGTTTGGTGTGAAGGTCAAGGCGGTGAACACTACCGTGACCAAAGGCAAAGTCAAGCGGTTCCGCGGCCAGCTGGGCCGTCGCAAAGACGTCAAAAAAGCATATGTGACCCTGGAAGAGGGTAACACCATCGACGTGTCCACCGGTCTCTGATCGAAACACGCTTTGGAAAATGTTCAGGAAGCTCCCGCCTTGGCGGGAGCTTTCGTTATTTGGGTGTCGGGTTTTTGAAGGCTGCGGATCATGGGGCCGTTGAAAGGCTGTTGGACCAAGTCGAAGGTCCCTGCAAAGATTGGCTGTTTCGTTTGCAACGCAATGATCGGGGGCCGCCCCGTTCGATGCGCTGATGTGGCAAGCCAAAAGTAGCTTTGAGGTGCAGGGCTAGGAACGCACCTTCATGTTCCCGAAATTCTAATCGAAATTGCCGGTAGTGTATGCGAATACGGCTAGGCTGGGCAGTAAAACGGTAAGGCCTCGGAATGGGAAAGAAAACACGGGTTGTGTTCTTGCACCGCAAGGGGTTGAGCGGTTCGGGATCAAAAATAATGCGCTGTGACCAACTCAAGGATATTTGCGCGCGTTATCTGGACGACGACTTTGAGTTTTCGGTCCTCGCCCAGCGGCCTATTCGCACAGGAGCGGTACTCGACAAGACTTGCCGGGCGGTTCAGGACTGCATCGTCATACTGCTGAAAGGGACGCCAGCCCAGTTTGGCGATGAGGGTATGCAGCAGTTGAGCGAAAACGCCAGAGCTGTAGGTGTCGATTATGTCGATGCCAATGTGCGCAGTAGTTTTTCGAAACACGCCGATTTTCACATTGGGGCGTCGCATGTGGGATGCAGGATGCTGAAGGAACATATGGCTGTGTCAGGAGCAGAAGCAGGGAAGGGCCAGGTGGTACACCTGACCCATCACGCGGATCCCAGATTGGCCGGTATGCGAGGTGCTCAGGAAGGGGGGCTTGCCGTGGGGTATCTGGGGCACCCCGACAATGTTCATTTGCCGGGCGTTATCAAAGATCAGGTTCGGGTCCTGAGCTATGAAAAAGACAGCGTTATCGCAGACGCCTTTGAGGCGCTGAACCAACTCAACATGCACTATTGCGTGCGCTCCCAACGGAAAAGTGGAACAGAGAATACGGGCGTGGCCAAGCCATTCACCAAGGGGTTTACTGCCGCCACCCTTGGGGCCAATGTCATGACCCTAAGAGATACGGACGACGCCGAGCATTACCTGGGCGAGGATTACCCGTTTTTCGTAGACACGCCTGACGAGGCTGACATCAACGCGGCATTGGATCGGGCCAGAGACTTGTTTGGAACCTCGGTCTGGATTGAGGCTTTGGATAGAATGGCGCATGTTCGTGCGCAGGTGTCACCCGAGCGTGTGGCGCAGGAAATGGACAACATTCTTTCTGAATATGCCTAATTCCCACTTCAGTCGTTTTCGAGTTGAGAACGCGCAACTGCGATAAACTTGCACCAACCATCGGAACCGGCAAACGCCTGCATCTTTTCATGCAGCAAAGGGCCGTAAATCTCCCACATTTGCTTCCGCAATTCTTTGCCCTTCTGCGTGATCTGGAGGATCTTGCCGCGCCTGTCGATGTCGAGCTCAACTATTTCTATCAGACCCTCCTTCACCAAACGCCTTGTCAGATGAGACAGGTTCGACTGTTCGAAAATTGTATCTTTCACAAGTTCGAAAGGGCGTAGCCGCCCCCCTTGCCGTTCCAAAGACCAGAGCAGATCGTACCATTTCAAGGGTGGAAGTCCCGCGCGTTTGAGGGCGGCGCCAATCTCTGCCTGAACGATCCGAGTGGTTCTGTTCATCGCGACCCAGATGTCCGTCTCAAAGGGGGTAGGCAGATCGTCCTTCACAACTTCGTGCTCTTTCTAAATGTGTTTGCTGTTTTGCGTCTTTTCAAGTAGATGAAAATTCATCTAATTTCCAGCACCAACACGAAAAATAGGAGTTCCGCCATGACCCCCAAGTCAATGATCGCCGCAGTTGCTCTGAGCACGCTTGCCGTACCTGCCATTGCGCAAACATATAAAACCGATCAGGGGCACACCGAGGTCCGCTTCAACTGGAGCCATGCGGGTGTTTCGACCCAGCACGGAGAGTTTACCAAGGTCGACGGGGTGCTGGACTTGAACGCTGATGACGTCGAGGCCTCGACCCTGAACGTGACGATTGATGCCAGCAGCCTGTCTTCGGGCTTTGGGCCTTTGGACGATCACTTGAAATCCGCAGATTTCTTTGAGGTCGAAACCTATCCCGAGATCACCTTTGTCAGCACTGGGATCGAACGGACAGGTGACACCACGGCTGATGTGACCGGCGACCTGACCATCCACGGTGTGACCAAGCCCGTGACCCTGAAGGCCACGCTGACCCATCAGGGTGAGCACCCGCTGGGCAGCGCGATTGAATATTATGCTGGCGACTGGGTAGCCTTCTCGGCAACGGGTGAGATCGACCACATGGAATTCGGAGTGGGTCCATTCTCGACCGGACCGATTACGATCATGATCGACACCGAGATGAAAGCGGACGGGTGAAATTGCGGCCAAGCTTTGGAGGGGATGAAAACACGTGAACCCTCAGACAGCTAAAATTCATCGACGCGCCCACTGGTTTTTTTGATCGGATTTGTCTTTGAGTGGAAGGAAAACCCCCGTACGCGCGGGGGTGTTCTTTTTACATTATTCTTGCACTTCCCTCCCGTCCCGCGACCAATATTCTCGGGCGCTTTGAAGCCAAGAGGGGTGATTGAAGCGGAAGTGGGATTTTAAGACCCCTCGTGGGCCAAACTGGAAGATAACCCAGGTGCTGTGCTACAAAGGGCTTGAATGCTTGGCATGAGGTTCTCGGTGCTCATCGCTTTTCATCAGTCTAAGGTGCCAGAGCCGAGCTGCTTCAAAACGCTTTTCTAGTTAGAAAGTGTCTCGGTATGATTGAGTTTAGCAGGTCACCACTTTTAGATAATATTGCTGCTTGGCTGATGAATTGCGGTCTGCGCGATACTAAGGCCGAGGAAGTTGTTCAAGGCTTTGGTAATCGGTTGGTGTCCGCAGGCGTACCTGTTTCCCGGATCAATGTAGGAGGCATGGTCCTCCACCCAAATTTCGGTGCCTTGAATGTGCTTTGGACGGTTCGTGACGGCCAGGCTATCGCTGAATTAACGCCAAGAGACCGGCTTGCGACACCGGGGTTCCGCAATACTCCTTTTTTCGATTTGGCCCATCACGGAGAATCTTTCAGGCGATATAAATTGGAGGATGGGCCGACCGAGCCTAGTTTTCCGATCCTTGAAAACCTTCGATCAGACGGAGCGACCGACTACCTGGTTTTGTTTGAAAGCTACCATCGCGATGACGACAGTCGCTGGTCGGATTTCCCACCAGGAATGGAAGGCGTCATGATGTCGATTACAACTCGGCGCATCGGTGGTTTCAGCAATTCTGAAATCAGCTACATCAGGGCTCTCATGCCTGCTCTTGCGCTCGTGGTAAAAAATGCGCAATCGCGTATTTTAGCTCAGGGTCTGATGGACGCTTACTTGGGAAGCTATTCTGGAAACCGTGTCTTGGATGGCGTGATTGAGCGCGGCGACGGGGGGGCAATCGACTGCATATTGTTCTATTGCGACCTTAGAAATTCCAGTCGCATGGCAGAGAACATGCCTATGAACAAATATCTGGCGTTGATTAACGACTATTTTGACTGCACGGCCGGGGCAGTTGAGGACCATGGGGGTGAAGTCCTCAAATTTATAGGTGACGCGGTTATGGCAATCTTTCCGGTTGACGAAAAGTCGAGGCCAGCCGTCGACATGTGCCGAGCTGCCTTATCTTCAGTGTTGGATTGTTTGGCGCGTGCGAAGGAAAAGAACATCACGTGGGAAAAGCATGGTGGCAGAATAGAATTTGGCATTGCGCTGCACCGAGGGTCTGTAATGTACGGAAACGTTGGTACTGAACGCAGGTTGGATTTCACCACGATTGGACCGGCGGTTAATCAAGTCAATCGACTTGAAGGGCTGTGTAAGTTACTAAAAACACCTTTGGTGATGTCGTCGGAATTTGCGGCGGATGTCACAACACGGCTTGAACCGCTGGGGCGACACCAGTTGGCGGGCATGTCCCAATCCACGCAGGTCTTCACACTCCCGGAATATGCCTTGGCAGGTAGCGATACTGGGACGTTAAGCGATCCGAATGACCAATGTGCATGATTGGCAATCAGCCACCACGATTTTGCAGACTGCCGCGTAAGGTCTTGCCCCTACAAAGAAACCGTCAATCGTGCTGAAAGCTTTCACAAGAGCCGTGTATTTCTTCCTTTCCGTTTGGGCTGGGCAGGGGAATTGGAAAATCGGACTTCCCTATAGACACCCACCCGCAACCCTGTTACACGCTCCCAATCTTGCGGCCTCGGATTCGTTCCGGGGCCTCTGATATTTGTAACCGGGGACCTTCGGGGCCCTATACCCTTGGCACCTACGGGGGCCTATCACATAGCGGGGAATTCCCTGCACTTGCTAAACGGAAGACAGAAAGCATGGCACTCAAGTCGTACAAGCCGACGACGCCGGGCCAGCGCGGGCTGGTGCTGATCGACCGTTCGGAGCTTTGGAAAGGACGTCCGGTCAAGTCTCTCACTGAGGGTTTGACCAAATCGGGCGGCCGGAACAACACCGGACGGATCACTTCACGCCGCCGCGGCGGTGGCGCAAAGCGTCTCTACCGGATCGTTGACTTCAAACGGAATAAATTTGATGTCGCGGCAACCGTCGAGCGGATCGAATATGACCCGAACCGGACCGCATTCATCGCACTGGTAAAATACGAAGACGGCGAGCAGGCATACATCCTGGCTCCGCAGCGTCTGGCTGTTGGTGACAAAGTCATCGCGTCGGCAAAAGCTGACATCAAGCCGGGCAACGCAATGCCGTTCTCGGGCATGCCCATTGGTACCATCGTCCACAACATCGAGATGAAGCCTGGCAAAGGCGGTCAGATCGCACGTGCGGCCGGTACATACGCTCAGTTCGTTGGTCGCGATGGCGGCTACGCTCAGATCCGTCTGAGCTCGGGCGAGCTGCGCATGGTCCGTCAGGAATGCATGGCCACCGTCGGTGCCGTGTCCAACCCCGACAACTCGAACCAAAACCTCGGTAAAGCCGGTCGCATGCGCCACAAAGGCGTTCGTCCGTCGGTTCGTGGTGTTGCAATGAACCCGATCGATCACCCGCACGGTGGTGGTGAAGGTCGTACCTCGGGTGGCCGTACACCGGTTACGCCGTGGGGTAAGGACACCAAGGGTAAGCGTACCCGCAACAAGAACAAAGCGTCCCAGAAGCTGATCATCCGCTCGCGGCACGCCAAGAAGAAGGGACGTTAATCCATGTCTCGCTCTGTTTGGAAGGGTCCTTTCGTCGATGCTTACGTGCTGAAAAAAGCCGAAGCAGCGCGCGAGTCGGGCCGCAACGAAGTCATCAAAATCTGGTCGCGTCGTTCCACCATTCTGCCCCAGTTCGTGGGTCTGACCTTTGGTGTGTACAACGGTCAGAAACATATCCCCGTCAACGTCTCGGAAGACATGATCGGTCAGAAGTTCGGTGAATACTCACCGACCCGGACCTATTATGGCCACGCCGCAGACAAAAAAGCGAAGCGGAAGTAAGTCATGGGCAAGGAAAAGAACCCCCGCCGCGTGGCTGAAAACGAAGCAATGGCGAAAACGCGCATGCTTCGCACCAGCCCGCAGAAACTGAACCTGGTTGCGCAAATGATCCGCGGCAAGAAAGTTGAGAAGGCCCTGACCGACCTGACTTTCTCGAACAAGCGTGTCGCGCAGGACGTCAAGAAGTGCCTGCAGTCCGCAATCGCGAATGCCGAAAACAACCACAACCTGGACGTTGACGAACTGATCGTCGCCGAAGCATGGGTTGGCAAGAACCTGGTCATGAAGCGCGGTCGTCCGCGTGCCCGTGGCCGTTTCGGCAAGATCATGAAGCCGTTCTCGGAGATCACCATCAAGGTGCGTCAAGTTGAGGAGCAAGCCTAATGGGTCATAAAGTAAATCCGATCGGCATGCGCCTGCAGGTCAACCGCACCTGGGACAGCCGCTGGTACGCCGACACCAAGGACTACGGTGATCTTCTGTTGGAAGACCTCAAGATCCGTGAGTTCATCAACAAAGAGTGCAAGCAGGCCGGTGTTGCCCGTGTGATCATCGAACGTCCGCACAAGAAGTGCCGCGTTACGATCCACACCGCGCGCCCCGGTGTCATCATTGGCAAGAAAGGTGCGGACATCGAAGTTCTGCGCAAGAAAATTGCCCTGATGACTGACAGCGAACTGCACCTGAACATCGTCGAAGTGCGCAAGCCCGAGCTTGACGCGCAGCTGGTTGCCGAGTCCATCGCTCAGCAGCTGGAGCGCCGTGTCTCGTTCCGCCGCGCGATGAAACGGTCGGTTCAGAACGCCATGCGCATGGGCGCCCTGGGTATCCGGGTGAACGTCGCTGGTCGTCTGGGCGGTGCCGAAATCGCACGGACCGAGTGGTACCGCGAAGGCCGCGTGCCTCTGCACACCCTGCGCGCCGACATCGATTACGCACATGCCGAAGCGATGACCCCCTACGGGATCATCGGGATCAAGGTCTGGATCTTCAAAGGTGAGATCATGGAGCACGATCCGCAGGCACGTGACCGTAAAGCACAGGAACTCCAAGACGGCCCTGCACCTCGTGGTGCTGGTGGCGGTCGTCGCTAAGGAGGGAAAGATATGCTTCAACCAAAGCGTACTAAATTCCGCAAGATGCACAAAGGCCGGATCAAGGGTCTCGCCAAGGGCGGCTCTGACCTGAACTTTGGCACCTACGGCCTGAAAGCTCTTGAGCCTGAGCGTGTAACTGCACGCCAGATCGAAGCTGCACGTCGTGCCATGACGCGTCACATGAAGCGTCAGGGCCGCGTCTGGATCCGCATCTTCCCCGACACTCCGGTCACTGCAAAGCCGATCGAAGTTCGTATGGGTAAAGGTAAAGGTTCGGTCGACCGCTGGGCATGCAAAGTCAAGCCTGGCCGCGTGATGTTCGAGATCGACGGCGTCAATGACGACATCGCCCGCGAGGCCCTGCGCCTGGCTGCGATGAAGCTGCCGATCAAGACCCGCGTCGTGGTTCGCGAAGACTGGTAAGCGATTGGGGGAAACCCCGTTCGTGACAAGATTGACCCCCGTCGGGAAACCGGCGGGGGTTTTCTTTTATGATCCAGACAGCCGCGAAAAAAGTCGACGTGTGGCCAAAGCCTTCCTAGGCTGCGTTGAAGATTGGGAGGGTTCTATGGTTGAGCTGCGCAAGAAGGTGTTCGTCAAGGAAGTCATAACCACGGATCAATTGGGTCAACCCTGTGACCCGATCAGTCGTGTTGCGGTCATGGCAGTCATTCGGAATCCTCTTGCAGGAACGTTTTCAGAGGATTTGTCCGAGTTGTTCGATATCGGTGGCTCGCTGGGCGCGGAACTTGCCGCTGAGGTGGCGGCACAGCTGGACGGACCGCCGGTCTCATACGGCAAAGCCGCGATCATCGGCATGAACGGTGACCTTGAGCAGGGTGGGGCGGTGATCCACCCCAAGCTAGGGGCGCCCATCCGCTCAGCAGTTGGTGGTGGCGAGGCAGTGATACCATCTAATGCCAAGCTTGGGGGGCCGGGCTGTGCGATTGACCTGCCGCTGGGGCATAAGGATAACCCGTGGTCGTTTGACCATTTCGATACGATGACGCTGAGCGTTCCCGATGCGCCAAAACCGGATGAGATCGTTTTGTGTCTGGCCTATTCCGATGGCGGTCGACCGATACCACGCTGTGGCAAAGGGCCCATCAAGACGTAACGGATCAACATAGGCTGGTTTTGTCCAAGGGGCTGGGGTATGCCCGGCCCATGGCACAGATTGAATCACTCTTCGTAACCCGTCTTTACCGCGCCGCCTTGTCCGAGTTTGATCCCAAAATCGACGCGGAGGAACTGGAAAGCTCCTGCCTTGTCATTGCCGAGGATGACGAGGCCGGGCAGGAATGGTGCGAGGAAAACGGCTATCCCGGCTATACCAGCTATGCCTCGCTGACTGATCTGCCCTGGCGCTTCCCGATCTTTGCGGATCTGGTCGCGGCACTGGATCAGCACGTGGCCGCCTTTGCCAAGGATTTGGAGTTCGATCTGGGTGATGGCGAGCTAAAGCTGGAAGACCTCTGGATCAACATCCTGCCCGAAGGCGGCATGCACTCCAGCCACCTGCACCCGCACAGCGTGATCTCGGGCACGACCTATGTGGCGATGCCCGAAGGGGCGAGTGCGCTGAAACTGGAAGACCCCCGCTCAGGCCGCATGATGGCCGCACCGACGCGCCTGAAAGGCGGACGGCGGGATCTGCAGCCGTTCATATATATGAAGCCAAAGGTAGGCGACGTGCTGCTGTGGGAAAGCTGGCTACGCCACGAAGTGCCGATGAACATGGCCGAGGAAGAGCGGATCAGTGTCAGCTTTAACTATAAGTGGGAATGATCACCTGCTTAGTGCTTCCTAGGGGTGCAAGAGTGATTTGCTCCCCTCAGATTATTCAGTCTGAACATCACTTTGTTGCGTCGCCGAAGTGCGTCGTTGCTCGTCGTGCCAGTCCTCGTATAAATCGGCCCCCTCGCCAACTAAATTGAAGAACGCGAGCGCGGCCAGCGTCAATCCCAATGCGCCGAGGTCGCCCTTGTTTGCAATGAACAAATACCAAGCGTACCAAATCAAATAGACGATACTGACCACGTTAATGGCTACAAGAATTTCAAACGTTGTTGGCAGCCCCAAAATTTTAAGTATTGTCGAAAAACCCACAAGTAAGCCTTCTTAGTCGAGTATTGATCAGAAGGTCTTCGTACCATAGTTGAGTAAACTTTCCAGAGTTCAACTATCAGTCACAGCATGCGTGTTTTAGTGCGGCATCGGTGGCTTGTTGCGGTGGCCGGAAATTAGTTGCCAAACTTTCCCTTGCCACCTACACCCCAAACCCCTATAGAGCGGCATCCTGCGATCTCCCGGCGTTGTCGGGCGATTCGTATGTCTATCATTCATCCACCAGGTCCAAGGTGACCCTGTCAGGGGGCCTTCTGGTGTTTTGAGCAAAGGAAAAAGGCGATGAACGCCCAAGAACTGCGTGACAAGACCCCGGACCAGCTCCGCGAGGAACTGGCCAACCTGAAGAAAGAAAGCTTTAACCTGCGCTTTCAACAGGCAACCGGTCAGCTGGAAAACACTGCTGGTATCAAAGCGGCCCGCCGCAATGCTGCCCGCGTCAAAACCATTCTGAACGAAAAGGCCGCTGCTGCGGCATCCGAGGAGTAATCAGATGCCCAAGCGTATCCTGTCCGGCACCGTAACCAGCGATGCAAACGAGCAGACCGTAACCGTACTGGTCGAGCGCCGCTTTAAGCACCCGCTGCTGCACAAAACCGTTCGTAAGTCCAAGAAGTACCGGGCTCACGACGAAAAGAACGCCTTCAAGGTCGGCGACACCGTACGCATCATCGAATGCGCGCCGAAATCGAAGACGAAACGTTGGGAAGTTCTGGAAGCGTAAGCTTCCGGGATTTTTCTATTTGTCGAAACCCTGGGGGATCTAACCAGACCAGCCCCCACAGGTCGGGAGAAACCACATGATCCAGATGCAGACCAATCTGGATGTCGCTGACAACTCCGGCGCACGCCGAGTTCAGTGCATCAAGGTCCTGGGTGGTTCCAAGCGTAAATACGCCTCCGTCGGCGACATCATTGTCGTCTCGGTGAAGGAAGCCATTCCGCGCGGCCGCGTAAAGAAAGGTGACGTCCGTAAGGCCGTCGTCGTACGCACCGCCAAGGAAGTCCGTCGCGAAGACGGCACCGCGATCCGTTTCGATCGCAACGCCGCCGTCATCCTGAACAACAACAACGAGCCCGTAGGTACCCGTATCTTTGGCCCCGTTGTTCGCGAACTGCGCGGCAAGAACTTCATGAAAATCATCTCGCTGGCTCCGGAGGTGCTGTAATCATGGCTGCTAAACTCCGCAAAGGCGACAAGGTCGTCGTGCTGGCCGGCAAGGACAAGGGCAAAGAGGGAACCATTACCTCGGTTGACCCAAAAGCCGGTAAAGCTGTTGTCGATGGTATTAACATCGCCATCCGCCACACCCGCCAGTCGCAAACCTCGCAAGGTGGCCGCCTGCCTCAGGCGAACCCGATCGAGCTGTCGAACCTGGCTCTGTTGGACAAGAACGGTAAAGCAACCCGCGTTGGCTTCCGCATGGAAGGTGACAAGAAAGTGCGCTTCGCCAAGACCACAGGGGACGTGATCGATGCTTGATAACCCAACCTACACCCCGCGTCTGAAAGCTCAGTACGCCGAGACAATCCGGGCCGCTCTGAAAGAAGAGTTCGGCTACAAGAACGACATGCAGCTACCCAAGCTGGAAAAAATCGTTCTGAACATCGGCTGTGGTTCTGAGGCGGTCAAAGACTCGAAGAAAGCCAAAGCGGCTGTCGAGGATCTGACCACAATTGCCGGTCAGAAGGCCGTTGCAACCAAGGCGAAGAAGTCGATCGCGGGTTTCCGCGTCCGTGAAGACATGCCGCTGGGTGCGAAAGTAACCCTGCGCGGCGACCGGATGTACGAATTCCTGGATCGTCTGATCACTATCGCGCTGCCGCGCGTTCGTGACTTCCGCGGTGTTAAGCCTTCTTTCGATGGTCAGGGCAATTTTGCCATGGGCATGAAAGAGCACATCGTGTTCCCGGAAATCGACTTCGACAAGGTCGACGAGGTTTGGGGCATGGACATCGTAATTGCCACCACAGCGAAGACCGACGCTGAAGCAAAGGCACTGTTGAAAGCATTCAACATGCCGTTCAACGCGTAAGCGCCGGAAGGATTGAGACATGGCTAAAAAAGCAATGATCGAACGCGAAAAGAAGCGCGAACGCCTGGTGGCCAAATATGCCGCAAAGCGTGCCGAGCTGAAAGAAATCGCGAATGACGAGAGCCGCCCGATGGAAGAGCGCTTCAAAGCGCGTCTGAAACTGGCGAAACTGCCGCGCAACAGCTCGGCTACCCGTCTGCACAACCGTTGTCAGCTGACCGGTCGTCCTCACGCTTACTACCGTAAGCTGAAGGTCAGCCGTATCGCGCTGCGCGAGCTGGGTTCTGCTGGTCAGATCCCCGGCATGGTGAAATCGAGCTGGTAAGGGAGACATAGATATGAACGATCCTATCGGCGATATGCTCACCCGTATCCGCAACGCGCAAATGCGCGGCAAGTCCACCGTTTCCACCCCGGCTTCCAAGCTGCGCGGTTGGGTGCTGGACGTGCTGGCGGACGAAGGTTACATCCGTGGCTATGAAAACACGACCGGTGAAAACGGTCATCCGGCCATCGAAATCAGCCTGAAATACTACGAAGGCACCCCTGTCATTCGCGAGCTGAAGCGGGTCTCGAAGCCCGGTCGTCGCGTGTACATGGGCGTCAATGACATCCCGCAGGTCCGTCAGGGTCTGGGCGTGTCGATTGTCAGCACTCCGAAAGGTGTGATGTCGGACGCAAACGCTCGCTCCAACAATGTTGGCGGCGAAGTGCTCTGCACCGTCTTCTAAGGAGGTCTGCAATGTCTCGTATTGGTAAAAAACCGGTCGAGCTGCCCAGTGGCGTTTCCGCCTCTGTGTCGGGTCAGACCATCGAAGTCAAAGGTCCGAAAGGCACCCGCAGCTTCACCGCAACTGACGACGTGACCCTGTCGGTCGAAGACAACGTGGTCAAAATCGACCCGCGTGGTTCGTCCAAGCGTGCGCGTCAGCAGTGGGGCATGAGCCGCACCATGGTTGCCAACTTGGTTGAAGGCGTCACCAACGGCTTCAAAAAAGAGTTGGAGATCCAAGGTGTTGGTTACCGGGCTCAGATGCAGGGCAACACCCTGAAGCTGAACCTGGGTTACAGCCACGATGTTGATTTCGTTGCTCCGGAAGGTGTCACCATCGCCGCACCGAAGCAGACCGAGATCGTTGTGGAAGGTATCGACCAGCAGCAGGTGGGCGAAGTCGCGGCCAAAATCCGCGAATGGCGCCGTCCCGAGCCGTACAAAGGCAAGGGCATCCGCTATAAGGGCGAGTTCATCTTCCGCAAGGAAGGCAAGAAGAAGTAAGGACGCAGACAATGGCAAACAGCAAAAGAACCCTGTTTCTGAAGCGCCGCCTGCGCGTTCGGAACAAACTTCGCAAAGTCAACGCGGGCCGTGTACGCCTGTCGGTTCACCGTTCGAACAAGAACATCAGCGTTCAGCTGATCGACGACGTTCGTGGTGTAACCCTGGCATCGGCCTCGACCCTGGAAAAAGATCTGGGTGTTGTTGGCAAGAACAACGTCGAAGCGGCCACCAAAGTGGGCGCGGCCATCGCCGAGCGTGCCAAGAAGGCAGGCGTCGAAGAGGCCTATTTCGATCGTGGTGGCTTCCTGTTCCACGGCAAGGTGAAGGCAGTTGCCGACGCTGCGCGTGAAGGTGGTCTGAAGATCTAAGACTTGCGGGCGGGTTTCGATCCGCCCCGATGATCCGGGGGCCTCGGCAGCAGTCGGGGCTCACTTGGATTGAACTAAACGGCGCCATGCGCCACATGAGAAAAGGGATGCCAAGATGGCAGAACGTGAAAACCGTCGGGGCCGTGGCCGCGACCGTGAAGAAGCACCGGAATTTGCAGATCGTCTGGTCGCAATCAACCGTGTGTCGAAAACCGTAAAAGGTGGTAAGCGCTTTGGCTTCGCCGCTCTGGTGGTTGTTGGCGATCAGAAAGGCCGCGTCGGCTTTGGCAAAGGTAAAGCTAAAGAAGTACCTGAGGCCATCCGTAAGGCGACCGAACAAGCCAAGCGTCAGATGATCCGCGTGCAGCTGCGCGAAGGTCGTACCCTGCACCACGACATCGAGGGCCGTCACGGCGCCGGTAAAGTGGTTATGCGTACCGCACCTGAAGGTACTGGTATCATCGCCGGTGGTCCGATGCGTGCCGTGTTCGAAATGCTAGGCGTTAAGGACGTTGTGTCCAAGTCGCTGGGCTCGCAGAACCCGTACAACATGATCCGTGCCACCATCAACGGTCTGCAAAAAGAGCAGAGCCCGCGTTCGGTTGCCGCACGTCGTGGTAAAAAAGTTGCTGACATCCTGCCCAAGCGGGACGAAGCCCCTGCGGCCGAAGCGCCTGCTGAAGCCGAAGCGTAAGGAGAGCGACCAATGGCAAAAACCATCGTCGTCAAGCAGATCGGTTCCCCGATCCGCCGCCCCGCCGAACAGCGCGCAACCCTGATCGGTCTGGGCCTGAACAAGATGCATAAAACCCGTGAGCTGGAGGACACTCCTTCGGTCCGCGGCATGATCAACAAGATCCCGCATCTGGTAGAGATCGTCGAAGAGCGCGGCTAAGCGCAATTTCGAAGACTTTGAAACGCCTCCGACTTGCTCGGGGGCGTTTTTTTATCGAAAAACAGTACCTAATAGGACGGAAGGTCTGTAACGGCGGACCAAGCTTCGGGTTCTGTGATTTGAGAGTGAAATTCGCGCTTAAGAAATCGTTTTTAAGCGTTTCAAACGAACAGCGACCTGCTGATGTGACGGGACGCAGGCAATATACTCGTATTCAAACTCCGAAGTATGGATAAACTCCTGAAACGCTTTGAATTCGTGTTGCTCCCAACCTGGATAGTTCAGGTACTCATTGAAGGCGATAATAACTTCATCAGCAAAATGAGGCCCGAGTTCCGCGAAAATTGTTTTAGTGGAGCTATAAAGATCGCAGTCAATATGAAGAAAGCCGATGGATGATGTGAGTTTGCTTGCAAACTCTGGCAGGGTTTCGTCGAACCAACCTTTGATCAAGGTTACATTGGGCTGCACCTTTGGCAATTCTGCCCGCGCAAATGCGCCTGTTTCAAATCCTTCCCGCCACCGTTCAGGAAGTCCTTCAAAGCTGTCAAAACCGTAAACTTTTGCGTCAGGTACCTGTTTAGCAATAATATTGATGGATCGGCCTGAGAAGACGCCAAACTCCAGAAACAGGCTTCTGTGTGAAGTCTGCTCTACGCAGAAACGCAAGAAACGAGCGAGTCGCAGAAACTGCTTTGACGCGGACATGTGGGCGTTGAAGTATTGAGCGGAAGAACGTGCTGCCTCAAGCTGAGCAACTTCAACAAGGTTATAGGTTTTGTCAGATGGCTCTCTGCCCCGATCTCCCTCTGAATGCTTGGCGGACAGTTCGTCGATTTTTTCTTCCAGTGTTTTGACGTGCTGACGCAGATTGCGTAGCTCAGTCTTCAGATCATAATCAGCATTGGGTGGCTCGATAGTGTCTGTCTGAGTCAGCTTTCTTCTTTTCTCAGCAGGTTTGAGAGTTTTTTCAGGTGGAGCTTTCTTCATGGCAATTACACGATGGACCAAGGCAGGTCTTTGGAAACACAGTTGTTGAACGGTGACAACCCCACTCTACTGTCACTGCAACGGCTGGAGGCCTTTGTTTCGAATTTGTGTGACGAAACTGAAAGGTGGTTTTCAACGGCTTCTGACCCAGGGCTTGTAAGTTATGCAAAGCCAGATCTTAAATACCATACTCACGTGCCATTCCCCAAACGCATATCGGCTAGACCGAAACTTCCATTGTTGGCGGTAGTGACCGCGCCTATCTCACCCCTGTCCAATCAAGGAACGAACAAGCACTTCGGGGAATGCGCCCCGATATCGAAAGGAATTGAGATATGGCACACACAGCAACACTGACACATGGCGGCTTCAACCTGACCGCCCGTTTTGCAAACTTGGTCGAGCGCGTCAAAGAAGCTCGCGCACGGTCGGTTGAATACAACCGCACATACGGCGAATTGCAAAGCCTGACCAACCGCGAACTGGACGATATCGGCGTTCGCCGCTGCGATATCGCGGACATCGCGCACAAGCACGTTTACTGCAAGTAAACTCCCCACCACTCACTTGCGAAGGGGCGCCATTCGGGCGCCTCTTTTGCATTTAAGGGCGCTTGAGCGGGCAAGGGCACAACAAACCTTGCAACCGAAGGCACAAAGCTGTACTGCGCTCCGGTGGCTTTATGTCCACGAGAATCAAAACCAAGAAATGCCGCGTTTGGCCCATCACGCTTCGGGGGTCATATCCGGCTTAGGAGAAGCGAAATGAAACTGAACGAATTGCGCGACAATCCCGGCGCCAGCCCGAAACGCACCCGCGTTGGCCGTGGTCCCGGTTCCGGCAAAGGTAAAATGGGTGGCCGTGGTATTAAAGGCCAGAAATCCCGTTCGGGTGTGGCCATCAACGGCTACGAAGGTGGCCAGATGCCGCTGTACCAACGCCTGCCCAAGCGTGGTTTCAACAAGCCCAACCGCAAGGCCTTCGCCGTTATCAACCTGGGCCTGATCCAGAAGTTCGTCGACGCCGGCAAGCTGGACGCGAAAGCAGCGATCACCGAGGACGCCCTGGTTGCATCCGGTCTGGTGCGCCGCAAGCTGGACGGTATCCGTGTTCTGGCCAAAGGTGAAATCAGCGCCAAGGTGAACCTGGAAGTAACTGGTGCTTCGAAAGCTGCCGTAGAGGCAGTTGAAAAAGCGGGCGGTTCACTGACGGTCACAAAAGCTGCTGCGGCAGAGTAAGCGCTTGTGAGCGGGCGAAGACCCGCTTACATAGACCTCAGAGTTTTCCCAGACGCCGCCCGAGCCGGAAAACGGTTCCGGGCGGTGTTTTCATAAGAGAGACCGATTTATGGTATCAGCAGCAGAACAAATGGCAGCCAACACAAGCTGGTCTGCCCTTGGCAAAGCCACCGATCTGCGCAACCGCATCCTGTTCACGCTCGCATTGCTGATCGTCTATCGTTTGGGCACCTTTATTCCGGTGCCGGGGATCGACGGACAAGCGCTGCGTGAGTTCATGGAGCAGGCGGGGCAAGGCATCGGCGGCATGGTTTCGATGTTCACCGGCGGGGCGCTGGGGCGGATGGGTATCTTTGCCCTCGGCATCATGCCTTACATTTCAGCCTCGATCATCGTGCAGCTGCTGACATCTATGGTTCCCGCGCTCGAACAGCTCAAGAAAGAGGGCGAGCAGGGCCGCAAGAAGATCAACCAATATACTCGTTTCGGCACCGTGGCGCTGGCCACCGTACAGGCCTATGGTCTGGCCGTTTCGCTGGAATCGGGCGATCTGGCGACCGATCCGGGCATGTTCTTCCGTCTGTCGACCATGATTACGCTGGTTGGCGGCACCATGTTCCTGATGTGGTTGGGTGAACAGATCACCGCACGCGGCATAGGCAACGGCATCTCTCTTATCATTTTTGTCGGCATTATCGCCGAGGTTCCGGCTGCTTTGGCCCAGTTCTTTGCATCGGGTCGTTCAGGTGCGATCAGCCCCGCTGTGATCGTGGGTGTGATCGTGATGGTCATTGCGGTGATCACCTTCGTGGTGTTCATGGAACGCGCCCTGCGCAAGATCCACATCCAATACCCGCGCCGTCAGGCCGGTATGAAGATCTATGAGGGCGGCTCCAGCCACCTGCCGGTCAAAGTGAACCCGGCAGGCGTGATCCCGGCGATCTTTGCGAGCTCGCTTTTGTTGTTGCCGGTGACGATCTCGACCTTCTCGTCGGGTGCAACCAGTGGGCCGGTCATGTCGTGGCTGCTGGCCAACTTTGGCCCCGGTCAGCCGCTGTACCTGCTGTTCTTCGCAACGATGATCGTGTTCTTTGCGTATTTCTACACGTTCAACGTGTCGTTCAAACCGGATGACGTTGCAGACAATCTGAAAAAGCAGAACGGCTTTGTACCCGGCATCCGCCCAGGCAAGAAAACCGCCGAATATCTGGAATACGTAGTCAACCGCGTGCTGGTCCTGGGTTCTGCCTACCTGGCGGCGGTCTGTCTGTTGCCTGAAATCCTTCGGAACCAGTTTGCCATTCCGTTCTATTTTGGTGGGACCTCGGTTCTGATCATCGTCTCTGTTACCATGGATACGATCCAACAGGTTCAGAGCCACCTGCTGGCGCACCAATACGAAGGGCTGATCGAAAAGTCCCAACTGCGCGGCAAAGGTAAGAAACGCGGCAGGAAGGGACCCTCTCGTCGATGAATATCATTTTGTTGGGCCCCCCGGGGGCGGGTAAAGGAACGCAGGCGCGTCATCTGGTGGAAACACGCGGCATGGTGCAGTTGAGCACTGGAGACATGCTGCGTGAGGCCAAAACCAGCGGAACCGAAATGGGCCAGAAGGTTGCCGCGATCATGGACGCGGGCAAGCTGGTCACTGACGAGATCGTGATCGGCCTGATCGAAGAGAAACTGACCACCGAAAAAGGTGCCGGTTTCATCTTTGACGGTTTCCCGCGCACGCTGGCGCAAGCGGATGCACTGGCGGCTCTGCTGACTAAGCTGGGCCAGTCGCTGCACACTGTGATCGAAATGCGTGTGGATGACGACGCTCTGGTCGGCCGGATTACGGCGCGGTCAACCTGCGGCGGCTGCGGTGAGGTTTATAACGACATCACCAAGCCTATTCCTGCAGATGGCAAATGCACGAATTGCGGTAAGGAAAATGACTTCCAGCGCCGTGCGGACGACAACGAAGACAGCCTTCGTACACGTCTTATGGAATACTACAAAAAGACCTCACCGCTGATCGGCTACTACTATGCCAAGGGTGATCTGCGCCCGGTCAACGGACTGGCCGATATCAAGGAAGTCACCGCGTCGATTGAGGCGATTCTGGGCTGACTTCAGGTAGGGGCTTGACGGCCCCTTCAAAAGCCCATATCGACCCCCATCCCTTTGGGGAATCAAGACCGCATGCGGGATTCGTCCCAATTGCCCCGACCACCTCGAATAATGCTGGACCCGCTGGCCTCACTGCCATGGTCAAGCGTTGTGAAAAAAGGTTCTGGAGTTACGGAACCGCAACGAAAAGGAAAGTGACACGTGGCACGTATTGCCGGCGTAAACATCCCGACTGCAAAGCGGGTACCAATCGCCCTCACATATATCACCGGTATCGGCAACACCTCGGCCAAAGCGATCTGCGAAGCCGTGGGCATTGAAGCGCATCGTCGCGTCAACGAACTGTCCGACGCCGAAGTTCTGGCCATCCGCGAGCACATCGACGCCAACTTCACCGTTGAAGGTGACCTGCGTCGTGAAGTTCAGATGAACGTCAAGCGCCTGATGGACCTGGGCTGCTATCGCGGTCTGCGTCACCGCCGCAACCTGCCGGTTCGCGGTCAGCGCACCCACACCAACGCTCGTACCCGCAAAGGCCCCGCAAAGGCCATCGCTGGTAAGAAGAAATAAGGGAGGGTCTGACTGATGGCACGCGATAAGACTCGCATCAAGCGCAAAGAGCGTAAGAACATCGCATCGGGCGTTGCCCATGTGAACTCGACCTTCAACAACACCAAGATCCTGATCTCGGACGTACAGGGCAACGCGATCTCGTGGTCGTCTGCCGGTACCATGGGCTTCAAGGGATCGCGGAAATCGACACCCTACGCCGCTCAGATGGCTGCAGAAGATGCAGGCAAGAAGGCGCAGGAACATGGCGTCAAGACGCTGGAAGTCGAAGTTCAGGGCCCAGGTTCGGGTCGTGAATCGGCTCTGCGCGCACTGGCTGCCGTGGGCTTCAACATCACGTCGATCCGCGACGTGACACCGATCGCTCACAACGGCTGCCGTCCGCCGAAGCGTCGTCGCGTCTAAGCGATTTTGAATTGAGCTGGGGCTGTGTTTTTGCACGGCCCCAGCACGTCATTTTGAACCTCGGGCGTCTGCACCTTGTTGGTCATGGGGCGCGGACAGGAATGGAGGGATTACATGATCCACAAGAATTGGGCTGAATTGATCAAGCCGACCCAGCTGGAAGCCAAGCCGGGCAACGATCCTGCACGTCAGGCAACCCTGGTTGCTGAGCCGCTGGAGCGTGGTTTTGGTCTGACCCTGGGCAACGCGCTGCGCCGCGTTCTGATGAGCTCGCTGCAAGGCGCGGCCATCACCAGCGTCCAGATCGACAACGTCCTGCACGAGTTCTCGAGCGTTGCAGGCGTACGTGAAGACGTCACCGACATCATCCTGAACCTCAAGCAGGTTGCACTGCGTATGGAAGTCGAAGGCCCCAAACGCCTGTCGATCAATGCCAAAGGCCCCGCTGTTGTCACCGCTGGCGACATCAGCGAAAGCGCCGGCATCGAGGTTCTGAACCGCGACCACGTGATCTGCCACCTGGACGATGGCGCCGACCTGTTCATGGAACTGACCGTCAACACCGGCAAGGGTTATGTTTCGGCTGAAAAGAACAAGCCGGAAGATGCGCCTATCGGTCTGATCCCGATCGACGCGATCTATTCGCCGGTCAAGAAGGTTGCCTATGACGTTCAGCCGACCCGTGAAGGTCAGGTTCTGGACTATGACAAGCTGACCCTGAAGATCGAAACAGACGGTTCGATCACCCCGGAAGACGCGTTGGCATTCGCCGCTCGTATCCTGCAGGATCAGTTGTCGATCTTCGTCAACTTCGACGAGCCCGAAGCGGCTGGCCGCCAGGACGAGGACGATGGTCTGGAGTTCAACCCGCTGCTGCTGAAGAAAGTGGACGAGCTGGAACTGTCGGTCCGTTCGGCAAACTGCCTGAAGAACGACAACATCGTTTACATTGGCGATCTGATCCAGAAAACCGAAGCCGAGATGCTGCGCACCCCGAACTTCGGCCGCAAATCGCTGAACGAGATCAAGGAAGTGCTGTCCGGTATGGGTCTGCACCTCGGCATGGATGTCGAGGACTGGCCGCCCGACAACATCGAAGATCTGGCCAAGAAATTCGAAGACGCGTTCTAAACGCGTCTTCCCAAATGCCCGGGCTTCCGGGGACATCAAGGGCGATGATGCCCCAAGGAGAGCCGGTGACACGCATCGCCGGCCAGACAAAGTAAAAACGCAAGATAGGAATTGAACAATGCGTCACGCACGTGGTTACCGCCGCCTGAACCGTACACATGAGCACCGCAAGGCGCTGTTTGCGAACATGGCTGGCTCGCTCATCGAGCATGAGCAGATCAAAACGACTCTGCCCAAAGCAAAAGAACTGCGCCCGGTCATCGAAAAGCTGATCACTCTGGGCAAGCGCGGCGACCTGCACGCTCGTCGTCAGGCCGCAGCACAGCTGAAAGAAGACAAAGACGTCGCGAAGCTGTTCGAAGTTCTGGGTCCCCGCTACGCCGAGCGTCAGGGCGGTTATGTCCGCATCCTGAAAGCTGGCTTCCGCTATGGCGACATGGCTCCGATGGCGATCATCGAATTCGTTGATCGTGACGTCGATGCCAAAGGCGCGGCCGACAAAGCCCGCGTTGCCGCCGAAGAGGCAGCAGACGAAGAATAAGAAAGCCTGGCTTTCTGATTTCAAACCCCCGCGTCTTGGACGTGGGGGTTTTTTTGTTTCTTGGTATCAGAGCGCTGAATGCCCTCCTGTTGCCAGAATCGCGAACTTGGGTGATCCTTAAAGAAATTGAAGGATCGCAATATGTTTAGGTATCTAATCCTTGCGCTCAGTATTGGCGCTTCCTCGGTGTTACACGCACAAGAGACCTCTGACGACACTGCGGAAACTGTCGAGGCGTCAGCAGACACTTCTGATCTTCTGACCGATGCCGAGCTTCAGACTTTGGTTGCTCCGGTGGCTCTATATCCGGACACGCTGGTCATTCAGATATTTGTCGCCGCCACGCAGCCGCTGGAAATTGTGAAGGCCGAGCGTTTCCTTCTGGATAATGCTGACCGCGATCCAGCCGAACTGGAGCTGGAGATTGACGCAATGGGATGGGACCCGTCGGTCAGCGTATTGGCGACGGCCTTCCCCGAGGTTGTTGGCCAGATGGCGACCCATATCGACTGGACCGAAACGATGGGTACCGCGATGCTGGCCCAGTCCGATGATGTGATGGACGCCGTTCAGGTGATGCGGGATCAGGCCATTGACAGTGGCGCGCTGGTGTCCGGCCCGGAACAGACCGTCGAAGTATCTGACGACGATACGATCATCGTCACACCGACAGAACCCGAAACAGTGTATGTACCGCAATACAATCCCGAAACCGTTTATACCGGGCCGTCGACCGGGGATGTTGTTGGTGCGGCTCTTTTGACCTTTGGCACCGTCGCGCTGATCGACGAGATTTTCGATGATGACGATGACTGGTATGATTACTGGGGCTGCCGCAATTGTGGCGGTTGGGGCGGCGGGCCAATCTATAGGAACCCGGATATCGACATTGATGTCGACGGGAACGTCAATATCGGCAATGATATCGACCTGGGCGATCGGACCGATATTGGTTGGAAGCCTGAACCCGACCGCCAGCAGCAGGCGCGGGACAAGATTTCGGATCACAAAAGACCTGAAGGCAATCGGGGTGACTTGCCAGTCAACCGCCCCGAAGGCCGTACGGATGAACTGCGCGACAAGTTAAGCCGCGAGTCCGGTGCCGCCGATATTAGCCGAGATCGTGCCGCAGCGGCCGCTGTTGGGGCCGGGGCCGTAGCAGGCGGCGCTTTGGCCAATCGAAGTGGCGGGAAAAATAATTTGCCTCAGGTGGATCGTGGCAATGTAGATCGCGACAAGGCGGCGGCCAAGAAACAAGCTGTTGATCGCACCAGGCAAAAGCCATCGACCGCGAAACAGCCGGTGAAGCAGAAACCACAAGCCGCTAAAAAGCCTCAGGCCAAGAAAGCGGCACAGCGCAAGCCCTCCGCTTCTAAAGGTCAGGCGATGAGGAAAAAAGCGTCAGGAAGCAGAACCAAAAGCGCGTCCAAACGCGGGCACGCCGCCAAAGGAAAGCGGAGAAGATAAGATGCGTAAATCAGTGTTTTCCATTTTGCTTCTTGCCGCGACTTCTGGCCCCGCCTTGTCGGACGGAGCGCAATTTGACACGCCGCAATCCGCACTGGACGCCTTTGTAGAGGCCCTGAGGGCAGAGGATCAGAGCAAGCTGCTGGAGATTTTCGGACCTGAAGCCGAAGACCTGATCGGAACTGGTGACCCCGCCGAAGATCAGGAACGACGAAAAGAAGTGCTTGGCATGTATGCCGAGGGGTATCGCTTCCAGCCGGAAGATGATGGGGTTGTTCTGGTGCTGGGAGAAGACAGTTGGCCCTTTCCGATCCCCATTTCGCGCAGTGACGCGGGCTGGCACTTCGATCTTGAAGCCGGGATCGAAGAACTCTCGGCCCGCGAAATCGGTCTGAACGAGTTGGAAGTGATCGAGTTGCTTGAGGCGTATGTTGATCTTCAGGCGGCGTTCCGGCTGGTCGATCACAACGGCGACGGTGTTATGGAATTCGCCCAGACGATCATTGCAGACCCGGATGAGAGAAATGGCCTGTTCTGGCCTGATGAGGATAGTTTCGTTGGCGCGGCCTTGGCCCGCGCTGCTGCGTCAGGCTGGAGCGACGGTGAAACGGACTATGAAGCCGAACCCTTCCTTGGCTATTACTACACGATCCTTAGTGGTCAGGGCCCGAACGCACCTGGCGGTGCCTATTCCTATTTCGTTGGCGACCAGTTCGTTGCTGGTCATGCGCTGCTTGCGGTCCCTGCGGATTACGGTGAAACCGGAGTGCATTCCTTTTTGGTGGGCGAGAACGGAGTGGTTTACGAAGCCGATTTTGGGCCTGAGACGCTCGAAAAGGCGGACGAAATCACGACATATGATCCCGGCTCTGACTGGGCACCTGTCGAGTGATGTGTGTTCACGCACCTGAAGGAACGATCTTTGTAGGCTGAAGTCGCAAACTTGGCGTCGCATTCACGCCGATTGCGGCGAATTCAGTGGATGACTGTCCAGCGGCCTCTCGGCATTCTGTGAGGGTGCACCGGAGGGCAAGGCATGACGATACTATCTGAGATACCCGTTGAACTCACGGGCCCATCTGTTTGGACGGGTCGAGAGATGGCAGGTCGGCGAGGGGACTGGATTATCGATCTATCACCCGAGGACATCGTTGATCTTGAACAGGCCGCGCGTCATTACCTGAGTTTGGGGCAGGATATTGGGGAAATCGAGAAGGCGGATTTCCCGTTGCAGCGATTTGATCGCCATCTGAACAATTTGCAGGACAAGTTGATAACCGGGATTGGTTTCGAGGTGATCCGGGGTCTTCCGGTGCAGTCGTATTCGCAGGAAATGGCAGCGGCGATCTTTTGTGGCGTTGGTGCACATTTGGGGTCGGCGCGCTCGCAGAATGCGCAGGGCCATATTCTAGGGCATGTTCGTGACATCGGCGCAGATGCAAAGGACCCGAATACGCGGATTTATCAGACCCATGAGCGGCAGACCTTTCACACCGACAGTGCCGATATCGTCGGGCTGTTATGCCTGCGCGATGCCAAAGAGGGCGGAGATTCTCTGCTGGTCAGCGCCGAAGCCATCTATAACCGGATGCGGGCCGAGTGCCCGGACCTGTTGGAGCGCCTGTTCGATCCTATTGCTACCGATAGGCGGGGCGAAGTCCCGGAGGGCATGCAGCCCTTCATGACGATCCCGCCGTTCAGCTGGCACGGCGGTAAGCTCACGGTGTTCTATCAGCGCCAGTACATCGACAGTGCACAGAGGTTCCCCGACGCCATGCGGTTGACGTCTGATCATGTGGCAGCACTGGATAGATTCGATGCGCTGGCCAATGACCCTGACCTCTATCTGGCCATGCGATTGCAACCCGGCGATATGCAGTTCGTCTACAATCACTCGCAACTGCACGACCGAACAGGTTTCACCGATTGGGCCGATCCGACCCGGCGACGCCATTTGTTCCGTCTGTGGTTGTCACCCCAAGGTGATCGCGAATTGCCCGAAGTTTTCAAACAACGTTATGGCGAGATAGAGGTGGGCAATCGTGGTGGGATCATCACCAAGGGCACGCGGCTGCACGCGCCACTGGATTGAACGGCCACCCCATACTTGCAATACCTTTCGCAGGGGCGCATATCCAACGCAGATTTGTACGTTGAGGTCCTGATGTTTCGCGCGACACTAATCGCTCTTTCCCTTGCCTGCGCTTCCGTTGCCACGGCAGAAACACGCGTCCCGCAATCTCAGGCCGAGATATCGCTGGGGTTTGCCCCTGTGGTCAAGCAGGCCTCACCTGCGGTGGTCAATATCTATGCCAAGATCGTGCGGCAGGGGCGGGCGAACACCTTGTTCTCGGACCCGTTCTTTCAGGACTTTTTTGGTGGAGGGTTTGGTGCGCCCCGCCCACGGGTTCAAAACTCGCTTGGATCCGGCGTGATCCTGACCGATGACGGCTATGTAGTGTCCAATTATCACGTCGTGGGCACGGCCACGGAAATCCGCGTGGTAACAACGGATCGGCGTGAGTTTTCCGCGCAGGTGGTGCTGGGCGACAAGGAAAGCGACATCGCCATATTGCGGCTGCAAGAGGCCGAGGACCTGCCATTCCTGCAATTGCGCGATTCTGACCATGTCGCGGTCGGTGAATTGGCGCTGGCCATCGGGAACCCGTTTGGCGTCGGGCAGACGGTATCATCGGGCATCATCTCGGGACTGGCGCGTACGGGCACAGCGACGGGCAATGCGCGCGGCTATTTCATTCAGACTGATGCGGCGATCAATCCCGGCAATTCCGGCGGCGCGCTGATTGACGTGAATGGCGATCTGATCGGGATCAACACGTCAATCCTCACGCGGTCGGGCGGGTCCAACGGCATCGGGTTCGCAATTCCGGCCAATTTGGTGGCCGAATTTCTGCGGCAGGCGCAAGCAGGCAATGACAGTTTTGTAAGCCCTTGGGCCGGCATGGCAGGTCAGCACATGAGCGCAGATATCGCCGAGTCTCTGGGGTTGGCGATCCCGCTTGGGGTGGTGATTTCCGACCTGCATTCTCTGAGTCCACTGGCCGAAGCCGGGTTGCGCGTGGGCGATGTGGTGACCCATGTGGACGGGGATGAGGTGAACTCTCCGGCCGAGATGAAATTCCGCATGTCGGTGGCGGGGGTTGGTGGCACGTCGGTCGTGACGCGCCTGCGCGGGGACGAGAGGGCCGAGGTCGAAATTGCCCTGGTCGAGGCACCGGAAACCCCGGCTGCCGAAGAAACCACTCTGGATGACCAGACTGTGATGCCGGGCCTGACGGTGTCGCGCGTTAACCCGGCCGTGATCTCGCGGATGGGGCTGGTGCTGTCACAGACCGGAGTCGTCGTGATCGATGCGGGGCCGTATGGTGGTCGGTCGGGGCTGCATGTCGGTGATGTGGTGAACAGCATCAATGGCGAGCAGATTAACCACCCAAGTGATGTGGTGGATGCGTTGACCGATCCTGGCCGCAGGATCAATCTGGATATCCTCAGGGGCGGGCGTTCGGTCTCACTTCGGTTCCGGCTGTAAATCCATGAGCGACCTGTTTGACACCGGGGCTGCCGAGCCCGCATCAGCCGCGCATCGTCCGCTGGCTGATCGGCTGCGGCCGCAGTCGCTGGCCGAGGTGATCGGGCAGGAACAGGTGCTGGGCCCGGACGCGCCGTTGGGTGTCATGCTGGCCTCGGGCAGCCTGTCCAGCCTGGTGTTCTGGGGGCCGCCGGGTGTGGGGAAAACCACCATCGCGCGGCTTTTGGCACAGGAAACCGATCTGCATTTTGTTCAGATCAGCGCGATTTTCACCGGTGTGCCGGACCTCAAGAAAGTGTTCGAGGCCGCCAAGATCCGCCGTCAAAACGGGCAGGGTACACTGCTGTTCGTGGATGAGATCCACCGGTTCAACAAGGCGCAGCAGGACGGGTTTTTGCCCCATATGGAAGACGGCACAATCCTGCTGGTTGGGGCCACCACCGAGAATCCGTCGTTTGAGCTGAACGCAGCTGTGCTCAGCCGGGCGCAGGTTCTGGTGCTGGAGCGGCTCAGCCTGGCCGATCTGGAGCGGCTGACTCAACGGGCGGAAAAAGAGCTGGACCGCGCGCTGCCGCTGACCGGCCCTGCCCGCGAGGCGCTGCAGGAAATGGCCGATGGCGATGGACGCACACTGTTGAACCTGATCGAACAGGTTGCGGCGTGGAAGGTCGATGCGCCTTTGGACTCGGATGCGCTGTCGACCCGTCTGATGCGCCGGGCGGCAAAGTACGACAAATCTGGCGATGAGCATTACAACCTGATCTCGGCCTTGCACAAATCGGTGCGCGGCTCCGACCCGGACGCCGCGCTCTATTGGTTTGCGCGGATGCTGACAGGCGGCGAGGACCCCCGCTATCTGGCGCGACGGATCACGCGGATGGCAGTTGAGGATATCGGTCTGGCAGACCCGCAAGCTCAGGCGATCTGCTTGCAATCCTGGCAGACCTACGAACGGTTGGGCAGCCCCGAGGGAGAATTGGCGCTGGCACAGGCGCTTGTGTATTTGGCGTTGGCCCCAAAGTCGAATGGGGCTTATGTGGGCTACAAAGCCGCGATGCGGTTGGCCAAGCAGTCGGGCAGTGAGCCGCCGCCCAAACATATCCTGAACGCCCCGACCTCGCTGATGAAGGATCAGGGCTATGGCTCAGGTTATGCTTATGACCATGACGCCGAGGATGGATTTTCGGGACAGAACTATTTTCCCGACGGTATGGAACGGCCCGAGCTATATCAACCGGTCGAACGTGGGTTTGAGCGAGAGTTGAAGAAGCGTCTGGACTATTTTGCCAAGCTGCGGGCACAGCGAAACGGTTGACTCTTGGCCCTTAGCACGCCACAGACGCGCATGTTTTCTAGGGCACTTATAGGCAGGCTTGCCGCGCGGAAAATCTGCGCGACACAGGGGATATCGGCATGAGCGGCGTACAGATGATCACCGTGGCGGAAGGTGACGGCGACCAGCGGCTTGACCGGTGGTTGCGCCGCCTGTTTCCGCATGTCAGCCAGGGACGCATCGAAAAGATGTGCCGCAAAGGTGAGCTTCGCGTTGAAGGCGGACGAGTGAAGGCCTCGACCCGGCTAGAGGTCGGTCAGGTCGTGCGAGTGCCGCCCTTGCCCGATGTCGATCACAGACCTGCCGAGGTTAACCGTCGCATTTCGGACGCTGATGCCAAGATGATCCAATCCTGCGTGATTTACCGGGACGATCATGTGCTAGCGCTGAACAAACCCCACGGTCTGCCCGTGCAGGGCGGCAGCGGCCAGACGCGCCATGTGGACAGCCTGTCCGAGGCACTGCGCTTCGGTTATGACGAGAACCCCCGCCTTGTGCACCGGTTGGACAAGGACACATCCGGCGTTTTGCTGCTGGCCCGTACGCGCGAGGCTGCCAACGGGCTGACCGCTGCGTTCCGCCACCGCGACACACGCAAAATCTATTGGGCGTTGGTGGCCGGGGTGCCGACCCCGTATCTGGGTGAGATCAAGACTGGGCTGGTTAAGGCTCCGGGTCATGGCAAGCACGGTGAGGGTGAAAAGATGATCGCCGTACACCTGAACGAGATCGACGACAATCCGGGCGCGAAACGGGCACATACGCTTTATGCGACGTTGTACCGGGTGGCTGGACGCGCCGCATGGGTGGCGATGGAACCGATCACCGGGCGCACCCACCAACTGCGGGCACATATGGCAGCGATTGGGCATCCGATCATTGGTGACGGGAAATATGGCGGCTCGGGGCAAGAGAACCTGGGCGATGGTTGGGGCGCGCAACTGGGTGGGATCATCAGCAAGAAACTGCACCTGCACGCACGGCAGGCGTCCTTCCAGCATCCGGTGACCCGCAAGACCATCACCGTCACCGCGCCGTTGCCCGAGCACATGAAACACAGCTGGGACACCTTTGGCTGGACCGAAGATCTGGCAGCAGACGACCCGTTCGAGGAATTGCAATGAGCGTGCCGCTGCGTTTGGTTCTGTTTGACGTGGACGGAACGCTTGTCGACAGCCAGGGCAGCATCGTGGCGGCGATGACGGCCAGTTTTGATGCGCTGTCCCTGCCGGTGCCCGAGCGGGATGCGATTCTGTCCATCGTTGGTCTGTCGTTGCCGGTTGCCATGTCGCAGTTGGCATCAGATCAATCTGACGGCGTCCAGCGCCGTCTGGTTGAGGGCTACAAGCAGGCTTATCACGCCCATCGGTTAGAGCTGGGTGCAGGCAGCTCACCGCTCTATCCCGGAGCCAGAGAGACCATTGAAAAGCTGCATGCAGTCCCCGAGGTATTGCTGGGCGTGGCCACCGGCAAATCGCAGCGCGGTTTGGATGCGCTGATCGAAGCACACGAACTGGACCGCTTTTTCATCACCCGGCAGGTTGCCGATCACCACCCCTCGAAACCGCACCCGTCGATGATCGACACGGCGCTGGCGGAAACCGGTGTCGACGCCGTGCAGGCTGTCATGGTCGGGGATACCCGATTTGATATGGATATGGCCAAGGCCGCAGGGGTGGCGGGGATCGGTGTGACATGGGGCTATCACGACCGGTCCGCTCTAGAATGCGCGACCTGCGTTATTGAAACTTTTGACCAGCTGCCGCAAGCGTTGGATACGATCTGGACCTGAAGACATGAGCGATTGGAAGCCGAAGCGATTTTGGACCGAAAGTTTGGTGGTCGAAGCCGAAGGCGGATTTACCGTCGAACTGGATGGCCGCCGTGTCAAAACCCCGGCCAAAGCCGCCTTGATCCTGCCCACGCGCGCCATGGCCGACGAGGTTGCCGCCGAGTGGGACGCGCAGGAAAAAGAGGTTGATCCGACCCTGATGCCTTTTACCCGTTCAGCAAATGCGGCCATCGACAAGGTTCGTCACCAACACGCCGAGGTTGCGGACATGCTGGCCGACTATGGCGATTCGGACCTGTTATGCTATCGGGCAACTCACCCGCAGGAGTTGCAACAGCGGCAAGCCGAACAATGGGACCCTGCGTTGGAATGGGCATCAGACGCGCTTTCTGCGCGGTTGTTGCCGGTTGCCGGCGTCGTGCATCAACCCCAGTCCGAGGTGGCGCTGACGACCCTCAGGCTGCGTGTACATGGACTAAATGATTTCCAACTCGCGGCTTTCCACGATCTCGTTAGCTTGTCCGGGTCTCTTGTTCTGGGGTTCGCCTCGGCCCTGAACTGGCGGGACGCAGAGGATATCTGGCAAATTTCCCGCCTGGATGAGCATTGGCAGATTGAACAGTGGGGCCATGATGATGAAGCCCACGCAACCACCGAAATCAAAAAGGCGGCCTTTCTGCACGCAAAACGGTTCTTCGACCTCTCGAAGTGATCCTTTACGGCCCGAATCTTGGACGTTGAATGAGTCATCTTTGGATTGTCTCATCGTTTTCCCTGAACCAACCCTTGACGTTTGTTTATGATTGCGCCCAAACTCGTGCCCACTAAAGGGGAGACACCTTTGGGGAAACCTTTCTGGTGCCAGAGGTGCCGGACAGAGCCGTCCCTGAAAAGGGGTGGAAAATCAGGAAGAGGTAAAAATGAAAAAATCCGTAATCTTGGGCGCGGCCACAATCGTCGGCCTGGCCGCAGGCGCTGCGATGGCGGGAACCGTGGACGACGTCAAGGCACGCGGCAAGCTAAATTGCGGCGTTGCAACTGGCGTACCCGGTTTCGCTAGCCCGGATGCCAATGGTGAATGGCAAGGCTTTGACGTTGCGGTGTGCCGCGCCGTTGCAGCCGCTGTTCTGGACGATCCGACTGCAGTCGAGTTTATTCCGACCACCGGCAAGACGCGTTTCACTGCGCTGGCCTCGGGCGAGATCGACATGCTGGCCCGTAACACCACATGGACCTTCAGCCGCGATGTTGACCTGAAGTTCGAATTCGTGGGCATCAACTACTATGACGGTCAGGGCTTTTTGGTTCCAAAATCGCTGGGCGTGAGCTCGGCCAAGGAACTGGACGGCGCAACAGTCTGCATTCAGACCGGCACCACGACTGAACTGAACTTGGCGGATTTCTTCCGCATCAACAACATGAGCTACGAGCCGGTTCCGGTCGAAACCAACGCCGAAGCGCAGCAGCAATACCTGGCTGGTGCTTGTGACGTCTACACCACCGACGCATCCGGCCTGGCGGCGACCCGCGCCACCTTTGAAAACGCAGGTGATCACGTGATCCTGCCCGAAATCATCTCGAAAGAGCCGCTGGGTCCGCTGGTCCGTCACGGCGACCACGAGTGGGGTGATGTGGTCCGCTGGACCCTCAACGCGCTGATCGCAGCCGAAGAGCTGGGCATAACCTCGGCCAACATCGACGAGATGGCCGCAGGCACCGACAACCCCGAAGTGAACCGTCTGCTGGGCAGCGAAGGCACTCTGGGTGAGATGCTGGGCCTCGACGCGACCTGGGCACAGCGCGCTATCAAAGTCGGCGGTAACTACGGCGAAGTGTTTGCCAAGAACATCGGTGAGGAAACTCCGATCGGTCTGGCACGCGGCTTGAACGCACAGTGGACTGATGGCGGCCTGCTCTACGCACCGCCTTTCCGCTAAAATCCATGGAAAAGGGCGCGGGGTAACCCGCGCCCTTTTTCGATAAATAAGAATCACTCCCGGATAGATTGAACGAAGACAAACTTCGTCGGCTGAATTCGGGATGAACGGGGAAAAACATAGGTCATGACGACACTCACTGACCCGCCGAAGGAGCACTTCCGGCTGTCCATGCTCCTTTACGATACGCGGTACCGATCTGCGACCATACAGGTCATCGCTATGATTGGTTTCATGCTTCTGGCAGCCTGGCTTATCAGCAACACCATTCAGAACCTTGAAGCGTTGGGCAAAACGGTCGAGTTTGGCTTTTTCGCCGACCCGGCCAGCTATGATATCAACCAGCGGCTGTTGGAATACGATTCGCGCGATACCCATCTGCGCGCTGCTTTCATCGGGCTTCTGAACACGTTGGTTGTTGCGGTTCTGGGCTGTATTACAGCCACGATCATTGGTGTGATGGTCGGCGTTCTGCGCCTGTCCAACAACTGGCTCGTCGCCCGAATCATGACCGTTTACGTCGAGATGTTCCGCAACGTGCCGGTTCTGCTGTGGATCGTGTTTGCCATGGCAATCCTGATCGAAAGCCTGCCTGCACCGCGTGCGTTCCGGGGCGAAGACCCCGAGGCGACAATGAAGCTGTTCGACTCGGTCGCCGTCACCAACCGCGGGGTCTATATCCCAGAGTTCCTTTTCTCGCGCGGATTGGGTGACATCCATCTGTTTGGCACAACGAGCCTGCGTTTTGACGTGTCGCTGGACCTGATCGCGTTTCTGATTGTGATCGGCGGCAGCATCTTTGCCATGCGCAAGGTGTCGGCCTGGGCCAATACCACACAAGAAAAGACGGGCGACCGCCCGACAATCTGGCACATCCAACTGGGTTTGTTTTTCGTTCCGTCAGCCATCCTGCTGGGCGCGCTGGGCTTCCATCTTGGTTACCCCGAACTGAAAGGCTTTAACTTCACAGGCGGCACCCATCTGCGCAATTCACTGATCGCGCTGTGGCTGGCCCTGTCGCTGTACACCGCCGCTTTCATCGCCGAGATCGTCCGTGCTGGTATTCTGGCCATCTCAAAAGGCCAGACCGAGGCCGCATCTGCACTGGGCCTGCGCTCGGGCCGCACGATGCGTCTGGTGATCCTGCCGCAGGCGCTGCGGGTGATCATCCCGCCGATGATCTCGAACTATCTGAACCTGACCAAGAACTCGTCGCTGGCGATTGCGGTCGGATACATGGACATCACGGGGACGCTGGGCGGCATCACCATGAACCAGACCGGCCGCGAGCTGGAATGCGTTCTGCTGCTGATGCTGATCTACCTGTCCATCTCGCTGAGCATCTCGGCGGTGATGAACTGGTACAACAACCGTGTCAAACTGGTGGAGCGGTAATATGAGTGATGTTTCATTTGTCCGCACGGAAATGTTGCCGGAAAAGGCACCGCCCGCTTCAGAGGTGGGGGTGCTCGGCTGGATCAAGCATAACCTGTTCTCAAGCTGGCTGAACGCTATCCTGACGATCATCTCGCTGATCTTGATCTACTATGTTTTGTCCAACATCCTGGCATGGACGTTCCAATCCGTCTGGAACGCCAATTCCCTGTCAGAGTGTCGTGAGATCATGATGGCAACATGGGGTGATACCCATGGTCATGCCTGCTGGGGTGTGATCAAAGATCGTTGGCTGCAATTGCTGTACGGGTTCTATCCTCCGTACCCTGCTGAACCGAATGCAACGTGGTCCAATCCACCCGAAGCAGGCGGCTGGCCGGCCTATTTCCGACCGAACCTGACCTTCATCCTGTTGCTTGTCGCAATTGCACCTGTGTTGTTC
Source organism: Ruegeria sp. BC1 (assembly GCF_056539305.1). Lineage (NCBI taxonomy): Bacteria > Pseudomonadati > Pseudomonadota > Alphaproteobacteria > Rhodobacterales > Roseobacteraceae > Ruegeria > Ruegeria sp. BC1. The sequence goes on from NZ_JBQFUT010000007.1 coordinate 39,604, forward strand.
ACCCAAGTGCCGCGCAAACTGCTGATTGTGACCGCGGCGTATCCGTTCCTGCTTCCATGGCTGATGTGGGGTGGCAGCATCTGGTCGCCGCTGATGGTCGCCGCTGGGTTCGCTATTGGGTATATCGTCTACAAGTTTGTGTTTCCCGTTGCGGGATCACTCGTGGCCTTGATTCTTGCGATCGCCTTGCCGCTTCTCTGGTGGTTGTTTGCCTCGGGTTCAGTTGCCGGCGCGATCAATTCGGTCATTCCGATCGGGATCGCACCTGTAGAAAGCCGCGACTTCGGTGGCTTTATGCTGGCGATCCTGTTGGGCGTTGTGGCCATCGGTGTTTCGCTGCCGATCGGTATCCTACTGGCGCTGGGCCGTCAGTCCGATCTGTTGATCGTCAAATACCTCTGCGTGGGCTTCATCGAGTTCATCCGGGGCGTGCCGCTGATCACCTTGCTGTTCGTGGCCTCGCTGCTGCTGAACATCTTCATGCCGCCGGGCACCAATTTTGACATCATCCTGCGGGTGATGATCATGATGACCCTGTTCTCGGCTGCCTATATGGCCGAGGTGATCCGGGGTGGTCTGGCTGCCTTGCCGCGTGGTCAGTATGAAGGGGCCGACAGTCTGGGCCTGAACTACTGGCAGGCACAACGGCTGATCATCATGCCGCAAGCGCTGAAAATCTCGATCCCGGGCATCGTGAGCACCTTCATCGGTATCTTCAAGGACACGACGCTGGTGTCGATCATCGGACTGTTCGATGTGATCGGTCTGGCAAACGCGATCCGCGCCGATACCGCTTGGAACGGCATCTATTGGGAACTGTTCGCCTTTATCGGTGCGCTGTTCTTCGTCGTCTGCTTCTCCATGTCCCGTTATTCCATGTATCTGGAGCGCAAGCTTCAGACTGGCCACCGTTAAGGAGTTCAACACATGTCTGAACTTGCAATTGAACGCGAAATCGACCGCTCGAAGATGCAGGTGAGCGACGAGGTCGCCATCGAAATCACCAACATGAACAAGTGGTACGGGGCCTTCCACGTGCTGCGTGATATCAATCTGACCGTCAATCAGGGCGAGCGGATCGTGATCGCAGGGCCGTCAGGGTCGGGTAAATCCACCCTGATCCGCTGCCTGAACGCGCTGGAAGAACACCAGCAGGGTACGATCGTCGTGGACGGGACAGAGCTGTCGAATGACCTCAAGAACATCGACAAGATCCGTTCCGAGGTTGGCATGGTGTTCCAGCACTTCAACCTGTTTCCGCACCTGACCATTCTAGAGAACTGCACGCTGGCCCCGATCTGGGTGCGTAAAACGCCCAAGAAAGAGGCCGAAGAGCGCGCGATGCATTTCCTGGAAAAGGTGAAGATCCCGGATCAGGCGCTGAAGTACCCTGGTCAGCTGTCCGGTGGTCAGCAGCAGCGTGTGGCGATTGCCCGCTCGCTCTGCATGATGCCGCGCATTATGTTGTTCGACGAACCGACTTCGGCGCTGGACCCCGAGATGATCAAAGAGGTTCTCGACACCATGATCGAACTGGCCGAGGAAGGCATGACCATGCTGTGCGTGACGCACGAGATGGGCTTTGCTCGTCAGGTCGCCAACCGCGTAATCTTTATGGACGCAGGTCAGATCGTGGAACAAAACGAGCCGGAAGAGTTCTTCAACAACCCGCAGAGCGAACGGACCAAGCTGTTCCTAAGCCAGATTCTGGGTCACTGATTTCGGATAAATCGTTTCAAAGGCGGGGCTTTGGTCCCGCCTTTTTCTATTCGGGCAACTCACGCGGGATTGCAAAACCCAGCACGTCGCCACTGTGCCATCCGACATGCGCCCAATCGTCAAGGTCAAAGCGGATCACTGTCGTTGCGCAGGTTGGGTAGTCAGTGAACCGAGCATGATCCGGTGCCTGACGGACTATGCGAGTGGCAAAGATGGAAATCCCCGGATTGTGTCCCAACATCAGAACGGTCGATCCTGAGGCACCGGAAAGCTCGATCAAAATATCCTCGGGGGTCGCGTGATAGAGTGATCTGTGAAAACTGACCTTTTCGGCCTGAAACTCCATTCGTTCCCAGGTTTCGCGGGTACGGGTTGAGGTTGAACTCAACACCTCGTCCGGCAGCCAGCCATTTTCGCGCAGCCAACGGGCAATCGCGGGTGCCGATTTGCGCCCGCGATTGTTCAGCGGGCGGTCGTGATCACTGAGGGTAGGGCTATCCCAACTGGATTTCGCATGGCGGGTCAAGATCAGGGTGCGGGTCATGAGGGGTGAAACGCTTTCATATGATGGGCGGATTGCTCCGGGTCCCGGCCCGCACCCACGCTGAGCGGACAGGACAGCCGCACCAGGCACCCCCCTGTCATGCAGGTTTGCCCTTCGGCAGTGGCAAGATGGCCATGGCAGGCATCGACGTCATAGAAACTTTGGGTGTTCAGCGCGCCGACTGAGCAGGTCTGGGTGCAGGGGGCCGGGCAGTCTGTGCATGGTGACGTGCTGCTGACTTCCGGAATGTCAAATTCCCGCGGGAAATGCAGCGCCCCGCGGTATGAGATCATCATACCCACCGTATCATGCACCAAAGCACCGACCGGGCTGCTGAAGGTGCGACCGGATTTCAGCGCCCAGTCGATAAAGGGTGCGTAAGGTGGTCCGCCAAACGGAAAATGGGCCTGTGCGCCCAGATCACGTGCCATCTGCCCGATGACGCGGCTGGACCAGCGATCAACCGGGTCCGACGCCGACCATTCCGGGGACACTTTTAAGACGGGCCAGAAGGCCGCACCCGCGCCCAATAGAACCAGGGTTCCCCCGTCCAGACCCTTGGCACCACTTAGTCGCGGATGTGTCGCCCCCATGACGATCAGGCCCGCTTGATACGCGGCACGCGTGACCCAGCCATAGCTAATTGCTGCCGCGTAAGAGGATGGTGGGGGATGTCCGGTCATCTCTCCTCTGGGGTTTGCGTCAATCGGGGCGGATCAGTGACCCGGCACCGTGTTCGGTAAACAGCTCCAACAAGACGGCGTTGGGCGCACGCCCGTCCAGAATGACCACCGCGCGGACGCCGCTGTGAAGCGCGTCCAGAGCCGTTTCGGTCTTTGGAATCATGCCGCCCGCAATGGTGCCGTCCAACGTCATTTCGCGGATTTGACCTGCCTTCAGTTCAGTCACGACCTCTCCGCCCGCGTTCTTCACGCCCGAGACATCAGTCAGCAGCAACAGCCGGTCCGCCTTGAGAGCAGAGGCAATGGCCCCAGCGGCGGTGTCACCATTAACGTTGAACGTTTCACCATTTCGACCTGCGCCCAGAGGTGCAATTACCGGGATTACGTCATGCGAGAACAAGTTCTGCAGGATGGCAGGGTCCATCTCGGACGGCGAGCCAACAAAGCCTAGTGAAGGGTCGGCCTGGTCGCAGATCATCAGGTTGGCATCCTTGCCGGAGAGCCCCACGGCGGACCCACCCTGATTGTTGATCGCCTGCACGATGCGCTTGTTCACCAGACCGGACAGCACCATCTCGACCACTTCAACGGTGGCCTTGTCGGTCACGCGCTTTCCGTTCACGAACTCGGACTGGATGTCCAGCTTGTCCAGCATTGCGTTGATCATCGGCCCACCGCCATGCACGACCACCGGGTTTACGCCGACCTGTCTCATCAGCACGACGTCACGGGCGAAGCTTTCCATCGCCTCATCGCTGCCCATGGCGTGGCCGCCCAGCTTGATGACGACAATGGCACCGTCATAGCGCTGCAAGTATGGCAGAGCGCTGTTCAAGGTGGCGGCGGTGGCAATCCAGTCCCGGTTCATATCTCGTGTCTTCATGGCTTCGGTCCCTCTGAAACTCCGTGTTAGGGCCTTTGGAGGGTGCTGCCAAGACCGGATAGCGGAAACAGCGGTGTCGATAGGGCCGCACCTGATCGGCGCGGCCCGGTTTTGTCACGTCATGACGCGTTTTATGGCCGGGATGTTGCTGACCAAAAGCATATCGACCGCCAGCAGGCACAGCAGCGTCAGACCGACCAACGGAAACGCCATCGCTGTGAACAGCCCGATCATAGTTGCACCTTTCCACAGTGGCATTTCCGCGGGCATCGGAGGGGCCGCAAGCCGCCCCGCACCCTGCGGTCTCCGTTTGAACCACATCACCACGCCCGAGACGCAGACAAAGATGACACACAGGCAGAACAGCACATTCAGAATGAAATTCCACGTCCCCATCAGACCCATATGGAACGGAATACTCACGGCCATGGCCTTGCCCATCAACGAGTAGTCCTCGTACCGGACGTCGGCCAGAATTTTACCGGTGTACTGATCCACATGGACAGTTCGATCCTTCGCCGGATCGGTCGAGTCACCGCTCATGCTGTCCCGGTTCAGGGTCCAGACCCCGGTATCACTGCCAGGGAAGGCAACGCGGAACCGTCCGGTCATATCCAGTGCGTTACCCAGTGCGACCAAGGCGTCAATATCCACGGGCATACCCTGCGGCACGCCGCCTATTCCGGCGTCAGAACCCGAGGCGGGCATTGGTGTTTGTTCCAGCGCCCAGGGGACGTCATTCTGATGCCCGTGGTTCATGCTAGCATGAATGTCGTCGGACAAGGGCACGTTGTCCCACTTTTCCGCTGGAAAGCTGCTCCAGGCCTGAACGAACAGGCCACCCCAGACCCCGGTCCATGACATCCCCGAAAGTAGAAACACAACCAGCAACAGTGAAATCCAGAACCCGACCACTGCATGTAGCGATTTCCAAAGGGTGCGACCTTGGGCGCGTAGATTGGGAATGAAGGCTGCAGCCGCATTCCCGCGCGGCCACCACATGTAAAGCCCGGTAAACACCAGCAGCAGGGCAAACCCAGCGGCGATCTCAAGGATGCGGTCTCCGGTCGTGCCGATCAGCAGCGTGGAATGGATGTTGTCGGCCAGATCATACCATCCGGCGCGCCGGTCCCAGACGTGCAGAACCTGCCCGGCATAGGGGTCAACCGCCACAAGGCGCTGTCCGGCCTCGGTCTTGATCCGAAACACGGTGGCCAGATCAGCGGCTTTCGGGCCGATCCACTCAGCCACAGTGCCGGGTACCTCGGCCAGTGCGATTTCGGCCTGTTGGGATACGGGTAAGGCCCTGTCCTGAACGGTGACGGCGATTTTTTCACCGTCGCGCCCGTCGAACTGGGTAATGAACATCATCATCAATCCCGTAACGGCCAGAATGATTAGAAACGGGATTACGAAAACGCCCGCATAAAAGTGCCACCGCCAGGCGGCGAAGTAGAATTTTTGCGCAACAGAAGTTTGCGCCGGGGAATTCCCCGCGATTTGGCTATCAGGTGCCATTTGAGTCTCCGGATTCAATAATTGCCCCGCGCGGCGTCCGCGCAGGTTCAGACAGTGATGTGCTGAATCAGGAGGTCAGAGGCGGCGCGCGCGCGTCATACCGGGTATGAAACCCTGCTGTGTGATGGGTGAATTCCAGATGATCCCAGCGCGGCAGTATGGGTGACGCAAAAGGGACGAATGTTCCGACCTTGGGAATATCAGCGTCCGCTGTCAGTCCCGCAAAGGGGCACATGGCACGTTCATCTGTGTCATCGTGAATAGGATCGGTAGGGTCCAGATCAACCCACTGTTCGACCACTCCGTCGCCGGTACAAAGCACCAGCAAAACCTTTCCGTCCGAACCTGTCGCCGGCATCCACCCCTGCGGGATCACGCTGGTCGTCAACACCGCCAGCAGGGTCAGCAGACCGCATAGACGGAGCCCGCGCATCATTCCAGATGCGCGATGATCGAACGGAGGGTTGGGATACCGTCGTTCTTTTCAGACGAGGTCAAAATGATTTCCGGGAAGGCTGCCGGGTGTTTGGACAGCGCGCCGCGGACCTGCTCCAGTACCTTCTGCCGTTCCTTGGCTTTGACCTTGTCAGCCTTGGTCAGGACGCATTGAAACGTCACCGCACTAGTGTCTAGCAGCTTCATGATTTCGGCATCCACAGGTTTCACCCCATGGCGCGAATCAATCAGGACAAAGGCGCGGCGCAGGGTTTGACGGCCGCTCAGATATTTCTTCAGCAACCGCTGCCACTTCTCAACCACTTTCACAGGCGCATTTGCGTAGCCATAGCCGGGCAGGTCAACCAGATACAGCTCGGGGCCTTGGGTGAAAAAGTTAATCTCCTGCGTGCGGCCGGGTGTGTTCGAGGCCCGCGCCAATCCTTTGGTCCCGGTCAGTGCGTTGATCAGGCTGGACTTGCCAACGTTCGAGCGGCCCGCAAAGCATACCTCGAGCCTGTCGGGTGCAGGCAGGCCGTCCATGGCGACGACGCCTTTGACGAACTCTGACGGGCCTGCAAACAATTTGCGGCCCCGCTCCAGCGCGAATTCATCCGGGTCTTCAGCCAAAGGAAACGGGAGCATGCTCATAGCAGATGTACCTTATCGCCAACCGAGATAGGACCGCCGTTGAGAACCTCGGCATAAACGCCGAAATCCTGATGGCCCCAAGTGTGTAGCGCGCCCAGCGTATCGGCGTCGCGCAGGCCAGTCTCAGGGTTGGCTGCAGTTGCCAAACAGCGGGTGATGCGTTCGCGGACACGGAACACAGCCTCGCCAATCTGAACTTCACGGCCAATCCAGTCGAACTCTTCCCACAGAGGAAAACCATCGAACCAGATGTTGCCACGCCAGCGATGGATTGACAGATCCTGATCAAGCTTCTGTCCAACCGCTCGATGAGAGGCCATGTTACACAGGCTGATCGAGGGAAAATCACTGTCGGTCATCCCCCGGCCCGGCACCCTAATGATCCGCGTCGATGCCGCCCGATCTTCAGGCATCAGTGGTTTAACCCAATCCAGAAAGGCTTTCTGTTCGTGATCGGGCGCAAACGTCAGGTCGGGCCGGTCGGGGTGGGACAAGGTCACTGAGTCCCCATCCGATTGCGCCGAAATCGCCATCAGCTGCGGTGCCTTAGCCCCCCTGCTGAAATTGGCGCAGGGCACCCATTGTGCCCCATCCGCCTTGGAGGCTTCATGCGCGACCGCCCAAACGCGATCCCCGGGCATGGTCTGCCCGGGGGTCACGGTTACGGTTTTGACGGCTTCTCGACCATGGCTTTTGATCGGATGCCGCCAGAGCTGGGTTACTTCAGCCGTCATTTGTCGTCCGTTTTAGGCGTGCGCTTGAAACCCGACTTGATGTTGCCGAAGACGTCCGGCGTATATCCCTGGCTGCGCATGATCAGATACTGCTGCGTGAACGTGATCGTGTTGTTCGCGATCCAGTAAACGACCAGCCCGCTCGCAAAGCCGCCCAGCATGAACATGAACACCCACGGCATCCAGGCAAAGATCATTGCCTGCGTCGCATCGGTTGGTGCCGGGTTCAGCTTTTGCTGCAGCCACATCGAGATACCCAACAGCAACGGCAGGATACCGATGAAGATCAGCGCCATGATCGAGTCAGGCTGCGGCCCAGCAAAAGGCAACAGGCCAAACAGGTTCATGATCGAGGTCGGATCCGGAGCGCTGAGGTCCTGGAACGGGCCAAACCAAGGGGCCTGGCGCAGCTCGATGGTGACGAAAATCACCTTATACAGCGAGAAGAAGATCGGGATCTGCAACAGGATCGGCAAACAGCCTGCGGCAGGGTTTACCTTTTCTTTCTTATACAGCTCCATCATACCCTGCTGCATCTTCTGGCGGTCATCCCCGGCGGCCTCTTTCAGGGCCTCCATCTGCGGCTGCAGTTCCTTCATCTTCGCCATCGAGACGTAGGATTTGAACGCCAGCGGGAACAGGATCGCCTTGATGATCAGCGTCAGGCCGATGATCGACCAGCCCATGTTGCCGATCAGGGCGTTGATGTTGTGCAGCAGCCAGAAGATCGGCTTGGTCAGGAAGAAGAACCAGCCCCAGTCGATGCTGTCGATGAATTTCTGCACGCCTTCCGCCTGATACTCGCGGATGGTTTCCCATTCCTTGGCACCAGCGAACAGACGTGTGGTAACCTCTGCGGTCTCACCGGCACCGATGGTCAGCGTCGGTGTCTTGATGTCAGCCTGATAGACTTTGTTTTGGTTGTTGAACTTCGCCGACGAGGTGAAAACGGAACCCTGTTCTGGGATAAGCGTGGTCATCCAGTAGTGATCGGTGAAACCGATCCAACCGTCATTCATGTTTTCGAACGTCTCGGTTTCGTCCTGAAGGTCGCCATAGTCGACCTCGGTGAGGGTTCCATCCGCCATGCTGATCAGGCCTTCATGCAGGATGAAAAAGTTCTTCAGGTCGGGGATATCGCCGTCTTCCCCAATACCGTGGCGGGCAAGTATGCCGTAGGGGGCCATGGCAACCGGAGATCCCGACGCGTTTTCAACCGATTGGGTGACAGTGAACATATAGTTTTCGTCAACCGAGATCATGCGGCGGAAGGTCAGACGGGTGTCATTTTCCCACTTCAGGGTGATTGGGGTATCAACACCCAGCGTTTCACCTTCTTCAACGGTCCAAGGAGTGTTCGGGCCAGGCACGTCGGTGCCCGAAACGCCCGCGCCCGGAGCCCAGCCATACAGTGCGTAATAGGCAGATTCCGATCCGACCGGTGATAACAGTTCAACGATCGGTGCGCCTTCCTCGATGGAGACTTTGTAGTCCTTCAGGAACAGTTCGTCGATCCGACCGCCTGACAGCGACAGGCTGCCCTTCAGTCGAGGAGTGTCGATCTCAACCCGTGGTGCTTCTGCTTCGGTCAGTGTGTCTCCGACGGCTGCGGTTGCTTCGCCAACGCTGCCTGTACCCGAGGCACTGGGAGTCTGAACCTCAGTTCCTTCGGTGACAGTGATTTCGGCCTGCTCGGGTGGGGTGGTTTGTTCCGGTGGCGGGAACAGCACGAACCAAACAAGGATCACGATAAAGCTGAGCGCGGTTGCAAGGATGAGATTCTTGTTCTGATCGTCCATCGGGGACAGCCACCTTAAGCAGGGAAAGACACCCGGTGGGTTCAACAGAGTGCAGCCCCAAAGGTCAAGCGGAATCACCTGTTAATTCGCCACAGATCGCGATTCTGTGGCGTAAACTTGCGATTATTGGCCTGTCTTTCGTCCGATCTTTGGTACTCCGTTCACCATGTTCTGGTGTGACGCAATCCAGTCCAGTGTCTTTTCAAAGGGCATCGGCTTACCGATCCCAAAGCCCTGGACGTGATCGCATCCCAGTTGCGCCATCAGCGTGTGCTCACCCTGTGTTTCGACGCCTTCGGCCAGTGTTTCGACATTCAGACGTTCAGCCATGGTCAGAATGGCGCTGACCAATTGCTGTTGGCTGGCGTCACGATCGGCCTTGGCCACAAACGAACGGTCGATTTTGATCCGTGTGACGTCAAAGCGTTTAATCGACGCGATCGAGGCATGTCCGGTGCCAAAATCATCCAGATCAATGCAGCACCCCAGTTCAGACAAACCGGTTACATTGCGGGTGATCACATCGTCGGGGCGGCGCGAGAACACGGTTTCCAGAACTTCTACCGCCAGCCGGTCCGGAGTCAGATCGTTCTGATCCATCTCCCACTTCAGTCGGTCGATCAGGGTAGGGTCACGCAGTTCGTCCGAGGAGAAATTCACACCGATCCGGGGAACCACAACGCCAGCACGATCCCAGTCGCGCATGGCGGCAAAAGCGTGATGGCGCATCGCCTGACCAAACCGCTCCATCAATTCGGCCTGCTCGGCAAAGGGCAGGAATACCTGCGGCCCTAACACACCTTTCTGCGGGTGTTCCCAGCGCGCCAGCGCCTCGAACCCGGTGACGCGACCGGTATCCGTTGAGATTTGGGGCTGAAACCAAGGGCGGATTTCACCGCTGTCCAGTGCGGCGTCAAATTCCTTGCGCAGATTGGCCCGAATGCGCGAGCGGCGGCGGGTCTCGCTGGAAAAGGCGCGGATGGTAGACGGTCCATTCCGCTGCGCCTCACTCAATGCAGCCGAGGCCGCGTCGAACCAGTCTTCGTGCGGGCCGTTGACCACGCCGGACAGCAGGCAGAAACCGATAGAACATGAAATATAAATAGCTGCGCCGTTTAGTGTTACAGGTTCTTCCACTACGGATTGAATGCGTCCGGCCATCTGAATGCAGGCCTCAAGATTCAACTGATGAGACGGATGCAAGCAGACGGCGACCCTAGTATGATCCAACCGGGTTGCAATGTCCTGCGAACGGACGACCGAAAGAATGCGATTGCCGAATTGCTGCGCCAAATGATTGGCGGCTGCATTCCCGTGAAGGTCCAGAAAGTCCGGGTAATCATCCAGCGCGATGATAATGCAGGCCGAATCTGCCCCGCTTACGTGCGATGAGCTGAAGATATCCTTCATCTCGGCAGTGAAAACGTCGTGCGGAATCAGACCGTGGGTTGGATTGCGCCGCCTGTGAAAATGCTGAATCCGAGTACCCAGCGCGGCTGCACTTACAAAAACGAGGGGCAACCCGAGGGCAACGACGATCAGAACCCTTTCACCGCCGATCCAGAATGCAGCCAGGCTTATCGCCGGAGCAAAAGCCAAAGCAGCCGGGCCGCTAAAAGCAGAGGCTAAAGAACTGAGAACGCGATCAACGTCGATATGATTCCACATCGGTTTTCCGGGCCTTTACGTTGGGCATTGCACGTAGGAGGCAACCGTAGAAAACCAATCTGAGTCAGACGTTAACGCAGCAGCGGAATTTCGTCTGAATTTTCGTCATTTTTGCCGGGTTTAAGGGTAAGGTTCTGAAAATCGAACAGTTTCGGATCCAGCAAGTGCGAGGGCCGTGCGTTGGTCAAGGCCCGGAACATCACCTGCCGCCGGCCGGGGCTATTCTTTTCCCATTGGTCCAAAATCTGTTTCACCTGCTGGCGTTGCAACCCGTCCTGGCTGCCGCACAGGTCACAGGGAATGATAGGATAGTTCATGGCATTGGCGAATTTTTCGCAATCGGCCTCGGCTACATGAGCGAGGGGGCGGAAGACAAACAGGTCACCTTCCTCATTCACCAGTTTCGGCGGCATCGTCGCCAAACGCCCGCCGTGGAAGAGGTTCATGAAGAACGTCTCAAGGATGTCGTCCCGGTGGTGCCCCAACACCACAGCCGAACAGCCCTCTTCGCGGGCGATCCGGTACAGGTTGCCCCGGCGCAAGCGCGAGCACAACGCACAGTAGGTGCGCCCTTGCGGAACCTTATCCATGACGACGGAATAGGTATCCTGGTATTCGATGCGATGGGGCACGCCCATGCGCTCGAGAAACTCGGGCAGAACAGTTGCGGGAAAGCCGGGCTGGCCTTGATCCAGATTGCAGGCCAGCAGATCAACGGGCAGCAGGCCGCGCCATTTCAGTTCATAGAGTACGGCCAACAAAGTATAGCTATCCTTGCCACCGGAAAGGCAGACGAGCCAGCGAGGCGGTTTGCCATCTTTGTCGTGCGCGGACGGGTCCACCATCCCGTAGTGTTCGATAGCTTCACGGGTTTGGCGCACGATGCGCTTGCGCAGCTTTTTGAACTCGGTGGTCGAGGGCGCGCCGGCAAAAAGAGGGTGGATATCGTCAGCTTCGTCAAACATGCGCAGCCCCTACAATAGTTGACGCAACCGGGCAAGTGGCCGGGTGTTGGGTCTAGTCCGCGTCGGTCCGATCAGGTGTGTCCGGAACCGGATCATAGCCGTCCCCGCCCCAGGGGTGGCAGCGCCCGATCCGGCGGGCGGTCAGCCACGCGCCCTTGATGGCGCCGTGTTTTTCCAACGCTTCCAACGCATAGGCTGAGCAGGTGGGCTGATAGCGGCAGTTGAACCCGACCCAAGGGCTGAAGATCAGCCGGTAAGCCCGAACGGGCAGGGCGAAGATATGGGCCAGAAAGGTCACTTCCGCGGCCCATGAACCTTGCGCAGGGCATAGCGCAAATCGTCCATTAGAGCCTCGAACGGACGGGCTGCGGTAACCTCGGCGCGGCCGATCAGAACATAGTCCCATCCGTCCTGCCCTTGCACGGGCAGCACGGCGCGGGCGGCTTCGCGCAGACGCCGCTTGGCGCGGTTGCGGGCTACGGCGTTGCCGACTTTTTTGGAACAGGTGAAGCCGACGCGAATCCCCGCGCCCTCATCCGGGGCACGTTTGCGGGCCTGCACCATCATAGACGCGGTACCCTGCCTGCGCGCCCGCGCGGCTTTCAGGAAATCGGGTCGCTTTTTGAGAACGGTCAGAGTTTCAGGCGCGCAAACGGACGCCGCCGGGGGCGTATCCCCGGGCTGGTCCTTACCATCCTCAGGGGCCTCCGGCGGCGTCATGTTCATAACCTGTTCGGTGAGCGGTTTACGCGCTCAGCGACTTGCGGCCACGTGCGCGGCGCGCGTTCAGGATCTTGCGGCCGGCCTTGGTGGCCATGCGCGCGCGGAAACCGTGGCGGCGTTTGCGAACCAGGTTCGAAGGCTGATAGGTGCGTTTCATCGCTCCGTCTCCAATCTATGCGGTCGGGTGCGGCGCGGATTCGCCTGCCCGTGGTGTTCGAAGCCCGTCCTCTACTGGGTAGTGGGGGCTAAGTCAAACCCCTAGGTGGGGGTTTTATCGCCTTTTGCAACAATTCTGTAACCGCAGCGGGCAAAAGGTTTCAAAAAGACGGTTTGGCGGCCCAAAACCCTCACATTACCGACCAGAAAGATCAAGGCAGCGTGAGGCCCCTGTTGCCAGAGCTGCAAGCATCGCATGTTGAGTGCAGAATGAAACGCACTAAACCGGACAGCCTTATGAGTGATACAACTCAGGCCCCGCGCAGCGGAATTGCGCGGCATATTCCATTGCTGGTGATTCTCGCCGTTGCAACGGTGGGCTTCTTTACGCTGGGGGATTACCTGACCTTTGAAACCCTGCGCGACAATCGGGAGGCGCTTTTGGCGTGGCGGGATGCGAATTATTGGGCGATGGCGGGCGCATTTGTGGCGATTTACATCGTGATCGTGGCCTTTTCGCTGCCGGGGGCGGCAGTGGCCTCTATGACTGGAGGGTTCCTGTTCGGCCTGTTTGCCGGAACCGTGTTCAACGTCTTTGCCGCAACGATCGGTGCATCCGCGATCTTTCTGGCAGCCCGCTGGGGGTTGGGAGAATCTCTGACAGCCCGGCTGGAAGCATCGGAAGGCACCATCAAGAAGCTCAAGGATGGCTTGCGCGAAAACGAGATTTCGGTGCTGTTTCTGCTGCGACTCGTGCCGGTAGTGCCATTTTTTGTGGCCAACCTGGTGCCGGCGCTGGTCGGTGTGAAGTTCCGCAACTTCCTGATAACTACGGCGCTGGGCATCATTCCGGGCGGGATTGTCTACACCTGGATCGGTGTCGGGCTGGGTGGTGTGTTCGACAGGGGTGAAACACCAGACGTATCGCTTCTTTGGGAGCCCTTTGTAATCGGCCCCATCATCGGCTTGTGTGTCCTGGCCGCTTTGCCGATCGTCATAAAATCCCTGCGTGGCCGAAAGGACGCCTGATTCATGCAAGCACTTAAGACCGATATCCTGGTGATAGGGGCCGGGTCGGGCGGTTTGTCCGTTGCCGCCGGAGCCAGCCAGATGGGCGCTGATGTGATCCTTTTGGAGGGTCATAAAATGGGTGGCGACTGCCTGAACTTTGGCTGCGTGCCGTCCAAAGCCCTGCTTGCGAGTGGCAAGGCGGCTTACATGCAGGCGCATACTTCGGCGCTGGGCGTGGCCGATGTGGCGCCACAGGTCGATTATGCGGCGGCCAAGGACCATGTGTCTGACGTGATCGCACAGATCGAACCGATGGACAGTCAGGAGCGGTTCGAAGGGTTCGGGGTAAAAGTCATCCGCGAATATGGCAGCTTTGTCTCACCGACGCAGGTGCAGGCGGGTGAGAACCTGATCACTGCGCGGCGTGTGGTTATTGCGACCGGCTCGTCCCCTTTGGTGCCACCGATCCCCGGGTTGGACAAGGTGCCATACTACACCAATGAGACGATCTTCGATTTGCAGGATAAACCCGAACACCTGCTGATCATCGGCAGTGGCCCCATTGGCATGGAAATGGCACAGGCTCATATCCGTCTGGGCTGCGAGGTGACGGTGATCGAAGGTATGCAGGCGCTGGGCAAGGATGATCCTGAGGCTGCCGAGATCGTGCTGGACACCCTGCGCGCGGAGGGCGTGGCAATCCATGAGCAAGCTATGGTTGCTCAGATTCGCGACAATAACGGTCTGGTCGAAGTCGTGACCCAGAATGGCGACATCTACACCGGCTCGCACCTGTTGGTGGCAGCGGGGCGCAAGGCCAACACCGACCGTCTGAACCTCGAGGCCGCCGGGATCGAACCAACCCGAACTGGCATCAAGGTCGACGAGGCGCTGCGCACCACCAACCGAAAAGTTTATGCGATTGGCGACGTTGCTGGCGGTCTGCAGTTCACTCATGTCGCCGGATACCACGCCGGGATCATCATCCGCTCTGCCCTGTTCGGGTTGCCGTCCAAGGCAAAAACGGCCCATATCCCGTGGGCCACTTACACCGACCCGGAATTGGCACAGGTCGGCCTGACAGAGGCGCAGGCACGCGAACATCACGGCGGCAAGGTCGAAATCGCTCGTTTCAACTTTCATCACAACGACCGTGCGATCTCGGAACGCAAGACCAAGGGCTTCATTAAGGTCATGGTCGTAAAAGGCCGGCCGGTGGGCGCTACAATCGTGGGTCATCAGGCAGGCGAACTGATCAACTTGTGGTCGCTGGCCTTGGCCAATAACCTGAAGATGGGGCAGATCGCTGCGATGGTTTCGCCCTATCCGACGATCGGAGAGGTTAACAAACGTGTGGCGGGTGCCTATTTCTCGCCAAGGCTGTTTGAGAATCAAATGGTTAAACGAGTGGTCAGGTTCGTCCAGCGCTGGATGCCCTGACCGGGAAGGGAGCGCAATTTGAACTCGCTGTCGGGCCGATTTCTGATCCTGACGACGGTCTTCGTGATGTTGGCCGAAGTTCTGATTTTTGTCCCGTCAATCGCGCGGTTTCGCGAGGACTTCTTGCTGAACCGGCTTGAGCGCGCCCAGATCGCCTCGCTGGCTTTGCTGGCCGATGACATGCTGGCCGAAGACCTTGAGGCCGAGTTGCTGGTCAATGCGGGCGTCTACAATGTTGTGCTGCGGCGGGACGAGGTGCGGCAGCTGATGTTGTCCTCGCCCATCCCCGAGCAAATCACCAAGACATTTGACTTGCGCGACGCCGGACCGTGGATCCTGATCCGCGATGCCATGACACGTCTGTTTACTCCGGAGAACGAGGTAATCCGCGTGATCGGCGAACCGGTCAAAGGCGCGGGGCTGTTGATTGAAGTCACGATAGACAGCATGCCACTGCGGATGGCGATGACCGACTATGGGCTGCGCATTCTGGGCCTGTCCTTCGTGATTTCGATCATCACGGCGTTCTTTCTGTTCCTCGCCGTCCGCGTCGTTCTGGTGAAACCGATCAAAAGTGTTGTTGGCTATATGCAACGGTATGCGGGTGCGCCCGAAGATGCGCGGGGAATCATTTCACCCAACTCCAAAGTCACCGAGCTGCGCGAAGCCGAAGAGGCGCTGCAAAAGCTGCAGACCGAACTGACACAAGCTCTGAAACAGCGTGAGCGGCTGGCGCAGCTTGGCGGTGCTGTGGCCAAGGTCAGCCATGATCTGCGCAACATTCTAACCTCGGCGCAATTGTTCACCGACCGGATCGAGTCTAGCGACGACCCACTGGTCCGGCGCATGGCGCCCAAGCTGGTGAACTCGATCACGCGGGCGGTGTCCCTGTGTGAAAGCACGCTGGCCTTTGGTCGGGCGGAAGAGCCCGCGCCCACGTTAACCATGGTGCCCCTGCGCGACGTGGCCGAGGATGTGGTGGCAAGCGAGAAACTTGCCGTAGCTGATGCCCATATTGAGATCATGAATGAAGTGCCTAAGGATCTGGTCGCCCGCGCGGACCCGGAACAGATTTACCGCGTCATGATGAACCTGGTGCGCAATGCCCGTCAGGCGCTGGTAGCGTCGGGCAAGCCCGGCACGATCACAATTGCGGGCTGCGAATACGAAGACGACTGGTGCGTTGAAATAAGAGATACCGGTCCGGGCCTGCCGCCCAAGGCCCGCGAAAACCTGTTCACACCATTCCAGGGGGGTGTGCGCAAAGGGGGCGCGGGTTTGGGGCTTGCTATTTCGCAAGAATTGGTGCGCGGTCACGGAGGTGATCTGATCCTTGCGGATACCGGACCCCAAGGGACAACCTTTGAAGTCAGGCTCCCGAGGGGGGATGGGACTTTTTAGATTTTTTTTGCAGAATCGGCTTGCACGTCCCCAGAGGTGGGTCTACATAGCGCCACACCAACGCGGACCGATAGCTCAGCTGGATAGAGTACTTGACTACGAATCAAGGGGTCGGGGGTTCGAATCCTCCTCGGTCCGCCACTTGGTGATTTACCCAAATCTCGACGAGATATACTAGGCTGCTTAAGCCTCTGTGTTTTATGGCCGTAGCCGCGCTTATGGGTTTCGTTGGATTTTATCCGATTATACCAGTATGCTTACATTAAGTGGTATATTTTGTGGTACTTTCATGGCTACGCTCTGTGGGAAGCTGACAAAGTAGCTGGTAGAGAATCTCGGTCCGGGTCGGCATGGCGACGGTTCTGGCCTGTACCTTGTTGTTGATCCCTCGGGCGCACGGCGCTGGATTGTGCGTGTAACGGTCAAAGGGCAAAAGAACCGCAAGGGCGCGCCGCTAAGAACGGACTTTGGTTTGGGCGGCGCAGATGTTGTAACTTTGAACCAGGCTCGAGAAAGAGCGCTCGAATATCGGCGCATGGCGAAAGCCGGATTGAATCCGCGCTTCAACGCGCAACGCGAAATCCCGACCTTCGAAGAGCTCAGCCGACAGGTTCACATTGACCGCCTGCCGACGTGGAAGAATGCTAAGCATGGCCAGCAATGGCTCAACACCTTGCGCGACTACGCGTTCCCCAAGATAGGACGCATGCCTGTGGACAGCATTGATCAGCCCGAAGTGCTGATGTGCCTGGCACCCATCTGGACAGAGAAACACGAAACCGCAAAGCGACTGTCTCAGCGGATCAAGACGGTGCTCGACGTTGCAAAGTCCAAGGGCTTCCGCTCGGGCGAGAACCCGGTGACCGCAATCCGCGAAGGCAAGGTGCTGCCTACCGTCAAAGCCAAGGTTCAGCACCATGACGCGATGCCGTGGCAAGAAGTGCCCGCATTCTATGCCGAGTTGCAGACCAGCTCGGCCATGGCCGCCAAAGCGCTGCAGTTCACCATCCTAACCGCCTGCCGGACCTCAGAGGTCCTGGAGATGAAATGGCCTGAGGTTGATGTTGATGCGCGCCTGTGGACCATCCCGGCGGAGCGCATGAAGGGCGGGAAGGTCCATCGTGTTCCTCTCACCGACGAAATGCTGGCCATTCTGGAGCCGCTGCGTGCGCTGGCATCCGACTATGTGTTCGAGGGGCAAAAGCGACATCAGCCCTTGTCTAATATGTCCATGCTGATGCTGCTGCGCCGGATGCGGCAGGATGGCGTCACAGTGCATGGATTCCGGAGTTCCTTTCGGGACTGGGCGGCGGAGGTTGCAAACGCACCGCGCGAACTGGCAGAGGCGGCTTTGGCCCATCAGGTTGGGTCTGATGTGGAGCGGGCCTACGCCCGGTCGGATATGTTGGAAAGGCGGCGAGAGTTGATCCAATTATGGTCACGTCATGTTCGCGGCCTCAATTTGAGTGGATAAAAGATATATATGCGAAAAGTTATCCCAGTAAGAAATGACAGAGCTCGAGGAAGCCTTAGAAGATGGTTTCAAGGACGACTACCTCCCTGGTTTGAAACTAGAGAAAGTCGAAATGGGAGACCTTTTTCACACAAATCCTTTGTCTGAAGACGTCGTCTATGTTTCGAGCCGGAGTTATTTTGATGATCAAGGCGTCCGATCGGTCACGCAATCCGAGAATATGGACGCCTCCGGCTTCTTCAAGGAAACAAATTGGTCTTCGGAGACGTTTTGGTCGATACCTTTCGGATTCAATTTTTTGAAAATCCAAGCGTACTTCGAGAAAAAGCGAAAAGAAGTAATTTCGGAATATACAGAACGCTATTTCGGCCATTTTCAGAACGAAGATGCCTTCAATTCCTCGTTTGAAGATAGACCAAGCTTTGAACAATGGATCGAGAGCGCACAATACCCATACACGAAACGCTGGTTTGAACGTCATGCCCTGACTCTCTCAAGGGAGATTTCTTATGCCATCAAGCAAATCGAGACTTCAAGCGAAGATGATTGTTCTTCCGGAAATCCGCTCAATGGAAAGATGCGCAATTTTTGGATAAACAGGTACATTGCGGATGCTGTGAAACTGGGGCGCCTGGTTGAGCATTATAGATGGAAGTTCCAATTTGAAGCCCAAATTGTGAATAGGAATCAACAATACGATCAGGCTGGTTCAAGTGGCGGAAAGGCTTCTAGCGCTCGAAGATTGGCAAACCTTGAGATTCTGATCAACAAATTGAGCAGCTTTCAGGCGCGGTTGGCTTGATCAGTGAAGAGCGCATTGTCGAGCAAGCTTTGGAAAAGTCAGTTGCAACACAAAAGGGCTTCCCAAAGTCGCATAAAACGCATGCGGACTATGGAACGGCGCTGCGTTCAGAGGAACCTTTCAAATCCAGATACGAAGCGGTTTTCAGTAAAAACGCATAAGCGTTTTCTCACTTCTGGAAAGCGCTTAGGCACAAAAAAAGCCTGGTAACACTTCGACAAAGCTGCCCATAATTGGGAGCCATCGCAACTGATCCAAGAGGATTTCAACGATGGCAAACGTCTTCAATGATGACCGGGTCTATTTCCCAGAAGACCCTGAAATGCAATTGCTGGGAAACCGCGAAAAGCTGGCTCAATGGCGTCACCGCATGTGTGGTCCGGCCTTTATCCGCATTGGGCGGCGGATCGCCTATCATGGCGCCGACCTGAATGCCTGGCTTAAGGCTCGACGCACCGATCCCAACAACGAGGCTGCATAATGAAAAACCCCAACTCCAAGCGCGGAGATGGGGCTTTTCCAGTGACATCAACTGCCACCCTAACAAGTCCAGTTGATGCCACAGGATGCCCCGCGCCGACAAGACCTAACGAGCGCCGGTACTACTGGTCGCCCTTAAGCCACTCGGTCGAGCGGGTGATCGTACGGAAAGGACGGATCGAGCATGGCTGACATGTCCTTTTCCAATTCGAACTGTACCAGTCACGAAAGGGGGCCAGACACTGGCCCTCTTTCCCGAACCGATCATCGGGAAACCGCTGAGAACAACAGTGGCGAGCTCTTTCGCCATGGTATCTACCGCGTCGCCGTATGCCGGGACGGTAACCAATGGCTGTTTCAGCGCCAGAGACCGCAATTTCCGGCCGGGGGAGGGGCCTGGGACACACTTGGGTACTGTGTGTCCAAACCAGGCCTAACCCGGCTCGTCCGGGCGCATATCGGCTGCGAAATCCCCGAACTGGAAGACTTGCCCGAGCACTTCAAGCGGAGGTGTCGCGATGAGTAGGTGTCGATCTCCCAAGGGCAAGCGGTCGGATGCCGATTTGAAGGAACGGAAGAGATCACGTGTTCGGGTCCCGGACATCAAGTTGGACTACGATGAAGAGACGCGAAGACTTACAATTGGCCACAAAGAAAAAGATCCAAAGGCGGCCTGTACTTTGGCGATGCATGAGCTTGGCACAGTCGATTATCGGTTCTTCGAAGGCGTGATGGATCAAGTCGCAATTCTCGGACAACAGGACAGCTCAGTTTCTGAGACCGCGTCGAACGCGTCGAGGTCAAAGAAGGTGGGCATGCTGCTGGGCCAAGCCATCCGTCCTGGAAGCATAGGGAACGGTCGAGAGAATCCGAGGAAATGCGCAAGACGATCAATGAATTTATCCGAGCCGACAAGGAACTGCAGAAGCTGATCCATTGATTGGGCACCGATTGGTCACCAACACAAAGCAGTCGTTCGAGCGAAGTGCTTGGATGGCTTCTCCGAGCCCGACGTGGACACATCGACCCAAAAGGGAATCGCTCAGTTGTCAGGATGATGATCACGCCGCGAACAACTCGACTCTAGGACGACTGCTACCCAATGGATGCGGCTCTCTAGGCCGCGCTCTGCGAGAAACCGTTCCTGAAGTTTGTAAGCGTCCCATTCCATGGATTTCGGGCAGTACCAATGGCGCGCGTTGATCTGTCGATGGTGTACCAGCTCGTGCAGCAAAACGGAAACATCGCGGTCGTTGTCCCATGACCACGGGTGTTGAAGATAGATTGTGAAGGTGTCTGGATCATAAATCCCGGCCGTGGTGCTTCTCGCAAGCAGAGGATCAAAATCGACGTCCTCCAATGTGCCCGGAGCAGATATTACAATCGCGGCCGGCGCTGCCTTGGCGGCTGGGTAGTTGCTCTCCCGATCAAGCCATGCCTCAAGCTCCAGAACGAGTTCACCGATCGCCTTGGCTTCTCTTGCATCTTTGGCACCCAAGACCACTGGATCCGCCACCGCTGGCGTTGTCGAAAAACTACAGGCGAACACCGTACATATGGCCATAAGCACCTTGGTGCAGAATAATCGCGCACGCCCACCGTCCGACCGCTGAGTAGAAAGGGTATGCATTGGATAGCCTCCTTCATTTCACCGGAAGGTCGGGGTATCGTCAGCCTGAAATACTGGTCCCCGAAGGCGCCCTTCTTGCGCGTTGCGCAAGTTATCCGGCAATGTAGAAGGGCAACCGGCCTCCAGAATTCGCTTCAGGGGTCGCCACGTAATGAGATCTGGCTGAAATTCTTGTTAGATTCTGATGAAATTCGCCTAGGACATTACCGGTTTAGCCCGGGCGCACTGGATTTGCGGGATCAGAACGGTGATCGCGTCAAACTGCGAAAGAAGTCTCTCGAAGTTCTGGCGCGCGTTTCGTCGGATCCTGGAACGGTCGTCTCGAAGGATGAAATTCTGACGTCGGTCTGGCCGGATGTCGCAGTGACGGAAGAAAGCCTGACCCAATGCGTTGCTGAAATACGCAAGGCCATTCAGGACAAGGATCATTCGATTTTGGTCAACCACGTGGGCCGTGGCTACTCGATCGAAACGTCAAGACGGTCTGAATTTCGGATCAACCGCCGGTTCGCGGCGACCGCGGTCTTGGTCGCGTTACTGGCAGCAATGCTGGCGAACACCTGGCTGACTCAATCGCCCCCGCATGGTCAATCGCAACCGCGCATTGCCGTCCTTGCATTCGACGATCTAAGTGCCGGGCCGGATCGTGGTTTTCTAGGTAACGGCGTTGCCGCGAGCCTTACGACGGAACTCGCCCGCTACCGAGAAATCCAGGTTATTGCGAGCAACTCCAGTTTTCAGTTCCGCAACAGTGACCTCGGCCTTGTCAAGATCGCGGATGCGCTGAGAGCTGACTATCTTGTTGAGGGTAGCAAGCAGAAATTCGGCAACAGAATGCGCGTCTCGGTACAACTTATAGATGGCCGGAGCGCGGCGCATATTTGGGCCGAGGATTATGAGGGCGACCTCAGCGACCTGTTCAATTTTCAGAGCCGCATCGTGCACGAGATAACCAACCGGATCGGCCATGAGGTATCGCGTAATCCGCCCCCTTCGGGCACGCGGGAAGCGGTCAACTCGCTCAACTATTTTCTGTTGGGCATGGAGGAGTTCCAGAAAGACACACTGGCCGGAACACTTGCGGCAAGAGACCTGTTCCACATGGCCATCGAAACCGACCCCGAGACCCCTTTCGGTTATGTCGGGGCGGTCTGGGTCTTGTGGCGGGATCTCTGGTCCAATCAGGTGTCACCGGATTTGTCGCGACAGGACAAGTTGAAGCAGGCCGAAATTCTTGCTGACAAGGCGCTGCAGCTGGATCCGAACTATCACCTTGCCCATGTCGCGCGCGCCGACATCCACGTGGCCGCCGGAGAGCTCGAAGAAGCCAGGGTGCGTTTTCAAACGGCGCTCGACCTTAATCCCAACGACGTCCTCGTATTGGTCTCAGCCACCGACCCATTGGTTTTCCTTGGCGAAGGTGAGACAGCAATCGAGATGATCCAACGAGCCATCGACCTTAATCCTCTGACGCCAGGCTGGTACTTTCATCAACTTGCCTGGGCCGAATGGAGCATTGGGCGGTGCGATGCCGGGCTTGCCACTCTTCAAAAGATGGCGGTCGCGAACCCCAGTTCACTACGCGTTAAGGCAGCGCTTGAGGTGTGCGTTGGCGATGTCACGTCGGCACAGCGGACGATGGCGAAGTATCGGGGTTCTAATCCCGGTCGCACAGTTGAGGACGAAATTGCAGATTTTTCCGGCAGCTGGCGAAACCCGGCGACGATGGCACTATGGAGCGAAGCGATGCGAGTCTCTGGAATGCCCGAGAGTAAATAAAGCTTTCAATCGGGTCCGTCTGCGGCCATTTATAGCATTATTCCAGTACCGCTTTGCAGCGAAGTTTGGCTTTGTCCGCAATTCGGACTTCCACTGCAACTTGCTTGAACGTCTACTTTGCGGACGAAGCTGCCGTTCGCCCTAAGCTCCAAAGGCGATCCGACAGACCTTTTCAACTTCGTTCAGCCAATCTTGCCTCATTGTGTCCGAGCTTCCATTTACCGGCCTGAAGACATGCCTATGCACGTCCTCTGCTCCGCAATAGGGAAGGACACATCGCGCCCAAATTGACTGAAGCGGATCTCCGAGCTCTAACCGCTCTCTATCTGCTTCTGTGTCGGACGTATTGAACACTACGGCGCTCTTTAGATGCAAGAGCGCTTCAGGGCGTCCGTCCGCGCTTTCAAGGCGATAGGCCACACCGGGAACGAGAACGCGGTCCATCCATCCTGCAAGGATTGCCGGGGGCTTTCCCCACCAGTTCGGGTGCACTACTAATAGCCCTTCGGCTTCGCCGATCTGCCTCCTATGTTCTTGAATCAAGGGGTCTTCAGAACGCGCAAGTACTTCTTCGAACGTGTCGCCTAGAGTGTAGGCTTCCGAAGCTTTGAGGCATGGATCGAACTCTTCTGCATAAAGGTCGTGATGTGTAACTGCATGCCCAGTCGCCTGCAAACTGTTACGCGCAGCTTCAGATATTGCATGACAAAAACTGTCTGGTCGCGGATGGGCAATGAGGGAAAGGATGTTCAAGTCAGTCTCCTGTATACGGTGCGGGAATATCCGCAATACTGTGGCTGCTCACTGGAAGTTTGTGTGCGCTCAGCCTTGCTGTACCGCGAACAAACAGGGGGACTGCTTTCGGTTGCACATCGCCAGTCTAGAAGCACGCAGGTGACCGCGCAACCGTTGCGACTTCGCAGCCGCAGAAATTAGTTGGGATGGGCTCGAAGAAGACGTTCGCTGCACTTTGTATGAGTGTCTGCTATATGATTGCCGGTCGTTCCGTTATGCTCGAACCTGAGGCTTTGAAGCGCCAGTTCCAATGGTCTGTGTGGTATGCGTATTAATGCATATCTTTTTACTTATATTTAACAAAAAATTACAGAAAATATACGGTTGCTCCTCGGTCCTCCACTGGTTTCTTGTTAAACACCGCACGAACCTGAACCGACCATTATAGTTGGACCAGAAACAAGGTGAACGTTCGACATTGGATGGCGCCCCAAGAGAATCATCCTTTTGGAAACGGAATTAGATCCTGAACTGCAGATCAGTTGCTGGAGCTCGAAATGGACTCCACCCTTTGGATGGCCCGTTAGCCGCCAGTTGCAGCCCAAACCAGTCGATCAGAAGTAGGCCTTGGCGTTTCCGAGTTACGCAAATTTTCGAAACTGCTCGACTGCCGACTCTTTGATCCGATCA
Organism: Ruegeria sp. BC1; assembly: GCF_056539305.1. Taxonomy (NCBI): domain Bacteria; kingdom Pseudomonadati; phylum Pseudomonadota; class Alphaproteobacteria; order Rhodobacterales; family Roseobacteraceae; genus Ruegeria; species Ruegeria sp. BC1. The sequence goes on from NZ_JBQFUT010000007.1 coordinate 63,524, forward strand.
AGTGCATAACGGACAGCGGTAGTTGTCTACCAGCCGCCGCCCGTCTGAACTCGGTCCGCCTAAGCTGAAGGTTGAGTGTAGGCCGTCATCAACACCGCGATGATCACCAACTCAACGACCAGCGGTGGAAGAACCGCCTTGTCGAACCCGTCCGCGAGAATGCCGACTATGCGCCCAAGAGCGACAGCAGCCATCAGGATCGCAACAGCCACGAAGCTCAGTGTTTGACCGGTGGTCAGACCGATCACCAGCAAGGCCACTGAAGCCAGAAACAGCCCACCGATCACGGAACGTACCGTGCTGAGTCCAGCAGTTCCTACCGGTTCGATGGCAAAGTTGGCGACCATGCGTCGCGGGGCAAACATCGACATGATGCCGAGGCCAGACAGCATGAGGGTTGCGAGGATGACGAAAATATTAAGTGTGGTTTCCATTTCATTACTCCTTTGAATCAGACGAATTGGCGCAGTGCCTGGTTTGCGTTGTCCTGAGTGGTGATGTCTGACAGAGTCCCGTCGATGCTGGCTTGGTCCACGACCGGTCCGGTGGGGTAACCGGTTTGGCTGGCGTAGAAGTGACCGGTCTTGAATTCCGGGCTCAACAACCCGTCCAGATACCGTTTTGCCCCGGCTTCAACGCTGTGCATCATCCCGAACAACGGCATCAGAACACCACCTACATGTTTGAAGACAATGCGTTTCATAAGCGGCAGGTCGTCAAAGCCAGCGGTTCCTGCGGTGCCTCCCGGGCTCATGGTGACAAAGCGAACATGAGGGTGCTGACGCGCCATCGCTCCCATCCACAGGGTCGCGGTAAGTTTGGCATAGCCGTAGGTCTGCATCGGATCGCCCTCGGGGCCGAACTTGCTGCCATCGGCGATTGATTTGAACTCGTCCACCGTTCCATCGTTCAGGTCTGGGCGATGCATACCCATTTTGGGAATGCCGCGGGCGGCCTCAGATCCGGCATAGAGGATTGTGGACGTCACCAACTGCCGCTCCAACAATTCGTCTACCAGCACCACATGGCCCAGAACATTTGTTGCGAAGATATTGGTGACACCGTCGCTGGTGAGGCTGTTTGGATGCTGCCCACCCGTGCCGCCCGCATTAAGGATTACAGCGTCGATCGAGGTGGAAAGTTTGGCCACAGCCGCGCGAACCGAGGCCGGATCGGTCACGTCCATCAGAACGATTTCAAAAATCTTGCGTCCGGTCTCAAGTTCTAGCGATGTTTTTGCGGCTTTCGCTTTGGTTGGGTTTCGGCATGCCAGATAGACTTTGGAGATACCTTTCTGCAGCGCAAGCTGCCGGGCCGCCTCGCGGCCCAGTCCGGCATTTGCGCCGGTGATCAAAACAGATTGTATCTGGTTCATCGGGTTGGGTCCTTGGGTTTGCGTTTGATGGGTCCAAGGTAGTCCGGTCAATAAATGGTCTGTAGATAGGTATTTCTGGACACAGTGCTTCAAAAATGAAACACATTGCTTATGACGATTAAGGAAAGCCACACCCTCAATTGGGACGATCTGAAGTACTTTCTGGCCGTTGCCCGGACCGGAACACTGCGGGGAGCGGCTGATTGTATTCAGGTGAACCACACCACGCTGACACGCAGAGTTTCAGTCATGGAAGAACGTGTTGGCAGCCGGTTGTTCGATCGCTCTAAATCCGGCCTTGCGCTGACGCAGCTCGGCGAAGATCTGATGCCGCATGCTGAACGGGTCGAGCAGGAAATGTCCGCTGCGTCACGCGTCATTGTCGGTCGGGATGCGCAACCCTCGGGCACAGTCTATGTCACGCTTCCCCACGGTTTGGCGATGACGTCGTTGATGGATGATTTTGCTGCCTTTGCAGACCTTTACCCGGACATCATCCTGAACATGAACTTCACCAATGATGTCCGCGATTTGATGCGTCGGGAAGCTGACGTTTCGCTGCGCGTGGCTGACGAAGTGACCGACGATGTGGTTGGGCGAAAACTCGTCCAAATGTCACAGGCAGCCTATTGCACACGTGAATACGCAGAACGGATTGGTGACAATGGGGGCGAGGGGCTGCACCTGATCGGCTGGCATGAATCGGAAGAGGCGACCACAGCGAAGTGGGTGAAGGACAGCTACTACCCCAAGGCCACGTTGAAGCACCGTGTCTCAGAACTGGTTCCTCTGATCACCTTGGCGGCCTCGGGTTTGGGGATGGCTTATCTTGCGTGCAACCTTGGTGACCGCCACCCCGATTTGATCCGCGCCCCGTTTCAAAAACCAATGCCATATCGGAGCATCTGGCTTTTGCTGCATCGTGATCTTCGGAACACCGCTCGTGTCCGGCTATTCGTAGACTTTCTAGCCGAACGGGTCCGGTCCCGGCGAAACGAATTCTGGGTTTCGGGAACCGTAAAGCGCGAGTAGCCGTCATTCCTTTGGAAAAGGCTATTAGCTAATTGGCCCATCATCCCGTGGTTGCAGTAACGTGTTATTCGAGATTCTGTTTGGTGACCACCGCAATCCAGAGTTTCGCTGGCGCAACGAAACTCTGGAAATATTTTGCGCAAACGCTGGCGCGATCAAGAGGGCAGTGCCCACCACCAACTGGCTTTGAAAACACACCTCGAACTTCAGACGGATGATCGTGCGATCGCCGTAATTGTTATTTTCTTCCGGCCACAATCCGATCCAAGATTAATGCGCAGAACAAGATTGCCAAACCGGCCAGAATTCCTTGTCCCGCCGCAGCGTATTGGAGCGCCTCCAACACGTCCTCGCCCAAACCTTTGGCGCCGATCAGCGAGGCGACAACAACCATGGCCAGCGACATCAGGATGGTCTGGTTCACGCCCGCCATGATGGTTTTGTGCGCCAAAGGCAGGTCCACGCGCCACAGCAGGTAGCGAGGCGTTGCCCCGAAAGCCAAGGCGGCCTCGCGCACGGTTTCGGGCACCTGTTGCAGACCCAGCACGGTAAAACGGATCACCGGCGGGCTGCCGAAGATCATTGTTGCGACCACGCCTGCGGGCTTGCCCGATCCGATGAACGCAACCACCGGGATCAGGTAGACGAAAGAAGGCATCGACTGCATGAAATCCAAGATAGGTCGCACGATGGCAAAGGCGCGTGGGCGGCGGGCACAATAAATACCCAACGGAATGCCCAGCGTGATCGAAATCAGAGCCGCCGCGCCCAGCAGGGCAATCGTCGTCATCGCCTTTTCCCAGAAATCCAGCAGGCCCAGATAGGCCAGTGCGGCACCGGTGAAGATTGCCACACGGGGACCGGCAGACAGGTAAGCCAGCATGATGATCACCAATGCCACAACCGGCCAGGGGGTATCGACCAGCACGACCTCGATCCAGTCCAGCAAGGTGCGCATCCCGAAGGTCAGACCGTCAAAGAAGCCACGCCCGGCGGTTTTAGTCCATTCGAAAACCGCCTGCACACCGTCGCCTACGTTCAGACGCCAATCCCGGTTGGTCGGGAAGGTCTTGAGCACTGCCACCGCGTCCGGCTGTGCAAATTTGATCATCGAGAGGATCACCACCACAGCGGTCAACGCTGTTGCCACGATCAACCGGAGGATCGACCAGCCATGGGCCACACTGGCGTCTGAACGCCAGCGCGCAAACTGCCCTTCAAGCGTCCAGTTGGCCAGCGAGGCAGCCAGAAACTTGACCGCCAGCAGAAGAACGATCCCAATGATCAGATACGTGAAACCGGTAGAATCCGCTGTCCGAGCAGCCTCCTGCGCGCCAGCCAGAGCTCCTTCGAGAGACTCCGACGCGCGTTTCAATGACTCCAACGTGGCCGATCCGGATTGCTCTGCCGCTGCAATCTGCTGTCTGCGCAGCTCTAGCGTCTGCTCGATCTGAACCGCACGCTCGCGGAACTCGCGTCCAAGATCACCGAACAAGCCCAGACCGATCTGGATGTAGGCCAGCGTTTCCAAAACCAAAAACCCCAGAAACCACGACCATAGGCCCCGCGCCCCAAACCATATCGGCCCTAGGATCGCCGCCGCCTTGTTCAGCGTAAAGCGATAGCCGGGGGCTTGCATCATATAGGCGAAGGTCTTTTGGTAATAGGCTTGCCCTTGCCCTACGAAGTCCCCGATCAATCCATCCAGGCGGTCGGCGGTTTCCGGTTGGATCTGTTGCATATCAACATGTTTCATTTCGGCCCCCTTATGCCTGGCTGTCCTGAATCGCGCGGATCAGACCTGCGCGATTGATTACGCCTACGGTCTTTCCGTCCTGCGTCACCGCCACAACGCCATGACCATCAACGCAGAGGTTCATCAAATCGGCCAAATCCATATCCGGATGCGCTTCTTTGGCATCGTCCGGCACTTCGCCGTGACGTGCTTCGAACTCATCGACGGGTTTCATTACCGCATGAGCGAAGATCATGTTTAGTTTGGAAATTCCGGCCACAAAATCGGCCACATAGTCGTCGGCCGGGTTGAGGATGATCTCTTCCGGTGTGCCGATCTGCACGATGCGCCCGTCCTTCATAATCGCGATGCGGTGGCCAATGCGGATCGCTTCATCCAGGTCGTGGGTGATAAACATCGTGGTTTTGTTCAGCTTATGACTGAGCTCCATGAACTGGTCCTGCAATTGCTTGCGGATCAGCGGGTCGAGGGCCGAGAACGGCTCATCCATCAACAGAATTTCAGGGTCAGCAGCGATGGCGCGGGCCAGACCCACGCGTTGCTGCATACCACCAGACAGCTCATGCGCGTATTTGTCTTCCCAGCCGTTCAGTTCGACCAGTTCCAGCACCCGGTCTGCCTCTTCCCAGCGCCGGGCTTTTCCAGTGCCGCGGATTTCTAATGGCATCGCCACGTTGTCGCGAACGGTGCGGTGAGGCATCAGGCCAAAGTTCTGGAACACCATCGCAACGCGCCGGTTACGCAGATCGCGCAGGCCTTCATCGTTCAGGCCCATCACGTCCTCGCCATCCAGATAGATATGGCCGTCAGTGGGTTCCAGCAGACGGTTCACATGGCGTACGAGTGTCGATTTGCCCGAACCCGACAGGCCCATGACGCAGAACAGTTCGCCCCGCTCGATCTCAAAGCTGGCATCAGCCACGCCGACAACGCAGTTGAAGCGCTCCAGCACCTCAGCCTTGCTCAGCCCCTCGCTGTGGATAGCGTTCAAAGCCTCCTGCGAGCGTGCACCGAACACTTTCCACACGCCTTTTGCGTCGATTGCTATTTCCGCTGTCATATTGGCCCCATTGGAATTGTGTTGGTTCGCGCCCCCGATTGTCGGGGGCGCACGGGCTTTAGTTGGTTGTCAGACCCAACCAGCTGTCTACGGTATCGCCATTGGCGGCGATCCATTCAGCTACGACCTCATCCGTGTCACGGCCCTTGACCACGACCTCATAAGTCAGACCGCTCAGTTCACCGGCATCCATGTCGATATTGGCCAGGAAAGAGGCCGCCGCCGGGTTGCGCTGCTCCAGCGATTTCGAATGTGCGACGGTCACGGTTTTGACCGGTTCACCCGTGCTGACATGGGATTTGTTGTACCAATCGGCATCCTGATCCGGCTGAACCATCTTGTAAGTGGCCGCGTCGTGCTCGGGCTCTTCCAAAATGGTCACGTCATATAAGGCGTGCACGTAATGCGGCGCATAACAGTAGAAAGCTGCGCCTTTCTGCTGGTCGATCTGATCCTTCAGCCGCGAATAAAACACGGTTTCGTCTTCAGTTGTCGGCGTCAGGAAGGTTTCGATCCCATAATCCCGTACCCGCACCTTGAACGTGTTGGTCGAGGCCCAGCCTGAGGCTCCAACCCAGACCTCACCCATGCCGTCACCATCGGAATCAAACAGCTCTTGCGCCACCGGCGTGGCCAGATCGTAGATCGAACGGATGTTGTGATCCTCGACCATGTAATTCGGTACGCAAATTCCAGCACGCCCTTCATAGCTGCCAGAAGACAGCGCTACTGTGCCTTTCTGATCAACGTATTCGTCCGTGAAGGACGATTGGTTCGGCAGCCAGACATCCGGGTGCACGTCGATGTCGCCACGACCGCCATCCATCGAGGCAAAGATCACCGCGTTTGCGCCGGGGGCATAGCCGACCTCGCCACCCAGACGGGTTTCGATGACCTGACCGATCACCCGGCTCATGATCTTGGCTCCGGGCCAGCTGGGTTCACCCACCATAACCTTTTCCTGTGCCATCGCCGTTGTTGCGCCGAAAGCGAGGGTCAAGGATGCAATAAGTGTCAGTTTTTTCATGTATTTTCTCCCGTTGCGTTGAGTTGCATGCGCCTTCAGGCGCGCGCCCGCTTACGTTGCGGGTCTATGAATGGAATGTCCGTGACGGTGGCACGCAGGCGTTTCATCCGCCCGTCGAGTTGTCCGATCTCAAGTTGAGTGCCATTTTCCGCGTGTTCGATGGATAACCGCACCATTGCGATTGCGTGTTCCAGCGTCGGTGAGCGGGTGGCAGACGTTACCACTCCCACTTGCCGTTCACCCGCGTAGACGGGGGCACCGTGCGCTGGCACATCATCGCAGCCGATCAAAAGCCCTTTGAGTGCCCGACGTGGCTCGCGAGCGTTGCGTTCCAGTGCGGCTTTTCCCGTGAATTCGGTTTTGGTCAGATCGACGGCAAAGCCCAGACCGGCCTCAAACGCATCGATACCCGGTGCAAACTCGGCATTGGCCGCGGCCAGCCCCGCCTCAATCCGGATGATGTCCAGGGCGGCCGAGCCCATTGGGGTGATCCCGAACTCTTCCCCAGCCGTCATCACCGCATCCCAGATCGCAACGGCATCTGACTTGGAACAGAAGACCTCATACCCCAACTCACCGGTATATCCCGAGCGTGACAGCATGAATGGCGCACCTTCGCGGTCGTATAGCCGCGCGACAGTTACGCCGAACCATTTCAGATGGTCCAACCCCGGCACATGCGGTTGCGTAAAGGCGATCTTGCGAAGCAGTTCTCGCGACTTTGGCCCTTGAATGGCGAGGTTTGGCATCGCCCCGCGCAAGGCATGGACCCGCACTTGCAGGCCGCGCGCATCGGCCAGTTCTTGCAACGCCCGCCCGCTTTCCTCGGTGCCGCAACACCATCGGAAGATCTCGGGGGCAAGTCGGAACAGGGTACCATCGTCGATGACCGAGCCGCTCTCGTCACACATCAATGTATAAGACCCGCGCCAGACCGGTAGCTTAGCCACATTGCGTGTGGTGGCCAATTGCATCAGCGCCTCGGCATCCGGGCCGACAATGTCGAACTTGCGAAGTCCACTCATGTCCTGAACAGTCACTGCCTGGCGACAGGCCCAGTATTCACCCAACGTGCCGTAGGCAGGGTAACTGACGGGCGTCCAGAGATCACGTGCCGGGGCGAAATGCTGTGTCAGCGGCGAGAGACGGTCATGAAACGCGGACTCCTGACTGATCGACATGGGAGCGTCTTCCTTTTCGCGATAAGCAACCGCTCGGCGGATGGGTGTTTCGGGGCGGTAGATGCGCACATGCACATCGGTAGGGTTCCAGCCATTGATGGGATCAATGTCGTCCGGGCAGGCGGTCGAGACACAAACCAGATCCTCAAGAGCGCGCATGGCGACATAGTCACCGGGACGCGAGTGGGATTCTTCGGTCAGAATGTGATGGTTCGTCGGGTCGATCCATGTATTCCAGAAGAAGTTGATTGCAGGCCACGCAGCCCGCCGTGAGACGCCGTAGGGGGCCAAGGCGTTTGACATATTGTCCGAACAGTTCAGATGGCCAGGGAATCCCCGCTCTTCATACCCGCGCGCGGTGCAGGCCAGCCCGAATGTGTCATGTCGACCGCATGTATCCTGCACGACGTTCAACAGCGGCCGCATCTCGCGATCAAAGAACTTGTCCAGCAAGCCGGGGCCGGGGTAGGCGCGGCGTACCATCGACCGGGTCGCGGTTGAGTCGATCATCCACTCTTGCCCCTGATCCAACCCAGACGCCCGCAGCGCCATGAAGTCAGAACACTGCTGGCCTTCGATATCAATGATCTGAACAAGTTCGCCAGCCTTCAGCTCATAGGCTAGCGCACTACCGCGCTGTACCGTGAATTCGTCCCGCGTGTCGCCCAGCAAGGGTGGCAAAAGCGGCCCTTTGGATGTTGCTGATTTGTGCAGGACAGTTATGTTCCCGGTCGCACGGCCTTCAATCAACCCTGCAACCCCAGCGGTATGGATCACCCAGACCGTTACCATGTGGTCCGCGCGGAGAATCAGCGGCTCGGGCGCGTGGTCCAATCTGTGACAGGGAACCTGCCGATTTCCGCCGTTCGCCGTGACCCAAGTCAGGAGCCGTGTACTGTCAAAATCGCCCCATTTGATCAGCCCGGTTGCCGCCAAATTCAGCGCTGCCAGTCCCGATTCCCCATCATTGCTGAACGCCACAACATCCAGTGCTTGCTTTGGGCCAAACCCTTCTATGGAAAGCAAATCACCGGGCTTTGCGATCAGTCGAACTGCCTCACGCGGAGTAAGGTTATGCATGCGGGTGTCAGACGCTTTTTGAAACCCAGGGAACAGGCGGCCAGGGCCGTCAAACCCTGAATTCGTGAACGCATGTAAGACAGATGACCCCTGCATATCGCTGCTGATTTCCTAAAATGTAACTAGTTACATAGGTTGATGAAACTAGTTACATATGTCAACACTTTACTCAGAAACCAGCGAACCGGACGCCAAAACCAACGATGCAAAAAGCTCCAGAGCCTAAAAAACGCGCAAATCTCAGGGATGTCGCAAAAGCTGCGGGCGTGTCCGTTGCTACAGTGTCGCGGGTGTTGAATGAACCGAAGGTGGTTAAGAAAGACACTCTGGAAAAAGTTCAAGCTGCCATTGCTGACCTGAAATTTGTCCCAAGTGCCGCCGCGCGCGCCATCAACTCCGGACGCACCAGATTTGTCGGCGCCTTGGTCCCAACTTTGGACAACGCGATTTTTGCCCGCTTTCTTGCGGCGTTAGAACGTAAGTTATCGGACCACCAATTGTCGCTGATCGTAGCGACCACCGAAGCAAGTCTGGATATCGAAGCCGAGAAAGCCAAAAGCCTGCTGGATATCGGAGCCGAGGGTCTGATTATCACAGGAGCCACGCACAATCCTACGCTTCTCGATCTGATCGAGCGCGCCATGTTGCCCACAATCATTACGTCTTTCTTTGACCCCGAAAACCCATTGCCGACCATCGGATATGACAACGCGGCTGCGGCACAACTTGGCTTGCAACATCTTGTCGAGCTCGGACATCGCAACATTGCTGTCGTGCATGGTCCGGTTCACGACAATGACCGCACTCGAGCTCGCCTTGCCGGCATTACAAACTTTCCCTTCACCGGAAAGCTTTCAACCTTCGAGACCGAGATTAGCCATCAGGGCGGGGTAGACGTTGCAAAACATCTAGGCGGTCTGAGCACCAAACCCGAGGCAATTCTATGTCTATCCGACGTCGTCGCCCTGGGGGTTTTGCTTGGTCTTCAGGCCCAAAACATCAGCGTCCCAGACCAGATTTCTATGGTGGGCGTTGACGACCTTCCAATATCGTCCGTGACCGTTCCGCCACTGACAAGCGTACATCTACCCGTTTCCCAAATGGGTGAACGAGCAGCAGATGCCCTAGCCAATTGGATCGAAACTAATCAGGCACCCAAATCCGAAGAGCTTGATACACGTCTCGTTGTTCGGAACTCCACAAAACGATTTTGAGACAACCGGGTCTTCACGATTTGCGACACGAGCGAGACTATGGATGATGCCGAAGGCCCTGTATGGGCGCTGACCCCCAGTCGGTACAGTCCACAGAAGATGCCCGCGAGAAGCACACTTGCGCATTCATCGAGACGCAGCGAATACCGGATGAATTTCAGTAAAGGTGCTGATTTAATGGAAAGGCTTTGAGTCGCAAATGGCAGAGTCCGTGCGCCCCTGGAAAGCAGAGTGTAACAAAAACAATGGATTATCTGTGCTTCACTGGCAAACCTATGCGTCGCCCCACATGAATTGTAAGGCGACATATAACTCTGCCACCAGCGACGGAGCCTTGCCATTTTCGCCTCACGTCCATCATCCAGTGTCGAACCGATTTGATTGATCCCGACAACCTTTTTGGGAAGATCATGGTTGATTTGCAGACCAGATGCCGAAGACACTGTTTTGCCTGTTAGGATTGCGACGATGCGATACCGATGATTGCCTGGGTTAGCAGCCCACTTCAATTACTTGAGGTAAGTGTTGAACCAATCGATTGTCCGTTCCCAGGCTAGGTTTGCCATCTCCTCATCATAGCGTGGCGTACTGTCGTTATGAAAACCGTGGTTGGCATTTTCGTAAATATGCGCCTCGTAAACCTTATCGTTGGACTGCAGAGCGGCTTCGAAATTCGGCCAACCTGCATTGATACGTTCATCAAGCTCGCCCATTTGAATCAGCAACGGTGCCTGAATTTTTGCCACATCTTCAGCGGCTGGCTGACGGCCATAGAAAGGCACACCGGCGGCAAGTTCTGGGTAGGCCACCGCAATTGCACTGACGACACCACCGCCATAGCAGAAACCCACAGCGCCGACCTTTCCGGTGCAATCTTCTCGGTTCAACAGGTATTCAAAGCCATTGAAGAAATCGTTCATCAGTTCGACCTGGTCGACTGTCTTTTGCAGCTCGCGCCCATCAGCATCATTGCCTGGGTATCCGCCCACCGAAGTCAGGCCGTCCGGAGCCAGCGCCATAAACCCGGCTTTCGCCAATCGGCGCGCCACATCTTCGATGTAGGGGTTCAAGCCGCGATTTTCGTGGATGACCAGCACCGCGGGCAGGGGCTCTTCCACTCCAGCGGGACGAACAAGGTAGCCCCGGACATCGCCGGTTCCATTCGGTGAAGGATAGGTAATGTAGTCCGCGTGGATATCGGGATCGTTGAATGACACTTGCTGGGCCAATGCATAGTTGGGGCTGAGCATGTTCAGCAGCGCGGCAGCCGTTAAGCTGCCAACCGCGAATTTTCCGGCGCGCTCCAGAAATTGGCGTTTGGTGATCTTACCGTGCGCATAATAATCGTACAGATCTAGAAGTTCCTGGTCGAAGTCTTTTGCCGTCATGCGAGTCATGGTGAATCTCCTGATGAGTTGGCGGTTCAAACCGTGGGGTATTGTCAGATCAAAGGGTCATGGTTCTGTTATTGGACACTCAGTCCAGTTTTACGCAGCCTTGAGATGTTCCAATGCGGCCTGAGTGCCGCCTGCGTTGTGAGGCATCCCGCTTTTGGCCAGCCCCAGTTCTACGCCTGAGAGTGTGGCCATCAACATCAGGTCGTTGAAGTCGCCCAAATGACCTATGCGAAATACTTTGTCGGCCACTTTGGACAGACCATTTCCTAGCGAGATATCATAGTGTTCCAGTGCCGCTGCACGAAAGGCGTCGGCGGAGTGCCCTTCAGGCACTTTAACTGCGGTCAGCACGCCAGACTCCTGTCCTTGGCGAGCGCATAAAACCTCGAGGCCCCAGTCTTGCACGGCAGCCCGAGTCGCGGCTCCGTGGCGAGTATGCCGAGCGAAAACGTTCTCTAGCCCTTCCTCGTGCAACATATCGATCGCCTCATTCAGTCCATAGAGAAGATTGGTGCCGGGCGTATAGGGGAAGAAACCATTTTGGTTTGGCTCGACCATACCCCGCCAATCCCAATAACTTCGCGGCGTGGTCACGGATTTTGAGTGTTCCAGTGCACGATCGCTCACAGCGTTGAAGCTTAGGCCAGGCGGTAGCATCAGCCCTTTTTGCGAGCCTGAGACACAGACATCAACGCGCCAATCGTCGAACCTAAATTCAATTGATCCAAGGCCAGAGATGGAGTCGACGATCAGAAGTGCAGGGTGCTGCGCAGCGTCCATAGCTCTGCGCACGTCCTCAATAGGCGAGACTGACCCGGTGGACGTTTCATTGTGTACAACGCAAACCGCCTTGATCTCATGCTGACTATCTCCGCGTAGGCGGTCTTCAATCTGATTGGGGTCCGCACCACCACGCCAATCTCCTTCAATCAGCTCTGGCTGCAATCCTAGTTTTCCAGCCAAGTTGCACCACATGAAGGCGAAATGTCCGGTTTCGAACATGAGCACTTTTTCGCCCGGCGACATTGTATTCACAAGTGCGGCTTCCCATGCGCCTGTGCCGGATGAAGGGTAGATGAAGACGTTCTGTTTTGTCCTGAAAATCGTTTTCATGCCATTGAGGGCCTTTTCCCCAACTTCGGCAAAATCGGTTCCTCGGTGATCAATGGTCTGCGTGCTTATGGCTTTTAGGATGCGCTCGGGCACAGCACTTGGCCCTGGAATTTGCAAAAAGTGTCTACCCGCCTGACGCATTTGAACTGTGATCCTTACGCTGGTGCCAAAAGAGCGGTGCGATTACCTATTGCAAAAGTTAATTATGAATTCATTATTCAGTCAATGGTGAAGTGAAGCGTTAAGTTGGGCTTACAGGGAAGAGAAGGCGAACCTGATGGTAGAAAAGGGATCGTTGTACCGTCGACTGCTGTCTGATGTTCGGGGGGAAGTGATGTCAGAACTGGCATCGCGTGCCCGATACGCGACCGATGCCTCAATCTATCAGATGATGCCGGACGCTGTGGTGATCCCCCGATCCACAGAAGATGTTCAAGCCGTGATGTCCGTTGCGCGGGACGAAGGATGTTCGGTTCTTCCTCGCGGCGGCGGCACGTCGCAATGCGGACAAACGGTCAACCAAGGTGTTGTGCTGGACAACACAAAACACTTGAACCGCATTCTAGATGTAGACGTTGAGAAACGTATCGCGCGCGTTCAGCCCGGTGTTGTTCTGGATCAATTGAACCAAGCGTTGAGAAAGCATGGCCTATGGTTTCCCGTTGACCCCTCAACCGCGTCTCGTTGCACTCTTGGGGGGATGGCAGCAAACAACTCTTCAGGCGGAAAGTCTCTGCGATACGGGATCATGCGAGATAACGTCCGCGCAATAAACGCAATCCTAGTTGACGGCATGGAAGCGCGGTTCAGCGCTGATACGACCGCATCTGGCGATTATGCAGATCTTGTTGGTGACATGCGTGCTCTGGGCCGTCGCGAAGCTGCTGAAATTGAAGCTCGTTTTCCCAAAGTCCAGCGTCGTGTAGGCGGGTACAATATCGACGCGCTCGTAGGTAACGACATCAACATGTCCCATTTGCTGGTGGGGTCAGAAGGTACGCTGGCTTATTTCACGGAACTGGAATTGAACCTGGCGCGATTGCCGGGCGAAAAAGTATCCGGCATATGCCATTTCCCGACATTTCATGCCGCAATGGAGGCCACCCAGCACATCGTGACGCTCAACCCTCAGGCGGTAGAGTTGATCGACGACACCATGATTGCATTGGGGCATGAAATCCCTTTGTTTCGCGAAACGATTGAAGCTTTTGTAGAAGGCAATCCCGAGGCCCTCCTGCTGGTTGAATTCGCCGAGGGCAGCGCCGAGGCCAATGCCAAAAAACTGGTCGAGCTTTCGCAACTGATGGGAGATCTCGGCTTTGATTTCAACGGGGTAAAGAACCGATGGGGCGGAGTTGTTTCAATTACGGACAACTCTTTGCAGAATGCTATCGCCGAGTACCGGAAATCCGGGTTGAATGTCATGATGTCGATGAAAGAGGCCGGCAAGCCAATCTCATTCGTTGAAGATTGCGCCGTCCCGTTGCCCGACCTTGCCGATTACACCGCTGGCCTGACCGAAATTTTTGCCCGACATGGCACCAAGGGGACATGGTACGCGCATGCCTCGGTCGGGTGTTTACATGTTCGTCCTGTCCTGAACATGCGGCAGGATATAGACGTCCGGACGATGAGAGAGATTGCCGAAGAGACCTTTGATCTAGTCAAGAAGTACAAAGGGTCTCATTCAGGTGAGCACGGTGATGGGATCGTAAGATCAGAGTTTCATGGCAAGATGTTCGGCCAACGTATTGTGTCAGCGTTTGAAGAAGTTAAGACGCGATTTGACCCTTTGGGTGTGATGAACCCCGGCAAGATCGTACACGCACCTGCCATGGATGACCGCCGACTATTCCGCTACAGCTCGGACTATTCCGTTCCAGAATTCGAGACTGCGTTGGATTGGTCGGCTTGGCCAGGTGCTGGAGGAGGATTCCAGGGCGCCGTCGAGATGTGTAACAACAACGGTGCGTGTCGCAAACTAAAGGGTGGGGTTATGTGCCCTTCCTTCCGCGCGACCCGAAACGAACGCGATGCAACGCGTGGACGGGCGAACACGTTGCGTTTTGCCATCAGCGGGCAGATGCCGGGCGGTTTAACGTCAGACGCGATGATGGACACGATGAAATACTGCGTATCCTGTAAGGCGTGCGCTCGGGAATGTCCCACTGGCATCGACATGGCCCGAATGAAGATTGAAGTGCTGTCTGAGAAGCGAAAAAGAGAAGGGCTGAAACTAGCCGATAAATTAATAGCTTATCTGCCCCGATATGCGCCAAAAACCGCAAAAGTTGCGTGGCTTTTGAATTTACGAAATAAAATTGGACCCTTGCGTAAGCTCTTGGAAGGCCCAACTGGCATTGCCGCGCGACGTGACCTTCCAGAGTGGTCCTCCGATCCGTTCCGAGATGCCGAGGCGCAGGACAACGATCCGCAGGTTTTGTTGTTTGCCGATGTGTTCAACCGGTATTTCGAGCCTGATAACCTGCGCTCCGCAGTCCGGGTTCTGCGTGCGCTAGGGCTACGGGTCGCTGTAGCCCGGGATGACCAGACAGGAAGGCCGCTGGATTGCGGGCGCACTCTCTTGGCCATGGGTTGTGTTGACGAAGCGCGCCACGAGGCACAGCGCGTGATTGGCGCGACGCGAGAGGCGGTTGCCAAAGGTGTGCCTGTGGTTGGACTGGAACCTTCTTCCATCCTCACTTTCCGGGATGAGTTTATGGCTCTTTGTCCAGGACCGGAAACGGAGAAGTTGTCGAGCGTCACACATACTTTTGAGGAATTTCTGATCAAACAACCGGACTTGCCCCAGAAGCCATTAGATCGCCCAATTTACCTGCATGGACATTGCCACCAGAAAGCACATGATGCCGATAAACCCATGCTCAACCTTTTGAGACGCATTCCCGGAGCACAAGTTCACATGATTGAAAGCGGTTGTTGCGGCATGGCCGGCGCATTTGGATACGCGCCCGAAACTATCGATGTTTCTATGAAGATGGCACAACTCGACTTGTTCCCGGCGCTGGAAGCGGCGCCTATGGATGCAGTTATCGTGGCAGATGGCACATCTTGCCGCCACCAGATCGCCGAAGGCACGCCGCGCCAAGCAATTCACGTCGCACGCCTGTTGGATATGGTTCTTGATGTTTAGGAAATGAAAAATGAACCTAACAGATAGCATTGATCGCCCAACCCTTCACGAAGAACTGGTCGAACGCTTGCGCAACCTTGTTGTCGAAGATGTTCTGAAGCCGGGAGAAAAAGTGCCCGAAAAACAACTCTGTGACTCGTTGGGCGTCTCAAGGACACCCTTGCGTGAAGCTCTTAAGGTGCTTGCATCAGAAGGCTTTGTGATACTTCAAGCCAACCGAGGTGCCCGGGTCGCAAGTGTCACACGAGAGGAGTTGGAGAATGCGTTTCCAGTGCTTGCAAGGCTTGAGCAACTGGCAGGAGAGTTGGCGTGTCAACGGATGAACTCTTCGGAAATTAAACAGATCGAGCGCTGCCACAAGGATATGCTGAAAGCCTATAAGTCACGTGACCGGCAGGCGTATTTTAAAGCCAATCAGGACATCCATCAGGCATTAATAAAGGGCGCGCGAAACGACATCTTGGAAAGCCACCACAAGCTGTTGGCCGGGCGGGTCCGCCGCGCGCGTTTTATGGCCAACTTGTCGGACGAGCGCTGGGCACAGGCAATTGATGAACACGAAGCCATGATGCAATTGCTAAAAGCTCGTGATGCAGATGGGCTTGGCAAAACCATGAAGCTACACATGATGAACAAGCTTTCGGCCCTTGTGAAAGCACTAGAGGCAGAGGACGGGTCGCTCTGCTGAGTTCTGTTTCAAAGCGCTTGCCAATTTTCCTCGGATAAGTCCCTAGTCAGTGTTGATACCAGGAAATGGGGGCTTCAGCCCACAGTCCAGGGCCAGTTTGTTGAGATCTCGACAAAGCGCGGGGTTAAGCCTCACACCGTCTTTGCGGCGGGCTTCAGCCGCGGCCGTTTTTCTATCTCCGGGCAAGCGTACCGGCTCATGACCGGGCAGGGGGGCGGATGCGCGCATTTCGGAAAAGACACGGGCTGCGTTAGAAGCAAAGTCTTTTTCCATTCCAAAGGCTGCCGGATCAAGCGCCATTACAAATTGCCCTGTGTTTGTGGATGATGTCGTGTCAGAGGTGAAGTTGACCACGTCAGAGCCGAAGGCAGCGCCGTTTAAGACCCCGGCCATCAACCCGATAGCTACAGAAAGACCGAAACCTTTTGGACCGCCGATCGGCAACAGAAATCCTTCTGACTTGCGGGCAGGGTCCGTCAATGGGTTGCCATCGCGCCCAACCATCCAACCCTCGGGCATGGGCTTGCCTTGCTGTAACAGGGTCTTGATCTTACCCATCGCGGCGACAGTCGTCGCCATATCAAAAACAAACGGATCAGGCTCTTCGGCAGGGGCAGAAAAAGCGATGGGATTGGTACCAAGAAGCAAGTCGCTACCGCCATAAGGCGGCACGTGGTTTGCACTGCCCACCGCTGCGGCCATGCCAAGCATCCCAGCCTCGGCTTGCGGGCGCACATATAGTGCGAGTGGTCCTGCATGGTTGCCGCGCCGTACACCGACCCATCCGATGCCGGCCTCTTTTGCCTTTTCTATTGCAAGATCTCGCGCCGCCGACATAGCCAAATGGCCAAGACCGTCATCTCCGTCGATCAAAGCCGTTGCGACAGTCTCATGTGCTACAGCGACTTTTGGCGTTGGATTAGAGCCGCCACCCGCCAACCGCGCAAGGTACTGGCGCAGGCGAAAGACACCGTGCGTACCGTAACCATAAATGTCGGCCTCGACCATCAGGGCGGCCACCTTTCCCGCATCTGCTGTTGGCACACCTTGAGTTTCGAGTGCGCTCGCCACAAATTCACGCAGGGTCTGGCAGTTTATTTTCACAAATTCAGAAGTCATCTCTTCCAACTTGCTCTTTGTGCCAGAATACCAATTTACGCTGTGTCCAAACCACTGTTGCAAAAACGGCCAGCCCGACGAGGCTGAGATACAGGATCAACGAGAACACCCGAGGTGTATTGAGCTGCGAGGCCGCGACACGGATCAGCTCGCCAAATCCCTTTCCTCCGCCCAGGAACTCTCCTGTTATCGCGCCTGCCATAACGCCGACTGCTCCGATCTTGAGGCCGGTGAATATCTGCGGCAGGCCCGTCGGCAGCTTCATCTTGATCAGCGTCTGCATCCGGCTCGCGCCCATCGTCTTGAACAACATGCGCGCGTTTTCGTCGGCGGCATGAAGTCCAGCCGCAGTACCAACCACGATTGGGAACGTGGCGATAAAGGCGGCAAGTGCCACCTTGGATTCAATACCAAATCCTAGCCAAGCTACGAACAGAGGGGCGAAAGCTACCTTTGGCATCGTATCGATAGACACCAAGTACGGCATTACAGCTTTTTCGCCAAAGGCCGTTTCGCCAACCAAAACACCCAGAGAAAACCCGATCGCGATTGCTAGCGCAAATCCATATATGACCTCTTTTATGGTGATCCACAGCGCTGCCAGCATGTAACCACCGGTCAAAAGGTTTTGCCCCACAAAAATCATGTCCTTAAGGGTTTCCATAGGCGTCGGCAGAATGATTGGAGAGACTAGTTTAAGGCTGGTCACAGTCTGCCAGGTTCCGACGAAGACCACGAAGACAAAGGTCATCGCCAGCCAGCGAGGAACCGAGTCGATAAAGTGAACTTTCTGCTCCCAAACAGTGTCTTCTGAGGCGTCAGCGTCTTTTACGGAAGGTGAGTAATTCTGAACTTCGCTCACATTTCTTCTCCCTTATCCAGGAGGCTGCGAATGTAGTCTACGATAGCGCCGAATTTCGGTGTCGTCATCATATCGAGTGTTCGTGGACGTGGCAGGTCGACCTCAACGATTTCTGCAATCCTGCCCGGGCGCGGCTTCAAAACGACGATTTCGTCAGACAAGATAACAGCTTCCTGAATTGAGTGCGTCACAAGAAAAGCGGTCGCATCCTGTTCCCGGCAAATCCGCTGCAACTCCATATTCATCATGTCACGTGACAATTCGTCGAGCGCACTGAACGGTTCGTCCATCAAAAGTACGGCTGGTTCGGTAATCAGCATCCGACAGATCGAGGCGCGCTGCGCCATGCCGCCCGATAACTCGTTCGGATATACGTTCTCGAACCCTTGCAAACCCACGATGTCCAAAAGTTCCTGCGCCTTGGCCATAGCTTGCTTGGCCGCGGCCTTTCCGTCGCGGATCTCAATCGGCAATACGATGTTTTCGACTGCAGTTTTCCACGGGAAAAGCGTTGCCTGCTGGAACATCATACCAATGTCCCGGCGGGTTCCCGTCACGGGTTGCCCCTGAAGGATCACACGCCCTTTGGTGGGCGGGATCAGACCCGCCATGATCTTGAGCAGAGTTGACTTTCCGCATCCGCTGGACCCGATGACAGATGTGAAACTGCCTTTCCGAAGCGTCAGATTAATGTCCTCAAGCGCAACAACAAGATTGCGCGCATAGGTCTTGCTTACATGGGTCAACTCGTAAACCGGCGTGCCCAAGGGCGCGCCGGAAAACTCATGTGTGACTTCAGCGTTCATTTGCTGGCGGCCTCGTTGCCGATGGCGGCAAATTCGTTGGTCCAGGCGGCGCTCAGATCATCCAGCGGCCCTGGGATTTCGCCCCCTGCAACAAGTGCGTCTTGCCATTCCTGCCAAACTTCGGCGGGGTACCATCCCAGACCATTGCTTGGATCTGCTGCTATGGTTTTCGAGCGTACGGCATCAAACAGCGCTGACTGGAACTCCTTGTCCTCGCCTTCCTGCGGATTGCCGTCCGCCAGATGCTTCAACACAGCTTCGCGGTTGGCATCATCCAGCGCAAAGGCATGACCACGAGCGAAAGCGCGGCTCCAGGCTTCGACCAATTCGCGGTCGTTGGCGATTGTGTCGGCCATTGTGGCGATGCCGTTACCGAAGAAACGCCCGAACTCTGCAGGCGTAATGTCGCGCACGGCCATTCCGCGTTGGTTCAGAATTGCCGTGTCAGCGGTGGACGCGGAATACGCGTCGATTTCGCCATTCAGGAAAGCCGCGGTCGCAGGGCCACCGTCGCCGACAGTCAGGAAGGTAAAGTCTTCCCCTTCTTTCATTCCCGCGCCAGTCATCACGTTGCGTGCAAAGCCCACTTCCGCGCCATCGGCAGTACCTGTCCCGATGACTTTGCCCCGCAATTCTTCAACGCTTTGGATGTCAGAGTCTTCTGGCACGGCGATGCCGAAGTTGCTGCGAGCCGCAACGTTGTAGATGTGAACCGCATCCACATCGCGCGAGCGTGCGGCAATCAGCGGGCCGGGGCCGGGGCGGCCGAAGTGGGCTTGACCTGCGGACAACGCCTGAAGCACGGCGCCTGAGCCGTTGATCGCCTCAACTGTCACATCCAACCCTTCATCCGCAAAATACCCTTCTCCAATGGCGACAAAAACCGGAAATGAATTGATTGCCGAAGGGCTTGGCTGAACGAAGGTTATTTTACGCAAGTCCTGCGCAAAGCCTTTTGTTCCTAGTGCTCCTGCTACCGGAACCGCCGAAAGCAAGGACGCTGTAAAAGTCCTTCTGTTCATCATTGTAGTCTTCCTCCCTTGCATGGTTGGCACCCCGCAGATTCAGCGATGCAGGAGCCACTTACACGGCGCGCACGGTGTTTCTGAGCGTGCCAATTTCTGAAATTTCGCAAACCACCATGTCTCCATCTTTCAGGAACTGTGGTGGATCCATTGCATAGCCGACACCAGACGGCGTGCCGGTTGCGATTACATCACCCGGTTCCAAGGTCATGCCTTCTGACAGGGACGCGATCAGCGTAGGAATGTCGAAAATCATATCCGACGTAGTTCCGTTTTGACGCTGTTCACCGTTGACCGTTAATCCAATTGATAGTGAGTGCGGATCGCTGATTGCATCAGCCGTCACTATGCAGGGACCCAATGGGCACGACCCATCCAAACCCTTGCCTTTGAAGTACTGGCCGCCATGGCGACGTTGGATGTCGCGGGCTGTAACGTCGTTGAGGATCGTATAGCCAAATACATGATCGAATGCATCGGCCTTAGCGATATTGCGCCCTGGTTTTCCAATCACAATTGCCAATTCAACCTCATAGTCGATGGCGTTTGAAACTGTGGGGAAAACCAGAATGTCTGCCTCAGGTGCTACGATTGAGGACGGTGGCTTTGTAAAAAACACCGGATGCTCGGTTACACCAACGTTCTGTTTTTGTGCCCGATCACCTTCGGCAATGTGTTCAGCGTAGTTGCGACCAACACAGAACACGTTTTTGCGCGGAGCAGGAATAGGGGCCAGAAATGGCGCATCTTCGGGGACCAATGCGTCTTTCAACTCACCTGCTTCGGCCGATGAAACGATGGTTCTCAATACTCCAAGCGTCGCTTGGCCACCTGCTATAAGCTGCTGCATTGAACTGGCGTCCAGCGCTTTGCCAATCATTTGTGCTGCGCGCAAAACGTCCAACCTGCTGTTGTCGCCAAGTATTGCCACGCAAACGGCGCGACCCTCTACCGAAACAGTTGCTAATCGCACTCGGCACTCCTCCCTCGTGCTGATGTCAAGCTGCGGTCGCGGATCTTGTCCGACGACTCGTTTCTTGCTTTTCTCTTGCCCTTGAGTTTTTTCCGACTTGGCGTTTCAATCAATCAACCAATCACCGAATTGGGTGGAGATATGAGCGAACCAACCGAACTTGCACAAAGCGTACGCGACCTGATTAACAACGCCGGATACCGGCATAACGACAGGCTCCCGCCTGAGCGTGAACTCTGTTCGAAGCTTGGGACAACCCGTAACCAATTGCGAAGAGCATTGGCCGAGCTTGAAGCGCAGGGGCTTATCTGGCGCCATGTCGGTCGGGGAACCTTCGTCGGTTCAAGGCCGGTTCTCAACCTCACCGACGTTACTTATTTAGGCAATCAAATCAAACCTGAACAGGTTGTATCGGTGCGATTTACGATCGAGCCGCAGCTTAGCCGCCTGGCGGCGCTCCACTCTACTCGCTCTGATCGTGAGCAAATGAGGCTCTGCGCAGACAAATGTCGTACTGCAGAGGATTGGCGCACTTACGAAGCTTGGGACAACAACTTGCACCACGCTATAGCCCGTTCCACCCGTAACCAACTCTTTCTATACTTTTTTGAGACTTTGAACTCGGTTCGAAGATCGATTGTTTGGGGGCAGCCGCGCGAAACCCTTAAGCCCGCAGAAAACTATTCCAGCTTTACCGAACATGATGTGATCGTGTCGGCCATAGCAAAGGGAGACTGTGAACTTGCGGCCAGTGCCATGGTGGATCACCTGAAATCTGTTTATTCACGTGTGCTGCCAGCAAGCATTCAATCCGAGGACTGAAGCAGTGCTCATGCCCAACCAATTTAGGAAATGGTTGGGGTGGATCGCAGCCGTGGCTCTTGCAAACCAGCGCAAATTTTGGCGATGACTTGATAAGCGGCCACGTCCGTTTGAATGTGGCGTGGCATCGATCGGAAGGTTTCTGTCCGCGTGGAAATCCGATCTGTGGCAATCAAACGATCAGGAGGAAAGCGATGTCCGATCACGTCATTCCCGCGCCGCAGGTGCATGTAATACCCGTAGCGGGGGGCGGCACGTTCCCGGTCCGTCGTGTCTACTGTATTGGGCGAAATTACGCGGCGCATGCGATTGAAATGGGCCATGACCCGAACAGGGAACCTCCGTTTTTCTTCCAGAAGAACCCGAACAACTTAGACCCTTCAGGGGAATTCCCGTACCCACCGCACAGTTCCGACGTGCACCACGAAGCTGAAATGTTCGTGGCGCTCAAGTCCGGCGGTACAAATATTGCAGTAGACGATGCACTAGATCATGTCTTTGGGTATGGTCTGTCGCTGGACATGACCCGCCGGGACCTGCAAGGGCAGATGAAAAAAATGGGTCGTCCGTGGGAAATTGGAAAGGCGTTTGAGCGCTCGGCCCCATGCGGACCTGTTCACAGGGTTTCAGAAGTCGGGCATCTCGACAGAGGCCCGATTACTTTGACTGTGAATGGTGAAATTCGGCAAGAGGGAGACTTGATCCAGATGATCTGGAAGGTCCCGGAGATGATCTCTTACCTGAGTGAATACTTTGAGCTCGCTGCCGGAGACGTTATCCTTTCAGGGACCCCTTCTGGCGTTGGCCCTGTAAACCGTGGCGATGTGATGGTTTTGGCAGTCGACAAGCTGGGCAGCCTGTCTGTCCGCGTGACTTAGCAGCCAGCGTGATCCCCTATCTCTGCGAGAGTTGCCGATGCTTGAGTGAACGGAAAACGGATGCCCCATTTAGTCGCTGAATTGATCGCACACCACGCTGAGTCCGCGAATGCCGTAGGCGCTCCAGGCCGATCTTGGTTGAGCTACCTTGAGCTACGCGCGCTTTGCGCAAAGGTCAAAAAGGACCTGCACCAGATCGGAATAGGTCGCGGCGACCGAGTGGCAATTGTGTTGCCCAACGGCCCAGAGATGGCGACGGCGTTCATATCCGTGGCTCAGGTGGCGACGACGGCGCCACTCAATCCTGCTTATACCTATGAAGAATACACTTTTTATCTCAAGGACCTGAACGCCAAGGCCCTTCTTGTAAATGATAACGAAGAGGGCCCGGCCGTAAGTGCTGCAAGGGATCTGGGTGTCGCTGTCCTAAGGGTATCTCACGATAGCTCGTGCAAAGCCGGACAGTTTTCCGTTCTGTCCTGTGACCCAATTGGCGTTGCTGATGCGTCCGCGCCGGCTGAAGATGATGTTGCCCTCATA
This sequence comes from Ruegeria sp. BC1, assembly GCF_056539305.1. NCBI lineage: Bacteria > Pseudomonadati > Pseudomonadota > Alphaproteobacteria > Rhodobacterales > Roseobacteraceae > Ruegeria > Ruegeria sp. BC1. The sequence goes on from NZ_JBQFUT010000007.1 coordinate 86,626, forward strand.
CTCCACACATCAGGAACGACGTCGCGCCCCAAGATCGTTCCTTTGACGCAGGCCAATATCTACGCGTCGGCACGAAACGTGGCTTCATCATTGAATCTTACAGCCGATGACCGCTGTTTGAGCATTATGCCCCTGTTTCATATCCACGGGCTGATTGCTGCTGTCGCTGCTTCTCTAGGCGCTGGGTCTCAAATTAGTTGCACTCAAGGCTTCAACGCTCTTAGCTTTTTCGCTCAGTTCGCTGAAGTCGATCCAACATGGTACACGGCAGTTCCGACAATGCACCAAGCCATTCTCGCCCGAGCTGCCCGAAACCAACCGGTCATTGAGCAATCGCGATTGCGTTTTTTGCGGTCTTCTTCCGCGTCGTTGCCCGCGCCGGTAATGGAAGAGCTGGTGGCGACATTTAATGCGCCCGTAATCGAAGCATACGGCATGACTGAGGCCACGCATCAAATGTGTTGCAACCCGCTTCCTCCACAAAGGCAAAAGCCCGGGTACGTCGGAGTAGCAGCGGGTCCCGAAGTCAGAATTGCAGACGAGACGGAAAATGTTCTGATCGCTTCCCAGGACGTTGGGGAAATCGTTATCAGCGGGCCGAATGTGACACCGGGATACGAGAGCAACCCGCAGGCAAATGCAGATAATTTCTTTGAAGCGGACGGAAAACTCTGGTTCCGCACCGGTGACCAAGGGGCGTTCGACGATGAGAATTATCTGCGCCTGACCGGACGCCTAAAGGAACTTATCAATCGCGGCGGAGAGAAAATCAGCCCGCTTGAGGTCGACTCCGTGCTTCTGAGTCATCCCGATGTTGCTCAGGCCGTTTGTTTTGCCGTTCCCCACGAAAAACTGGGAGAGGACATAGCAGCGGCAGTGGTGCTGGCAGAAGGCGCTGTGATCGCAGGTCAAGAGGTCCGGGATTTCGTTGGCGCGCGGCTCGCGAAATTCAAGGTGCCGACTTCAGTGGTAATTCTGGATGAGATTCCAAAAGGTGCGACTGGTAAGATTCAACGGATCGGGCTCGCTGCTAAATTGGGACTGACCAAGGCATAGAAACATGAAAGTTTGTATATTTGGTGCTGGAGCCATCGGAGGTTTCGTTGCCGCGAAACTCGCGCAGACTGACGTCGACGTCAGTGTCGTCGCGCGTGGCCCCCATCTGGCCGCAATGCAAGAGAATGGGCTGACTATTCTTGAGGACGGGCGGGATCCGGTAAACGTCCCAATACGCGCCTCAGACAATGCATCCGATCTCGGGCCACAAGATTACGTCTTCATCACACTGAAAGCACATTCCGTTCCGGCCGTCGTGGGCTCAATGCAGCCGTTGATTGGGGACGAGACAACAATAGTAAGTGGAGTGAACGGATTGCCCTGGTGGTATTTCCACAAACTGGGCGGCCCCTACGAGGGGACGAGGCTGGCATCAGTCGACCCCGGTAACGTGCAGTGGGATGGTTTTGGGCCAGATCGAGTTCTCGGATGTGTTGTTTATCCTGCTGCCGAGGTCATTGCGCCGGGATCAATCAAGCATGTTGAAGGCAATCGTTTTTCGTTGGGCGAGCCCGATGGTTCTAAATCAGACCGCGCTGCCAAAATGTCGGCTGCACTGTCCTCTGCCGGACTGCGCGCGCCCGTAAGACCAAGAATTCGGGACGAAATTTGGCTGAAGCTATGGGGTAATCTGTCGTTCAACCCGATTTCAGCTCTTACTCACTCAACGCTGGACGTCTTGTGTGCCGATCAAGGTTCTCGTTCCGTAGCACGCGGGATGATGCTTGAGGCGCAGGAAATCGGTGAGAAGCTTGGTGTGAAATTCCCGATAGATGTTGAAAAACGGCTCGACGGCGGGGCGGCAGTCGGTGCGCATAAAACCTCTATGTGGCAGGATCTGGAGTTGCACCGGCCGATGGAAATTGATGCCTTGGTAACTTCAGTGCAAGAACTGGGACAACTTACCGGGATCTCAACGCCAACAATCGACACCGTAGCGTCACTGGTCAAACTGAGGGCAAAGGTCGCGGGTCTTTACTAAAGCTTCTTTGGGAATTGTAAGAAAGCTTGGACTGGGGCGGATAAATGACACTGGTTGGAAAGTGTCAAACAGGACCTTTGAGCGTTTATCCACGGCGTCGATGACAAGTAGTCGCTCCGGGTCAGAGTTGAAAGACGTGAGGCGCTCATTTCCTGGGGATTGAGATTGTTTGAAGCGGTGTGTGTGCACTCAACTGGCAGCCCTCTGGTCGGTTTTAGTGCGCTGGCACGTCAGGGTTTTGAGAAAAGGCTTCAAGTTAGTGCCCGTTTGCTTGGCCCGCCCTGCATGCTGTGTTTTACACCCGGGTTTTGTTTCACCGCGGAATTCTGCTGGACCTCGTTGCCCTTACCGCATGCTCAAGTGAGCTTTTTGCTCCGTACAACGCTGCCATTGTGTCGGTTTAAGGATGGAGATTGCACCGTTCCAAAGCGACCGAATAGGACCTTTGCCGCAAATCTCATTCAAGCAAAAGTGCGCCGCTGAGATCAAAGTGTTTGGGGAACATTGCGCGTAAAAACCGAAAGACAATCCTTATTGCCTCGTTACGATCAAACGAATCCGGGTGGAGGAGGTAATCTGTCCACATGCCTTCTAGCATGGCGAGTGTGCCGTGCGTAGCGTCGCGTGCAACCTGATTGTGGTTATCGATGCCGTCTTCTTTCGCAATTCTCACGAACGCATTAAAGACAAGGTTCCGAAGCTTTGCATCGCGGGTATCGGAAAATGCAGCGATTGCAGCTCGGTTTCTGGCCTCACCTCGAAATGCGTACCAAATTGAAACATTCTTCGCGTTAAGAATGGCCTCACTCAAATCGCCCCGAACAATCATTTCAATATGTTCCTGACCCGTTTGCCCGGTCCTTTCCAGAAGCGCATAGATGCCATTGTAATATTGCTCGGACGAGTAGCGTGCGGCTTCATCAACAAGGTTGTCTTTGCCACCGAAATGGAGGTGAATCATGCCGCGGGACAAGTCGGCGCGTTGAATGATTTCACTGACAGAGGTCTCAGAAATACCTTTCTCTGCAACAGAGTCGAGTACTGCCTCGATCAGAGATAGGCGGTTTCGTTCGCGTATTTCTTGGCGCTTTCCGGTCATTTTATCAGGTGGTTCTTTTTGTTTTCAATTGCTTGCGTTGTCTGCTGGCGACCCTTGTGAATTTGGTCGGCTCTGGTTGTGAAAATATCAGTTGACACAGGTAGTCAGAAAATTCCAGATTTAAATGGACGATTGTCCATTTTGTGATCGAAATTGTCACGCCATCAAAAGCAAAGTTCAGCAGGGAAACATGGCCGGAGTCATAAGAAGTGAAACGGGCAAGGGCCTGGCACTGAGCGCGCCTGCGACGCTCTATGTCGGGCTGCTTGTTGCGGTGCCTCTTTGTATTCTAGTTGCCTACAGCTTTTGGACGCAGACATATGTCGAGATCGACCGCACGCTGACATGGGCGAATTACCAAGAGGCGTTCACCGACCCTTTGGTTCGCCACTTAATGATCCGGTCTGTCGCGATTGCGGGGGCGGTGACACTGGCAACCGTCTGTCTGGCCTATCCGATTGCGTATTTCATCGCCTTTCGGACGGAGAAGAAGACTCTCTGGCTATTGCTGATAACCATTCCGTTTTGGAGCAGCTACCTGCTGCGGGTGTTCAGCTGGAAACTGATCCTTGGCTTTAATGGAGTGATGAACTCTGCCTTGATTTCGTTGGGGTTGATCCAGGAGCCGCTGACCTTCCTTCTCTACAACGAATTTGCCGTAGTTCTTACGCTTGCTCATGCCTGGGCGCCGTTTGCGATCCTGCCAATTTACGTGTCCCTGCAAAAAATCGATCGCAGCCTGTTGGAGGCCGCAACCGACCTTGGTTGCAGCAAGCTTGAGAGGTTTATCCGCGTGACATTGCCGTTGACGGTGCCAGGGATAATTGCGGCCTGCCTGATTATCTTCATTCCCACAGTAGGGGACTATGTCACGCCAGCCCTTGTCGGCGGTTCGCAGGGTAAAATGGTGGCGAACCTGATTCAGGTACAGTTTGGCGCGGCCAATAACTGGCCGTTGGGTGCAACCCTTTCGCTGCTTGCCATGCTTTCGGTTGGCTGCGTTGCGGTCTTGTTTGTGGTGGTCGTCACGGCCCTGGGGCGGAGGATCAGATGACCAAAGCTATCCGCATACCCTGGCTGCTTGTTTACGCCATTGCCTATCTGGTGTTTCTCTACCTGCCGGTTCTGCTTTTGCCGCTGTTTTCGTTCAACGACGGAACTATCGTGGCTTTTCCTCTCAAGGGCTTCACGCTGAAATGGTATGCGCAACTTGGTCAGCAGGACACGCTGCTGCAGGCGATGGTAAATTCGTTGATTGTTGGAAGTGTAACTGCGGTTATGGCAACGTCATTGGGCCTTTTCGCAGCACGTGCCTATGTCCGGTACAAATTCAAAGGGCGGGAGATGTCTGAAGGGTTGGTCATGCTTCCGCTGGTCATTCCAGGCATCATTGTTGCCAGTTCGATGTTGGTTCTGTTCATCAGCATCGGGCTGAAACCATCGCTGACAACGGTGATCCTTGGGCATGTTTTTGTGGCGCTGCCGTTCGCCGTTTCGATTATGAAATCCGCCTTTGACGATTTCGACCAATCCCTGGAAGAGGCCGCCTTCGATCTTGGCGAAAGCGTTGTGGGAACGTTTCGGCGTGTCACTCTGCCTATCGTCGCGCCGGGCATTATCGCCAGCCTGCTGGTCACGTTCACCGTGTCATTTGACGAATTCGTTCTGGCCTTCTTTCTGTCCGGAAACAGTCCGACACTGCCGGTCTATATCTGGAGCCAGATCCGCTTTCCGGCAAAATTGCCCAACACGCTCGCACTGGGGTCGCTGCTTTTACTGTCCTCGGTCCTGTTGCTGTTGATCGCCGAATATTTCCGCCGCCGCTCCACCCAGTCCTCAGATTGAAGCCAAGGGAACCGAACAAGATGAGCGAACAGAACATCATAGAAATTAAGGGCGTCGAAAAACGCTTTGGTTCTTTTGTCGCCGTGTCCGATCTGAACCTGACTTTGAAAGAGGGCGAGTTCTTTTCGCTGCTTGGGCCTTCGGGCTGCGGGAAGACAACAGCCTTGCGCATCATTGCAGGGTTTCAGGATCATGAAGAGGGCGAAATCCGCATTGATGGACGCACGATGGGCGACGTGCCTGCCAACAAGCGCCCCACAAATATGGTGTTCCAAAGTTACGCAATCTTTCCGCACCTGAATGTGGGCGACAACGTGGGATTTGGGTTGCGCAAAACAAAGCTCTCGCGGAAAGAGGTCAAGGACCGCGTTGCAGAAGCACTTGAGATGGTTGAGCTTGGTGGCTTGCAGGACCGCAAGGCAAATGAGTTGTCCGGTGGTCAGCGCCAACGCGTGGCGTTAGCACGTGCACTGGTCATGCGACCGAAGGTGTTGTTGCTGGATGAACCCCTGTCTGCGCTGGACAAGAACCTGCGCGAAGCGATGCAGTTGGAAATGCGCCGCCTGCAGCAGAAGCTTGGAATTACCTTCGTGATGGTCACGCATGATCAGTACGAGGCGATGACCATGTCCGATCGCATCGGCGTGATGTTCGCCGGGCAGCTCAAGCAAGTGGATAAGCCCGAGGTTCTGTATTCTCAACCGTGTAATCGGGAAGTGGCATCATTCATTGGCGGAATGAATTTCCTGAATGCGGACGTAACAGAAGAAGACGGCGAAGCTTTTGAGGTCACCGTGCAGGGCTTCGGGAAAATGACGATTAGGGTGAACCCCAACGTTTATGCACATGACAAAAAGCTGCTGGTCGGAATACGGCCCGAGCAATTGGAAATCTCTGCTGAAAAGCCAGACAGTTATGACGCTTATGTTCAGGGCCAGGTGACTGACGCTGCCTTTTATGGCGAGAGTGTCCACTACCACGTTCGCGTCGATGGATTGACAGAAACCATCGCTGTCGCGGTTCCAAATTATTTTCACACGGTCGATCACAGCCGCGGCGACACTGTCTGGCTGGGCGTTCAGAATGCGTCGGTGATCGATCTGGGCAAACGAGACACATGACTCTTTGGGAGGAGACAAATGAATAAAGCAGTATCACTTACGGCAGCAGTCGTTGCCACTTTTGCCGCAAGCCAGGCGCTTGCAAATGCCGCCGACCTGACCGTTTTCGACTGGTCCGGTTATGAGGATCAGGGGTTTTATGGCGACTACGTCGAAAAATACGGCGGGCCACCCAGCTATACCTATTTCGGTAGCGTAGAAGAGGCGTTTACCAAGCTGCAATCCGGGTTCGAGGCCGATCTGGCCCATCCCTGTACCGACGCTCTCAGAAAATGGGTCGCAGCGGATATGCTCAAGCCCATCGACACTAGCAAGCTTGAGAACTGGGATAAGCTGATGCCCAAGATCAAAGAGGTCGATGGCATCACGATTGACGGTCAGACTTACATGGTGCCGTTTGAGTGGGGCAATACCGGGCTGATTTATCGCACCGACATGATTTCAGCGGACGACGTTTCGCTGCAATTGCTGATGGATCCTGCCTATCAGGGCAAGGTTGCCATTCCAGACGCTGCATCCAGCGCATTTGCCATGGCGGCTTTGGCAACCGGGGCTACCAGTTATACCGATATGAGTGATGAGGAGTTCCAGAAAGCGGCGGACTACCTGCGCGCGATTCATCCGAATGTGCGCTTTTACTGGTCTGATGCGGGTCAGCTGGATCAGGCAATTGCCAGCGGTGAGGTGACACTGGGCTGGGGTTGGAACCAATCGGAACTGAACCTTATCTGGAACGAAACCCCGGCCGCCATGATGCGGGATGTAGACAAAGGCATCGCCACCTGGGTTTGCGGTTATGTGCACCTGAAATCCGCCAAGCAGTCGGATGAACAGGTCTATGACATGCTGAATGCGCTCAGCTCTGCCGCCAGTGGTAAGTACATTATTGAAAGCTGGGGATACGCGCATGCCAACGAGGATGCGTTCGCGCAGGCAGATCCAGAGTTGATCGAAACTTACGGGTTCTCGGACGTGGACAGCTTTTTTGACGGAAGCCTGTTCTTCGACGCGGTCAACCCCGAGCTTGAAGCCAAGATGTTGAAGGAGTTCGAGCGCATCAAAGCCGGATTCTAAAAACTCATGACACAGCCGGGAGTGGTGGCAGCTTAAAGCCCTACCACTCCCACAGAACTATTTCCAAATTTCTGGAGGAAGCGCGACAATGTCAGGCGCTGACGGATACTCTGTTCTCTTTGAACCGGTTCAGATCGGTCCTGTGACGGCCCGAAACCGGTTCTATCAGGTGCCCCACTGCAATGGTTTAGGGCACTTGCGTCCCCGGGCCGAAGCCGCGATGCGGGCGATGAAGGCCGAAGGCGGGTGGGCCGTTGTGAGCAATCAAGAGACTGAAATTCACCCCACTTCAGACCTGGCCCCCTTTGCTGAAAACCGGCTTTGGGATGAGCGCGATATCCCGGCGCTGCGCCTGATGACCGAAGCAGTTCATGAAAAGGGCTCGCTGGCGGCGATTGAACTGGCGCATAATGGTCATCATGCGCAAAACCATCTGAGCCGTGCACCCTTGTTAGCCCCGTCCGAGATCGCCCTGCAAACTGCCTATCCCAAGCAGGCACGGGCAATGGACAAGGCCGACATACGAGAGTTCCGTAAATGGCACCGTGCGGCAGCGCGACGATCGCGCGAGGCGGGCTTTGACATCGTGTATGTCTATGCAGGCCACCACATGACCCTGCCGCACCATTTTCTGCTGCCGCAGTTCAATGACCGAACCGACGAATATGGCGGTTCGTTAGAAAACCGGGTGCGTCTGACCCGAGAGCTTCTGGAAGAAACGAAGGAAGAGGTTGGGGATGACTGTGCCATTGCCCTTCGGTTTGCTGTTGATGAACTGATGGGGCCCGACGGAATGCAGGCGCAGGAAGAAGGGCGTGCCGTAGTCGAATTGCTGGCAGAACTGCCAGACCTCTGGGACGTCAACGTTGCGGATTGGAGTAATGACTCTGCGACGACCCGTTTTGAGCCTCGTGATGGGTTTCAAACCTCGTATATCGAGTTCGTCAAACATGTGACGTCCAAGCCTGTAGTGGGCGTCGGGCGCTTAACCTCACCGGATCTGATGGTGTCATTAGTCAAAAAGGGCATTCTGGACTTTATCGGCGCCGCGCGACCCTCCATTGCTGACCCGTTTCTGCCAAACAAAATCAGGGAAGGCCGCATCGAAGAAATTCGGGAATGCATTGGCTGTAATATCTGTGTTTCGTCCGACTCGCTGGGTGTCCCTATCAGATGTACGCAAAACCCGACGATGGGCGAAGAATGGCGGCGGGGCTGGCATCCTGAAATCATCGAATCCAGAGGGAAAGAGCAGGGAGCACTTGTTGTCGGCAGCGGGCCGGCCGGGCTTGAATGCGCCATGCAACTGGCGCGTCGGGGTTATGAGATAACCTTGGCCGACGCGAAAAAAGAGCTTGGTGGCCGCGTTTTGCAGGAATCCCGCCTAGCCGGGCTATCGGCTTGGAAACGCGTGACAGATCACCGGATCTACGACCTGCAGCAACGCGGGAATGTGCAACTTTTCACCGACAGCGTTTTATCCGCGCAGGAGGTGGTCGAACTAGGCATTCCGAATGTCTTTCTGGCGACCGGTGCCTCGTGGCGGCGAGATGGGCGCGGGAAGTCCGCATTCCAGGGCATTTCGATCGAGCCAGGCACTAAGACTTTCACTCCGGACGACATCATGTCCGGGGTAGTGCCGGGTGACGGCCCGATTGTGCTCTACGATGATGATCAGGCGTATCTCGGTGGCGTGCTGGCGGATCATTTGGCTCAGGCCGGGCGAGAGGTCATCTTTGTAACCCCGGCGTCGATGGTTTCACCGTTCACAGAATTGACTTTGGAACAGACCAAGGTGCAGCGCAGTCTTCTTGAAAAGGACGTTCAGTTGGTCATGTCCCACCTCTTGACCAGTGCGGCGCCCGGTCAGGCGAAATTGCAATGTGCCTACACTGGACGCGAGCAAATTATTGAATGTGGTTCTGTCGTGCTGGTGACGCAGCGAATGCGGGAAACTGCCCTTTACGACACGCTTCGCGACTTGAACGACAGCCCGCTAAAAAATCTGGAAATGATCGGTGACGCTGCGAACCCCGGTCTGATCGCCGACGCTGTTTATTCCGGTCACACGGCTGCCCGGAATTTCGAACGCGACGCGGGCGATGTCGACCGCGAATTTTTCCGCCGTGAAATCGTTTCCCTTGAAATTGTATGAGGTGCGCCATGCCAAAAGATGACTTGCAAGTAATGCGCGACTTGATGGAAGCGCAGCGGGAAGGCTTCGCCTTGCCACGTCATTTCTATACGTCTCAGGCAGTTTACGAGAACGATATCAGTACGTTCTGGAACCGCAACTGGATCTGGGTCGGTCACGTCAGCCAGATCGCAGAACCGGGTGATTATTTCCTGTTCGATTATGGGCCCGAGTCCATCATCATCGTTCGGGACCGCGAGGGCGAGGTGCGCGCGCATCTGAACGTTTGCCGCCACCGGGGATCGCGGGTTTGCATTGAGCAGAAAGGCAAGGCGCGCAGTTTCATCTGTCCCTATCACGCGTGGACCTTTGACCTGAACGGCAAGCTCCGGAACGGACGATCAATGGGAGCGGATTTTGACCCGGGCCAGTACGGGTTGTTCCCGGTTCAGGTGAAGATTTTTCAGGGCCTGATTTTTGTCTGTACAGCTGAAGATGCCCCGCCGCTGGATGCAGCGTTGGACAGGTTGGCCCCGCTTTCCGAGCCGTTCGAATTTGAAAACCTGAAGGTCGCCCACGAGGCCTCATACCCGGTTCCAGCAAATTGGAAACTGGCCCTTGAGAATTACCTGGAATGTTATCACTGTGCGCCGTCCCATCAGGACTATTCGCGCAGTCACTCTCTCAAAGACCCAGCTCAGGTACTTGAGTTCAGCGGGGCACTTCATGAACGGATGGCTGAAGCCGGAGTGCCCACTGAGGAACTGGATCTGACCGGAGAGAATGCGGGCGCACCGGGCGCAGATGTCTATTGGCGACGCTACCCGCTGTTCCCGGGTTTTCTGACCGGCAGCAAGGATGGAGTACCTCTGGCACCCCCCTTGGGTAAGTTGAAAGCCCACGACGGCGGGGCAACTGATCTGGGGATCGGGACACTGAACTACTTCCTCGTCTACGCAGATCACGTGGTCGGGTATCGGTTCGTCCCGCGTGCTCTGCAAGAAACAGATATCCAGATCGTATGGTACGTGCGCGGTGACGCAGAAGAGGGACGCGATTACGACAAGGATGCTCTGACTTGGCTTTGGCATGTCACGTCGCTCGATGACGAACGGATTATCCGTCACAACCAGGAAGGCGTGAATTCACACCGTTTCGAACCTGGGCCGCTGTCCGAGATGGAATGGAGCATTCCCGGCTTCTATCGCAATTACTTCAACATGATCTGATACGCTCAGATTTCGGAGAACGAACATGACAGAACTAACTCAGCGCAGATCAAGACGGCGCGGAGGCGGGCGTGAAGCGCGCGCGGCAGTGCGAACCAGCAACGCGGCCTCACAGGCAATCTGGCCAGGCATTTCGGGTGGGCGGTACAGGCCCTTGTCGGACGCAGACATGGTGCGCATTCACGAGGCTGCCCTCACCATTCTGGAACGCACAGGTGTTGGGGACCCCACACAAGAAGTCCTTGATCTCGTGTTGCCCAAGGGGGCGACGGTGAACGATCACGGAAGGCTGTGCTTTCCGCGCGCTTTGATGGAAGACCTGTTGGCCAAAGCCGCCAGCGAATTTTATGTTCACGCGCGCGGCTCGCGGGCGGGTAAAGACGACATGCATTGCACCAAGGACAAGGTGTATTACGCAAACTCCGGCACTGCAGTGACCACTTTCGACGCGAAAACGCGTAGTTACCGGCCATCAACGCTCAAGGATATTTACGACTTCACCCGTCTGGTAGATCGGCTGGATAACATTCACATGACCGGTGATACGGTTCTGGCGACGGATGTACCGCAGGATTACGAGCATGACATGAGCATGCTTTACGCCATCTTGGCGGGCAGCGAAAAACCATCTTGTCTGACATTTCGCACGCGCGAGCACATTAAAGATGCGATCCATCTGTTCGATCTGGCGTCGGGCGGAGAGGGTAAGTTCCTTGAAAAGCCTTCGGTCATTTTTGGTGGCTGCCCCATCGTATCCCCGCTCCGGTTCGGGCGGGAAAACCTGGAAATCCTGATTGATACGGCGAAGATGGGGCTGGTGTGCGATCTTGCCGTGCCGCCGCAAGCTGGGGCTACGTCTCCTGCGCCGTTGGCTGGTACGTTGGCGCAGGCGGTGGCTGAGACCCTGTCATGTGTCGCCATTGCCAACCTGATCAACCCAGGGACACCGGTCGTCTTTGCGGCTTGGCCATTTATCACCGACCTGCGTACCGGCTCGTTTACGGGTGGCAGCGGCGAACAGGCGTTGATTTCGGCTGCGGCCATCCAGATGGGCAATTTCTATAACCTGCCGACTAGCGTTGGGTGCGGCATGACGGATTCCAAAATCCCGGATGCGCAATACGGTTTGGAAAAGGCGCTGACCTTTGCCTTGGCGGCCCATGCAGGAGCCAACAGGCTCTGCGAGTTTGGTGGTATGCTTGGCAGTCTGATGGGCTGTAGTTTTGAATCCATGGTCATCGACAACGAGGCTGCGGGCATGATCTCGCGAACGGTGCGCGGGATCGAGGTGAGCGACGATACGCTTTCGGTCGACGTCATACATGAATGTGCCATCGATCCCGGTCATTTCCTCGGCAATGCACAAACCTTGCAATACATGGAGACCGAGTACGTCTATCCAACCCTATTAGACAGGGAATTGACGGACACTTGGGAGAAGGCCGGACGTCAGGACATGTTTGATCGCAGCCGTGCTGTCGTCGAAGACATATTGACCAATCACTATCCAAATTACTTTGGTGGCAAAGCGGATGAGGAAGCCCGGTCCAGGTTCCCGATCAAGCTGCCACCTGAAGCGATGCGCGCTGGGTGAACAGTCAAGACTACGAAGGCAGCGCAACTGATCTGGATGCGATGCCTCAACATGCCGAAACCTAAGATTTGAACGCGCCTTGGCGTGTCAGTTCTTCTGTTGTGAGCCGGATGCCTTTTTCAAGAATATCGAACATCTGGTTCAACTCGTCGTCGGTGATAATCAGAGGCGGTGAAAACACACACATATTGATGATCGGCCGCAGGATCAGCCCGTTCTCCTGACAATGCCGATCAATCAACGCACCAACTGACTTATCCAGATCCAATTGGTTTTCTGCGTTGGCGTCGGCAACACACTCGACGCAACCTACCAGCCCCATACCTCGTGCATCACCAACGAGTGGCAGTTCTGCCAGGGCCTGAAGACGCTCTTCGAACAGAGGCGTGATCGCACGGACATGTTCCAGAACACGGTCGCGCTCCATGATTTCGATGGTTTTCAAGCCTGCCGCCGCACTTACCGGATGGCCCGAATATGTAAAGCCGTTTGAAAACGTAGCGTCTTGCGCGTTGCCGCCGCTTACATCAGCAATCAGCCGATCAGAGATTATGCAGGCCCCCATCGGTACATATCCGGACGTCATTCCCTTGGCACAGGTGATGATGTCGGGTTGAATTCCAAAGACAGATTCGGACGCAAACCAATGCCCGAGCCGCCCGAACCCAGTTACGACCTCGTCTGAAATATACAGGACATCGTACTTCCGACAGATTTCATGACAGCGTTTGTGATACCCCTGAGGAGGAACAATAACACCGCCAGAGCACAGGATCGGTTCGGCAATGAAAGCCGCGATCTTGTCTGGTCCGGTTTCTACGATCATGTTCTCTAGATCAGCGATTTTCTCATCTAGAAAATCCTCAACCGTCTGACCGGGGCGACGCGTGTACGGATTCACGTTCGGCAGAAAACGCGTCAGGTGAGAGGCCTGATCAAGCCATCCTTTGTCGCGCTCTTTCCCGGATACCGAAGCCGCCAAATAAGTCGATCCGTGATAGGCTTTCTGGCGCGAAATCACGATTTTCTTTTCAGGTTTGCCCAGCAAGTTGTTGCGGAACTGCACGAAACGCAGTGCGCTATCAACGGCTGTTGAGCCACCGGTTGTGAAGAACACATGGTTTAAGTCGCCCGGCGTTCTCTTGGCGATTTCATGTGCCAGTCGGGCCGGGGCTGAGTTGGTATTATTGAAAGGCGAAAAATACGCCATTTCCTTTGCCTGCTGGGCCATCGCGTCGGCAATCTCGGTGTTTCCATAGCCCAATTGAACACACCACATCCCGGCAGGGCCATCTATCAGGCGCTTTCCGTCCTCTGTCACAACATGAACGCCAAGGCCACTTTCGGCAAAGGTTCGTTCGTTAGTCCCCAGGTGCGACATCCCCTCCCAAGGGTGCAGGAAGTGTTCGTTGTCCCACTTGCGTACAGATTGAAAGTCAGAGTTCAAAAGGGTCATGTGGCACCTGTATGAAACATTTATCACAAAATGAACAAACGTTCATACATTGTCAATCCTTGTATTTTCGCTCTGCAAGATGCGAGAAGACAAAAGTGAGAGCGCCAGTGAAGGACAAATACGATTACACTTGAACCCGATACCCCAACCAGCGCCAGAGATCTGAGTAAGCTGCAGAACCGAAAACAACTGATCCAAGCGGCTGCTGAAGCCATCCATAAATATGGAATTCGAGGAACGACCTCGGCGAGAATTCAGGAATTGTCAGGATTGTCGCGAGGAATGGTGAACCTCCACTTCGGCTCCAAGGAGAAGCTGCTGCTTGCCGTGGCCGAGGACCTGTCGGCCCGTTATGCTGGGCAATGGATGGCAATTGCGGACAATCCCACATTAGGCCCTGCTGAAAAGCTGGTCTCTGTCATCAAGGCGGATTTCGATCCCTTCGTCCTTAACGCGCGGGACGTGGCGATCTGGTTTTCGTTTCGCGCTGAAGCGCTCTCGAATCCACACATATTTCCTTATATCGACTCACGAGACAGAGCTTTCCGCGCTGCGATCCTCAAACTGTTGGAGCAAATTAAAGTTGAAGGTGCATACGATGACGTAGACGCCAAACTTGCAACAGACGCATTGATTGCTTTGCTGGAAGGGCTCTGGACCGATTATCATTTGCACTCAGATATCTTCAAACCCGCAGAAGCTTTGAACGTCTGTCAGTATGTCCTTCAGTCGTTGTTCCCGAAACATTTTGGCTCCCGGTCGATCAACAAGTGAACCTGGTTGAAAAAACTTGGTCTCAAAACTGATTTCTTAAATTTAGGCGCTCACACATAAAGGTTGACCTCTGGGCGATAACTTGTTGATTTCATTCGCGTGCTGGTTCTGCATCCATCGGTCACGTGTTGGTTGGCCGACAAAAATGCCATAGGCAGTCTGATATTTCGGTGTCGAATTGGAAGATGCCCTATCCATTTATGCTGCCGTGAAAGTCAGGTAATCTGGTCCAAATTTCTGTTTCTCCAAGCCGCAATACGCTGTTGGTCGCGTTCTTCGTATTCAGTCAAGGCTTCACTTACGGCCCGATTCACCAGATTTTCCCGATCTTCTCCTAAATCAGTCATGCGCATAGTGAACCAGGCAGTCATGCCGCCAGGCGGTAACGTGGTGAAGCGAGGGAAGGCAGGATCATTCTCACCTACCTGCCAGGTTTTTGGGAGGGATGGATCAAGAACCAACCCCCGTGCCACACCCACGACGTCCACAGCCTTTGTGCGGATGGCTGCCTCAGCCTCATCACGCCGCTTGAATCCGCCTGTCGCCATTAGCGGGATTGACGTCAGATGACGCGCAGCTCGGGCAAATTGAACAAAGTATGGCCCAGTGCCTGCGCGCTCCGAACTGGACAGCGCGCCGGGAAAATAGGTGCCTCCGCTTATGTCCAGAAGGTCGACACCCTTGCCGTCAAGCTCTGCTACAACCTTGAGGGCATCCTCCTCAGTCAGCCCGCCGTCAAGCTGATCGGTCGCATTGAGTTTTACTGCAACCACAAGATTGGGAGGAACCACCGCCCGGACGGCTTCAACCGTTTCGATCAGCAATCGCATCCTTCCCTGTATCGAACCGCCATAAGCGTCGGTTCGATGATTGAAGAGTGGGGACAGAAACTGGCTTAGAAGAAAGCCGTGTGCAGCGTGAATCTGCACCCCGCCAAACCCCAATTTTGCCGCATGCTTTGCGGTTTGGGCAAAACTATTTGGCACTGTCAGAATCTCGGCAAGAGACATGGCTTTGCTGCGAAAATCCGGGAATTCAATTTCGCTTGGTCCACTGGGTTCGCCGATCGGCAGATGAGCCAGTGCCCCGGCATGCCCAAGCTGCAACCAGAGTTGCGCGTCATTTGCAGCCCCGCGCCGGGCCAATTCTCGAAACGCCGACACATTGGCCTCGTCGTCCAAAAGCAGGTTGCCTGGTTTCTCGGGATATCGCGGATCTCCCTGGACTTCTCCGACAATTGATGCGGCCACCCCACCTTCAGCCCAGCGTTCATACAACCGCATTTGCGTGGCGGTCGGGTTACCTTGACCATCCCCCAGAGAGTCCGACATTGCTGATTTGATGATCCGGTTTTTCAGAACGCGTCCGTTTGGCAGGGTCAGAGGTGTGAACAGAGCTGGGTTCGATGTTGTCTGCAAAGCATGTCTCCTTGGTGTGCCTGTGTTTATTTGAGATAAATTGGATGGCATGCGGCTTAAATTAGGTATCTAGGATCAAAAGCTGATAGTTATTGGAACAAATGATACAGAGAACCGAACTGGAAATTTTTCTGGCCGTTGTCGATCACGGTAGTTTTTCGGCTGCGGCTAGAACACTGGGGTACACCCCCTCTGCCATTGGCAAGAGGGTGCATCAGCTAGAACAGCGGTTGCAGGTTCCGCTTCTTGTCCGCTCGACTCGGCGGATGACTTTGACAACCGCGGGCCGACAATATGTCGAGGAAGCGCGGGATATTTTTGCCCGATTGACGGCTTTGGAAGAAGATATCTCCGACAATGCAGATACGCTGCGCGGTACGAGACGCCTGACAAGTTCGGCCGCCCTCGGTCGCATACACGTCATCCCTATGGTCATCGAGTTCATGGAGCGCCACCCCGAGGTCGAGATTGAGCTGTTGTTGACGGATAAGGTCATCGACCTGATCGGAGACGGCTATGATCTGGCCATTCGCAGTGGCGTCTTGCCCGATTCCTCTCTTGTTTCGCGCAAAGTGATGAGCAATCCACGTATGCCTTGTGCTGCACCGGCGTATCTTGAGCGGCATGGTTTTCCTGAAAAGCCCGAAGACCTCTCAGCGCATAGATGTCTGCGCTTGGGACAAGAACGGCAGCTTTCAGACTGGGGCTTTGCTCAAACACAAGGGGTCATAGCGCGGCTTGGGGGTGGGTTTGCATGCAACAGCCTTGAAGCACTTCATGCGGCGTGCTGCGCGGGGCGTGGCATTGCCTGGTTGCCGAAGTTTCTTATTTCCAATGACCTGCTGCATGGGCGTCTGGTGCCGGTGCTCGAGGGCTACTCATCGTCCGACGCAGGTGGCGGCATTTTCATTCTGCGCCCGGAAACGGCTTTCCTGCCGCATCGGATGCGTACATTGATTGATTTCGTGGCGGAACGTTTCGCTAAGGTCACGTACGATTGAGTAAAAGGACGTTCGGTACTTTCTTACTGCAGCTCAATCACTTAAAGGCTGAAACGTCCCTTGTGACTGACACCTGTGAGATACGTGGCAAAAGTCTGATCACCAACTCAGGGACAGGATCGGCTATTGCGATTTCGGTTTGCGCGGACGCTGACGCGCGGCTTCATGCACAATACTTAGGCTACGATACCTGCGAACCGTTCGACGGCCCAATAGACGGCAATGACTGAAATTGCGCCTGCAGTAATATTTCGAGCACCGGCCCAAACGCGCGCCGGCCTGTTTCTGAGATAGATGACCACTGGCCAAGCCAGCAGAACGATCATCAACTGTCCAATTTCCACTCCGACGTTGAAGGCCAGCAGGCTTTGCCAGACATTGCTGGCATCGACCTGCAAAATCTCTCGCAACATGAATGAAAAGCCAAATCCATGCAGCAGTCCGACACAGGCGGTCACGCCGGCTGCCGCAAGGGCGGGCCGAGCGCGTTCGGGTTTTTGGAACACAGCATCTGCGGCGGCCAAAATGATTGTGGCGGCTATGGCCGTTTCCACGGCTGGAATGAACCAGGGGGCTGACGGCGCCAGACCGAAGAATCCTAATATCAGAGTCACGCTATGGCCAAGCGTAAACCCGGTCACACGAGCAAGAAGGGCTTGCAGATTCAATGCTCCGATCACCATGCACAGGACGAACAGGACGTGGTCAATGCCTTCGACAATGTGACGGATACCTTCGACGATAAAAGTACTGGCGGCGGAGGTCACAGTCCCCGAGATCTCAACCGGTTTGGCAAGTAACCCGGTCGCCCGGTAGGTGCGGGTGTTGCCCTCATGATAATCGAGGATCAGGTTCGCGGTTTCCTCCTGCCCCGGCAGGCCGGGATCGGACAGCATGCGCAGCGTGTAGGTGGTGCCAATGTCGGGGAACCGCAGCGCGACATCCACAACTGCGTCTCCTACATAGGTTGGACGCGCGTCTTCGGCAAAACGGGTGGGATTGGCCAAGGCTTCCAGCGCTTCGCCTTTGGTTGCAAATCCTGGTTCCGTCCCAAGGGGATACACGTTCAGGGCAACAGCTTCTCCTGACAGTCTGGTGCCATCCGAATGCACAACTAACTCATCGAGGACAATCCGGGCGAGGCCCAGGGGGTCATGGTTAATCGCATTAGGATCAACCATATGCATCAGCGCACCATCCTGAATTTCATTCACCGTGAATGGTGCTGGGGTAGGAAGGCCATCTCCGTCTGCAGGACCGACCTTGTCCGCAACCACATAGGCCATAGGGGTGCGCAACAGGATGGTTAGACCGTTCTGATCATGCACTACATGGAACACGCGGACATTCTGATTCAGGTTGAAATGCGCATACGCGCAACCTGTGGAAAAGAAAATTACCGCCGAAAGGCAGGCGAGTAGTCGTAGTTTCAGGCGGTCCATCTTGTCACCCTTCTTTTTGCGCCGTCAGTACAGTCAACCCGTCCAGCAACCACTGGTCGCCGTCCCGGGACAGATTGAGTAACCCGCGAAACCTTACGGCCTGACGATGGAGATGCCCCCAGTGGCTACCACTGACCTGAGCCTTCCAGTTGGCGAGAACCCGGTGTTTGTTATTCACTTCACCTGCCGTGAAATCCTCGACCTGCAGGTCCAGGATGTCGTCTGTGCGAGCCATCGCCCCTGATGGCAAGGTCACCGACAGACCGCGCCGGATTTCCGTGCGCACATCCTTTTGATGCGCTTGGTCGACAAATGGTTCGAGCGCTTTTGTCAGGGCCTCTTCGCGCGGCTCGAGCATGGCCAGACTGACATTATCCAGAAGGGCCTGAACAACCTGATGTGTTGCGATCTCGTCTAATTGAGGCGCTGACAGGAACGGCACCGGGTGTTTGAGCGGGAGGGTTACGAACGCTGCTGCGGTAAATGCACCAACCATTGCGATCAGCACCGTGCGCACCGCGGATCTGCTGCGCCAGACGGCGACCAATAAGATCGTTGCGATCATCCCCAATCCCAGCGCGACCAAGGGCACCTCCGTCAGTGCTGCGGTTTTTACGACAACGGGGCGTGTTTGCGGATTTTCCCATTTCGTCAGATAGTTGTTCCAGGTCACAGTGGGATCGGATTTGTAGATTTGAGAAGGAACGGACCCAGCGGGATCGCTGAGCGTCACGGGAATGGTGTCCACCCCTGCCGGGAAAAGCTGCCAGTTCATGTCGACTCGATTGGCCAAAGTCTTATTGGGATAGGACAGGACGACCCCCAACAGCATCGTTGTTCGTTCAGCTTCGGCCTGATCCGGCAGGATACGCAGCCCTTCTGGGCCGACGGACAGGCGGGCCACCTGCACTGCGTCCGGGAGAATGGCAGTGCCGTCGATAGTGACCGGGTTCCGCGTGGCGAAGAAGTCAGCCGCCTCGGATTTGATCCCTACCACTTGGTCAGGGGACAGGCGCTGTGCATCTCTGAGGTCCAAATCCGTCCATTCCTCTAAGTCTTTCAGCCGAAAGATCACCTCGTGCCGCACCTCGCGAGGTTCCATCGACAGAAAGGACATGAGGGGGGATTTATGGTGACGGGTCAGGTTTGGGTTCTCGAAAGTGGTAAACCAGGAGTCGTCCCAGTCAGGAAGCATTGTTTCAACCTGCGAGAGGTATCTGTAATCGGTCACCGGCACGCCTGTATGTTCGGCCATCAGTCCGATCGAGGCGAGGGGGAGGCCGTCCGGGCTGAGTGGGGGAGTGAAGGTTATCCGTTCCGGTTGGCCGTGGAAGGGAAACTCCATGTCCACATAGACAACCTCGGAACTGCGGGGGCGCGGGGCAATCACTTTGCTGGCGGTCGTCTGCCGCACTACGCGCGGGCGTACGTCAATTGCGTTGATGACACGATCCAAGGTGACATTATCTGCAGAGACAAGGAAATTCGCGCCAGTGCGTTCCGCCAACGACACGCCCGAGCCATCGTCAGGGGTCACAAAATGCGGGTAGGCGTCGAGGTCGATTTCAAGAATGACGCGTACATGATCATCTTCGACGGAGAGCTCGACAAAATTTGGCGCGGTTTCACCGCCATAGGGCGACACGAGGTCCGCTGAGCCGGGTCTCGCGCCAAGGAGCAGGGCGGTCAGCGCGATATACCAGGTGAAATTTCGGCCGCGCGCGTTAGAAATGAAACGCCACCGCAGCATAGAGGCCATTTTGATCAACGTCATAAGCAAACTCTCCACCTGAACGGTCGGTCGAATAGTCAATTCCATAGAACTGATAACCAAACCGCAGTGATGTGTTTTCCCAGCCTTTCCAGTCGAAGCCGGCCAGCAGCAGATATTGAAGATCGTCACCATTCACTCCGAAGCCGCTCAACTCGGCTCTGCTGGCAAAACTCCATGTGTCATTGAGTTCGACCGCATATCGCAAGGCGACCATCGGCTCGAACCACTCTTCGGTTCCGCCCAGCGTCATGCCGGGGCCGGGGCCCGCGATATCGATTTCCTGTTTCAGGCGGTTCCATTGCACACCCACCGCGGCGTCGAGCGCATATCGCCGCCCCGAGGAATTCACACTATCCGCAAACCGATAAGCCCCTTGAATATTGAAGAATGTCTGCCTGACATCCACATCGACGGATGCGCCGGCAACGGGGAGCGTTCCACTTTCGCCAAGCTTTACGTAATAAACCTCGGAGATTATCCCGAAATCTCCGTTCCAGCCTTCGTAGCGCACCGAAGCCGCGCCCTGAAGGATATCCAGAACTTCGCTCAGGCTCAGGTCCAGATCGACGCTGCTGCCGTCAATTGTTGATGTTCCGGTGGTGATGAGGGGCAGGAACAAATATGGCGTAATCGAATGGCGCCAGGTTCCGTCCTCTGCCTGATCGCGGGACAATGCCTGTGCGCTTGCAGCCTGCGCCGTTGAAAATGCGATTCCGAGGCACAGAATAATACGGGAAGCCAATTTCAATACGTTCCTCATCGTATTTCCCTGAATGCTAAGAAGATGGAAAAGGCGCGGTATCTCATCCGCGCCTATAGTGTGCACTAGGGGTCATTCGTCTCCGGGGTAGGGGAAGTCTTGCCCCAACACTTCGGATGCTTCTTCGTAGATTGGGCGTAAGACATCGTCCACGTCATCGACGCCCCCGAGCGTGAATTCGGAAAACGTCATTGCATCCTGTGGAACACCAGCTTTCTCAGAAAAATTGATCCGGTCTTGCATGTCGGGCGCTTGGGCAGGTGCGGCCAGTGGCGGAGCCCAAGTGCGCTCTTCGGTAGCTGCCATTCGAATAGTGATTTCGTCTTTGGTCACATTCCAGACCATGAAGTCATCGGCAAGGCTTAGAGGGCCATCATAGGTCGAACGGATGCGCTCATAGACGCCATTCGCAGTGTCGTAATCGTTGAAAAAGTGGTAGGCGACTGCCATGCGTGGCTGGATGTCACTCATGACTTTGCCAAAGGCTTCCGGCGCAGTGTGGACCTGCGTGCCGACGAGCAAAGCGGATTCTGGCGTGAATTTCATTTTTGTCACCAATTCCGGCACCGCGATAAAGCACTCGTGGATCGCCAGGTCGGCGTTCTTTGCGTATTCTTTGAACCACTTGTTTGGATAGGTGTCCGAGCTGAAGACGAACTTCAGACCGTTCCACTCCAGCGCATAGCTGACCGAGCCGTCGATAGCGTGGATTGCGGGGAAAGAACGGATTGTCACGCCGTTATTTTCGTAAACCACCTGGTTCTCGCCCTTGTAGTCGAACTCATTGATTTCCAGGCTGTAACCCCGAAAGTCTGTATTGCCAGCTCGCGCGGCGAGGTCCCATGTCAGCATCCGGCGCATGTTTTCCAGCGCGTAGCGCGTTCCCAATTCCTCTACCGGCCCGCTTGGCCCCCAAATTCGAAGCGGTACGTTCCGCCCCATCAGCGCACCACCGATGAATAAGTCATGCAACGCACCGAAATGGTCGGTGTGCAGGTGTCCAATAAAGACCTTGTTCAAATAGTTGTACGGGATTTGCAGCGACGAAATCCGCTCGGCAGACCCCGAGCCGATGTCGAACAGGAATTTGTCACCGTTGCCCAGTTCCACGAGGAAACAGGCAGCCGCTTGCGCGGCGCGTGTTGTAGGCATTCCAGTCCCACATGCGATCACACGCATCTCGTCCTCGGCCAGATCTTCGGTGTTGGGGTAATAAACATCCCGAGGTCGGTCGCGGACATCGGTTGGGGATACCTCTTCGGCTTCCTGCGCTATGGCTGCAGATGGTGCGACGACGTCAATCACGGCCCGGGTGACCGAATGCGGCACGACTGCCCACGCCCCGAAAGCAAGCCCGATTGCGAAAAACTTTCCAAGGTTGGTGAAATCTGAACGATGCGCCATTGTGACTCCTCCTTTGGGCTCGACAGTTCGGCAAGCACCCTGATCAGCGGCGTGTCCGAGAGAACCTGAAACAATCCTGCGCCTTAGCGGGTACGAACGTAAGTGACACACGATGAGTTACGGGGTGACTCACGCGCGATTAGTTGCAAAAATAGGAATATGAACCAGCGCATTGACCAAACCACGGACGATGAGAAACGCGAAGCACTTGGCCGGTTGCTGAACGATGCGCATCTAGATGGCGCTGACCGCCTGCGCGCGTTCCTGAGCTATATCGTTGATGAAGAGCTGGCCGGGCGGGGCGCGGACATTCGTGGCAAGACGATTGCGCAGGATGTTTATGACCGTGATACGTCAGAAGGCACAGACCCCGAGAATGTGGTGCGCGTGGACGCCCGCCGGTTGCGGCAGTTTTTGGAGCTGCACTATGAGGGCGCTGGCAAGGATGATCCCATCCGCCTGCATCTGGACAGTGGCGGCTATCGTCCCCGGTTTGAGGCCGTCCACCCGGCTCGCGAGAGTGGGTTCCCGTTTGTCGGTTCCGGACGTGTCTGGGTGTCAATCGGGGCATTTGCGGTCGGCGCGATTACCGGAGCGATTGTGACAACGGCCCTGATACCCGAAAGTCCAGAAGTGCTACAGCCTCTCTCTGCGGTGCCGGACGGGGAAACCCCGGAATTGTTGCAACGCGCGGCGATTTACGAAAAATCTCCGGCCGCGTTGCAGGCGTTCAATCTGGCCCAGCAGGCGCGGGTGATGATTTTCCCGATCTTTGATCGCCCTCGGCAATTGCTTGTGCTGTCGGTGTTTGAACGCGTGATCGAGATGGATTCCGACTATTACGGCGGATATGCTGGCGCTGCACAGGCTCTGGCTACATTGGCAGTTATCACACCCGTTTCGGACGCCAAATCCGACTATGCGTCGGCCGCAATGGACTTTGCCAACGAAGCCGTTCGGTTGGCCCCGGATCAGGCCTGGAGTCAGTCGGCGAAAAGCTGGGCGTATTTCGCTAATGGTGATTACGAGAACGCCATGATGCTGGGCCAACGTGCTGCAAAGCTTGATCCGAGTGACGGCGCGGTTCTGGATTTCCTGGGGGCGGTTGCATTGTTTTCGGGGGAATTTGAAGAGGCCATCAAGACCGCTGATCGATTTTCCCTGCTGGATTCAAGCAATCAGAGATTTGCCAATCGCAACATATCCGGGGCGGCACATTTCCATTTAGGCGAATACAAAAAAACAATTGAGCGCTTCGAAGAGGCAAAGCAACTTGGTGATCCTCTGAGCGCCCCTTCGTTGGCCTACGTTACCGCTGCGCTTTCTTCCCTGGGTCGGGATCGCGAAGCTCGCGCAAAGCTTGAGGAGTTGCAGCGCGCATGGCCGGATGCGCCATTAGATCGGATGCTGAAGAGTATCCATCGAGAGGACCGCCATGCCCTGGAAGTCATCGATAAACTTATCGATCTGGGTTGGTCTGGCCCCGCACAGTAAGGCGACGCTGATCAGCAAAACGGCTACAATTCCTTGTTGACGGATGGATTGATCTGGGGCACATCGATTTTCAGATGGTTCCCGAAGGTGTGCCCAAGGGATGAAAAGGGAATACGGTGCGGTTCGCCTCCTGGCGCCAAGTCCGTAACTGCCCCCGCAACTGTAAGCGGTGAGCGACGCCACACAACCACTGGTCCAAGGGACCGGGAAGGATGGCCAAGCATCGACCCGCAAGTCAGGAGACCTGCCATCATGTGTTAAACCAACCCAGGACGGGGCGTCCTGGAAGGAGGCAATGATGGCACGTCTGACACGTGTGAACATGACTGACACCCTCGGTCCGCGTTTGGTTTCAAGCGGAGCGGACAATGTCGGGCCTAGCTGATCACTTCATCCTCAGTTGTAACGCCCGCAGCTGCGCGGCGTTCTGGAAAGTAGTTAAAATTAATGAAGTTATGTTATAACATTGCAATCTATTTTACCCAAAAGTAAACGGTACGCATGATGCCAAAAAAATCTGAACACTTCCTACTTGTCTGT
Organism: Ruegeria sp. BC1; assembly: GCF_056539305.1. Classification (NCBI taxonomy): domain Bacteria; kingdom Pseudomonadati; phylum Pseudomonadota; class Alphaproteobacteria; order Rhodobacterales; family Roseobacteraceae; genus Ruegeria; species Ruegeria sp. BC1. Next base: position 110,823 of record NZ_JBQFUT010000007.1, read on the forward strand.
ACGACCTGCAAAGGAGGCAATTGCGCCGAATGGATGACTCGCGCGCTAGCACAGAGGCTGCCGGACGAGTTTGCGATCCGAAATGTCGATTGCATGGCAGGTTGCGCGCAGCCAACGACGGTTGGATTTCAGGCCGTCGGCAAAGCGCAGTATTTGTTCGGCGACATTCAAACCTCGCGTGATGTGGATGCTCTGGCCGAGTTTGCTCATCAGTATAAAAATAGCGCGGATGGCTGGACCAATGCCACCGAGCGACCGCGCGCGCTGATTTCAAAGACCCTTTCTCGGTTGCCTTGTATCCAATTGGAGGAGTCGGGATGACAACCTCTGCGTTTCTTGTTGCGCGTGACCTCGAATATTATGCGCTGAACGGTGACGTCCTGTTGCAAGGCGCTTCCTTTAACTTGGATGAGGGTTCGATTCTGGCGATTGCCGGGCCCAATGGGGCGGGCAAGACCACTTTGATGAATCTACTCTGCGGGGTTGCTGATCTGGTTTTGGGTGACGTACTGGTCAATGGCCGCAACCTCCGGAACCTGTCGGCAGCGGAACGGGCCCGGACGATTGCAGTAGTGAGCCAGCAGGAGCTGCCGGATGGCAGGCTGCTGCTGCGGGATTATGTTGCCCTTGGGCAGATTCCGATAAGGGCGGATCGCTCCATGCAAGAGCACTCGCGCGAACTGGATAGAATTCTGGATCTGACGGCACTCTCTGGGCTGGCGAATAAGCGTATGACGGTGTTGTCTGGCGGGGAACGTCAGCGGGCGCATATCGCCCGGGCGTTGGCGCAGAATCCGTCGCTGCTGTTTCTGGACGAACCCACAAATCACTTGGACCCGGATGCTAAGGGGCGAATGCTGTCACTGGTCGCCGACCTTGGCATTACCGTTGTGATGATTGTCCACGATCTGGTGATGATCCCCGAATTCGCAACCCATGTTGCGCTGATGAAGTCCGCCCGCCTGACCGGTTTCGGCCCGGTGAACGAGGTGCTGACATCCGAACGGGTACGCGACACGTTTGGCGTCGATTACTTGAGCTTTCACCACGAAGGCCGCGTGATCCCAGCGCTGGATATCCGAAAAACTAACGTTTCATCCTAACAAGAGGAATATTTCAAAATGAAACACATCTGGTCCGTGGCGGTGGTCACAGCCATGGCAGGCAGCGCGTCCGCGCATGAGGTTACAGTCGACAATTGCGGCGAGCCGCTGGTGTTTGAAACCCAGCCCGAGCGTCTGGTTGTGCATGACATGAACATGACCGACATGGCCTTTGCACTAGGTCTGCAGGACAAGATCGTCGGTCTGACGGGCATCACTGGCTGGTACAAGACAAGCCCCGAGTTTGACACGCTGCGTGGCGATATCCCCGAGCTTGCACCGAAATACCCAACGGTCGAAAATCTGGTCGCGGTTGAGCCCGACCTGTTCTTTGCTGGCTGGTATTACGGCATGAAACCGGGCGGCGACGTGACCCCGGATACGCTGGAACCTTTCGGCATCAAGACCATGATCCTGACCGAAAGCTGCGTGCATCTGGACAAGAACCGGCCCGAAGCCAGCATGGATCTGCTGTTTGACGACGTGTTGCGACTGGGCAAAGTCATGCATGTCGAGGACAAGGCCGAGGAACTGGTGACCGGCTGGAAAGAGGAACTGGCCGCCATTGAGGCGCAGACAACCCACCTGCCCAAACCCCGCGTATTCCTTTTGGACGGTCCGGCGGATGCGCCGTTCACCGCGGGCAAATTCGCGATCCCTGACGCCATGATCGCCGCCGCAGGGGGCGAAAATGTCACGCATGACATGGACACCAGCTGGGGCCGGACCTCGTGGGAGGCCGTGGCTGCTGCAAACCCGGAATTTCTGGTGTTGCTCGACTATCAGACCGGTAATGGCGCAGAAGATACGTTCAAGTTCCTGCAGGAACACCCGGTGATGTCCCAGACCGACGCCGTCAAGAATGAACGGTGGATTGGCCTGCGTTACGAGGAGTTGACGCCGGGACCGGCAAATATCGAGGCGATCGCGAAAATGGTTCAGGCCATGCATCCGGGCATTAACTGATATGGGCCGACTTGGCCTGACACTTTTGCTGGGGGCGGTCGTTCTGACCGCCCTTTTGCTGATTTCGACGATCTACGGCACAACTTCCATTCCCCTGTCCGAAACGATTAGGGCGATCGCCTTGGGCACAGGGTTGTCGAGCGGAGAGATGTCACCGCTGCATCGGATCGTGTTTGACCTGCGCCTACCGCGTGCTTTGTTCGCGGCAGTGATCGGTGCCGGGTTAGGGATTGTTGGCGTCGTTCTGCAAACCACCACCCGCAACGATCTGGCCGACCCGTTTCTGTTTGGTTTGTCATCGGGCGCTGCGGCCGGGGCTGTATTCGTCATCACTGTAACCGGGGATGTCTTGGGCTTCTGGACCCTGCCTTTGGCTGCGTTTTGCGGGGGGCTTGTCGCATCCGGGATTGTTCTGGCGCTGGTGCACGGGCTGCGCACAAGTGCGCCCGAGAAACTGATCCTTGCGGGCCTTGCGGTCTCGTTTCTGTTTTCAGCGATCACCAACTACTTGATCTTCGCAGGCGACAACCGCGCCGCTCATTCCGTTATCTTCTGGATGCTCGGGGGACTGGGGCTGGCCCGTTGGGAAACCTTCCCGCTGGTCTGTGTCGGGTTGCTGCTGGTCCTGTCTTATTCGCTTTATCGCAGCCGGTGGCTTGATGCCTTGCTGACCGGAGACCTGACCGCCTCGACATTGGGTGTGCCGGTGCAGGGGTTGCGGTTCAGCATGTTCTTTGTGGCAGCTCTTGCGACCGCGGTGTTTGTTTCGGTGGCTGGCGTGATCGGCTTTGTCGGCCTGATGGTACCCCATATTGCCCGCGGTATTGCCGGGCCGTTGCACAGCCAGCTGTTGCCGACCGCTGCGATTGTGGGCGCGGCATTGTTGACGGGCTCGGACATCCTCAGCCGGTTGCTGTTGGCCCCGCAGGAGTTGCCGGTCGGGATAGTCACCACTTCCATAGGGTCCGTGTTTGTTTTCCTGTTGCTGTTCCGAACGGCAAAAACCCAGCGGTAGATGTGCTCAGCCCGTTGACTGGCGTTTGCGGCTTTGATGGCTGAACATCAGTTGGGTTGATTGGAAATCTGACCGGAAGTCTGCTGCCCTGCCGGGCAAGGTGGAAAAGAACCTCGACAGCCCGGGCTCGATTTGCCCTGACAGCGCCGCGCAGTCCTTGCATATCTGTTCGATCAGAGCATGAGGCTGACGGTCTCGGATGGCAGCAATTAACTTCTTGTGGGTGGCTTCAAGATTTTGGAATGCGGGCGACTTCAGCACATTTTGATCCCCCACTAAAACAAAAACCGGTTCTGGTTCGGTTCGCCCCTTGAGATCCACGTATCCGGCTTCGAGCACAGCCATATCCTGTCTGATTTTTTCGAAAACCGAGTTGGAAACAAGAACGTCATAGTCGACATGACGGCAACTTTGTTCGATTCGCGCGGCGACATTCACCACGTCACCGATCACGGTGTAGTTGAACCGACGTTTGGAGCCGATGTTGCCAACACAGGCCTGGCCGGTGGCGCATCCTGTCGCCAGTGCGATCGGTGGCCGATCCCGCATCACGTCCGAGGCATTGAAGTCCACCAGTGCCTGCCGCATCAGCAACGCCGCCTGCGCAGCGCGGCACGGGTGATCTTCGACCGGCAGGGGCGCGTTCCAAAATGCCATTACCGCATCACCGATAAACTTATCGATGGTCCCCCGCTCTTGCAGAATCCGGTCTCCGATTTGGGAAAACAATTGGTTCAGCAAGGTGACAAGATCGGTGGCTGACACCGACTCGGACAGCGGCGTAAACCCCCGGATATCCGAGAACATCACGGTGATTTCTTGCGTTTCGCCACCCAGTTGTAGCTGGTGCCCCGATATCTCCATTTCGTCCAGAATTTCCGGTGCGACATAGTGTGAGAATATTTGCCGGATCGCACGTTTTTCTCGCTCGGTCGAAATGAACAGATAGCCCGCCAACAATCCAAAATTGGCCATACCGCCCATCAAAGGAAATGTGACATCGAACAGGACGAGTTGGTTTCGAAAGGCCAGCCAACTGATCCCGAGAACAACAGCAGCAGAAACACCGCCCGCAACGAACGAAGCGACCGCGCCGAACCTTGCCATGACACCGGTAACCACGACCCCAAGAATGACAAAAGACAGCAGTTCCAGCGCTGCGGTCACATCTGAACGGCTGAGCATTTCCCCTGTCATGATCTGTTCAAGGACTTGTGCATGGATCGAGACGCCCGGGACAGCTTCACCCAAAGCGGTCTGATGCATGTCGAACAAACCCGCGGCCGATGTACCGACCAATATAATCCTGCCTTCTATTTCCGAGCGTAAATCCGCGTTTTCCTGCGGTCGCATAACATCGTCAGCAGACAGATAAAGATCAGAGTTGTCACGCCTGTACCTAACCCAGACCTCGCCGTTTTCCGTAGTAGGCAGTCGGAACCCGCCAACTTCGACCGCAAGCATTATTCCAGCTTCGTCGGGTGTCCCCTCGGCAATGATTATCGAGTCACCCAATGCCACCCTTAGCGCTTCGATGCCAAGGCCGGGCAAAGTCCCGTCCGGCCCTCGCCATAGAATTGGCACTCGACGGACAATACCCGTTCCCCCAAGTGGCGAGACATTGACCCCCCCAATCCCTGCAGCCCCCTGATCAAGCGGGGGTGCGATCGGTGTCCAGTAAGGTACGGTCACCAAACCGGCGGTCGGCGTTTCGCCGATTTCTATAAGCCCTGCCTTTGATGTGACGTGCTGACCCTCGTCTGATATGCGTGCAGCAACGCCAAGAACCACCGGCCATTCGGCAAGTTCCAGCCCAAACACCACATCGTTGTCCAGTTTCTCGGCGTGACTTTCCACTGAAATCACCCCGGAAAGAGAAGGATCTTTCAACAGGCGCGACGGAGAGTACCTGTCTGGTTCCACGAACAACATGTCAAACGCGATAGCTGCCGCGCCGAATTCGCCGAGATTTTCGACCATCTGTGCCATCAGGGTTCTGGGCCACGGCCATTGTCCCCAGTTTGAAAGCGACCGTTCATCTATATCGACGACCCTGATCGGCAAATCCGGATTGTATTCTCGCGGCAAGATGCGTTGAAGGATATCGAAGTAGATCAGTCGCGTCATCCGAACCGGATAGGGGTCAAGAACCCTGATGAAACATCCCACTAGGATCAACGCCAACCCGACAAGTTGAAAGGCGCGTCTTCGCCCAGTTCGTTCTTTGGGCTTTCCGGTCAAGTGGGCCTCCGAATGCCGTGGTGAGACTTGCCTTGGTCTGCACTCCGAAGGCTTTTACCACCACGGCATCGCCTGAATTGATGCCATGACGCGGGGTGGGCGTTTTCAACCGCCACTATTGCCGCCATTTCCGCCGACGCCACCGCTGCCGGCGGTCCCGCCACCAAAATTGCCTCCGGTATTGTTGCCAATCGTGCCGCCGGTTCCGGGTCCGCCACTGCCTGAGCCGCCACCAATGCTACCACCCTGGCCGTCGCTGTCGCCGCTGCCAGCCCCGACATTCCCGCCATTGCCGTTGCCGCTGCTGCCACTGTCCCCGATGTTTCCACCATTGCCGCTGCCGCTGCCTGTGCCGCCTCCAATGTTGCCACCATTACCACTACCGGTGCTGCTTGCCGGGGGATCGGGCTGCTTGCTTCGTGGTTCCGGTGGTGCGCTGGAACTTGGGCTTTCACCTTGCGCCTGCTGCTGGCGGGTGGGTTGTCGAGTTGGCTCGGACCTTTGCGGCGGAACAGGTAGTGTATTTGTCCCGCAGCCACCGAAACTCACCTGCAGCGGAGCCAACAGCTGTTCCTGTGATTGAACAAAGGGGAACCCGGACAGTAGCGCTTTTTCGTATTGATCCTGATCGACAGGGCGACCGACGCCTCCGCCTTGTGTCGTCGCAAACAGGCTGCACTGACGACCTGTGGCCTGGCAGTTTCCGTTCAGGCCGCACATTTCCACCCGACCTTCTAGAACCAGCATGGCGCTTTGCGAACCTGACGCAACCCACATATCAAAAGTTGTGCCCCGTACGGCCATAGTTGCCGTCGGTGTTTTGATGGAATACGCCCGCTTTTTGCTTTTGCCCGAGATAAACCGGAAACTGCCGCCAAGGGCCTGAACGGCAAAATTCTTGGCTTTTCGATTGCCGCGTAACATGGTTACGTCCAGGACCATTTTTGCATTCGGGCCTATTGCGATCTTGGTTTCGTCCACGAAAACCAACTGAACCACACCGCTGCTGTCGGTCGAGATTGAATCCCCCGAAGCAATGTCCATGCCTTCCCGCAAAGGTTGGGATTTACCTGCGCGCGTGATCTCGGCGCCTTGTTTGACACCGATGACCTTTCCGATGTTGGCTAAAGCCAGAGATGGCAAAAGCACGAGAAACCAAATAACGAGTACAGATATAAACCGGGCCAAACCACAATTCCCTTCCCCCAAAGGTACACATTGGGCGCGCTGCGCCCACTGCCCGGTTTGTGCCTCAATAAATCCAGTTTTTTGAATTGCTTGTAAATAAATCCAGACAAATATGCCTTAAAACCCCTGTCTTTGGCAAGTTTTCCGTAAATTTCAGCCGAGCCGTGGGGGAGATTCCATCTTGGTAAGAGAAAGCGCTGTGCGCAATGGACATCAGAGTTCAGTGTGTGCCGCGCCGTAGAAAGAGGTACAGATGGTCGTTGGAAGAAAAATGTCCGAGGCATCGAAAATCGCCTTGTATCCGGTGGACATGCAAGGATATACCGGCCAGCGGAGACGTGGCCGAGTGGTCGAAGGCGCTCCCCTGCTAAGGGAGTAGGCCCGGAAGGGTCTCGAGGGTTCGAATCCCTTCGTCTCCGCCATACACCATTGAATTTGAATGATAGTGTGGGACATCATTGAAAATACCCCACATATTGGCATCCTGAGTGTGTTGGAATGCATTTCGTTGCGACGGATGAATCAGCCAAACTCAGCCCTAGCTCACAGGTCTCTTTGGATATTGGATCGGGGGCAAAAAATAATGGATCCGCAAGTAAATCAAGCTTCACCATTCAAAACAGAGCGATGATTGTAGTGTACGTGTCGTCCTGTGCGGTGTCTCATCTGCGTTCGTTGGCGCAAGTGGCTCAGAACTCGTTGCCGTAGCGACCTAAGGTCGTTGCTATTTGGTAATCGCCACACCAGTATCGCTACCCGGACCCGAGTTTGATCTGGTTCTCACCCTTTTTGCTTCGTCGACTTAAAACCTGCGATTTTTTCTCCGTTATACGGCTCCCTTACGCTTTCTTCTTTTTGAAGACGGCAAGATATGTTCTTTTTATCGCAACTTCCCACAGCCTGTTCAGTTTGAAATGATCCACTGAGCGCAGTTGCAATTCTTGAATCCTGGTTTCCATTTCTGCCACGCTTTGATGTCGCAAAGTCTTCGCGGGAGAATGAAGCCGCCTCTCGAACGGGGGCAGTTCCTCGGTAATGGTGTAGAGCGGACCCAATAGTTCTCGGGCAGCTTGTACTGTGTAAAATTTGGAAATTTTAAAGCTCCCAACGTTGTTGCCGTAAGCGTCAAGGCCCCCTAACTCCTGAAAAACAGCATTTTGCAGGTCATCGTCCCTAACAAGTTTGCCTTGGCCGAGATAGACGATTTCGATCAGCCCTTTTTGCTCCATGGCTTCGTAAAGCTTGAAGCTGCACGGGCCGTACATGCAAAATTCGCCCACGCTCACGTCGGACACCTGGCCCTGCAGACCCGAATAACAAACACCATTGTTTTCGGCTTCCGTTTCGTCACAAAGGTTGAGCAAGGCCCCCCAAGTAAGATTTGGGATGAAAGGCGGCAAAAACTCGGGTAAGGCGTCAATTTTTCTGACTACAATATCTCCGCCCAGATCCGCCTTTACATATGAGTTGGCATACCAACTGTTCCAAACGTCCACAGACATCTCAACCGGGGTATGAAAAAGCGTCTGGTCATTGTTTAGGCGATCAGAGAAGTAAGCATCACTTCTCCAACCTTGGGGCGTTTTTACCAGCCCTGCGACTTGAGAGATACCCTTGGCTTCGATCAGTTCCAGGGTGGCTTTCAAACCAATTGACCTCGAGAAAAGGAAAAACCTAGGTAAAAAGCACACGTAATTGCACGACGAAGCGAAGGTTTTAATCTTGTCGACAATGTTTATCATCCCGTCCTTCGGGGTCGATAGGACTGATATTTTTACCCTGTTGTCGCGGCTTGTTACTTCGCCTTCTTCGAATTCGAAATTCACAATAAACAGCGCAGAAACTTGCACTTCGTCTATCGCCGTGACCGAAGCCATAGCCTCAATCAATTCTCGTTTGGTGCCGCACAGCATAACCAGCAAAACGGACTGTTGGTTTTCACCATTCATAGGTCGTACTTCTCCGCTGCGGCTTTAAAGATATCAAAGTCTCGGTGGAATTTTCTTGAAAAACTATCCTTCAGGCTTTGATCTACATCCTGAGAGCCCTTAGAACGACGAGAAGCGTTTAGCCTCTTTTCTTCAAATTGGTATTCAGTCGCGCCGACTTTTTTTGCCAGATCCATCATAGCGGGGGCAAGATTTTCCACGACTCCTACGAGGTCATAGGGAAAATAGTCAAAAAATACTGATTTATGCTGATGATACCAGTGGCGGTCCATTGAGTAGTCGTCTTGATTGGTCACGAATTCAAGGAACTGCTCCAGACTAATATTTTCTGAAATGGCGCTGATTTCAGAAGTGCTTTTCCCGGTTGTCGCCTTAATGATCTTTTGGCGGTTTACCAACCATTCATTGCGAGCGTAGCTTGGGTTGTCATATTCTTCCATAAGGTACTCGCTGACCCTAGAACGGTAACAAGATACAAACCTTGACCAGGGTTCACGCAAAACAGTGAACTTAACAACGCTCGGGTCTAAAAGGCGTTTGTAGAACTCGTCATAGCCAAGATCCAAAGGACTAAGAAAGTTCATGGCCCGTCTATTGTGCGGGCTTTTTCCCTCGGGTGGATATTTCCCGTTTTCAATTCGGCAAAGCTCGAGCTTGACTTTGGAACTTGCATTCTTTGAGCACGAGACGAAAATGATGCGCCGTTTCGGAAGATACAGCATATCATTCCAGATTAGGTCGCCCCAGTAGTTCTGATCCAATAGTTCTTGAAAAAAGGCTTTAGCTGTCAAAGTTCCAGCTCCCAATTGGAATGTTGCAACCGTATCGCTTTATGATCATTCAAGGCCGCGTCAGTTCTCTTGCCAGGGAACAGAAAGAACTTTACGCCAATAGCGGCCATCGAAGTTGCGAGACCGTCTAGGCGTCCGCGCAAAGTGCTGAATTCCGGATTTGTTTTGCGGTGGTGCTGCGTTATCAGAAGATTTGTGTAATACACGCCGATCTTTTCTGACAGCTTTGAGACTTGATAATAGAAATGCTCGTGCTCACCCATGATTTTAATGTCATCCAGCCAACTAATTCCGTGATCTGTGAACACTTCTCTACGTATGAGCGCAAAATTATTCACGGTCTCTACTTTCGCTACAAAAGCGCATTCATCAAGAAATTCCCTACTGTTCTCAATATAAACGGCTGGAAAAAATGTTAGCCTGCCTTCATGATTTTTTATGAAGTGGGCAAAGGACGTTGGTATAATTGAATTGACCTTGCCATTTCGATAGTCATAGTTTTCAAACATCCCTCCGATAATGGAGATTTCGGGGCGCTCGTTAAGTACTTCCAGAGCGCGATCCAGATTCAGCCTATTGTCGAATACAAAATCGTCGTCACACAGGAAAACGATTGGCTCCTTGGTTTCCTTGACTAGAAGATTTCGAGAGTAGGACAGCCCTGCATCTTCCTCGACCAGGAAGATTTTTGCTTTGTACTTGTCTTCAATGGTTTTGTATTCTGGTTCATACTTGCCTTGTGCGGCGATATTAATTTTTAGGTCGTAACCCAATTGCTTCCGAATAGACTTAACAAAATCCAAACAACACTGCGGGCGCTTTGTTGTTGTGAATATTATCGTGACGTCACTTTTCTTGAGATTGGTTGCGTCGTCTTCTGATTTTATAGAGGGAGTGGATCTTTTAACCTGCGAGGGCAATCCTTCCCGCATCAATGCGCCAATTAAGCTATTGTGGTTCAGAATTTGTCGGCGCGTAAGCTTTTTTTGTTCACTCGTGAACAGAGCATTGTAAAGCATAACAACGTCGGAATCTTCAACTCGGGGTTCAAACTTGATATGGTCATCCCGTCTTACCCAAAAGCTCTCGAAATCTTTGAAATGTATTGGGTGAAGCTTTTCTTCTGCCTCCAAGTGGCATTTATTCGAATGGTTTTCAACAATCGGCGTCAGTAGGTCGGCACCAATTTCTGTCCACTCGAATAATTCATCATTTTTTATCTTTTCTCTGATCTTGGCGTCAATCTCGTTTTTGTAGTTTGTAATTACGACGCCATTTGGCCTGCTGGCCATAATGTTATTAGTAACTTTCTTGATCGTTTCGGTTTTTTTCATTCCCCAGAAATCGTATTCGTTCAGTTTGCTTTGAATCTCGGGGATAATATCGCGCCTAACGATGCAATCGACATCAAGCCATAAACCGCCAAACTTTTGCAGCAAGGCAACGCGGTAATAGTCGACTTTCAAGGCCAGGTTGTTTCTGTTAGGATCCGACATTCGGATCTTTGAAAAATCAATATCTATTTCGCCTAAAAGGTTGTTGATTTCCTCGGGCCCTACAATTTGAAAACGTCCAGACAATCGCGATTCCGCGATTTCCGCGCACATCTTGAGATAGGTTGGCATTTGTTTGCCTGGAAGATTTTCCCAGTACATCCAGACTGGAAACTCGGAACTATCTGGCATACTTGCACCCTTTACAATATGTCTGCGCGTTCCTAGACCGGCAACCTCAGCATGGCAACTGCCGATCCCCTTCAGTATTGCGCAGATTCACGCCGACTGTCCATCAGATGACCCGCACTACTGATCCTTTAATCATAGAGAGATCATGCATATGGCCTCAATGTGTTTCCTCGCTGGCCAGGCAATTGTGCTGACCGCGTTTCCTGCCGCAGCCACCCTGCCTATTACTCTATGTACCGGCCTTATACTGTGTGGAAAGCAAGCCAGTTTTGACCCATGCCTTGAGAGCCCTGACACGTTCGGCGTTTGGGCCAAACTTGAGAACTGCCTTCAACAATCTCCGAACAACTTTTGCGTCGATCCGGCTTGCCTGTGGAATCCAATCTTGTGAAATGAGTGGAAACAACTCTGATACCTGATTATCGAACTCTTTCTTTAGGTTGGAATGAAGCCCCATCCGACACCAAAAGACCATCTTGAGCAACCCGGCTAGCATATATCCGCCATCTATAGGTCCGAGATTTTGGATATGGTTCAGCTCAAACATTTTCAGAGCATTGTCGAGGACGTCGAACCGCTTTCTGCTTTTGTCACCGGTAATTCGGTCGCCGTGCCCTTCGCGGTAGTACAATCCAACCGTATCAATAATGCCCACTCGACCATTCAACGCTAAGGCTTGCAGGTGGACGCAAACATCCTCGAAAACCTTTCCGTAAGGAAAAAGAATGTCGTTCTCCAATAGATACTCGCGGCGCCAAATACGGGCGCAGACCTTTGGTTGGGTAATGTAAACCTCTGGAACGTCAGAGGGTCGAAAAACCCGTGATAAATTACCCTGCAGAATTCTGCTCCATACGGCTTCGTCATAGAACGGGCGCTTTTCGCCGCTCGGCTCGCCGTGAATCAGCGTGCGAGCAAATACTTGGTCGCAGCGAAACTCCGAAGCAAAATCCGTTAATTGCCGGTACACCCTTGGTGCAACGAAGTCATCGCTGTCAAGAAACGCGATGAACTCGCCCTCAGCTTCTGAAAGTCCCGTGTTTCGCGCTGCGGAAAGTCCGCTATTGGGCTGTGTCACAATCCGATGGCGCACATTTGATGCGTTCAGGAGGGTTTCAGCGATCTGGCTACTCTCGTCCGTAGAGCCGTCATCGACAACAATGATCTCCAGATCCAGGGTCTCGGCATTTTTCAGGACGCTGTTCAGATTTTCACTGACATACACGGCATCGTTGTATAGCGGAACGACCACACTCAGAACAGGGTTGGTTGAGGGGGAATTCGTCATCATTTTTCGACAGTGGGCTTAGAGAATTGGCGCAGGTCAAGGTCGGCCCGACGGAGGTGGCCCTTAACGTTTGATAGGCCAAGAGCATTCCTTTGTCCATCGGGGCAAAACGGGCGTTGTCAGAAGATTCTGATGTAAGGTGCTGGCGTGCGCATGTGTCGATATTGGCGGTTCTTGGGCGACTTATTCGCGATCGTTGCGGGCAAATAACGATCTCTGGTTGTCTCGATCACCGTTTCAAAGGACCGGTGAACTTTGAATGACCAGAAGTGCGCAAAAGCGAAACACATCCACAAAAGAAGTTTGATGCATCACGGTCAATGCGTCGATTAGGGAAACAGTTTGATCAGGCCTACTTGAGTGGTCCAATTTGATTGTTCGCGCAGACCAGCTTTTGGTCCTTCTGAACAATGGTTTCCAGAGTTGGTAGTTTATTTACCATGCACTGTGCGGGCGTATCTTGTCGTTGTGCTGCCCGCCGACAGCCGCGCGAGGCACGTTTTGGCGATCAGATAGCCATTTCAATTTGGGCACCGGGAAAGGCGCTGATCGCTGTGCTCATCTGCTCTTCAGGCAGTGCGCACAACGCCGTCGACAACCCATCTGCGATGGCGGCACTGGGCGCGGAGACCGAAACAATACGATGAGGGCGTTTGTCCGACGTGGGGTTGAGGATATGACCTTGCCCGGCGGTCAGCATCAGGCTGCCAGCGTCCGAGGTCGCAACCGCGCGGTCCCGCAGCGTGATGGTTTTTGGGACCTTGCCAGCATGCCCGGCTAGACCAACCTGCCAGTCCCGCCCGTCGCCGCGCTTCCCGTGGGCGGCGATCTCTCCCATGTTCACCAGCACATCTTGCAGTCCGTGCGATATCAGCATTGCACCGATACGGTCGGTGATGGCGCCTTGCGCGATACCATTCAGCGTCACGGCGGACATTCCGGGTTGAGGAAGGCGGATTTCGCCGGTTTGTACAGATACGCGGTGCCAGCCGACCGAAGCGCGGGCCTTCTCGACAAAGGCTGGGGATGCGCCGGTTGCAAGCGCGTACCAGAGCGGCTGAATGGAAGGGTCAAACACTCCTTCGGTGGCTTCGAAAAGTGCCGTGCACAGACTGAGGATGTTGAGCATTTCAGGGGCCGGCGCGAACAGTTGACCATCGCGGTTCAAGTTGCTGAGTTCGGATTTGGGCCGGTAAAGGCTGAAGATGTTTTCCAGCCGGTCCAATTCTGCTTCGACTGCCGCGAAGATCGGTGCGGCTTGCGTGTCGGTCAGCCCCTCCAATCGCAAACTGGCTGCTGCCCCCAGCGCGACGCCGCGCCAATGGGCCACCGGTGTCGGCTTTGCGCTGACAGGAAAGGCCGCGCAGGCGGCGGACATGGTCAGGAACCGGCGGCGGGAGAGCGGGGTCATGAGGGGGTCTCCAGTTTCAGGTCCAGGTCGACGGGACCAAGAACTTCGGCATCGGGAATGTCGGACAAGGGCAGGGCGCCGCCGCCATATTGGCTGATGAAGATCTGAGCATCGGCGGGATCGGCAAAAGGCACGACCTCGCGCGCGCCCATGCCGCCCGCGACATTGGCCCCGACCACAAAGGTCGCGCCATCGGCGGCGATCCAGTTGGATTGGCCCGGCTGTCGCCAGTTGGGCGCGATGCCCATGTCGCTGACATAGACAGCGGTGATTTCGGCATCCCGTTCAGGGCTTTTCAGATACGCTACCATGTCGCGCACCTGTGCGAAGAACAGCGGCGTAGGATAGCCCTCAAGATGGATCTGTCCCTTGGGGCCGCCATGTTCGGCGATGTTCATCTGGCAGAAAAAGCTAAGCGCATCCGGGGTTAGGTCGACTGGGTCGGGGGCCTCGGCCACCTCCTCCTTGCAGGCCGTCAGGGCGATGAGGGTGATCAGTGCCAGGCGTTTCATGGCTCAACCCTCCGGAATGCGGTGCGGGCAAGTGCAAAGCCAATCACCGGCCAGATCAACAACGACGCGGGTGCGGCCCAAGCAGGTAGGGCCTGAGCGGCCCCGGTCATACCGGATGCCATCGCCACACCTTCGGTCGCGGCGATGTTCCACAAGCGGAATGCGTCGGCCGGGTTGGCCACCATCACCCATGGAAAGACGGATTGGGTGAAGGTGCCGCCCTTATCCATGACGACGGCCCCCAACAGGCCCAGATCATAGAGGACGACAAAAACCAGCCAGAGCCCGGCCGACAGACCTGCCGCCGCCGTGGCGCCCCTAGCCAGAGCAGACAGCAGGTAACCCAGCGCCAGAAACACGGCGCCCAGCAGGATGGATGTGAGGATGAGGCGGACCAGTGCCATCAGGCTTTCCGGCCCCGCGCCGCCGAAGAAGGTGGCCACCGCGCCTGCGGTGCCAAAGCCGACGGTCATGGCGAAGGCCAGCGCGGCTAGATGGGCAGTGAACTTGCCCAACAGAATCTCGCCGCGCCCCGCAGGGTAGGACAGCAACAGCGACAGGCTGCCCCGGTCCACGTCTCCGGCGATTGCGTCGAACGAGATCATCAGCGCAAGAAGGGGCGCGAGGTAGACCGACAGCGTGGTCATCGAGGCAACCGAAACGGTCAGCATGTCAACGCCCAGCGTGCCAGTTGGGGCGCTGCCCGCAAAGGTCAGCGCCAAGGCGAACAGCACCATGATCAGCGTGGCGACCAGCAGCCAGCGATTGCGGCGCAGGATCAGCATCTCGGTGCGGGTTATGGCGAGGAAGCGGGTCATTGCAAATCCTCCTGGGCGTAGTGGCGATAGAGGTCTTCCAGCTTGGGCGGGGTCATTTCCACATCTGCTACGGCGTCACCCAGCCCGGCGATGCGGCGCAGGGCCTCCATCTTGTCATCGGGTGAGCAAAGCAGTTCCACGGATGCGCCATTGATCCGGTTGCCGCCCAGTTCCGCGGCCAGCGCGTCAGGGTTGGTACTGGCGCGGACTTTCAGGCGGATCGGCAGACCGGCGAGTGCTGACAGGTTGTTCAGCGTGTCATCGGCCACCATCCGACCCTTGCGCATGATCGCGATGCGGTCGGTCCGGGCTTCGACCTCGGTCAAAGCATGGCTGGCGATCAGAACGGCGGTGCCCTGCGCGGCCAGTTCGTCGATAATGGCGTAGAGGTCTTGCCGGGAAATCGGATCCAGCCCGCTTGTCGGCTCATCCAGCAGCGCCACCTTAGGTTGGCCCAGCAGAACCTGCGCCAGACCCAGACGTTGCCGCATCCCTTTGGAATAGGTGCCGATCCGTCGGTCCAATGCGTCACTCAGACCAACGCGCTCCAGCAGACCGGGTACATCGACTTTTGCTCCCGAAAGCTGAGCAAACAGGGTCAATTGCTCGCGCCCTGTAAGGGCCGGGTGGAACGACACCGCCTCGGGTAGATAGGCCGTCTCGCGCCGCGCCTGCGCGCTGCCGGGGGCAGCGTCGCCGATCCGAATTGCTCCGCCGCGGATCGGTGTCAGACCTAGGATGGATTTAATCAGGGTCGATTTGCCCGCGCCGTTATGACCCAGCAGCGCAACGCGCTGACCTGGGGCTAGGGACAGGGTGATATCGTCAAGAACGCGGGTCTTCCCTCGGTCCTTGCAGACATGGTCGATAGACAGGGCCTTATCCGTCATGAGGCACCTTTTTCATTGCTGAGGGTTCAGTGGCTTGCATTAGTGGGTTGCTGTCCATCACACCGCCCGGCAGCAGTGCCGGGAAGGCCGATTGAGACCAGCGCACCAGCTGCACGGCAGGAGAGCCGAGCAACATTTTGGCTGCGGGTTGGGTCCACAGCACATGGTCCATACTGTCATTGGGGCGATAGGGGGCGTCGGCGATGCCGTTGCCATCCACATCGTAGGCGGCAAAGTCGGACCAGTAGTTACCGCGCCCGTCTTCGGACCATTCGACCCATTTGGTCGAGACGTATTTCACTTGCGTCCGGTTCCCGACAAAGGCGTTGCCAAGGATGCGGTTGCGTTCGGACCCCGCAGTAAAGTGGATGCCGATACCGCAGCCTTGGAACCAGTTGTCGGTGAAATCGTTCTTGTTCGAGTTATAGAGGAAGGTGCATTTTTCCTTCGCACCTTTCACAACGTTGCCGGTGATGACGCTTTTGTTGGCATAGTTCAGCATCACGCCATGTTCTCGGTCGCCGATGGAGATATTGTTGGCCACGGTTACATTGGTTGAGAACATCACCGCATAGCCCAGATCATTGCCGATTGAAACGTTATCGCTGACAACAGAGTCATCGGCGTACATATAGTGCACCGCAAAACGCAGATCGCGGAACAGGTTGCCGGTGAAGGTGTTTTGCTTGGATGAGTTCACAAAGATCCCGTCACGGCCGTACCGAATATCATTGCCGTCGACAACTGCACCCGGCGCATTCCAGACATAGACGCCATTGCCGCGGTCGTTCATCCGCCGGTCCTGACGCCCTTCGATCCGATTGCCGCGCACGATGCTGTCTTTCGCTCCGTGAATGTCGATGCCGTAGAGATTGCCCAGCAGCACATTGTCCTCGACCACCGGCGCTTGGGCCGTCTTGGTCAGTTGGATGCCGCTGTCGATCCCGTCATGATCCGAACCGGACCCGATCACTGTCAGCCCGCGCACGGTTACGCCGGGCCCGGTCACGGTAATGACGCTGCCTTCGCCTTGGCCGTCGATAGTGGCCTGTCCCAGCCCGTCGAGGGTAACGGGCCGGTCCAGAACCAAAGTCTCGGTGTAGACACCGGGACTCAGGCGGAGAGTGTCTCCATCCGCCGCCTGCGTCAGTATTTCAGTGATGGCCCCCGCCCGGTTGGGCACATCCCAATCCGCTGCCCAGAGGGGCGAGCCGAGCAGGAGCGGTATGAGCAGGGGCCAACGCATGGTTACGCGCTCCGCGGCTCAACGAACATCCGGCCGCGCATTTCCATGTGCAGCGCGTGGCAGAACCACTGGCAATAGAACCAGTGGACGCCGGGACGGTCGGCAATGAAGGTGACCGAGGCGGTCGCCTGTGGGCCAACTTCCATCGCGATACCGAAGTTCGACAGGCAGAAGCCGTGGGTTACGTCATCCACATCATCAAGGTTGGTGACATAGACAGTGACTTCGTCACCCTGCTTGACGGTGAACTTCTCCATGCTGAACACAGGTGCCACGGAAGTCATATAGACCCGCACCTTGTTGCCATCCCGGATCGGCTCATCCGCGCCATAGTCCAGATCGACACCATCAGCTTCAGCCTGTTTGCGCGCATCTTCCCACATCGGGTCGTTGCGATCCCAGACATTGACCGGGTTCACTTTGGACCGGTGGACAAGAATCGAGTCATGCGGTTCTGCAAAGGTCGGGCCGTCATGGACCACCTTCATCTTGTCGCCCGAGATGTCGATCAGCTGCTCGTTTTCAGGCTTCAGCGGACCCACATTCAGGAAGCGGTCTTTCGAGAATTTGTTCATCGAAATCAGCCACTTGCCGTCAGCCTCGGCGGTTTCACCCATCGAGGTCGAATTGTGGCCCGGCTGATACTGAACGTCCACCTTGTCGAGGATCGGATCAACGTCCGCACCGCCATAGGCCTCAATGGCTTTGGCGATGTCCCATTTCACCACCTGGCTGTCCAGGAACAGGGTGGTGTAGGCGTTGCCCTTGCCGTCGAATGCAGTGTGAAGCGGGCCAAGGCCCAGCTGCGGTTCGGCGACGATGGCCGAGCGCGGATCAGCATCCTCTGCAAACAGCGCATCGACTTTCTCAACATCGATCACGGAAACGGTCGGTGACAGCTTGCCGTTGATCATGATGTGTTTCTTATCGGGTGCGGCGTTCACACCGTGCGGCGAGTTCGGGATTGGGATATAGCGGGTCAGGTTGCCGCCGGCCTCTTTGCGGCCGTCCACGACCTTGACGCCGTTCAGTTCCTGATAGTTCCCGGCAGCCACAGCCTCTTCGATGCCTTTGAGGTTGAACACCACCACGTGGTCCAGCTCGTTCTCGGTCATCTCGGCCAGGTTCATACCCATTTCCGAGTTATAGGAGGTCGAGAACGCATATTTGCCCTGATAGTCGCAGTCAGTGTTGTCGAGGTTGCCCGACACCATCACCTGCCACGCGATCTCCATCGTATCACCGTCGATGGCGGTGAAGATGTTCACGTATTGTGACGGATCGTCGAGGATTTGGCCGTCATTGACCAGCGGGGCCTCGTGCTCACCATTGGCAAAGATGTACCCGGTGCGCGGGTATTTCTGCGGACGCAGACCGTGGATGTCATGCGCGTTCGGGATCTCGATGATCTTGTCGCATTTCATCACGTCGCAGCGCACACGGGCAACGCGGGTGTTGGCCTTGTCGTTCATGAACAGATAGCGTCCGTCATAGGTGCCATCGGTGAAGGACATGTGTGGGTGGTGCAGGTCACCGTTGTCATAGGTGACCTTGCCGTTTGCAGCCAGAAACTCTTTGGTTTCGGGCAGCAGGCCTTCGGTCAGGATTTTCAGCGATTCATTGGTTTGACCCCAACCCGTGGCCGAGCAGCGGTTGAACACCGGCACCCGCATCAGTTCACGCATTGAAGGCACGCCCAAAATGCGCAGCTCACCGGTCTGGCCCGAGGACCAGAAACCATAGTATTCGTCCAGCTCGCCCGGTTCCAGATGGGCGTTGGCAGCAGCGCTGGCTTCGCGGGCGGTCATCAGGGTCGAGCCCAGCCCGGTCCCGGCCAAAACCGCACCGGTGGCTGTAGCTCCCAGCATTCCGCGGCGTGTGATGTTCAGTTTGTTTTCAGTGTCCGACATGATCGTTCCTCCTTTTTAGGAAACGGTTTGCGGTTTGGCGTTTGGATGGTTCGCCGGTGGTTGTCCGAGCGGGGTCTTGAGGTCGACCGACCCTGTCTTGGCCCGCCGTTTCAGTTGGCGGATAACGACGGGACATTTCGTCTCGGACTGGTAGAGCACCTGACAATGCAGGCAGGTGACGCACTCGTTCGGGTTGATCTCACCAGTGGGGTGGATTGCCTGAACGGGGCATTCGTTGGCGCAGGTCTGACAGGGGGTGCCGCAATCCTTGTAGCGGCGCAGCCAGTCGAACATGCGAATTCGGGCAGGGATCGCCAGCGCTCCGCCCAGCGGACAGAGGTAGCGGCAGTAGAACCGTTCGATGAACAGCCCGACCCCCAGCAGCAGCAGCGCAAAGACAACAAACGGCCAGTCGCGCATGAATTTCAGGATGATCGCGGTCTTGAAGGGTTCGATCTCGGCATATTTTTCGGCCAGCGGGATCGAAACAAAGCTTAGGCCGAAAAGACCCAGGAAGATCATGTATTTTGCGGGCCAAAGGCGTTCGTTCAGGCCCCAGGGCAAGGTCCACTGCGGCACTTTAAATGCGCGCGCGATCTTGTTGGTCAGTTCCTGCAGCGCGCCAAACGGGCACAGCCAGCCGCAATAGGCCCCACGACCCCAGAACAGCAGTGCAGCGGCCACGGCGAACCATTGGATGAAGACCAGCGGATCAAGCAGGAAGGCGTCCCAGCTGAACCCGGTACGCAGACTTCCGGCCAGTGCCATCAGGTTCACCACGCTGAGTTGCGCATTGGCGTACCACCCGATGAAGAACAATGTCATGGTCAGGTAGCCGATGCGGAACCAGTAAAAGACCCGCGCATTCATCGTGGCGTGGAACTGGAAGAAGAAAGTTGCGGTCAGCACCAGCAGCATGACGCCCAGCCCGGCGATCTCTACAGTGCGATCTTTCCAGATGCGTTTCCACAAAGCGGCTTTGGCGGCGGCCTCGCCGGTGGCGTCATCGACCACGGTGGGGGCTGCGACCGGCAGCAGGTAGTGTTCTGGCAGCTTGTAGCCCAAATCGAATGTCAGGAAGGTTTTTTCGACCGCACCCACCGCACGCTGCACCAGCAGCTGCAGGCGGAAAGGCTGGGCTGGGTCGAACTCGGCATTCGCGGGGATTTTGAAAATGTCCAGTTCGGTAAAGCTGGGTGCATCGGGTGCTGCAACCTCACCCAGACGCCGTTGTTGCTTGTCGAAGAACCGCACCGAACTGTCGCCCTGGATCAGCTGAATTCGGTCGAAAATCCCGCCGCGGACATAGCCCGAGCCCTTAAAGCTGTAGGCACCACGACCCAAAACCAGAATGGCCTGCTCGCCTTCATCCAGCCAATTCACCAAATTCTGATATTCGGCCTCACCCAGAAGTGACTTGCCGATTGAGGGGACGGATACCAGCGCCATATGCATGTCGATGAACGTGTCATCGGGCTCGCCAGGTTCGGGACGTTTGATGGCGCGCTGATCGCCGGTGGCCTCGAACGCCGCGTTGACTTGCCCGACATCCAGCGTCAGCCGCCGGATCGAGCCGTCGCCGGACAGGGTGGTCCAGTCATAGGTGGTGTCCTGCGCCAGATCGACCTCGCGCTTTGGCCCATCGGCCTGTACCGGGGACAGACCACCCAGCCCCAGCGCACGGGCCACTTTGATGCCGCCGCGCACGAGGCTGTCGTCGATCACCATGATGGTGACCGTCGCGCCCGAGATGATGTCGAGGTCATGCCCCTCACCGCCCGTTTCAGCCTCGCGTTTCAGGTCAAGCCCGGCATAGCCTTCGGTCAGCTCGACCATGCGCGAATTGGGGATGCCGATCAGAACAATAGGCTCCGAGTGTTTGACCAGTTGGACACCGGTCAGAACCGCATCGCCGTCAATAGCCGCAACCACGTGTATGGGTTTGCCGGAATAGCCGGTGGTTCCAACGAAATCGGATGTCAGAAAGGCCCAGGCGACCGTCTCGCCCCCTTTCAGGACCGGGGCAACAGGCACGTCATCCCGCACCGGGCCAAAGGCATCAGCTCCGGCGGCCAGGTCGGCAGGGTTCAGGTCTGGCAGGAAACTGGCAAGGCTGTCGGCACGGGCGCTGAGCGCCATAAGGCAGGACAGGGCAAGGGCCAGCAGAAAATGGATTGCGCGACTTACGACCACGGCGCACCTCCGATTACTTGGATTGACGCCACGGACGCGCGCGGGGCGCGTTCGGTTTTAAATTTGAGCCCGGTCGGGGGGCCACGGGTTTCGGGCCACAGCCAGACTGAGTATCCGTGTTCGCACTGGTTGCCGGTAACGGTTTGTACGTGCTGTTCAAACTCGACCCGCGCCAATTTGGGCAGGGCTGGCATCGGAGCCGCGACGGTTACGGCGCACAGGGCGCAGTCGGCACATTTCGGACAGGGCGCGGTCGGGTCATCGGTACCTTCCTCCAGGTCAATCTGGACCCAAACCGCCCCTGCCTCCGAGCAGATCTCCACCCACATGCTTTGTCCGGGACTCGCCAGCGCCGGAACAAGCATTTGCGACAGCAGAAGGAAGATGCCTGCCATGGCACACACCGCGCGCGGAGCGCGGCTAAAGAAGGTGTGCAGTGGGGCAAGGGCAGACATGGAGAATCCAACTCGGCGTTCTTTACCTGAGTCCTAGGGGTTTCTCTCAGCCAGAGACTTGACTTAGGTCAGGTAACCGAAACTTTGTGATCTAGTCCTCGGCCTCATCCATCAGGCTGCGCAGCCATCGGCCAGCCAGCCACGAGGCTGGTAATCCCAAGGGAAGCGACCACAAGATCGCGGGTATTGGCCGGATCGCACCGAACCCGGCGCTGTGCAGGATCAGGCCGATCAAGAACAGGTTGATGGCCACGGTCAGCATGGTGGCCGGGTACAGCAGAATGGCCAGCTTCCATACCGGCCATTTGCCCTCAGTGGCTAGTGCCTTCCGAGAAGGTGATCTTGTTCCAGACATTGTATTTTCCCGAAGGTTTGCGCATCGGCAGGCGGCGAACCTCTTCCAGCGTCTGCGCGTCATAGACAATCACCGCGCCGTCATCTTCCCAAATCGAGACCAGCGCGTGGCTGCCGTCCTTGGTGAATTCGACATGGGCTACGGTCTTGCCGGGGGCAGGTCGCAGAGTTTTCACGATCTCAAGGCTTTGCTTGTCGATGACGTGCATTGCGTCCTTGTTCGGGCCAAAAAACACATCGGCCCAGACGTAAGGCGAGTTTTCATGACTGCGCATGAAGAATCCCGGCCCTTCGGTCTTGATCCGTTTCACGGTCTGCCAGGTATCCATGTCGATCACCGATACAGTGCCATCCGTCAGGTGCGGCGTTGCCATAACGGTTGTTTCGCCATGCCGCCAAGTGATGCCCGAGCCCAGATGCGGCATGCCCGGTAGGTCCAGATCGGCCACTTTCTGGCCGATGACCAGATCAATGACCTGACCGCCTTTGCCATCGCGCGACGCGCCCATGACGTATTCGTAACTTTGATCGAAGAAGAAATCGTCCAGGTAGTCGGGCGTGGTGATTTTACGCACAGGGAAGGGGTCGGGGTTCTTGAACTGACCTTCGATGCGGAAATCGTGACCGATGCCAAACTGAGGCGGGTTGTCGCCGTAAAACACCTCCCAGATTTGCGGCACGTCTTTCAGGGCCAGAACAAAGCTTTCGCGCGGCGGCGCTTGGTAAACGGCAGATACACGGCTAGGTTTGCCCTTTTTGCCTTTGACGTCAATGACCTTGGCCACCGACAGATCTTCGGTCGAAAGCAAAGTCAGACTGTTTGGCAGGTAATTCGCGACCGCAAGCCACTTGCCATCTCCCGACATGGCGATGTTGCGGCTGTTGAGGCCCGCCCGAACGCGGCCCACCTGTTGCAATGCCCAGATGTCGTACTTCTGCACCCAGCCGTCGCGCGACATGATAAAAACAAATCGTCCATCGGGGCTGAACTTTGGTCCACCATGTACGGCAAAGGGGGTTTCAAAGCGGTCCAGAACCTCGAACGTGTCGCCATCCAGAACGCTGACATGGTGATCACCGGTTTCCACCACCAGCGTGATGTTCATCGGATCGCTGTCCCAAACCGGTGCCTCGACTGACGTGTAATCTGCGTCCAATGCACGGCTGGATGTGATCTCGGCCTCGCCCCAGTTTGGGTCTACCTCCAGCGGGGATTTCAACCACCCCGCTAGTTCTTCGATCTGCAAGGCATCCAGTTCGTGTGAAAAGGCGGGCATCTGGGTGGCCGCCCGGCCCTCGGCAATCACGGCGGCTACTCGGGGGCCGCGCATCCGTTTCAATGTCTCGGGGATCAGCGCAGGACCAACACCGCCCAGGCGGTTTTCACCATGGCACGAGGCGCAATGTGCGGCGTAGTCCGAAGAGGCATCCGCCCATACGGCGCTTGTCAACAGCACAGAACAGAGCGTGCCGATTTTCAGTGTGTCAAAAGAATTGATGTGCTGGATCATGACGTTTCCCCCGGAACGGCGTGACCTGCAGGCGTTCGCCCGCATCCTCAACGCCGATTTCTTGGTTAGACAGATAGCAGGCCGGGTCTTCGGCCCAGGGATCGCCGGTCAGTTGCAAGGCCCGGATACGAGTATTACCGCCGCAGACGTCCTTTAGGTGGCAGGCGCCACACCGGCCTTTCAACGGGCGGGGTCGGGTGCGCAGCATGGCCAACATGGGGTCCTCGCTGGTCCAAAGTTCGGAAAAGGGTTGGGTCTTCACATTGCCAACCGTGTAATCCGACCAATAGGTGTCAGGGTGCACGCGGCCCAGATTGTCGATATTGGCCACGCCCAATCCGCTGGAGTTTCCACCCCAAGCGGCCAGATGTTCGCGCACGTGGGCGGCTTTGTTTTCATCGAAACGGGCTCTTACCCAATTCAGGAAATACCCTGCATCGGCGTCATTGTTGCCCGTTACGATATCCAGTGGTCGCCCACCCGACGCGGCTTCCCACGCGCGGTCAAGCAGCAGGTCCAGACCTTTGCGGGTGCGCAGGTGCTCGGCATCCTCGCCCCGGTTCTTATCGCCGCGCCCGGCATAAACCAGATGGGACAGATAGAATTTATCGACCCCCTCGTCATCGCACAGTTGCAGCAGGTCGGGCAGGTGATGCTGGGTGCCCTCGGTCAAGCAGAACCGCAGGCCAACCTTAATGCCGCGTTTCTTGCATTCGCGCACACCGCGCAGGGCATCTGCAAAGGCTCCGTCGACGCCACGGAACCAGTCATTCGTGGCCCCGATCCCGTCCAGAGAAATGCCAACATAGTTGAACCCCACATCGGCGATCATGTCAGCGGTTTCGTCGTAGATCCGCGTGCCGTTGGTGGACAGAGCCAGCATCGGCACCAGATCGCGGGCGCGGTTGGCGATGTCGAAGAAATCGAACCGGTCCAGTGGTTCCCCACCCGAGAGGATCAGGGCCGGGACGCGAAACTGGCCCAGATCCTCAAGGGTTACCATGGCTTGCTCGTGACTGAGCTCACCCGGGAACGCGACATCCGCCGAAACGGTGTAGCAATGGCGGCATTTCAAATTGCAGCGTCGCGTCAGGTTCCAGATCACCACTGGCTTTACCGGACCAGGGCGGCGTTTGCGCACTGGGGTCGGCGTGACCAGTTGCTGCATGTATTCGGTCAGGCGGAACATGTCTCAGCCTTTCTGTTTCAGGCGCAACCCGGTCTTTTTCAGGATGCGCGTGGAATAGAGGATATCTTTGCACCGGCAAGCCGATCCCAGAATGGCGGCAATTTCCGCGCGCTTTTCTTCGACCTCGGAGCGATCTTTGCCGTGCACCATGGCAAACAGGTTATAGGGCCAATCGGGCAGGGAGCGGGGGCGTTCATAGCAATGGGTGACAAAGGGTAGCGCTCCGATTTGCGAACCCAGTTCGGTGATGTAGTTATCGTCCACATCCCAGACAGTCATCCCGTTCGAGGTCATCCCCAGCTTGTAATGGTTGGGGGCGGCGGCAATACGGCGGATCACGCCACGGGCCTTAAGGCCGGCGAGACGATCCAGCAGTGCATCCTCGCTGATACCCAGATCACAGGCCACCTGCGCATAAGGGGCAGGGGTCAGGGGCAATCCGCCCTGAAGCGCCTGAACGATCTGTCTGTCTGTCGCGTCGATCATGCTGCCACCCGAAAGCCGATGAAAAATTCCTGCAATTTGGGGAAACGGAGAACTTCGACCCCCGTTTCCCGTTCGATTGCATCGGCGGTGGCCTCGATCCCCTCGGACGTTTCGGTGGCCAGAACGAACCACATGTTCAGCCGGTGCGTACGTTCATAATTATGGGCGACCTCGGCATGCGCATTGACTTTGGTCAGGACGGTTTCGAAATCTTCGGTAGAAACAGCCATTGCGCACAGGCAGAACGCGCCGCCCATGGCAGCCGCGTCGAAAAAGGGGCCAAAGCGGGTGATGATGCGTTCCTCTTTCATCCGGGTCAGGCGGGCCAGCAATTCGTTTTCGGTTATGCTCAGCTCTTTTGCGATGGAGGCGTACGGATGCGCTGTGAGTGGCAGGTCATCCTGCATCCGGTTCAAAATGGCGCGGTCTGTGTCATCTAGGGTCATGCGGCGGCTTCCTTATGCTGGATAAGCGCGCCGGTCTGTTTGAAACAGCGGGTCGAGAATAGAACCTTGTGGCGGGCACCTGTCAGTTCCGGCAAAGCGGTGGCTTCCGACAGGACCTGCAGTGCTTCGGGGCGCGAGCGGGCGTGGATCATTGAATACAGGCGATAGGGCCAGACGCCCTCGACCGGGTTGCGCTCATAGCACAACGTCACGCCGGGATGCGCAGCCAGAACCGGACCGGCAGAGGACACCTGTCCGGCGGGTATGTCCCAGACCACCATGGCGTTGGCCGACCAACCAAGCGCACGGTGGCGGACAATGACGCCCAGGCGCGAGATAATACCCGCCGCGTGCAGCGCGGTAATCCGGGCCATTACGTCCGGCGCACTGCGATTAAACCCTCGGGCCAGCATGGCATAGGGTTCGGTGGCCAGCGGCAGACCCGAGCTGAGCGCCTGTAACAACGCCCGATCACCGTTTTGCATGACCGAACAGTCCGCTGTGCGCGGACGGGGAACACTTCGTGCCCTGCCCGACATCCGAAACCCCAGATCGACGTTGAAGGGGCGCACAAGCCGCAGATCCAGAACCCGCAGGCCGGACCGCTGGCTGATCCGGGCCAGAGTGTCATTGACATGCGCGCGGTCAGGGCCGGTTGCGACAAACCACAAGTTCCACATATCTTCGCGTTGGTAGTTGTGATTTACGCCGGGTTCGGCGTCGATCAGGGCGGCGACCTCTTCCAGTCGCTCCTCGGGCGCGGCGACGGCGGCCAAAGTGCTGGCCGAGACCGCACCGGGGGCGATCGTGGCCCCGACGCGTGTGATCCGGCCAGCAGTTCGCATGCGGGCAAGACGATCCAGAACCTCGGCTTCATCCAGTCCGAGCGCATCGGCAAGGACCAGAAAAGGTCGATCGGTGACAGGGAAGTCGCGTTGGAATTCGTCCAGCAGGCGGCGGTCAATCGGGTCAGTTATGTGCTGCATTGGTTACAGCCCTGTTCTGTGAGCACGGGCGGTAAAGAAAATGCCCGAAGGACTGTCAGCATCGATTTCACGCAGCTTCTCGAAGGTCTGTGTGTCGTAAACCATGATTTTATTTGCATCGCGCACGCTGATCCAAACCTCGTGTCCGCGCGGAGTGAACTCCATGTGCAGCACAGCGGGACCGGGTTTGAATTCGTGGATGATGTCCTTGCTGAGGCTGTCGATCACCTGAATCGTGTCGTTCAGCGGGTGGGCGAAATTCACCCAGACCTGCCGCCCGTCGGGACGGGCCATGGCAAAGACCGGTTGGCCGTGAGTTTGAGTGCGCCCGGTCTCGGTCAGGGTATCGGCGTCGATCCACAGCACCTCGTGATGGCCAACGGCGGGCAAGACGAATTCGCGTCCGGTCAGCGCCCACCCTTCCAGATGGGGCATCTTGTAGACCGGCATCTCCTCTTGCCCGCGGCCATAGCCGGGTAACACGCGGATGGGTTTGGGGGTTTCATCCCACAGATCCAGCGCGGTCAAACCGTCCTCACCGAACAGACCGGTTATATAGGTGCGGCCATTGGCAGTGATCAGCGCGTCGTAGGGGTTTTTGCCCATGTCGGGGATTTTTGTGATCTCAGGGATATCGTCCGCGAAATCGGCGATCCAGGTCTCACCGCTATCCCACATGGTGAACACGAACCGACGGCCAGGTGCATCGACAAGCCCGATGGTTTTGCCACCAGTGGGTAAGTCGGCGACCATCTCAAGCGTGTCCGCATCAAAGACACGGACGCCGCCGGGTTCATAGTTAGACACGGCCACCAATTCACCATCGTCCGAGATCGCGCCGCCAATGGCGTTTCCAGCCTGTACGATACGGTTCACGATCTGCCGGGTAACTATGTCAACCTTGGTCAGCCCGCCATCGCGCCCGAACACATAGGCAAAGCGTTCGTCCGGCGAATAGACCAGCGAGGCATGGGACAGATCGCCCAGCCCCTCGATCCGGGCCAGCGCCGCGCGATCAGACTGATCGATCAGCAGGACTGACCCATTGGCTCGCTCGATCACCAGCCCAAGGTCGCCTGTGGCCGTAGGCTCGGCCTGTGCGGTCGTCATCATCAGGGTGGCGACGATGCCAAGAACAATCTGTTTCATTGTGCCTCCTGTTCCAGCAGGTAACGGGCGATCCATTCGGCTTCTTCTTCGCTGATGAGGGGGCGCCAGGGCGGCATCGCCGTGTCGGGGATGCCGTCCAGGATCACCCCGGTCAGGACGTCAGGATCGTAATGTTGCAATGTTTCGGATCGAAGATCTGGCCCGAGGCCGCCTTTCAGTGACAGCCCGTGGCACGAGCCGCAGTCCTGATGCACAAGGCGTTTCAGAACGTTTGGGTCGATAGCATCGGCGGCAAAGGCTGACGTTGCCACCAGAATGGCAGTCGTAAGAAGGGCATGAGCCGCCCAGCCGGGTTTATTGGTGTTTCGCACAAGTTCAGCCATGGGCCTGATCCAGCAGGTCATCCAGCGGCTGTTCCGCATAGAGCGAAACGACTCGCCCGATAATGAACAAGGTAGGGGCCTGAAGGTTGGTATCGCGGGTGTCTGCCGCGATCCGGTCCAGCCGGGACACGAGGCGTCGTTCCTCCGGTGTGGTGGCTTTGCCGACGGCCATGACCGGGGTTGAGCCGGGCAGGTTCGCGGTCATCAGGCCCATGGCGATCTGGCCGATATTGGCAACGCCCATATAGACAACCAGCGTGGTGTCCGGGTCGGCCAGCCGTTTCCAATCCAGATCCAGAACCTGATCCGCTTGCCTGTGCCCGGTGACGTATTGCACCGAGGTGGCAAGCCCGCGATGGGTCAGCGGCACACCGGTCGAGCTTGAGGCCCCCTGAGCCGCTGTAATACCCGGTATATATTCTACTGCGATGCCGTGAGCGCGCAGATAGGCCGCCTCTTCCGAGCCGCGGCCAAAGATCATTGGATCACCGCCCTTCAGGCGTGCAACCTTGTGTCCGGCCCGTGCCTCTTCCAGCAGGATTTCATTGATACGGTCCTGAGGGACAGTGTGGCATTTGGGGGCCTTGCCGACGGCGATAAGCCGTGCACCGCCCGCGTGAAGCGCAAGAATTTCGGTCGTGACCAGACGGTCATAAACCACCACGTCGGCCTCTTGCAGCATACGCAGGGCACGCAGGGTCATCAGTTCGGGGTCGCCGGGGCCAGCGCCAATCAGAAAAACCTTACCGCTCATGTGCAAACTCGCTTGGTCTGAATGTCTTCGCAGCCCGGGTTTTCCCGCGAATAAGGGACGTTGCTGGGCGAACCGGGCGTGTCATGGGGGCAGGTTGGCGAATTCTCAATGCGAATTCCTTGACTAAAGTTAAGGAGCGCGGAATTAGCCTCCGCGCTCCTTTCTCCCTGCCTGTATGCTTGCCTCGGCTCAGGGATCGACGGTGATCATTCCGATCATGTTCTGTGTCTCCCAATGCGGCCCGCACAGGTAATCCTGTGGACCGGGAGTGAGGAACGTCATCTCAAATGTTTCCTCAGGGAACAGCCGGTCGCTTTCGGGCGCGCTGCCGTCCTTCAGCAGCACGCTGTGACTGGTACGTTTGTCGACATTGACCCAGCGGACCGTAGTGCCTGCTTTGACGGTCAGCTCAGCGGGGCAAAAGTTGTATTTGTGCATAAGTACCACCTCAGCATCCTCGACGTCGGATGAGGGTTGGCCAAACAGATCGACGTATCGTTCCTCGGCCTCGGCGCAGACTTCGGCGGTTTCATCGGCCCACGCGGGCGCGGTTACAAGCAACAACACTGGAAGAAGGCGGTGGGGTTTCATGATCCAACTCTCCGTTCCGGAAAAGGGGCAGGGGCCGGATCATCCGGCCCCCATCCATTACTGTTTCACCACGTTGATGTTGGCGTTGTCGTCATCCAGCGCCAAGCTGGTGTTCAACGTCACATGGTGAAAGCGTGCGGCGGCAAAGTCATCGTGGATGGCGAAGCCGACCGTGTAGGTCTGACCGGGCTCCAGCGGCACGTCGCCGGGCGCGCCAGAGTTCAGCGGCCGGCTAAAGACCACGGTCCACATGCCACCGGACAAGTTGGCCGAGGCGGCAATCTCGCCGTCATTGATCACGCGCTGTTCCAGCAAATAGCCATTTGTCGCGCTGCCATCGGCATAAACCCGCATCAGGTCCAGATAGGTGCCATCGGCCAGATACTGCTCGATCTGCGCCTCGGCCTCCAGCTTGTCCCAGCCGCCCAGAGCTTTGCCACGGCGGCCTTTGACCTCAACATCCGTGCGGCTTTCGCTGATGTATTTGGTCACGGTGTCCTGCGCCGTCATGCGGCTCGCGACGTCACCATTAGCGGCGATCGCATCCGCGTCGGGGGCAAACGGCATATAGGTGTTGTCGGCGTGGCACGAGGCCCAGCAGCCCACCTGATCGCCCAATTCGATGCCGGTGCCGGTAATCATCATGGCAACCTTGATCTGGTTGTCCGGATCCATCTTGCCGCCCTCGACAAAGGGGGCAGGGTTGTGACCGGCATCCGGCCATTGCAGGCGGACATACAGGTTTTCGTCGTCGTGCGCGGCTTGCACGGTCGCGTCTATCACTCCACGCTTTCCGGGGATCGGCGTTGGTTCCAGATCACCGCCGGCCACGATCTTGTTGCCGATCGCATCCAGTTCCTTGGCGTGACAGGTTGAACATTGGTCGCCGCCTTTGGTCAGCGGACGCGCGCCACCGTGGAACTTACCGTTCTGCACCCATTCAAACGAAGCCTGCCCGGGATAGAACAGTTTCATATCCGCGCTGGCTACGGCGTTCCAGTCGATGTTGCCACCGACATCACTGCCACCACCGCCTGCGGGCGCTGCAGCTTCATCTCCGCTTGCATTGGCGCGCTCTTCGGCAACAGCTGCATCGACAGCGGCTGCGATCTGGGCCTGAATGGCCTCATGCTGAGCTGCTTTCGCGGCTTTTTCAGCTTCGGCGTCGGCGGCTTCCTGAGCCTCGATTTTGGCAAGGCTTGCAAGATATTCCGGCGGAATCGGGCGGATGAACGCTGGGTTCGGTGCTTCAAGCTCCTCCAGATACTCCTCGTCGGCCCGGTTACGAGCGTCCGAGTGCGCAATACCCTTGTGACAGTCGATACAAGTCTGACCGATCTCCATTGCGTTCAGGTGTTGCTGACGCGCGCGGGGTTTCTGGAACTCGGGCATCATCGACTCGAAATCATGGCAATTGCGGCATTCGCGCGAGTCGGTGGCCTTCATCCGCTCCCATTCGTTCATCGCCAGGTGCACGCGCTTGGCCTCAAACTTCTCGCGGGTGTTTATGGTCCCGACCATCTTGCCATACAGCTCTTTGGACGCTTTGATTTTGCGGATGATCTTGTGGGTCCAGTCCTTGGGGACGTGGCAGTCGGAACAGACCGCGCCCACGCCGGATCGGTTCACGTCGTGGATCGTGCCCTGGTATTCCTCATAGACGAAGTCGCGCATCTCGTGGCACGAGACGCAGAATTCCTTGGTGTTTGTGGCTTCCATGGCGGTGTTGAACCCGCCCCAGAAGATGATGCCGCCGACAAAGGCCGCGGCGATGCCGGCCACGGGCATTCCCCACAGGAAATACCGACGCCAGATCGGTGGTTTTTTATCCGGTTCGGAGGTCATATCCGGGCTCCGTTTTAGCTGTATTGACTGGCCCGGCGTGTCTGGCGGGCGTGTTTGGCTGATGGGTCAAACGAGGAAAGGGCGGGCGAGGGGCCCGCCCTTTCCGGTTCTGGTTGTGAACCTGTCAGGTAACGTGGTTCGAGCGGTTGTAGACGTTGAACTTGCCGGTCGGGGCATAGAGACCCTTGATGCGGCCGATTTCTTCCAGCGTCTTGGCGTCGAAGATCACGATCTCACCATTGGGTTCGAGCGAATCCGCCAGGTTCCACTTGGAGACCCAGACCTCGGTACCATCGGCGTTGAATTCAAAGTGGACGGCGGCATTGCCTTCCTCTTCGGTGATCTGGATCGTTTTCACGATCTCGCCGGTCTCTTTCGAGATGACCTGAACAGACTGCTGTACCTCGGGCTCGGGGTGTTTGGTCTGGTCAGCCCAGATGAAGTCCGAGTTCGGGTGGGTGCGGACAAACAGGCCAGGGCCGTCTGTTTCCACTTCATAGCAGACCTTCCAGGCATCATCTGGCCGGTTTTCAGGGTCGTTGCCCCAGACCGTCACAGTACCAACGCCAAGGTGGGTTGTACCTGCCACCGGACCACAATTGGGGTCCTCCCAGTTGGCACCTGGGCCGGGGTGCGGCAGGGCCGCGGTGTCGATCATCGCTTCAAGCTTGTGGGTCTCGGTATCGACGACCACCATCTTGTTCGACGCGTTCGCGGCGATCTGGAAATAGCGGCCTGTCGGGTCGAAGAACCCGTCATGCAGGAACTTGGCGCTGTCGATCTTGTCGATCCGCAGGTTGTCCAGATCGGTGTAGTCGACCTGCCACAACTGGCCCAGTTCCTTGATCGCAACGATCCAGGTGGGTTCGTTCGGTGTGGTGTAGATGGCGGCCACACGGGCTTCTTCCACATAGTCGCCGTCCACGTTTACGCCACGGGTTGAAACAACCTTGACCGGTTCCATGGTTTGCGCATCAACGATCGCAAAGTGCGGCGGCCAGTAGCCCCCACCGATGACATATTTACCGTCACCGGACACCGCTACGTCGCGGGCGTCATAGGCGATTTTAACTTCGGAAACCAACATCTTGTCCGGTGTCTGCCAGAGGTCGATCTTGGTCATCTTGCCGTCGCGGCCCATAGTGTACCAGAAGCGGCCGGGCTGTTCCGGTTCTTCCAGCGAATGGTGTTCAGACGCTTTCAGAACATGCACGGCATAGCCGGTCGGGATGTGGGTCAGCACTTCTTTGGTGTCGCCGTCGATCACGGCAACCTTGCCCACGTCACGCTCGATGACAACAAAGAAGTTTTCCCAGTTGCGACCGTGCAGCGGCTCGGTCGGGTAGTCGGCTTCTTCGACATAGACCTTGCGGGTCGCCTTCATCTGGTCCAGCGACATTTCAGGGGGCTTTGGCGCATCCATCATGATGTAGGTCGCCATGTCTTTGATTTCCTGCTCGGTCATGATGTCCGAGAAGTTGTTCATGCCGCCTTCGGTGCCCCAGGCGATGATCTTTTCAAGGCGTTCCTGCCCCAGTTGAAGGGTGCCGCCTTCGGTGACGGTGCCGTCGTCTGCGGTCTTCTTCCAGTGGGGTTCAAGGTTCTTACCGGTGGCGCCTTTGCGCAGTACGCCGTGGCAGCCCGCACATTGTTCGAAATAGAGCTGCTTGGACGATTCAAACGCTTCGTCGCTTAATGTTGGCTGTTCGGCAAAGGCTGGCGCGGCGACGCTGCCCAGCAGCATTGCCAAACCGGCCCCCAAGGCGCGGCCAGTTTTGTTGTAGCTGATTCCAAGTGACATGATCACTCTCCATATGCGTGGTGAGGCAGGCCCGAGGGTGAGACATCACGGCGGTGTGATCCTTGACCAAAGTCAACAAGGCGCGGCCTATTCCAGTGCTGGGCAGGGTAAATCGCGAAAAAAGAGCGCCAAAAAATCTATGTCTTAGGGTCATGTTTTTTGAAATGATTGATTTTGGTTAAGTCGCTCGGGCGTGCGGGTTGATAGGCCTTGGGAAACAACCGAGGAGAGCAGGCATGCCCACAATCGTCACCCGTATTCTTGGTGAGGGGTTTCGCGTTTTTTTCCTGTCCGCCGGGCTATATGGCCTGTTTGTCGGGCTGGTTTGGGGCCTGTGGCTGGCGGTACCCTATGTGGACCCCGGTTATGCGATGTCGCCGCCGATGTGGCACGCGCACGAGATGATTTTTGGGTACGCCACCGCCGCTTTGGGCGGGTTCTTTCTGACCGCGGTACCAAATTGGACCGGCACGCCCGAGGCGCGGGCGCGATTCATTACTCTTGCGGCTGCGTTATGGCTGGCTGGTCGGATGGCCATGTGGTTCTCGGGGATGCTGTCGCCCGTGATGGTGGCAGTGATCGATTTGATTTTTGTTCCGATTCTTGCGGCTAAGATCGCTTCGCAACTGCTCCGGCGACCCAAGCCGCAGAACATGATTTTCCTGCTATTGCTCTGCTATATCTGGGTGGCCGATTTGCTGACCCATCTGGAATGGATGGGGGTGGCAGATGATACCCTGCAAACCGGATTGCGCGCCGGGCTGCTGACGCTGTGCTCGATGATCGCCATTCTGGGGGGGCGGATCACACCGGCCTTTACCCGCAATGCCATGAAACGCGCCGGTGTCCCCGAGGCGAACTGGCCTGTCTCTGTGGTCAAGCTGGACAAGGCGGGAATAGTTCTGGCCCTAATTCTGCCGCTGATCGTCCTGATATCAGGAGCGGGCGCCATCGCAGGCGTTACTGCGCTAGGGCTTGGGATCGTGCAAGCTTTGCGCATGGCGCGTTGGCGCGCGCGCTGGACCGTGCGACAGCCGCTTCTGCTGGCCTTGCATGTGGGGCTGGGGATGCTGGCGCTGGGCCTGATCCTATGGGGGCTGGCGGTTCTTGGCTACGGCAACGAAATCGCGGCCCTGCACGTACTGGGCATCGGCTGCGTCGGCGGCATGACACTGGCAGTCATGAGCCGTGCCGCCTTGGGCCATAGCGGCCGCGCCCTGGTCGCGCCGGGGCCGATGGTCGTAGCCTATGGGCTGATGGCGGTGGCTGCCCTGTCGCGCTGGGTCGGGGCTGATCTCAACGCGGGCTACTTGGTTGCGATGCTGCTTTCGGACGGTCTGTGGGTCTGTGCCTTTGCGCTGTATCTGATCGCGATGTGGCCCGCGCTTGCCGGGCCTCGGGCCATGCGGGCGGGATAGATGCCAATTCACCCCGTCGGTCTTGACTTTCGTTAAGGCGACCCCATGAACCGGCGGTCATTGTGTCAGGACTAGCTAAGCTGCGCAAAGGAGAGCGCGATGCGAGAAGTCATGACCAAGAGCATGGCCCGCAATATATTCTATGGCGGGTCACTGTTCTTTATTCTCATCTTCCTGGGCCTGTCGGCCCATTCCCACTGGTATATCGTCAATTCCGAGAATTCGGCAAAGCTCGATGAAAGTGTGGTCCGGGGCAAACATGTCTGGGAAAAACACGCCTGTATCAACTGCCACTCGATTTTGGGTGAAGGTGCCTATTTCGCCCCCGAGGTTGGTAATGTGATGACCCGCTGGGGCGTCCTGGACGACCCGGAATCGGCCTTTGAATCCCTCAAGGGCTGGATGGAGGCACAGCCGACCGGAATTCCCGGCCGCCGTCAGATGCCCAATTTCAACCTCAGCGACGAAGAACTCCGCGATCTGACCAACTTCCTGATCTGGACGGACAATATCGACGCTCAGGGCTGGCCGCCCAACGAGGCAGGCTAAGAAGGGAACGGAGAAATGAAGTACGAATCCCAAAAAATTGCCTACGCCTACTTCGCAGTGGCGATGGGCCTATTCGCGATCCAGGTGACCGGCGGCTTGCTGGCCGGCTGGATCTACGTATCCCCCAATTTCGCAAGTGACCTGCTGCCGTTCAACATTGTTCGGATGCTGCACACCAATGCGCTGATCGTCTGGCTGATCCTGGGCTTCTTCGGCGCCGCCTACTTCCTGATCCCGGAAGAGGCCGAGCGCGAGATCCACTCGACCAAACTGGCCTATCTGCAATTGCTGATCCTCGTGGTCGGCACGCTGGGCGTGGTGGTCACCTATGTCTTTAACCTGTTCGAAGGCAACTGGCTGCTGGGCAAAGAGGGGCGTGAGTTCCTTGAGCAACCTAAATGGGTCAAGGCGGGTATCGTCGTGGCCGCGCTGATCTTCCTTTACAACGTGTCGATGACTGTTCTGAAGGGTAAGAAAACTGCGATCTCCAACATCCTGTTGTTGGGTCTGTGGGGTCTGGCGCTGCTGTTCCTGTTTGCCTTCTACAATCCGGGCAACCTGGCCTTGGACAAGCAATACTGGTGGTACGTCGTGCACCTGTGGGTCGAAGGCGTTTGGGAACTGATCATGGCCTCGATCCTGGCTTACCTGATGCTGAAGCTGACCGGTGTTGATCGAGAGGTGGTAGAAAAATGGCTGTATGTCATCGTCGCTGCCGCGCTGTTCTCGGGCATCCTTGGCACGGGTCACCACTATTACTGGATTGGTACCCCGGGGTACTGGCAGTGGATCGGTTCGATCTTCTCGAGCCTTGAGGTGATCCCGTTCTTCGCGATGATGGCCTTTGCCTTCGTGATGGTCTGGAAGGGCCGTCGGGATCATCCCAACAAGGCGGCGCTGCTGTGGTCGTTGGGCTGTGCCACGCTGGCTTTCTTTGGCGCGGGCGTCTGGGGCTTCCTGCACACGCTGCACGGGGTGAACTACTATACCCACGGCACGCAGATCACCGCGGCACACGGCCACTTGGCCTTCTACGGTGCCTATGTCTGCCTCAACCTGGCGATCTTCACCTATGCGATGCCGATCTTGAAGAACCGTGATCCGTACAATCAGGTGCTGAACATGGCTTCGTTCTGGCTGATGACCGGCGGCATGGTGTTCATGACCTTTGTGCTGACCTTCGCCGGAACCGTGCAGACGCATATGCAGCGGGTGGTCGGAGACTACTTCATGGATGTCCAGGATCAGGTCGCGATCTTCTACTGGATGCGCTTTGGTTCGGGGCTGGTCGTGGTTATCGGTGCGCTGCTGTTCATCTACTCGATCTGGGTTCCCCGGAAAGAGGTCATTGAACC
Source organism: Ruegeria sp. BC1 (assembly GCF_056539305.1). NCBI lineage: Bacteria > Pseudomonadati > Pseudomonadota > Alphaproteobacteria > Rhodobacterales > Roseobacteraceae > Ruegeria > Ruegeria sp. BC1. Next base: position 147,262 of record NZ_JBQFUT010000007.1, read on the forward strand.
TGGCAAAGCTGAAACCCCTGCGGAGTAATGGATATGGACGGCTCCATACAAATGGGAACGGGGGCGGCAAACGCCCCCTTCTACCTGCCCCAAGGCGATGAATGCGATGTTTTCACCGCCGCTTATAAAAACGATTTGCCGGTGCTGCTGAAAGGGCCGACAGGCTGTGGCAAGACCCGATTTGTGGCCCACATGGCTGCAAAGCTTGGCCGCCCGCTTTACACTGTGGCCTGCCACGACGATTTGGCTGCCGCGGACTTGATTGGACGTTATCTGCTCAAAGGGGGCGAAACCGTCTGGGTTGATGGCCCCCTGACCCGGGCGGTGCGTGAAGGCGCGATCTGCTATCTGGATGAGGTGGTCGAAGCGCGCAAGGACGTCACCGTCGTGCTGCACCCACTGACCGACGACCGGCGCATCTTGCCGATCGACCGCACCGGCGAAGAACTTGAGGCCGCACCCGGCTTCATGCTGGTGGCCTCCTACAACCCCGGTTACCAGAACATCCTGAAAACCCTGAAACCCTCGACCCGTCAGCGGTTCATCTCGCTGGAGTTCGACTTCCCGTCGCCCGAGATGGAAGCCGAAGTTGTCGCGCAGGAAAGCGGCCTTGCACTGGAACGCTGCAAGCCGCTGATCCGGCTGGCGAACAAGCTGCGCGGGCTCAAGGGTCAGGATCTTGAGGAAGGCGTTTCCACCCGTTTGGTCGTCTATGCCGCGACCCTGATCGCGCAAGGCATGTCGACCGACCGCGCCATCCTTGCCGCGATGATCGAACCTCTGACCGATGACGAGGATATCAAACGCGGGCTCCTCGATCTTGTCACGGCTGTCTTTGGGTGAGGCCGGCCGATGGTCAAGATCGATTTTGAGCCATGGGAACCCGAAGAAACGATCGGGAAACTGTGGCACACCCTTGCCAGCCGCCTCGATGCACCTGAGGTGCATGTTGGAGCCGCGGTCGACCTCTCGGAGGTCGCGGGGCGGCTGGCAGTCCTCTTCCGAGGGCTTGGGGGTAGTCCGGGCGTTGAATTGCGCCCGGTCTCACCCGAGGTTTCGCGCCACCGGCTAAGCTGGCGGCGGCGGTTGGGGACCGAAGTTGAACTGATGCCGCGTGCCTCGTTTGACGGTGAGGTTTTGCGCCTGCCGGACCGGCTGGCGGTTTACCCCTCGCGCGAGGCAAATGGGGCACTTTTTGTCTGGCTTGCCGCCGCAGCGGCCAATGCCGGAACACGAATTGACGAAGATGACCCGCTGCGCGCCGATCTGCGTGCGCTGGCGGCGGCCCGGCAGATGGTCGCGGCAACGCTTGACGATGCCCCCGGATTGCGTCCGTTGTATTCCGAACTGTGCAAGGGCCTGCTGCATCAACGCAGTGTCCCGGACCTGCCGCCAACTGAGGCTGCGGTCGAGGACCTGATCCGTCACATGCTGGGCGATCCCGCCCCCTTGTCCCCGAAGGCCGAGCAGCTATTGGCGCTGGGTGATGACCTGATTGCCCCTCGTGGCTATCAGCATTTCCGGCCTGTTCCCCTATGGCCCGAATTACGCGCTGTGGGTTTCTCGGAACATACCGAAGTAGAGAACCCAGAAACCGAAGGTCCGCCCGAAGAATCGGGCGAGAAAACCCACCGTGCCCGCCGCCGCAAATCCGATCAGGCCGAGCGCCAGGACAGTCTTATCCTGCATAAATTCGAAGCGATCCTTAGCTGGGCAGAGTTTCTGAACCTCAATCGGCGGGTCGATGACGATGACCCGGACAACGCCAAAAAGGCCGCCGACGATCAGGATGAGATCGGGCTGGGCCAGATTTCCAAAGCGCCCCCGACACGCCTGAAACTGCATTTGGACCTTGCGCCCGAAGATGTGAACCGCGAGCGTCTTTCGGGCCGGATTCTGTACCCGGAATGGGATGTGCGGACAGGCCAGTATCTGCCCGATCACGTCAATGTCTTGTTGTCCGACGCCGATATTCGTGACAATGCCGCCGATTTCGGCAAAGACCCCGCCACCGCCCGCCGCATTCGTGCCGTCAAACGCCAGTTCGAGGCTCTGCGTCCCGGTCGGATAATGACACGTGGGCATCTGGACGGAGACCAGCTGGACATCGAAGCCGCCGTACGCGCCGAAACTGACCGCCATGCCAGCGGTGAAGGGAACGAACGTGTCTGGATGCAATCCCGTCCCGAGGCGCGTGATTTGGCGGTCTCGATTCTGCTGGATGTCAGCCGGTCTACCGAAAGCGCCGTCACCGGTCGTGCTGTGATCGACATCGAGCGCGAGGCGCTGGCAGCTCTGGCCTGGGGATTGAACGCCTGCGGTGATGATTTCGCCATCCACGCCTTCAGCTCGCTTAAACGTCAGCGCGTCTACGTGCAGCGGTGCAAACGGTTTGACGAGCCGATGGGCGCACTGGTCGAGCAGCGCATCGCGTCGCTGCGACCGGGGCACTACACGCGGCTGGGCGCGGCGATCCGCCACTGTTCCGCAGATCTTGCCGCGCAATCCCGCAACCGTCGGCTGCTTCTGGTGATCACGGATGGCAAGCCCAACGATCTGGACCATTACGAGGGCCGTCACGGTATCGAAGATACCTGCATGGCCGTGCGCGAAGCACGCCGGGCCGGGCATTCGGTGTTCGGTGTCACCATCGACAAAACTGGCAAAAGCTGGTTTCCGCGTATGTTCGGTCAGGGCGGATTTGCCGTCATCCCCGACCCGCATCGTCTGACGATGGCGCTACCGCAAATCTACCGCCAACTGGTCGGCGCATGAGTGGCGAAGGTTAGGTCTTGCGCCACTCCGAGCAGGTCAATTGCACGATCCACTTTTCGTCGAACGGATCGGACCCCCATGCACGCGCTGCCGGTGCAGTTTTCACCACCGGATTTTGGCCGGATTTGTCAACGTACTGAAAATTGTGGTTGAGCGCGATTTCACCCTTTGGACAATACGTGGCCCGTAATACTGACTGCGCCAGAGATATGGCCTGAGATTTGTTTTGAGACGCTGAAAACGGCGCGTAAAATTGCGTTGTGTATTGGTCTTTTAACCGTGCGTGAAACTTTTTGGTGAAAAGACGTTTACTTCCTTGAACGCAAAGATTTTCAGACACCAGAACCGTCACAGGCAAGGCTTCTCCGGTTCCAGTTCTGGCGTATTGTCCTTTTGCGCCACGCTTGGCCGAGATCTCGATCTTTGATATTCCACCAGTATGGCGGATGACGATGGCGCGACCCTTCTTGGGATCAACACCGTAGAAGTCGGCGTCACCACTGGCATGTTTTTTGTAGTTGAAGACCGGCAGTCGCTTCATGCTGGTGCAAGCGCTGACGGCGGTCTGGCTCAGAAGGACTAGCGCCAAGGCAGACAAGATAACTTTCATTCGCAACTCACTTTCTTAACTTGTTTCAGGCCATCAGGCAGATCGCATTTGCCGCGCGAATAGGGAATGGTTCCCGATTTTAGGTTAAAGATGTCCCCTGGCTGGTAGGCCGTTACGCGAAACCCAATTATTCCTGCATACTCACAAGTCCAGGATCCGCCGCGTTGCAGAGTTTGCGGGTTGAAAGTGTTGGAGCTGTATTGGAAACACAGTTCGTCCAGCACGATTTTCCAGTTGCCAGAAACCGCTTTGCGATTGCCCGGGTACCACAGATAGGCTCGACCGTTTGGATCAAGGTATTCGATCTGATAGCCGTGCCCGGTGTCAAAGCTGGCATAGGTGAAGCCCGCCTTGGGAAAAGGTGTGTTCGCGTCCCTTTGCGCGCGCAATTCGTCGAACATTCTGTCGCGTGGGGTATCGCGACTACAATTGCTCAAGGCCAGAAAAACACAACCTAAGAGGACAAACTGCTTCATGCGTTCCGGTTAGGGTAGGATTTCGGCAGAAGTGTGTCGCAAAAAGAAAATACCGCCCCGGAGGGCGGCAATTGTTCCTGTCAGTGGCCGTTTTACTGGGCCGCTATCGGCATCCGGGCGATCTGGCAGCGTTGCCACAAGGCCGACAGCGCCCCAACCAGATGATCGATATCGTCATCCGTGTGAACCGGAGACGGCGTGATCCGAAGTCGCTCGGTCCCTTTTGGAACGGTTGGGTAGTTTATCGGCTGGATATAGATGCCAAACTCTTCCAGCAGCGTGTCCGAGATGAACTTGCATTTCACCGGATCGCCCACCATCACCGGGATAATGTGGCTGGGATTGGGCAAATGCGGGATGCCTTCGGCGTCCAAACGGGCACGGACCTGTGCCACACGGGCCTTTTGAAGATCGCGTTCCGAGTTTGATTTCTTCAGGTGTCGGATCGACGCAGCGGCCCCTGCGGCGGTTGCAGGGGGCAGGGCGGTGGTAAAGATGAAGCCGCTCGCAAAGCTGCGCACAAAATCGCACAGCGCCGCCGAGGCGGCGATATACCCGCCCACCACACCGAAGGCCTTGCCCAATGTGCCTTCTATGACGGTCAGGCGGTCCATCAGCCCTTCGCGTTCGGCAATACCACCACCGCGAGGGCCATAAAGACCAACAGCATGCACCTCGTCCAGATAGGTCATGGCACCGTACTTGTCGGCCAGGTCGCAAATCTCTTGGATCGGGGCGATGTCGCCATCCATCGAATAAACTGATTCAAAGGCGATCATTTTGGGGGCATTGGGATCAGCGGCGGCCAGTTTTTTCTCAAGATCTTCCAGATCATTGTGTTTCCAGATCACCTTTTGTGCCCGCGAATGGCGGATACCTTCGATCATCGAGGCATGGTTCAGCGCGTCCGAAAACACGATCAAACCGGGGATTTTCGCAGCCAGTGTTCCAAGCGCCGCCCAGTTCGACACATAGCCCGAGGTGAACAACAATGCAGCCTCTTTGCCGTGCAGATCGGCCAGTTCGGCCTCAAGCAGGACGTGATCGTGAGTGGTGCCTGAAATATTTCGTGTCCCCCCGGCGCCTGCACCACACCGATCCAGCGCATCATGCATTGCACCGATTACGGCAGGGTGCTGACCCATTCCCAGATAATCGTTCGAGCACCAGATGCGCACGTCCCGCTGCACCGACCCATCGGTCTGACGCGCGTTTGGAAATGATCCGCAGCGGCGTTGCAGGTCGATGAAAACACGGTAATTCCCTTCGTCCCGCAGGTCGTCCAGACTCTGGGTGAAAAATCGCTCGTAGTCCATCTTGCAAGCCTCCCGGATTACTGGCATTGGGCCGAGATTAGGCCTGCGGCGATGCTTGCAACATGACAATTGTCAAGTTGACCCGGGAAAAGACTGGTGCGTTTGGCTGCGCTTTGGCATAGCCTGAGCTCGAAGGATGTACCGGCCGGAAAACCGGCCAGGGAAAAAGGGGAACCTTCTTGGCGCATGAAGCACAAAAGGCAATTGCGCGGCAGTCGCTCTTGCTCAAAAGCCTGCCCGAACAGCACGTAAACACGCTGCTCAGCCACGCGATCTGGCGCAGCTATGATCGGGGTGAGACGATTTTCCTGCAGGAAGAAGAAGCCAAAGCCGTTCACGTGGTTTTGGCGGGCTGGGTCAAGCTGTTTCGGATGTCGCCCACCGGGGCCGAGGCCGTTGTCAGCGTTTTTACCCGTGGTGAAAGCTTTGGTGAGGCTGTCGCTTTGCGAAACGTGCCTTACCCTGTTTCGGCCGAGGCAGTATCGGCTTGTGAAGTCATGCACATTCCAAGCCCGGTTCTGTTGTCGCTGATGAAGGAAGACCCAGAAATCGGTGTCTCCATCCTGGCCTCGACCTTCACTCATCTTCATTCGCTGGTCGCACAGCTGGAACAGCTCAAGGCGCAGACCGGGGCTCAGCGCGTGGCAGAGTTTCTGCTGAACCTCTGCGATGCCGAAGTCGACGAATGCGATGTAGAATTGCCATACGACAAGATGCTGATCGCTGGGCGTCTTGGAATGAAGCCTGAGAGCCTGAGCCGAGCGTTTTCCCGGCTGAAATCAGTAGGTGTGAAAATCAATCGAAACCACGCCGAGATTTCGGATGTTGAACGCCTCAGGGATTATGCCGAAAGCGACCCTTCCGAAAAGTGACCAACGCTGAACCCCAGTGGTTAAAGGACCTGTGCCGTTGCTGCGGTGGGGCAGGCTTTGGGTTGTGCTCGATATTCTGGCGGTCGGAATAACTATTCGCTTATCCCGTCGTCCAGGCATTGCTCTGCTCACTATTTTCAATACAGGCTTGTTCAATCGGCCGCATGACCATAAGCCGAACCGAATACGCAGTTAAAAAGCAGTCAAAATCATGCAGGAAAGGCTTGGGAGGTTACAATGAAATCCACGTTAACAGCAGCTGCGCTGATCGTTATCGCCGCATCTGCGGTGCACGCTGAAGAAACCGTCTATGTTTACAATTGGGCCGACTATATCGACGAGTCTCTGCTGGATAAATTTACAGCCGAATCCGGGATCAAAGTCGTCTATGACAATTTCGACTCCAACGACCTGCTGGAAACTAAATTGCTCGCAGGAAACGCCGGGTACGATGTGGTGTTTCCCTCTGGTGGTTTTCTGCAACGTCAGATCGAAGCCGGAGTTTTTCAGCCGCTCGACAAGGAGCAGTTGCCGAACTCTGTCCACCTGTGGGACGCCATCGAGCAACGCACTGCGACCTTCGACCCCGAAAACAAATACTCGGTTAACTATATGTGGGGTTCAACGGGCATTGCAGTGAATGTCGGAAAAGTTCGCGAAGCGCTTGGCGAAGACATCCCATTGGACACGATGGAGTTGCTGTTCAACCCCGATTACGTATCCAAGCTTGCCGAATGCGGCGTGAATTTTCTGGACGCGCCGACCGAACTTGTACCAGCTGCACTGACCTATATCGGAGAGGACCCGAACTCGCAGAATCCCGACGTTATTGCAAAGGCCAAACCTGTTCTAGACGCGGTTCGCCCATATGTGAAAAAGTTCAACTCGACCGGCTATATTAACGATCTGGCAACGGGTGAAGTGTGTGTTTCAATGGCATGGTCCGGAGACGCGCTGCAGGCTCGGAACCGGGCAGCAGAAGCTGGAAACGGGATCGAAATTGCATATGGCGCATTCAGAGAGGGGTCTGGAATGTGGTTTGACCAGATTGCGATCCCGGCGGACGCACCGAACCCGGAACTGGGCCATAATTTTATCAACTTCCTGATGGACCCCGAGAACGCGGCGGCGATTTCAAACTACGTTTGGTATGCGAACGGCAACCTTTCGTCGCAAGAGTTTCTGAACGAAGAGATTTTGAATGACCCAGGCCTCTATCCATCAGAAGAGGCGATGAAAAACTTGTATATGAAGGCACCGTGGGATGCCGATACGCAGCGTTTCGTAACACGCATGTGGACGGGGATTAAATCCGGTCAGTAGTCGGCTGTTCAGTGCCAATAATCCGGCGTGGGGCGATCACAACTCGAGATCGGCACTATGTGTTGCGGCAAGGTGAGGGTTTATCACCTTGCCGCAGGACGCTTTGCATTTGACCCTGGAGGGCTGCTCAAGGAGACTAGCGCTGGATGCGGACCTATAGACCCGGTAAAGGGAGTTCGGGGCCGGGCAAAACGCAGGCGGCACCAGTTCAAACCGGCATGAGCAAATTAGAAACAATCCTTTGTGCTGTTTCAGACGGCTTGGAGCGTCAAGCGAAGGAGTCGCCCGACTATCCAAGTTTGAATCTTCCCAACCCGGATTTTGACTTTCAGTTGCGCCGAAACCAAATCTGTGCAGCTGGCTGGCTGCTGTTCTTGTTCGGAGTAGCGCCCCGCAAAAGGTTGGGCCGGGTCGTTCTGAAATCGTTGCCGCATTTGGAGCTTGCACGAGTTCCGCGCTGGAGATTGCCACAAGCACTTGATGACGCAGTAGCCGCCTTGACAAAGGCTCACACCGAAGAAGTGAACACTGCAATTGTTGGCCCCGGCCGTATTGCCAAGAGAGTTCGGAACCTTATCGATTTAGGCGCAATTCGCAGTGCGCGCGAACTCTTTGAGCAAAATACAACCGATCTGGGCGATAGATTTGAACCACTCCAGCGGCGGTTGACCAAACTTGAGAGCGGCCATCCAGTTCCGGAATGCGGCCACTGGCTTGCTGGTCACCGGCAAGCCGCTTCGACCGGCACCCACAAACCAGCGGCAAGCTCTGAAGCCGATCAGCGCATCGCTAATCAAGAGATCGTCGACTTCGTCTGTGGTAAAGAAACTGCGAGCACAGCAGAAATTGATACGCTGCTTGCTGACATCGCGGCTATACCAAAACGTGCCCTTTCCTTGATTGATTTTCTGCACAACGGATTGGACGCTAGTTTCAAGCCTAAGTTGATCGCCGCAGCGTTGCGCTTGGCGCCGATGGCGCGTTTCGTGATGTTTTCACACTGGCATTGGGTCGACGAAAACCTTTTGGCCGATGCATTGCAAGAGGCGCTCTCGCGCGGTCAAACATACTTTGTCGAGGCGTCGCTTTTGCGTGCGATGTCAGGGAGGTTAGCACCTCCCCAAAATAAGCCGGAGAAAAAGAAATTATTTGATGATCTTTACCTACTTGCGAAGGGCAGGGCGGCCTTTGGACAAGACCCGCTGACAGAATTGGCAAAATCCCAAGGTGTACGCGTGGTTGAACCGGAGCCATCATCCAATACATTTGCCGCTGATCAAGACTATAAAACCACATCCAACGGCACGGCTCATGGAATCGCGTCCGTGCTTACAAGACGCGCGAAAGCGTGGTTGCAGAGCGGGGCAGAAAAAACAAATGGAACGATCGTGTTTTCTCCGCACGCGCAAAACCTTGCCTTTGCGTCACGGCGGCTACAGGTTGCCTTGGCGCAAACGGGTAAGCCGGTCCAGACGATCGTCTCGGTCGCGCCTGAGGTTGGTGATCCGGCTGAAGCCTCGGACTTTTTGACTGCGGTACGAAACGAGGGATACGACATCACGTTGTCGGGCAGGTGGTTGACCCGGCGCAACTCTTACTCAGGCCGATACTTGGATTTTTTGCGCTCGGGCGCGGTGCTCCAAGTCTATTTTGACGGGCAAAGAGCCCCCGGCAGACGGTTTTTCGTGCCGTGGTTGCTGCGACCGGCAAAACTGCCAGGGTTTCCCGCGCAATTGGCGATTTCCAGCGGCGCCGATATATGCTTTGCCGCAACGTGGATTGACCAGGATGGGGCGCCGGTCATCGATATTATCCCACTTGTCGCACCGCCTCGAGCGGGCTCAAATCTGGTTCGGACATTGTGGCTAACGCAACAATTCGCGCGTGCTTGCCGAAGTTTTGCAATGGCGCAGAACATGCCGGTCCGACGGCAACTGATCGCCGAATATGGCGGACCGATGCCCAAGCGCAAGTTGATCAACTTGGAAACCTGGATGCAAAGCGAAACGGTTCGCCAAAGCAAGTTGTGTTGGCTTGCCGATCATGACCCGGACCGAATTGCGATACGAACTGCATCCGAGTCAGTTTCCTATGGTTGCCTGGCAAGCCTGTGTTTGCGTATGTCCCAAATGCTGTTGCATTTTCAGGATACTGCGCCTCGTCACACAGCTCCTGACCGGAAATTCGAAGATCAGCATCGGGTGTTGTGTTTGCTGCCAGCCAGCCCGGCTGCAATCGTGACACAGCTGGCCAGCACCGCAAGTGGAAGTCTGCTGTGCATGGGATTGCCCGAGGATTCAGACGAACAGCTTGCCGAGCGTATAGATGCGTTTGATCCCGATCTGATTGTTGTCACGTGTTCGCGATGGAGCCGCTTGATTGCTTCCCACCCGGAACTAGAGAGCAGGAACGCTCTGATTATCGGTGAGGCTTGTGATCAGGCTGACTTGCATTTCCTTTTGGAGAGTTTTGCCGAAGCTCCGGCGCTGCCGCCCCTGGACCTTAAATGTCCGGCCTACGTCGTCTACACGTCGGGCAGTTCGGGAAAGCCCAAGGGTGTCGTTTTGGCGGCAGGCATGGCCTCGCGCATGCGCGTGTTCAATTATGATGCGCCGCAAACATTGCTGACGGTTGTGCGTTGGGATACGGCAACAGCCTTAGAGACGCTGCCGGCATTTGTGGGAAGCCACACGATAATCTTGCCTCCCGCCAACGGGTTTACCAATCTGAAACAGCTCTGTGATCTTATGATCGCAACATCCACAACGGCCCTTTCCGCCCCGTGCAGCGTACTGCACGGAATGCTGCAAAACCCCGATTTCTCGCCAGAGTTGCTGCCAAAACTAACCGTTTTTTACCCTTGGGGAGAGCCGAGCCGGGCACGTCTCATTCAGGATCTCGTAAGGCGTTTTCCGAAGGCTGAAATAAATGCGACCTATGGGGCTTCGGAGTTTATCGAAGTCTCACACGGAACGCTCGCCGCCGAAGATTTTACCAATTATCAGGGGTCTCCCGGGGGGATGCTTCTGCCGGGGGCAAAGGCGGTCAATTCAGAAGGGCGTGAGTTGCAAGTTGGTGAGATTGGCCGTGTCAAAGCCATGGGCTACGATCGAACCTTGGGCGATTTCAAAAGCCTGCAATCGGGCGATCGGGTCTGTGACCCACTCGAGGATGCGATTCTTCTGGACGATTGGGTGACAATTCTGTCGGACGGAAGTTTGGATGTTCTGGGTAGGGTCGACGATATCGTCAACATTCGAGGGCGGAGATTGTCAATGACGGGCGTATCCGAAACAGCAGAAACCGTGGAAGGGGTCGGGCGAGTATTTGCCGCCGCTATTACTGTTCGTGACGCCGATGCCGTTGCCATTGCTGTTGAGACCAAACGCAAAGACGCCGGCATTCTGGAAATAGAACTGCGGCAAGCCATCACCAAAAGGTTCTTTTCTGCCGCCGCGCCTGTGCGCAGCCTGTACTTAGAGGAATTGCCACGCCTGCCCAGCGGGAAACTGGATCGAAAGAGACTGAAGGCGGCTCTGGAAAGCGGTTGTTCTGACGCGTTTGGATTGATGGTGTCGACCAGCAGGGGGGCGGCAACCTCTGAGAAATCTCTGACCCCCATGTTAGAACTGTTAAGAGACTTCGCAAATCATGAGGGCCTGATCCCGCGGGCAAGGTTTGACCCGGACAGCACTCATCCATTTCTGGATTCCATCCTCAGTCTGATACTCATGCTAAGTATTGAAGACAGGCTAGGAACCCTACCGCCTTCCACCGTATTTGATCGTCAAGAACCAGCAACATGGCGGGAATTGTCGGAAGAGTTATGCGCTTGCCTGCCACAAAAATAATCACTTTTGCGGGCAGTGTTTCGTCGGGGGGCAGGATTTGGTCTTGGCCTGAGCAGCGGGTCGCGGAAGATGTAATAGCTGTGTCGCGACAGCGAGATACGCGCGCAGCTATGTTTTGCGCCGCACCGCTTTAACTCAAACCATCTAGTTGTTCTGTTAGGTTTTGGTGGAGCCTAGGGGAGTCGAACCCCTGACCTCTTGCATGCCATGCAAGCGCTCTCCCAACTGAGCTAAGGCCCCATCAAGGTACTGCCGAAGCAGTGGACGGACGTTTATGAGACGGCGGCGAGGAGTGCAAGTCCAAAAAATGGAATTTGCCAAAAAGTTCCGCTTAGCGTCCGGGGGTGCGAGGCGGCGATGGGGCCGCCTCTGACCGGTCTTAGTTTTCGTCTTCCGACGACATATCGGTGATGTCGTCCAACGAGACGTTATCATTTTCATCGTCGTCATCGTCCAGCAGATCGTCGTCCAGTTCGACATCGACATTGTCGTCATCGTCCAGAACAAGATCTTCATCCGACGCGTTTTCACGCGCTTTGGCCGATGCAGCATCTTCCGCATCTGCGGCGATCATCCGGCTTTTGCCGGTCTCAAGCTCCACGATCTCGCCGGTGTAGGGGCTAACGATCGGGTCCTTGTTCAGGTCATAAAACCGCTTGCCAGTTGTCGGGCAAACGCGCTTTACGCCCCATTCTTCCTTGGGCATGTCAAATCCCCTTGATATCAGGTGAGTCGTATCAACGATTCAGGTCACGTGCCACATGCAGCGGGCACTGTCAAAGCCTTTGAGCAGGAGAAACAGGCATATGGGAGATCACGCGCTGCCCGGAACACCGCCGGTGCCGCTGACATTGCGCAAATCGGCACGGGCAAGGCGGATCAGTCTGCGGATTTCCCAGCTGGATGGGCGGGTTACGCTAACCTATCCTCAGGGCGTGCCCGAAATCGAAGCGCTGAACTTTGCCCGTACAAAGGAAGAGTGGATTCGCCAGCACCTGCAGGATCGCCCCGACCCGGCAGTGGTCCAATTTGATCAGACCATACCCATAGAAGGGGTTGAGCGGCGAATCGTGCGTGCGCAAGGGCGGCGGGTTCTGTTGCGGGACAATGAGATTGCGGTGCCTGAAGGGGCTGAGGCGCGCCGCCTAGCCCGGTTTCTCAAGGAACTGGCGCGGGATCGCCTGACCGGCGCTTGCGATGACTATGCGGCGATGCTGGGCCGGAGCTATTCCAGCCTGACCATTCGGGATACCCGCTCTCGCTGGGGGTCGTGCAGCTCTGCTGGTGGGTTGATGTTTTCCTGGCGGTTGATCTTCGCTCCGTCTGAAATCCTGCACTATGTTGCGGCGCATGAGGTGGCGCATTTGGCTGAGATGAACCATTCACCGGCATTCTGGGAGCAGGTTGAACGGATTTTCGGAGACTATCGCCAACAGCGGCGCTGGCTACGTGACAACGGAGCGCAGTTGCATCAGTACAGGTTTGAGGCCGGCGAGAGTTGACCCGGGCGTCGTTTGTGATCACATGGGGGAATGTTAAGCGCACGTCCCTCCGAGTCCCAGACAGCCACGCATGATCGGGTATATCGCACGCTACGAACACGGATCATGCATGGAGAAATGGCTCCGGGTCAGGCATTGACTCTGCGCGGGATCGGCAAAGAGTTCGGCGTGTCGATGACCCCCGCGCGCGAGGCCGTGCGGCGGCTGGCGGCGGAAGGGGCATTGTCCTTGTCAACGTCTGGCCGGGTTTCAACGCCAGAGTTGACCAATGATCGCATCGAGGAACTGGCTGCCCTGCGCGCATTGCTTGAGGTCGAGCTGGCCAGCCGTGCCCTGCCGCGGGCGCATATGGCGCTGATCGATCGATTGCAAAGCATCAACATGACCGTGGCCGAGATGGTCACCAAACGTGATGCCGTCGGCTATATCCGCACAAATCTGGAATTTCACCGCACGCTTTACCTGCGGGCGCAGGCCCCGGCGATGTTGGCCATGGCAGAGACCGTGTGGTTGCAGCTTGGGCCGACCATGCGTGCGCTTTATGGCCGGTTGCGGAGAACCGATCCGCCACATTATCACAAGTTGATCATTGCTGCATTGCAGGCGGGGGATGAGCCGGGTTTGCGTCTGGCAGTGCGTTCTGATGTGACACAGGGTCTGCGGATGCTGGTAAGCTGAGCGGCTTGTCGCCGAAGCTCAGAATCTGTGGTGGATCGGCATAGTCCTTCTGGCTTGAGGACTGGGTCTGAGCTACTCTGACCCCAATCACAACAAGAGCAGATTTTAGCCATGATCAATCGACGGATATTTTCCTTAGGCCTCGGGTCGACCCTGCTGGCCGCGTGTTCCACTGGCGCGCCCAGCAGCGCACCCGCGACGCGCATGCGGGCTGTGCCCAACGCCGGATGGGATGCCTGGGTCGCCGGTTTCAAAGGCCGTGCGGCGTCGCAGGGAATTTCACAGACTACACTCAACCTTGCCTTTCAGGGTGCTGGATATTTGCCCGACGTGATCGAACGCGACCGCAATCAGGTGGAATTCAAGCGTTCGCTCGAAGACTATCTGGCCATCGCGGCCTCGGACGAGCGGATCGCTACGGGTAAGCAGATGCTGGTGCGCCACGCGGGCACGCTATCGCAGATTGAGGCGAAATACGGCGTTGATAAAGAGATCGTGGTTGCCGTCTGGGGGTTGGAAAGCCGCTATGGTGCCCGGCGTGGTGACGTGCCGGTTATTTCGGCGGTGTCGACACTGGCCTATGACGGAAGACGTGGCGCGCTTTTTGAAAAACAGCTGGTTGCGGCGCTCAAGATCATTCAGGAGGGTGACACATCCCCTGCGAACATGACTGGTAGTTGGGCCGGAGCGATGGGGCATACGCAGTTCATCCCAACCTCGTATCTGGCTTATGCCGTGGACTTCACCGGCGACGGGCGAAGGGATATCTGGTCCGAGGACCCGACGGATTCACTGGCCTCGACCGCAGCTTATCTGGCGCGCGCCGGTTGGGTGCGCGGGCAACCCTGGGGCGGAGAGGCGGGCACTGTGTCCGGCACGCCCGTCGCGGTGTTGCAGCCACAAAAGCCGGGCCCGCGGATCGCTGTGTTCCGCAATTTTCAGGTGATCAAGCGCTATAACAACTCAGACAGCTATGCGATCGGTGTCGGGCATCTGGCCGACCGGATTGCAGGTGGCGCACCGTTTCAGGCCTCGTTCGGACCAGATGCGACCGGCCTGACGCTGGATGATCGGAAAGAACTGCAGCGCCGCCTGACCTCGGCGGGCTATGATACGCAGGGTGCGGACGGAGTGATCGGGAACAATACCAAATCCGCCATAAGCGCCTACCAGCGCGCCAACGGTCTGTCCGTGACGGGCGAACCGTCGGTCGCATTGCTGCGTCAGTTGGGCGGCTGACGGGTTACGCCGCCAACCCCTTTGATCCGATATCCAGAAACTTCTGACGGCGGTCTTTGATCAGGGCCGCCGCATCCTTGCCCTCCAGCTCTTTCAGCATGAGGGTAATGGCGTCGCGCACGGACTCGACCGCCGCAGGACGATCCCGATGGGCACCGCCCTTGGGTTCGTTGATGATCAGGTCACAGACGCCCAGTTTGTGTAGGTCCTGAGCGGTCAGGCGCAGCGCTTCGGCGGCTTCGCGCATCTTCTCGGCGTCTTTCCACAGGATCGAGGCGCAGCCTTCCGGAGAGATCACCGAGTAGACTGAATGCTCCAGCATCGCGACACGGTTCGCCGTGGCAAAGGCCACCGCCCCGCCGGAGCCGCCTTCGCCGATGATAACCGAAACCAGCGGCACACCAATCTTCAGGCACATCTCGGTTGACCGTGCAATGGCTTCGGACTGGCCGCGTTCTTCGGCGCCTTTGCCGGGATAGGCCCCGGCGGTGTCGATCAGGGTGATGACGGGCAGGCCAAAGCGGCCAGCCATCTCCATCAGACGCACGGCCTTACGATACCCTTCAGGGCGGGCCATGCCAAAATTGCGTTCGATCCGTGATTTGGTGTCCGACCCCTTTTCGTGGCCGATCACCATGACTGGCTGATCGTTGAAGCGCGCCAGACCACCGATCACGGCCAGATCGTCGGCAAAGTTGCGATCGCCCGCCAGTGGGGTGAATTCGGTGAACAGCGCTTCGACATAGTCTTTGCAATGGGGTCGTTCGGGATGGCGGGCTACCTGACATTTCCGCCAGGGCGTCAGATCGCCATACAATTCGTCCAGCAATTTGGCGGCCTTGGCATCCAGCGCCGCGGCTTCTTCGGCCACGTCCATCTCTTCGTTGGCGCGGGCCAGCGCGCGCAATTCCTCGGCCTTGCCTTCAATTTCGGCCAGGGGTTTTTCGAAATCCAGATACTGGGTCATGACGCCTCTCAACGCGGAAGTTCCCTGCTATATGACCTGACGTCGCCCGGGATGCAACTCAGCAAGATTTGTGAATGAGGAATATGCATGCTCGATTGGGCAAAGAGAAGAAAGGCCGGACATGGCAACCAGCTATGAAAACCGCATTCTGCGCGTGTTGGACTATATACATGATAACCCAGCCGGGGATCTTTCCCTGGATGCGCTTGCGGATGTGGCCGCCATGTCGCGGTTTCACTGGCATCGCGTTTTTCGCGCGATAACCGGTGAAACCTGCGCACAGGCCGTGCGTCGGATCAGATTGCATCGCGCCGCTGTGGGGCTGGTGCAATCGGACCGAGCAGTGTCGCAGATCGCGACCGATGTCGGTTATCCCAACCTGAACTCTTTTGCGCGGGCCTTTTCCGAGGCCTACGGCAGCAGCCCCGCATCTTTTCGTAAGGTCGGGCAGTTTCTGCCAGCCCATCCACAATTCAGAACCGGAGATTATCCCATGTATCCTGTAACCACCCGTACTGAACCCGCCCGCCGCGTGGTCGCCTTGCCTCATAAGGGGGCCTACGCCGAGATTGGCAAAAGCTTTGAGGCATTTGGAGCCTTGTGCGAATCTCGGGAACTGACACCCCAGCTTGGTCCGGTGATCGGCCTGTATCTCGACAGCCCCGATGCGGTGCCCAAAGACGACTTGCGTAGTTACGCCGGGGCCGAGTTCTATGGTGACTCGACACCCAAAGGACTGGAAGCCCTGAAGATCCCCGGCGGCAAAACGGCCGTGCTGACCTTCAAGGGCCCGTATTCCGGTCTGGAAGCGGCTTATCATAGCCTGTTTGGCGGCTGGTTGCCGGACTCGGGCGAGGAACCCGCAGATCAGCCCTGCTACGAAATCTATCTGAACGATCCCCGTGAGACCGCGCCCGAAGATCTGCTGACCGAAATTTGCCTACCTCTGAAGTAATTCAAGTCGGCCACAGAACCGGATAGAGTGACGCCACAAGCAGCGCCGCCATAGTCCAGTTGAACAACACCAGACGGCGCGGGTTCGTCAGGACACGCGCCATTTGCTGGCCCAGAACCGTCCAGGTGCTGACCGAAGGCAGGTTTACAGCGCCAAAAATCAAAGCCACGATCACGATGGCTTGCAACGTGTGATCCGGCGTATAGGCCGTGGTGGCAGTCAGGGCCATCGCCCACGCCTTGGGGTTGACCCACTGAAACGCGGCGGCCTGAAGAAAGGTCATGGGCTCGCCCTTGGCTATCTCGCCGTTGGTCGGGGCGGCATGCGCGATCTTCCATGCCAGGAAAAGCAGATATACCACAGAGGCGACTTTCAACACGGTGTAGCTGACCGGATACCGATCGAACAGTTGCACCAAACCGGCGCCGACCAACAGAACCATAACGGTGAACCCCAAGCCGATCCCCAGCATATGTGGGACGGTGCGGCGAAATCCGAAATTTGCTCCCGACGCCATCAGCATGAGGTTGTTGGGTCCCGGTGTAATGGACGAGACAAAGGCAAAGGCGATCAGAGCCAGGAGTATATCGTGCGTCATGCCGTGAATAATTGCTCACTCACAGCCAAATGAAATTGCGTTCTGGCGCGTGTTTGCGATAATTTAGCAATTAATGGCGAAAATTGATCAAATTAATCAGCAAATATTGCATGAACTCTCACGGGACGGTCGCATCAGCAATCTGGATTTGGCTGATCGCGTTGGCCTGTCACCATCGGCCTGTTTGCGCAGGGTTCAGGAATTGGAGCGCTCGGGTGTAATCGTGGGCTATCGTGCTGTACTGAACCCGATTGAAATGGGCGTCGGGTTTGTTGCCTATATCGGGGTGGGTCTGGGGGAGCACACCAAAGCTGCGCAAGAGGGGTTCGAACATGCCTTGCAACGTGCGCACGAAGTGGTCGAGTGTCACAATATTACCGGAACTATCGAATACCTGTTGCGCGTGGAATGTGCTGACCTTGCCGCGTACAAAACCTTTCATACAGATGTGCTGGGCACCCTTCCGCAGGTGACTTCGATTACGTCTTACGTTGTGATGGCGTCTCCGAAAGACATGCGTGCCTGACGGCATGGAATGTGATCTCTAACTGTCTTGCGGGGCAAAAGCTCTCGTCTTACTGTCATCTCGAAGGCCTAATAATGAGGGAGCAACCCCAACAGGCCAAACTCTGGAGGTAATCATGACACATATCCGAACCGGAGCGTTTGCCGCAGCCATGGCGTTGATCGCCGGGGCAGCTTTGTCCGCGCCTTTGAAACTACAACCCGCCAATCCGCAACCCAGCGCTAAAGCTGGTTTAAACGTGAAATACGTTGGCACCGGCAATCAACACAAAAAAATCCGCGATCTGAACCAAGCAAAGAGCATGCTTTCGAAAGCGCAGCCCGGAAAGCCGTTACGTGGGCTGGATTACAGGGACACAAGCAAGGGTGACGATGTCCTGACGTTTGATAGCGCTTACAACGTTGCCGCCGAAGTCACGGGCTATATGCGTTTTGATTCACCCGGAGTTTATGAGCTCGAAACATGGTCGAATGACGGTATAGAGGCCTGGGTAGGTGGCCAGGAGATCGGACGGGTCAACGGTATTCAGGGGTGTGAAGCCAATCAACGCACCGAGGTAGAAGTGCCAAAGGCGGGCTGGTACCCACTAAAAATAATCTATTTTCAAAAACTGGGTACATCGTGCCTGATGATGAAGTCGGGCAAACAGGGGGAGCGCTTCACCTGGACGCCCAATGATGTCTTCGGTCGGTAAGAAAAAGGCGCCCCGTAGGGCGCCTTTTCCGTTCAACCATTGGCAGCAATCAGTTCTGCCTGCGCCACGATCACCTCGGCTTGTTTGATCGAGGCGATGTCGACCAGACGACCTTTGTAGACGGTGGCACCTTCGCCATTGGCCTTGGCCTGTTCCATCGCGGCCAGAATTTCGCGCGCTTCTGAGACGGCTTCGTCGGACGGGGTGAAGACCTCGTTCGCCAGCGCGATCTGCTTGGGGTGGATGGCCCATTTGCCAACCATACCCAGCGTAGCCGAGCGTTTGGCCTGTGCGATGTAACCCTCGTCATCCGAGAAATCGCCGAACGGACCGTCTACCGGCAAAACGCCGTGGGTCCGGCACGCCGCGACGATAGCAGCTTGCGCCCAGTGCCATGGATCGGACCAGTGCTTTTCACCCTCGCGTAGCATGTAGTAGTTTTCCTGCGTGCCACCGATTCCGGTGGTCTGCATTCCCATCGAGGCTGCAAAGTCGGCCGCGCCCAAGCTCATGGCCTGCATGCGAGGGGACGAGGCCGCAATCGCCTCGACGTGAGCGATGCCGGCGGCGGATTCGATGATCACTTCAAAGCTGACCGGTTTGGTCCGGCCTTTGGCGCGCTCGATAGCGGTGACCAGAGCGTCCACTGCGTACACATCCTCGGCGCACCCGACTTTGGGGATCATGATCTGATCCAGACGGTCACCCGCCTGTTCCAACAGATCGACCACATCGCGGTACCAATAGGGCGTGTCCAGCCCGTTGATACGCACCGACATGTACTTGTTACCCCACTCGACGGTGTTCAGGGCCTCGACAACATTGGCGCGGGCAACGTCCTTGTCCGACGGAGCCACCGAATCCTCAAGATCGAGGTTGATCACGTCAGCCGCTGATGCGGCCATTTTCGGGAACAGTTTGGTGTTCGATCCCGGCCCGAACAGTTGACAGCGGTTCGGGCGCGCAGGGGCGGCGGGCTGGATACGAAAGCTCATTTGGACCTCGTGCGAGAAATGAAATTACAATTTTGGTTGCCAATGAGATATTAAATTGCGCAAGTGTGCGCAAGCATCTTTGTGCGGGTGCGGCAATGCAGTTGCAGCAATCGATGCGAAGGGCGGTTTTTACAGTGATTAAAGTTTAATCATTGTGAAAACTTGAGAAAATTGTGCGCCATTTGTCAAATATGTGCAAAAAATCCCCGCCTTGGGAGGAATTGCCAACTGAAAAAACGAAATGCTCGTTGAACGTGTCCCATAGGCTGCGTCGGAATCAAAGGAGTGCACCGCAATGATCGAGACACCGTACCTGCTGTTTTTGGGCGATGCGCCCGACCAATTGGCGGCCAAAGTGGCTGTTGGCATCAAGGATTGGCGTCCTGAAAACGCCGTTGGGCAATACCGGATGGAAGGTTGCAAGGCCGATCTGGGCCTTACAGATATGAACCTGACCGAAGCGAAGGAAGCCGGGGCCAAAACTCTGGTCATTGGCGTCGCCAACCGGGGCGGTGTGATCAGCCAGGAATGGAAGAAGGTGCTGGTGATGGCGCTGGAAGAAGGGTTCGATCTGGCCTCGGGCCTGCACAACCTTCTGCGCGACGAGCCCGATCTGGTTGCCGTGGCCGAAGCCACCGGCCGCAAGTTGCACGATGTTCGGGTGCCCGAGGTGGAATATCCCATCGCAAATGGCATCAAACGCAAGGGCAAGCGGTGTCTGGCGGTTGGTACGGATTGCTCGGTTGGCAAAATGTACACGGCGATGGCGATGGATGCCGAGATGCGCAAGCGCGGTATGAAATCTACCTTCCGCGCCACGGGCCAGACGGGCATTCTGATCACCGGGGACGGTGTGCCGCTGGACGCAGTAATCGCGGATTTCATGGCCGGTTCAGTCGAATGGCTGACACCAGACAATGACGACGACCACTGGGACCTGATCGAAGGGCAGGGGTCGCTGTTCCATGTGTCTTATTCTGGTGTCACCATGGCGCTGATCCACGGTGGCCAGCCAGATGCGCTGATCCTGAGCCACGAGCCCACCCGCGAACACATGCGCGGCCTGCCGACCTATACGCTGCCGTCGCTTGAAACCCTGCGCGACACCGCGCTGGCGATGGCCAGGGTCGCGAACCCGGATTGTCAGGTCGTCGGTGTTTCGGTCAACACCCAGCATATGAGCGAAGCGGACGCCACTGCGTATCTGGCAAAGGTCGAGGCCGACATGGGCCTACCGGCGACCGATCCATTCCGCTTTGGGTCAGGCAAACTGGTCGACGCACTGGCTGCGATGTGATCAAAGGAACCCGCCGGGGCGCCTCCGGCGGGAGTATTTTGAACAGATGAAGGAGAGGGTGCGTGCAGATTGACGTCTCTCGTGATGTATTCCGGCTGGCTCAGGTCTTTACGATCTCGCGCGGGTCTCGGACCGAAGCCAAGGTGCTGACCGTACGCGTGTCGGACGGTGCGCACCAGGGCTGGGGTGAATGCGTGCCCTACGCTCGGTACGACGAGACGCTGGAATCGGTTGAGGCAGAAATTGCCGGCCTGCCGGATACATTTGACCGTGAGCGGTTGATGGACTTGCTGCCTGCGGGTGCCGCTCGGAACGCCGTGGACTGTGCGCTGTGGGACCTGGAGGCAAAGCGGGTCGGCAAGCGTGCCTGGGAATTGGCCGGGTTGCCGGTGCCGGTGCCCGAGATAACGGCATATACACTGTCGCTGGATGCGCCCGAGAAAATGCAGGCACAGGCAGCAGAGAATGCGCACCGCCCCTTGCTCAAGATCAAGCTGGGCACTCCGGATGACATGCCTCGTCTGGAGGCTGTGCGCGCGGGTGCGCCGGATGCGGAAATCATCGTGGATGCCAATGAAGGCTGGTCGGCCGAAGTTTACGCCGATCTCGCCCCGCATCTGGTAAGGCTGGGGGTGGCACTGGTCGAACAGCCTCTGCCCGCTGGCGAGGATGCTGCGCTGATCGGGATGGACCGCCCGGTGCCTGTCTGCGCCGACGAATCTTGCCATGATCGAAGCAGCTTACCGGCGCTGAAGGGCAAATATGATGTGGTCAACATCAAGCTCGACAAAACCGGCGGCCTGACCGAAGCGCTGGCCCTGCGCGAAGCGGCACTGGCCGAGGGCTACAAAGTCATGGTCGGTTGCATGGTCGGCAGCTCGCTTGCTATGGCCCCAGCGACACTGCTGGCGCAGGGTGCGATGGTGACAGACCTTGACGGCCCGCTTCTGTTGGCCGAAGACCGCGACAACCCGCTGATTTTTGATGACGCCGGAGTGCACCCGCCCGTGGCCGCACTTTGGGGTTGAGGAGACAATATATGACCCGCACCGTTTACGTAAATGGCGAATACCTGCCCGAGACTGAGGCCAAGGTGTCCATCTTTGACCGTGGTTTCCTGTTTGCGGACGCCGTTTACGAGGTTACCAGCGTTCTGGACGGCAAGCTGATTGATTTTGAAGGCCACGCCGTGCGTCTGAAACGCTCGCTGGACGAACTAGATATGGCCGAGCCCTGCACTAAGGACGAGTTGTTGGAAATTCACCGCAAGCTGGTGGAGCTGAACGGCATCGAAGAAGGTCTGGTCTATCTGCAAGTATCGCGCGGATCGGATGGGGATCGCGACTTTGTTTTCCCTTCTGCTGACACTAAACCCAGCCTCGTTCTGTTTACCCAGAATAAACCGGGCCTTGCCGACAGCCCTGCATCGAAGAAAGGCGCCAAGATCATCTCGATCGAGGACATCCGCTGGGGCCGCCGCGACATCAAGACCGTTCAGCTGCTTTACCCGTCGATGGGCAAGATGATGGCCAAGAAAGCGGGCTGTGACGATGCGTGGATGATCGAAGACGGCTATGTGACCGAGGGCACCAGCAACAACGCCTATTTCGTCAAGAACAGGAAGATCGTCACCCGACCGCTGTCGAACGACATCCTGCACGGCATCACCCGCAAGGCCGTGCTGCGCATGGCGGCCGAAGCGCAGATGGAAGTCGAAGAACGTCTGTTCACCATTGACGAGGCCAAAGAGGCAGACGAGGCCTTTACAACCTCGGCCAGTGCGTTTGTCATGCCGGTGGTTGAGATCGACGGCGTCGCGCTGGGCGATGGGACGCCGGGCCCGATCTCAAAGCGCTTGCGCGAGATTTATCTGGACGAAAGCCGCAAGGCAGCGATCTAAACAAAAGGCCCGCCGATTTGGCGGGCCTTTTTTCGTTTCGGGCGTCAGCGCTTTTTCGTGACGTTCTCGTCGAAGGCGACCTTGAAGGCGGCCTGCTTCTCGGGGCTGGCGTCGGTCTGATAGTTGGCCTTCCAATCATCCATAGTCATGCCGTAGAAGATTTCGCGCGCTTCATCTTTGCCCATTTCGATGCCCTTGGCGTTGGCTGCTTCCTGATACCAGCGCGACAGGCAATTGCGGCAGAACCCGGCCAGATTCATCATGTCGATGTTCTGAACGTCAGTGCGATCTTCCATCAGGTGTTTTTGCAACCGGCGGAATGCGGCGGCCTGAAGTTCGATTTCGGTTTGCTTGTCCATGGTCTGGCTCCGGATGATAGTATCTTTGTACCTGAACTAGCGGTCCGCTGGTGATGTTTCAACAAACTGAATGTCAGGCCAGTTTCAATGCCAACCATGGCATGATGCAAAAGATCAGGGTCAGGGTTTTGTAGTTGGCCAGATACCTGAAATACGCCCGTTTCACATCCGGCTGTTCCATTTGAAACATTCGACCATGGATGCCGGCGATCCAGTCCTGAAGTAACACGATCATTAGTGTGGTAAACAGCAGCACGGCGATGTTCAGCACGGCCATCCACCCGAAGACAGAGGTCAGAAATTCCGGAGTCATCATGGTCTCCTTTCCCCTAGTATATGGGGATCAGGGCTAGGGCGCGCAATGGTTCTGGCTCGAAACCCACTGAAATCAAAGGCGACTTTCCGTCAGGGCGTCCTGCAGGATAACGGCCAGACGCTCGGCCCAGGCGCGCTGGCCGGTGTGATCGGCAATCAGGTCGTTGCGCAGTTCGATCAGGGCATTCGGACGGCCATGAACGCTGCAATGCCGGTCAATGGAGTCGCCTGGCAGTACGCCGGTATAGGGTTCGTTCACACCGACACACAGATCGTCCTCGGCCTCAAGCCGATCAATCAGTGGGCGTGCGAACCGCTCGTCCGATGTGTGCAGCACGCCGACATGCCACGGGCGTGGGGTCCGGCCGCGCAGCTGACGTGTGAAGGAATGCATCGACACGATGACCGCATGGGGAAGACCCGCCAAACGCTCCAGCGCTTCGTGGTAGGGGCGATAGTACATGTTCAGTCGACGTTCCCGCTCGGCCGCGTTGGCGTGGCGGTTGGTCGGGATGATTGTGCCGTCATAGAGCTTCATCAGCAGGGTCGGGTCGTCTTCGCCCCGGTTAGGGTCGATCACCAGGCGCGAGAAATTGGCGGCGATGACAGGCGCATTCAGAATCTCGCCAAGATGTTTCGACACCTCATAGGCACCAACGTCATATGCGATGTGACGCTCCATATCCTCACGCGGCAGGCCGAGATCTCCGCCATTGATTTCAGGCGGCACGGTGTTGGTTGCGTGGTCGCATGTGATCAGCCAGCGAGAAGGGCGGTCCGCGCCGTGGATAAAAAACGGGGAATACGTCATAAGCCTGTCATCTAGTTTGTCGCAGGTGTAGGGCAGTTGCTTCGAAAAGGGAATTGCGCAATAAGCACCATGAAGAAATGTTTGCGGTAACATTTGTGCAATGCCAAGGAAAGACGCGAGGAGAGCAATATAAATGCGACGCCTAAGAAAAGTGAAAATCGTGGCGACGCTGGGACCGGCGTCTAATGACTATGACACCATCCGTGCATTGCACGAGGCGGGTGCGGATGTGTTTCGCCTGAATATGAGCCACGGCAGCCACGATGAGATTCGCGAACGGCACCGGATCATTCGTCAGGTGGAAAAGGATCTGGACAGCCCGATTGCGATTCTGGCCGACCTTCAAGGGCCGAAACTGCGGGTCGGTGTGTTTGCCAACGACGCAGAAGAATTGGAGGAAGGTGCAATCTTCCGTCTGGACCTAGACCCGGCGCCGGGTGACGCTGGGCGCGTTTGCCTACCGCACCCCGAGATTTTTGCTGCACTCGAACCTGGCGCGCGTCTACTGGTCAACGACGGCAAGATTCGCCTGATCGTCCAGGATTGCGGCCAGGACTTTGCCAACTGCACGGTTGAGGTCGGCGGCACGATCTCGAATCGCAAGGGCGTTAATGTGCCCGATGTGGTTTTGCCGCTGGCTGCGCTGTCGGCCAAGGATCGGGACGATCTGGAGTTTGTCTGCCAGTTGGGCGTCGACTGGCTGGCGCTGAGTTTCGTGCAACGTGCCAAGGACGTATTTGAAGCCCGCGCGCTGGCTGATGGTCGGGCCTCGATCCTGTCCAAGATCGAAAAGCCAGCCGCGGTCGAGGCATTTAACGATATTTTGGACGCCTCCGACGGAATCATGGTTGCGCGGGGTGATCTGGGGGTCGAACTCCCCGTCTCGGCCGTGCCTCCGATCCAGAAACGGCTGGTGCGCAGGTGCAGGGCTGCGGCCAAGCCGGTGATCGTGGCAACTCAGATGCTGGAAAGCATGATTGAAAGCCCGATGCCGACCCGGGCCGAGGTCTCGGACGTTGCCACAGCTATCTATGAGGGCACCGACGCTATCATGCTCAGCGCGGAATCGGCGGCGGGCTCGTATCCGATTGAGGCCGTGCAGACCATGAACAAGGTCGCAATCGAGGTCGAAGCCGACCCGACTTATGATCAGATCATCGCCTCATCCCGAACGGCCAAGGGGACAACGGTTGCAGATGGGATCGTCGCTGCGGCGCGCGAAATTGCGGAGAAAACGGATATCAAGGCGATTTGCTGCTTTACTCAAAGCGGCACCACTGCCTTGCTGACCGCGCGTGAACGCCCTGGGGTGCCGATCATTGCCATGACCCCCGCCACCGGAACCGCGCGCCGCTTGTGTCTGACGTGGGGCTGCCACTGCGTGATGACGCCCGAGCTGGAGCGTTTCAAAGGGGCCGTTGTCAACGCTGCCCGCGCCGCTCGTTCCGGCGGATTCGCGTCCGAAACCGATCAGATCGTTGTAACCGCCGGTGTGCCGTTTAACGTCCCCGGAACAACCAACATTTTGCGTATCGCCCCCTGTGACGAGCGTCTGATTTACAACACAGATCCGGGTTGATCCGGGGGACGAAGATCCTCTGCAAGATGGGATTGCGGAGGATCTGCCCAATTATTAGGCAATAAATATATAATGATTTCAAATATTAATCGAACTATTGGTTGAATCTGGCAAAATCCTCTCTGTTTTTTGGTGTTTTTCCGGGATACTCATCCGCAGGGCGGTCTACTCAGAAAGTTCCAGGTTCCGGCTGTCCTGCCCGGGGTACACCCTTGGGTTCAATCAAAAAATAATCGGAGGAACGTCATGACAACAAAAATTGTCATTGGGCTGGACGGGACAGAAACCGGGGAGCGCGCAATCGCCTTTGCCAAGGATTTGGCTACACGGATTGGAGCTTGCGAGTTGCTGGTGGTTTATGTGATCGAATGGTCTCCATTCACTTTTCAAACACCTGAAGAAAACGCACTGCGGCATAAACGGCGCGAGGAAGAGGTTGATCTAGCCACGACCCGGATCGTCACCCCCGCTGTAGACGCGTTAAACGCTGCTGGCTTTACGGCACATGGCATAGTTCGCCATGGCGATGTGGCTGAAACGCTGAATGCGATCACGGTTGAAAACGGCGGTACCCAGATCATTGTTGGGCGCGCCTCAGCGGACGGGTTCAAGAAACGGCTATTCGGCAGTTCGACCCAGAATTTGGTCATGCACGCCGATGTTCCTGTCACCGTCGTGAACTAAGGGGAGGGACGAGAATGAATATTCTAAAACAACTGAGCCTTGGCACGGCTGCCGCCCTGTTCGCCAGCCCCGCACTGGCGCAGGAAGCGCCGGGCCTGGACGATAAGATCAACCAGGCCTTTGCCGATTTCACCGGGCCATTCGTCAGCTTTATCTTTGCACCGTTCCCCGGAACCGGGTTCCCGTGGATCGTGGGATGGCTGGTCGTCGCGGCGACAGTCTTCACGCTGTATTTCGCTTTCGTGCAGATGCGCTTTTTCGGCCATGCGATTAGCCTGGTAAAAGGCGACTATTCCGATCCCAACGACGCGGGTGAGGTCAGTCACTTTCAGGCGCTGGCAACCGCGCTGTCGGGGACTGTCGGCCTTGGCAACATCGCCGGTGTGGCGGTGGCTGTTGGCATCGGTGGACCCGGCGCAACCTTCTGGATGATCGTTGCGGGCCTATTGGGTATGGCGTCGAAATTCACTGAATGTACGCTGGGCGTGAAATACCGCAATGAATACGAAGACGGCACCGTTTCCGGCGGCCCGATGTATTATATGTCAAAGGGGTTCAGCGAGCTGGGCCTGCCGGGTGGTAAAATACTGGCGGTTCTGTTCTCGATCTTCTGTATCCTTGGCGCGCTGGGCGGCGGCAATATGTTCCAAGCCAACCAGGCGCACCAGCAGATCGCGGGCATTACCGGGGATTACCCCGGATGGATCACAGGTGTCGTCTTTGCAATCATCGTGTTCATGGTGATCGTGGGCGGCCTGAAGTCCATCGCGCGCGTGACCGAGAAGGTCGTGCCCTTCATGGGTGTGATGTATGTGGCTGCTGCGCTGGTCATTATTCTCATGCATGCAGACCAGATCGGGTGGGCCTTTGGTCAGATCTTCGCGGGTGCGTTCACCGGCCTTGGTGTCGCTGGCGGCATGGTTGGCGCCCTTATCCAGGGCTTCCGGCGCGCGGCGTTCTCGAATGAGGCGGGCGTGGGTTCTGCGGCCATTGCGCACTCGGCGGTTCGGACAAGCGAGCCGATCACCGAAGGTTTCGTATCGCTGTTGGAGCCGTTCATCGACACGGTTGTGATCTGTACGATGACAGCACTTGTGATCATCATCACCCAGCAGCTGATTATTGATCCCGATACCGGTAAGTACATGGTGACTGAAGCCGGCGTCATTGCCACTGTCGAAGGCAATACCGGCGTCAGCCTGACCTCAGCCGCTTTTGGCAGCGCGTTTGGCTGGTTCCCCTATGTCTTGGCAATTGCTGTCGTGCTGTTTGCCTTCTCGACCATGATCAGCTGGTCCTACTATGGCCTCAAGGCCTGGACATACCTGTTCGGCGAGGGTCACACCAAAGAGCTGGTGTTCAAGGTGATCTTCTGCATCTTCGTGATCATCGGGGCTGCGGCCAATCTCGGTCCGGTCATCGACTTTTCGGATGCGGCGATCTTTGCGATGGCGGTTGTGAACGTCTTTGCGCTGTACTTCCTGATGAAGGTGGTGCGGGAAGAGCTGGCCTCTTACGCGGCCCGACTGAAAAGCGGTGAAATCCGCAAGTTCGGCCACTAAGCCTTACCACCGGGGCGGCCTGCGCTGCCCCGGTGCCTGATCAGCCGCGCGAAAAGCGCAGATTCTGGTCCAAACCCCCTTGCCAGTATAGAAGAACTTGCGTAAACGGCGCTTCTGATCGCGTGACCGGCCGAGATGGCATGCCGAGTCGCGTTTAGTACCGAACCCTGAAAGGAGACGGAAATGCCTAAGATGAAAACCAAGTCGAGCGCCAAAAAGCGCTTTAAGGTGACTGCGACCGGTAAGGTCCTTGCTGGCCAGGCCGGCAAACGTCACGGCATGATCAAGCGGACCAAGAAATTCATCCGCGACGCCCGTGGCAACACCACCCTGTCCGCCCCCGACGCCAAGATCGTCAAGGGCTACATGCCCTACGACCGCTAAGAGGAGATTAAGAGATGTCCCGCGTTAAAGGTGGAACCGTAACTCACGCCCGTCACAAGAAGGTCATCAAGGCCGCTAAAGGTTACTATGGCCGCCGCAAGAGCACCTTCAAGGTTGCCCGTCAGGCCGTCGATAAGGCCAACCAGTATGCAACCCGCGACCGCAAGAACCGCAAGCGTAACTTCCGCGCGCTGTGGATCCAGCGTATCAACGCTGCTGTTCGTTCGCATGACGAAGCACTGACATATTCCCGCTTCATCAACGGCCTGAATCTGGCCGGCATCGAAGTGGACCGCAAAGTTTTGGCTGACCTGGCCGTGCACGAACCGGAAGCGTTCGGCGCGATTGTCGCCAAAGCTCAGGCCGCTCTGGCTGCCTGATCCTCTTTTGAGAGACAGTGAATGAAAGGCCGTCCTATGTAGGGCGGCCTTTTTTATGTGAGGTTCTCAGAAAAGCAGCCGACCGCGCTTTCATTCGCTGAATAGGCCAGCAATTTTCTGAGTGGTCACAGCCACAGCATCCGAAAACTGGGCTTCAATGGCTGGGGACTGGCGTAAGTGAACATCTCCTCCGCCGACGCAGTATTCAGGTTTCGACAAGCCCGGTTGACCGGCCTGACTGGTCGTGTCGCGCAAGTCGAAATACGCAAGCCCTTGTTTTTCGGACTTCTGCCGCAACCCGGCTGACAATTCGGCGTTGATTTCCCAATGCCGCTCTACCGTGATCCCCATTTCTTCGATCCGTTTCGAGAATTGTCCGCGCGAAACCTCAAGGCGCGTGCGGATCCGGCGGTGCAACATCTTCCGCAGATCTTTGGGGTCTTGGATCGTGGCAGTGTTCAGGCCCTTTATGACGATCGCCCGGTCTCCGGCCGCATTGCGGCAGGCGTCGATATAGCGGCTCTGTGCGGCGAGCCGTGTCTCGACCGCATCTGCCAGGGGAATGCCGTCCCGGAAGGCTACGAAATAGCAGCTGAGCTCAGCGTCAACTTGCCCGAAGCCAAAGCAGATGACATCCGGGTTCAGCTTGTTGATGGCGCGGACTGTGCGGGAAAACGAAGAGTTCCGTTGCTGTTTGGGGTAAAATCCAGCAGCTGTTGCGCCTTTGATGCTAACGACATGTGCTGCATCGAAACCGCTGACATCAGTTGCGCAGACCCGCCCATATCTGAACGCCGATCCGTCGGGCGTCGTGCCAATCAGCCGAGAGTGTGAATCCCCTGCACACAAAAGTGTTGTCATGTCCTGTCTCGTTGCAAGTGCGGTGACACGGTCATCGTTCAGGATGCGCGGGTCAAGCGGGAACCGAAAGGGGCGTGGATTGCAAGTTGGGACCGGGTCCGAAAACAACACTCAGAACCGTGTTTGTGAGGCGGGGTGGAAACCTCAGGGGTTCTTGTTAAATGTCACGCATCGGCGGTCGGGCAAGCGCATTTCAGGTTGCCAGAGCGCTCAGGGCGATTAATGGTGCCGGAAACGTTTGAGCAGGTGAGAAAATGGTTGCCATCAGCAACAAGTACAAATTCGTTTTCCTGAAGTCCCGAAAGACGGCTGGAACGAGTATTGAACGCGCTTTGTTTCCGTTTTGCACAACACTTGAAAACGACCAGCCGTTAGAGCTGGCGGACAACAGATATGCTGAGGGGGTTGCCCGTGGTCCAGCCCCCGAAGGGTGGCGACCTCATATCCCGGCGGCGCGCGTGCGTCGGCGTCTGGGGCGCGAGAAGTGGGATAACTATCTTAGGTTCACTGCAGTCAGAAACCCGTTTGACCGGGTTGTCTCGCATTTTTTCTGGCTGCGTCGTGAGCATGAAATTGCAAAATCGGACAGTTTCGATGAGGTGCGTTCGGCCTTTCGGCAGTTCTGTATTCGCCCGCGCTATGCGAGCGATACGGATATTGTCATGATTGACGGCGAGTTCGTGGCTCAGGATGCGATCCGGTACGAATGCCTCGCTGAGGATCTTGCGCGTATCGCTCAAAAACTGGGTTTTGATCGGCCACTGGACCCGTTGCCGGGGTACAACAAGGGCATCCGAAAATGGGGTGAGGTTCCTGTTGCCGATTTTTATGACGATGCATCGATCGACGCAGTGAAGAATTCAATGAGCTGGGTCTTTGAGAATTTTGATTATTCCGAAGACCCCAAAGATGCGCGTATTCCTGAAATCGCGCTATAAGGATCTTTTCTATCTTGGTAGGGGTTGCCCAGCACGTGGCTACATCATCTAGAAAGTGCTCAACTTATAAATGTGTCGATCTGGTCTTGAAACACTGACACCGTGAAGTAGGTGGGGTAAACCCCACTGTTAAATTTGTTTTTTTGATGCGACCGTTGGATTCTGACGCCTTCTGGTTGAGTTCAGGGTTAGAAAAATGAGATTCATGAAAAATATTGCAAAAGCAATTTCCTCGGCTGTCTTTTTGAGTTTTGCCATCGCACCTGCGGTGTTTTCGCAAGAGCAGACATCAGAAACCACCAGCCCGGACGTCATCCGAGAATCGTTTGATGGCGATGATCAGTCTTTGATGCTGGGGGGTGCGATAGATTTCCTGGGGGCAAAACCACCTTGGTCGGTGTATGTGACGGACGGTGCGCTGGTCATGGAAAACAGGCAAGAGCCCCGCAGCCTTCAGTTCAACGACATCACCTGGGTCAAATTCCCAGGCGAGGATTCTGTGGAATCGACCGAAGATCTAATCATTTCCGCGGTCGTTGACAGTGAAATCAGCGGAAATGGCGGTGTCGGCATACTTGTGGGCAGCGGTAAAGTCGGCCTCTACACCGCGTTTACCGTTGATGAGCTGGGACGCTTTCGGGTTTTCAAAAAGGACGGTCGGCAACTTCGGGTCGTCCACAGTGATACGCATGAGGCGATTGTCGTCGGCGGCCCGAATGAGCTGAGCTTTAAGGTGCGTGGCGCGCATGTCCTGTTTTTTGCCAAAGGAACGAAGGTTGTGCAGGTCCCATTTTCAAAAAGAACGTCCAGCAATCGTCAAACGGACGGGCGGGCTGGTATTGGGCTGGCAGCCTTTGGGACAGGCACATTCCGTTTTGATGAGGTCGAAATCTTAAAACCTGAATGAGGCGCGCGCCGATCTAGTTGTCGCCACCTTTCTTCACCAGTTGCGCGGCAAATGCGACACCGGTGCCCGGCCCGGCATAGGTGACCATGATGACATCATCCAGATAGACCCCATTGAAAATTCCAGCGGAAACATCCTCGCCCGATATTCCGGCTTCGGCCAGCACAAACCGCGTAGGGTCGTCCAGTGAGAAGGTGCCCATTGCCTCTTCTACGATCCATTCGGTGTCACCAATCCGCCGCCACCGGTTGGTGGCAGTGATGAGGTTGCCATCGAGCTTGGTGATCTCCAGCTCCATCTCGGTTTTCAGTAAACCTTTTTCGTGGTTAGGATTGGATTTGGCGAAAGCTACCAGATAAGTGCCGGTCCAAGTGCCCACGATTTGGGGGAAGCCGCTGCCGTCTTCAGCAGCAACCGGTGTTGCGACGGCAAACGCAAGCGCTGCGACAAGGCTGCGGACGTAAGAACGTATCATCGCTCTGATCTCCTGCTTGGGGTGGTAACAGGCTATCTCAGTTCAAAAAATTGGCAACCGTAGCGTGTACGCGGAAAAAAACCGGCGCAGCCCGCGCCGGTTCTCAATGGTTTAAGTGGTCAGAATTGTGCGGGTGCTTTACCCGAACACGCGCCCCAGCGCGCCATCGACTGCATCTGTGATCTGGTCGATGTCATCTGCCGTTGCGATAAGCGCAGGCGAGAAGCACAGGGTGTTGTTACGGCTTGGGATCGAACGGTTAGTGACACCGATGATCACGCCCTGCGCCATACAATCGGCAACAACCGCCTGAGCCAGTTTTTCGTCAACCGGCTCTTTGGTGCCGCGATCCGCAACCAGTTCCGCGCCCAGGAACAGGCCCTTGCCGCGCACGTCGCCTATAACTTTGTGCTTTTCCATCAGTGCCTGCAGGTTGCCCATCATGCGGTCGCCCATGTCGACACAATTGCCCAGCAGGTTTTCGTCTTCGATGATCCGCATGTTCTCGATCGCTGCCGCGGGACCTGCGGTACAGCCACCAAAGGTCGAGATGTCGCGGAAATAGCCCATGTGGTCCGATGGATCCTCTTTGAACATGTTGAACACCTCTTCGGTGGTCACCATGCAGGCAATCGCTGCATAGCCTGAGGCTACGCCTTTGGCCATGGTCACGAAGTCCGGCTTGATGCCGTATTGCTGGTAGCCGAACCAAGTGCCGGTACGGCCAACACCGCAGACGACCTCATCAATGTGCAGCAGCACGTCGTATTTCTTGCAAATCTCCTGCACACGCTGCCAGTAGCCCTCGGGCGCTTCGATTACGCCGCCGCCTGCTGTCACCGGCTCAAGGCACAGGGCGCCCACGGTGTCGGGGCCTTCGCGCAGGATCACTTCTTCAATCTGATCTGCGGCCCATTCGCCAAAGTTCTCAACAGGAGCACCGTCCAGCTCGTGCTTGCGGTATTCCATGCAGTGCGGAACGCGAACGAAATCGGGCGCGAAGGGGCCATACTGCGCGGTACGTTCGTCCTGGCCGCCTGCTGACATGGTCGCAAGCGTCGAGCCGTGATAGTCGCGGTCGCGGTACAGGATTTTGGTCTTCTTGCCGCCGTAACGCTTGTGAGCGATCTGGCGAACCATCTTGAAGGCCTTCTCGTTCGCCTCGGACCCCGAGTTGGTGTAGTAGACGCGGCTCATGCCGGGCATCTTGTCGATCAGCTTTTCGGCAAAGATCGATCCGGGGATCGAACCTGCGGAATTGGCGAAATAGCACAGCTTCATCAGCTGGTCATAAACCGCCTTACAGATCGATTCGCGGCCATAGCCGACGTTCACAGTCCAGACGCCACCGGACACGGCGTCCAGATGCTCTTTGCCGTTCTGGTCCCACACACGCATGCCTTTGCCTTCGACAATGATGCGCGGATCATTGGTTTCAAAGGATTTATGCTGGATCAGGTGGTGCCAGATATGGGCGCGGTCGGCTTCGACGACGCGGGAAAGATCGTTTTCGTTGAACGTGCCGTCCATGACATGTCCTTTCAATCAGATTCGGTGCGCGGAGTTTGGGGCCAGCCCCGGTCCGGCAGTGTTTTCGATGCTTCAGATCACCGCGAAAGAGCAGCCGGAGATAGGGCCAGATTGCATCATCCCGTAGCTCCAGTCCACGCCTGCGTCGTATTTTTACGGATTTGTCAGATCCCCCGTTTTGTGATCAAGTCGCGCCAAATACGATTGGGAGGATCGGTGGATGGGAGCCACAGGGATTTACGAGCGTCACCTGGATCAGAATCAGGCCAATTACGCACCTTTGACCCCGCTGAGTTTTATCGAGAGGACGGCGCAGGTTTACCCGGATTACCCGTCGGTCGTGTACGGGGATCGCCGCTATAGCTGGGCTGAGACATACACCCGTTGCCGTCGTTTGGCAGGGGGTCTTGCCGCGCGGGGCATCGGGCGCGGCGACACGGTATCGATAATCGCCGCCAATATCCCCGAGATGTATGAATCGCATTTTGGCGTGCCGATGATGGGGGCTGTTCTGAACGCGATCAACACACGGCTGGATGCCCCTATCATCTCTTTTATTTTGACCCATGCGGAATCCAAGGTGTTACTGGTCGACCCTGAGTTTTCCGGCGTGGTGAAAGAGGCTTTACAACAGGTCGAACATGACATTCTGGTCATCGATATCGAGGACCCCAGCTTTGACGGGGGCGAAAAGCTGGGCGGCCTGACCTATGATGCTCTGCTGGCCGAGGGCGATCCTGAGTACGAGTGGTCGTTGCCGCAGAACGAATGGGATGCGATCACGCTGAATTACACCTCTGGCACGACCGGCAATCCAAAAGGGGTTGTTTATCACCACAGAGGCGCTGCGCTAAACGCGCAGTCGGACTTGCTGGACTGGAATATGCCCAAGCATTCGGTCTATCTGTGGACCCTGCCGATGTTTCACTGCAATGGCTGGTGTTTCCCCTGGGCAATGGCGGCCAACGCGGGCGTGTCGGTGTGTTTGCGGGCTGTGCGGGCAGAGCCCATCTATGCGGCCTTCCGGGATGAGAAGGTCAGCCACTTTTGCGGCGCACCGATCGTTCTGAACATGCTGGCCAATGCGCCAGACCATCTGAAAGACTTCGACCATGATATCAAGGTTATGACCGCAGGCGCCCCGCCGCCTGCCGCCGTGATCGAAAACATGGAGGGCATGGGCATCGAAGTGACTCATGTCTACGGCCTGACCGAAACCTACGGCCCATCGGTTGTTTGCGCCTGGAAAGACGAATGGGACAGCAAAGAAGGCCCGGAACGGGCAGCGCTAAAGGTTCGTCAGGGCGTACGATATTCCGCGCTGTCAGGGCTGATGGTAGCCGACCCCGACACGCTGGAGCCGGTTCCGGCCGATGGCGAAACCATGGGCGAGATTTTCATGCAGGGTAATGTCGTCATGAAAGGATACCTGAAAAATCCCGAGGCCTCGGATAAGGCGTTTCGCGGTGGCTGGTTTGCCTCGGGCGATCTGGGGGTGATGCATCCCGACGGCTATATCGCGCTGAAAGACAGGTCCAAGGACATCATCATCTCGGGCGGCGAAAATATCTCGTCGGTCGAGGTTGAGGATATCCTTTACAAGCATCCCGCCGTGATGGAGGCGGCCGTGGTCGCCCGCCCGGATGAGAAATGGGGCGAAACGCCCTGCGCCTTTGTCGAGCTCAAGCCCAACATACAGGCGAATGAGGCCGAGATTATCGCGTTCTGCCGGGATAATATGGCCCATTTCAAGGCGCCCAAGACGGTGGTTTTCGGGCCGTTGCCGAAAACCTCGACCGGCAAGATCCAGAAGTTCAAGCTGCGGGATCAGGCGCGGGCATTAGAGTAGGCGTCAGTCGAAGATCGACAGGTCTAGCTCCAGCAACTCACCCATCCAGACGGCCCGATCCCTGTGGTCGGTCAGATGATCGCCGGTTTCCGGATGGGTGAAGATGGTCAGGCCCTGTCGGTTTAGGATCAGCCAGGGAAAGGCCTTGTCGAAATCCGCAGCTGCGAAGCCCAGCTGGCAGCTCCACCGGGGGTGCGGGCCGACATTGCGCTCGTGCATCCTGCCCATCTGCACCGGAAAAAGGCGGGCGGCCTCTTCGCAGACCTCGCGCGCGACGTCCAAGGTATCGGCGTCGAAATAGACATGGGCGTGATAGCCAGTAATTTCGGGCATGAGGGCCTCCCTTATGTGTAGGTACAGGGTAGGGGCAATCCGCGATCATTCCTAGCCGTGTGCATACACAGGCGGTTTGCGTGGGTTCACGAGGGCGTCTCTGGGTAGGCGGCAGCAAAGGCGGGATGCTCCGCGCAAGCGGCCTCGACACTCAGGCTGCGGGGCAGGTCGGACAGGTCAATCTGCCAGCGACGCGCGTTGTAGAGTTGCGGGATCAGGCAAAGATCGGCCAGACCGGGCCGGGTACCTGTACAAAACGGGGCCTGTTCGAATTCGCCCAGCAGGGCTTCGAAAGCCAACAGGCCGGGGCGGATAAAATGGTGCATCCAATCCCCAGGCATCCCCTCTGCTCCATTGCTGAGTGTCGTGGCATATCGGGCCACAGACAGGTTGCAGACCGGGTGAATATCGATGGCAATAGACTGTGCCAGTGCAGAGGCCCTGGCGCGATGGGCCGGGTCGGGGGGCAAAAGCCCAAGGCCCCGCGTCTGGTCCAGATAGTCGATGATCGCCAGCGACTGCGTCAGCCGCAACCCGTCGATATCCAGCACGGGCACCAGCCCCTGAGGGTTTCGGGCGAGATGTTCTTCTGCATTCTGTTCTCCGGTGCGCAGCTCGACCGGGACCTTGCGATAGGCGATCCCGGCCAGGTTCAACGCGATGCGAACCCGATAACTGGCCGATGACCGCCAGTAGTCATACAGAACCACTTCGCCCATGAGGCTATGACCTTTTGGGCGCTGCCGCGTCCAAAGCCTGTGCCAGAACATCCGCGTTTCCGATGTGGTTGGCCAGCACCAAAACCAGCCGCGCATTCAGCGCATCGCTATCAGTTTTTTCCAGCCCGTCATGGGCCGCCAGCAGCCCGGCATAGAAATCATCTGCATCGTCCAGATTCGGGGTGAGGATCAGATCGGCCATTTTGCTTACTCCTTTCCGGTTGCCCGGCGGATCGCCTGCCGGAATGCGTTTTCTTCAAAGCTGTCGCGCCGGGCGGCAACGTGTTGATCCGGGCGGATTAGATACACTGCGCTGGTCGCTTCGCCCAGATAGCGGCGTTTCAGCTCCAGCGTCAGATCGTCTTTCACCGACAGCGCCAATCGCGTGACCTCAATACCGCCTTCCTCAATCCGTTCGGGGGCGTCGGCATCGATGGTCAGCAGGGTGAACTTGCCCGCAAGCTTTGGCAATAGAAACTCTTCCCCCAAAGGTACATCCGGGCAGGCAGATCCCGGGCGGGTTATGTCCGGCCCGTTCAGTGCATCTGCTGAGTTCAGCGAAGATCCTTCATAGGTGCAGGGCGTACTCGGGCGCCCGGAATTGACCAGAGGGCGGGCGAATTCGTAGTGTTCGCTCAAATCCAGCACCGCATCCCGCAATAGCCGTGACATTTCAGACTTGGGCGTAATGAACTCGGTCGAACGGCTGGACTTGGTGATATTCTCATCTGCCGCCTGTGCTCTTTCGCGGGTGTAGCTGTCCAGCAGCAGCTCGGGGGCTTTGCCGTCAAGAACCAGCTTCAGTTTCCAGCACAGGTTGTCTGCGTCCTGCATCCCCGAATTGGCGCCCTGTGCTCCAAACGGGCTGACCTGATGAGCGCTGTCACCTGCGAACAACACCCGGCCATAGCGGAACTGTTCCATTCGACGGCACTGGAAGGTATAGATCGATACCCATTCCAGATCGAAGGCGACATCCTCGCCCAGCATCGCCTTGAGTCGAGGAATGACATTTTCAGGCTGTTTTTCCCGCTCTCTGTCGATGTCCCGGCCCAGTTGAAGGTCGATACGCCAGACATTGTCGGGTTGTTTGTGCAGCAGCGCAGACTGTCCGGGATTAAACGGAGGGTCGAACCAGAACCAGCGTTCGGATGGAAAGTCCGCCTCCATCACCACGTCGGCGATAAGGAAATTGTCTTCAAAAACGCGACCATCGAAATCCAGACCCAGCATCCGCCGGGTCGAAGAATTCGCCCCGTCACAGGCGATCAGCCACTCGGCTTCGACGTTATAGGGACCTTCGGGGGTTTCGACTTCAAGCGCGACATGAGTGTCGTGGGTGCCGATGGCCTCGACTTTGTTGCGTCCGCGAATTTCGATGGGCGCGCCTTCGGCTTGCAAGGCGCGGACGCGGTCGACCAGAGCGTTTTCAAAGTAGTATTGCTGTAGGTTGATGAACGCGGGGTTTGCGTAACCCGTATCTGGTTGCAGGTTGAACTCATAAACCTGACGTCTGTCAAAAAAGACTTTCCCTCGGTCCCATTGCACGCCTTTTTCCAAGAGCGATGGCCCCGCGCCCAGCCGGTCAGCAATGTCGAGCGTGCGCTGTGAAAAGCAGATCGCACGGCTGCCAAAGCTGACCTTGTCGTTGTCATCCAGGACCACAACCTCGATCCCTTGTTGCGCCAGATCAATTGCGGTGGCAAGGCCAATGGGACCCGCGCCGATCACGATCACCTTGTGCCGAACCGAGCTTGCCGCATCCTGATCCGGGCTGCGATTGTAGGCATATAGTGGGACTTCAAAAATCTTGTTCATGGGTTCTCCCCCGATACACTTGCGCCCGAGGCGCAAAGATCCAGTCCCCCGGAACGATCGAACAGGGGGGTCTTGCCCAATGCTTTCACTGATTTTCCCGGGGCAAAACGATCTGGATCAAATGCGACGGAATGTCCTTACCCCTGAAGTGCAGCCCACATCTCTAGATCACGCTGCGCTGTCCAGATGCGCGGGGTGTCAATGCCGCGCGCTTCATCATAAGCGCGTGAGACGTTGACAGGCAGGCAATGTTCATAAATCGCATAATCGGCGAATTTCGGGTCGCATTCAGCACGAACGGCATCCCACGCCTCTTTCAGAGATCCGCCCCGTGCAGCGACTCGTGCCGCAGGGCGATAGGTGCTGGTGACAAAGTTTCGGGTATTTTCAATGGCCGCATTCACCATGTCTGCCCCGATCAGGGCGTCACCCCGGCCAGGGGCAATGGCGTCTACGTCAAACCCCTCGATCGCATTCAACGTTTTGCCCCAGTCTGTGAAATGCCCGTCACCGCAGTAACAAGCCGAATGGTATTCGACGATATCACCTGTAAACATGACGTTCTGATCCGGGACATGGACAACGATATCCCCCGCCGTATGCGCGCGCCCCAGATGCATCAGGTCGACGCGGCGGTTGCCCAGATAAACGGTCATCGTGCCGCTGAACGTGGTCGTGGGCCATGTCAGGCCCGGGATGCTTTCGTGTCCTTCAAACAAACGGGGGAAGCGCTGGAACTCGCTGTCCCAATCCTGCTGCCCGCGTTCGGCAACCATAGCCCGGGCCACGTCCGACATAATCACCTGCTGCGCCCCATAGGCGCTTGCGCCCAACACGCGGACCGCGTGGTAATGCGTCAGCACCAGATGGGTAATTGGTTTGTCGGTAACGGATCGAACGCACTCGATCACCTTGTTCGCCAGGCGCGGCGTGGCCTGTGCCTCGACAATCATCACGCTTTCGTCCCCGATAATGACCCCTGAATTGGGATCACCTTCCGCAGTAAAGGCATATAACCCGTCACCGATTTCGGGGAACGAGATATTCTTTTCAGACATGTCCCCTTGGGATGCGAATGCCTTAGCCATGATGCGCCCTTATCGTTCGTAGGGGATTTGAAGGGCGGGCAGTACCGTTCCTACACAATCGCCGAACCCGATCGTATAGCCTTTGCCTCTGGCTGCGCCCGCCAGAGTCAGGGTGTCGCCATCTTCGATAAAGCTACGGGTTTCACCTGTGTCCAGTGTCAACGGTTCCTTCCCGCCCCAACTCAGCTCTAGCAGTGATCCGCGTTCGGGTTTGGTTGGGCCTGAAATGGTACCAGAACCCAACAAATCGCCGGTGTTCATCGGGCAACCCGACGTGGAATGGTGCGCCAGCTGCTGCGCGGCAGAGTAGTACATTTCCTTGTAGTTCGTCCGGGCAATGGTGGTGGCACCCTTGCCGTTGGGGGCCATTGTGACCTCCAACTCAATATCATACAGCATCGGGCCGCAATCTTTCAGGTGATCCAGCAGTTCGACCTCACGTTCGGGCGTGTCACAGCGGAACGGCTCCAGCGCGGCCTTGGTCACAATCCACGGGCTAATCGAGGTCGCTGTGGCTTTCGCCTGAAACGGACCAAGGGGTTGGTATTCCCAAGCTTGAATATCCCGTGCCGACCAGTCGTTCAGCAGGACATAGCCAAAGATGTTTTCGTCCGCCTCTTGAACCGAAATTGGTCCATCGGACGGAGTGCCGACGATTGCGCCCATCTCAAGCTCGATATCGAAACGGCGGCTGGGCAGAAAGGCGGGGCGATCCTGATCCGGTGACTTCAATTGCCCCCAAGGACGCCGGATATCCGTACCGGACACAACAACCGAAGACGCCCGCCCGTTATAGCCAATGGGAATATGCAGCCAATTCGGTGGCAGAGCATTTTCAGGGCCACGGAACATGGTGCCTACATTCTGGGCGTGATGTCGTCCTGCATAGAAGTCGGTGTATTCGCTGACAGCGAAAGGCAGGTGCAGTTCGGCGTCGCTTTGCCGGACCAGCAATGGCTCGACTTTTTCCTGCTCCTCGGCACCTTCGGCCAGCAGTGCTGTCAGCCGGTTGCGCAGCGCGGTCCAGACGGCTGGACCTTCTTCCATCAACGGGTTCCAGAAGGGCAGATCGAACAGTGGTTCATCTGAAAGGTCGATCAGGCCCTCGGACTCGGCCGTTGTGATATCGAAGATCATATCTCCGATTGCCACACCGCAGCGCGGCTCCGACCCGTCCGTGGAAAACACGCCGTAGGGCAGGTTATTCAGTGGGAACGGATGAGCAGGGTCGTTGGCCGAGGCCACCCAGGATTTCATCAAAGGCATCTGTAATCCTTGTTTGTCATTTCTATCAAGCGTCCCGCAGGGACTTCAGCCCCAGCAGAAGGGCGGCCAGTATCATGAACCCGCCTCCGGCCCGGTCCAGCCATAGCCGCGCCGAGCCCCTAAGCCGCATTGCAAGCCAGCTGGCGCTGCCGCCATAGGCAGTCAGAAATAACCCGTCGAGCGTCAGATAGGTGGCCGAGAGGATGGCGAATTGTGGCCAGACCGGCAGCGCGCCGTCGATAAAAAGCGGGAACAGGGCAGCAAAGAACACCACCGCCTTGGGGTTGGCCGCCGAGGTGATAAAGCCCTGCATCCAAAGTGTCTTTCGGCTGGCCTGTGGAGCGGTCTCTGTCGTTTTTCGCTCGGCCTTCACGATCATCTTCACACCGAGAAACACTAGATAGGCCACGCCCAGCCATTTGATCACGGCCAATGCTGTGCCCGAGGCAGCGATGATCGCTGCCAGACCCAGACCAGCCGCCAGCATCTGCAGCAAGTTGGCCGTCAAATCTCCGGCAGCTGTGAACATCCCGCGCTTCAGGCCATTTGTCGCGGAGTTGGACAGCATCAGCAATTGGCTGGGCCCGGGTGTGCTCATCAGCAGCAAGACCGTCGCAACGTAGGTGATCCAGATATCAATACTCATCACGGCCTCACTTATTGCCAGGGGTTCCGTCGAACTTTTTCTCAAGCGAGGTCCAGCAGTCAATGTAATCGTCCTGCAAGGGCGCCTCGTTGGCGGCGAACGGGGTCAGATGCTGTGGGAAGCGTGTTTCGAACATGAAAGACATGGTGTTGTCCAGCTTGTCGGGGCCGAGATTGGCATTCGACGCCTTGTCGAACGCCTCGCGGTCCGGCCCGTGCGGCAGCATCATGTTGTGTAGACTCAGGCCGCCGGGAACAAAGCCCTGCGGTTTGGCATCGTATTGGCCGTAGATGTTGCCCATCAGCTCGGACATGATGTTCTTGTGATACCAAGGCGGGCGGAATGTATCCTCGGCCACCATCCATCG
This sequence comes from Ruegeria sp. BC1, assembly GCF_056539305.1. NCBI lineage: Bacteria > Pseudomonadati > Pseudomonadota > Alphaproteobacteria > Rhodobacterales > Roseobacteraceae > Ruegeria > Ruegeria sp. BC1. The sequence continues at coordinate 188,707 of NZ_JBQFUT010000007.1, forward strand.
TTCACGGAACAGGACAAAGTCGATATTGGCCGTGCCCGGCTGGCCCGAGGGCGCGGTTAATACTGTAAAGATCGACGGATCAGGGTGGTCAAACAGGATCGCGCCGACCGGGCAATAGGTACGCAAGTCGTATTTGTAGGGCGCATAGTTGCCGTGCCATGCGACGACATCCAGCGGGCTTTGACCGATTTTCGTGGTGTGGAACTGACCGCACCATTTAACTGTCACGGTCGAGGGCACCTCGCGGTCCTCAAACGCCGCTACTGGGGCCTTGAAGTCACGCGGATTGGCCATGCAATTGGCGCCGATCGGGCCACGTCCCGGCAGTTCGAATTTCTGGCCGTAATTCTCGCAAACAAATCCACGAGCCGGGCCTTCCAGAACTTCCACCCGGTAGACAAGGCCGCGCGGAAGGATGGCGATTTCCTTGGGCTCAAGGTCTATGATCCCCAGCTCGGTCGCAAAGCGCAGCCGGCCTTCCTGTGGTACCACCAGCATCTCGGAATCGGCCGAAAAGAAATAGTCGTCCTCCATGGTTTCAGTGACCAAATAGATGTGGCTGGCCATGCCGACCTGCGTGTTCACATCCCCTGCTGTGGTCATTGTGCGCATGCCGGTCAACCAGGTCAGCCCCTCATCGGAATGGGGTACTGCGTCCCAACGGTACTGGCCCAGACTGATCACGTCAGAATCGACACAGGGGGCAGACTTCCAAAGCGGCAGGTCGATTTTTTCGTAACGGTGCGAGTGCTTTACGGATGGTCTGATGCGGTAACACCACGTCCGCTCGGGCGGGTTCGCGGTGAAAGCCGTTCCGCTCAGCTGTTCGCCATAGAGGCCGTAATTGCAGCGCTGCGGACTGTTCATTCCCTGCGGCAAGGCACCAGGCAAGGCTTCGGTTTCGAAATCATTGCCAAAGCCGGGCATAAAGCCTGCATGCGTTCCAACCGGGCTGCTGGCTTGGGTCATTTTATGCGGATCCGTCGGATGGTTCATCCTGTGTTCCTCCAATTGCTTCTTGTCGAATAATAGTTGATTTTGTAACTAACAAGGATGACCCAGGAAGATTGCACAAAAAAAGATGACTTCGATTTGCTGGATTTCCTGCCCTACCTGCTGAATCGGGCGGCCGAGGAAGTCTCGTTAGAGTTTCAGCAGGTATACAAAGACCGCTACGGGATGTTGCGCACGGAGTGGCGGGTATTGTTTCATCTTGGCAACTACGGCGAAATGACCGCGAAAGAGATTGGTGAGCGCGCGAAAATCCACAAAACCAAGATCAGTCGCGCCGTGCACAAATTGGAAACCCGCAGGTATCTGACGCGTAATCGCAGTGAGACTGACCGCAGGGTCGAAAACCTGCGATTAACCCAGATGGGACAATCGGTTTACCGGGAACTACGCGGTATCGCGCAACAATATGACACCAAGCTTGCCGCAAGGTTCAGCGCAGATGAGGCCGCTCTGTTACGAAAAATGCTGCGACAACTGGCGCATATGGGATGAGCTCTGGATTTTCTGAGTTCCGCCCCCAGATGACATCCAGAGCGGACATTGGAATTAAAACAAAATGACACCCAAAAACGCCGAAACGGCAAAATCTACAGATCTCATAGACTGGTTGGTCACTCGGGGCTTGGAAGGTGCGCCCAAAGAAGAATTGCTGGACGGCTACTGCAACAAACTGTTGGAGTTGGGAGTGCCGCTGATGCGCTTTCACGCAGCGCAATCGGTATTGCACCCGGTTTATGGCGGAATTGGTTTCAGTTGGTATCAGGGGCGCGGAGGCGAATCTGAATCCTTCGAATACTCCGAGGAACCCAGTGAGGTGTGGGTGCAAAGCCCTCTCTACGCCATTCTGAACGGAGATGCAGATATGATCCGTGAACGTCTGGTCAACCAAAATGAAGCCAACCGTTTTCCGCTGCTTAACGACCTTCGAGAGATCGGCGCCACTGATTATTACGCGACCGGAGTGAGCTTTGACGTTCCGACCCAAACCGTGACGCATGATAGCAAAGAAGCCGTGGATGGAGTTCTGCTATCCTGGACTTCTGATGCGCCCGAGGGATTTCGCGACAGCGATCTGACTCTGATCAATACGGCGTTGCCGCATCTGGGGCTGGCATTGAAATCGGCGGCAAATGCGCGGGTTTCAAAAGACCTGATGCGTGTTTATCTGGGCCGCGACGCAGGGCGGCGGGTGCTTTCGGGTGAAATTCGGCGGGGCTCGTTACAGCAGATCGACGCGGTGATCTGGAATTTTGACTTGGAAGGGTTCACCAGCCTGTCCGAGGAACTACCAGGCACCGAGATCATCGACATGCTGAACGACTACCTAGCAGTGGCCGTGGGCGTTGTGCACGAAAACCGGGGCAATATCCTGAAATTCATGGGCGACGGGCTGATGGCGATGTTCGATGTCGGTGAAATCGACGAGGACGCGCGGGCCGCATTGAAGGCTGTTCCGATGTTGCAACAGCGTATGCAGGAACTGAACGCCCGCCGCGAGGCCGACGGTTTACCCGTTGCCAATTTCACCTTGGCCCTTCATTCGGGCGAGATCCTGTACGGCAATATCGGTTCGGAAACTCGGCTGGATTTTACCGTCATCGGCCCAGCCGTAAACCAGACCGCTCGGATTGCCGGGATGCATCGGTCGCTGGGGCAGAGGATTCTGATTTCGGATGACGTCGCCCGCGCGGCGCAACCCTGCGGTCAGGACCTGATCTCGGTTGGGCGTTACATGCTGCGCGGCGTGACGGAACCGAAGGAACTGTTTACGGTCTATCAAGCTCCGCACTAGCGGTTTTACCGCGTCCATTCTGTGATCGGGTTCTCGGCGCACCGGTTGCGGTCGGCTCTTGCCAACCTGCTGATTCTTGGCGATTTTGACGGAAACGGCTTCTGCTGTATCATCCGGGCATGCGTTCGAAGACCGTGATGGTGAACTGGGTGAATTTGTAAGGAGCCGGACAGACCGTGCAGTTCAATAGTCTATTCGACTCTTTTGTTGTCATGCTGGCGTTGGTCGGTTCCGCGGTATGGTTTCGTCGCAGAAACGTCATTCAGGATAGGGAACAGGGCGTGTTCGCCCGCCTCGTCACTGACTTTGCCCTACCGGCCCTGATCTTTGCCAACCTCAGCAGTGAACCGTTCCGACCGCAGAATTTCGAATTGGCATTTGTTCTGTTTGTGTCCATCGCCGTGGTCATGGCTGTTGCCTGGATGGCGGGGCGCTGGATGCGATTGGATCGGCCTGTGCTGGGCTCGGTGATCCTGGTGTCCGGGGTCGGCAGTACATCGACGCTAGGGTATTCGCTGTTGCAGAATATCTATGGTGAAAACACCGAAATCATGAGCCAGCTTGTCGTTATGGGTGAGATTGGCGTGATATTGCCCCTGTTTACTGTCGGCGTCGCCATCGCCAGCTATTTTGGCGATAATGGTGATGCGGGGCCCACGGTCGGGGACGCCTTCAGGTCTTTTGTACGATCACCCATATTTCTGGCTTTTGTATTGGGTGTTCTGGCCTCTGCCATCGGGCTGCCGCAAGACCACCGGATCGTGGAACTGTTGGATGACTTCCTTGGGATCGCCGGTGCATCGCTGACTTTTCTTGTGGCGTTTACAATTGGGCTGATGCTGCGTCCTGTCGCGTTCCGCCGCTTTGCCGCCCTGTTCGCGCTAGTCTGTGTTCTCAAGCTTGTCCTTGAGCCGCTGATCGCCGGTGGGTTCGCCGTTGCGCTGGGATTGCCGGATTTTCAGCGTGACATTCTGGTGGTCGAGGCGGCGATGCCCTCAGGGGCCCTGGCTGCAGTGATTGCCGCCAGATATGGCTGCGATGCGGCCATTGCGTCGGCGCTTTTGGTTGCGACCTTTGTTCTCAGTCTGTTTGCCGTGCCACTGATCGGGTATCTGGCGCTGTAATCGACCCCTGGCCTATCTGTGGATCAGAAGTCGATCTCGACACCGGGCAGGTTCAACTCTTTCATCATGTCGCGTAATTCCTGGCGCGCCGCGATGTTCGAGATGTTCAGCTGTTTTACCCCGATATCCTTAAGATCCAGTAAGGTTAGGCCGCGAGGGAACAGTTCGCGGAAGATCACACGCTCGGAGAAACCCGACGCGACGCGGAAGCCGATGCGTTGCGACAGCATCTCAATCGCGCGCTGCATCTTTTCCTTGTTGACCATGCGCTGCGTACCGACCCGGTTGCGTACTACCACCCAGTCGATGGGCTTTAGCCCAGCCTGCGCCCTCAATTGGCGGGCGTTCCACACCATTTCGGAATAGACGGACGGCCCTAGGATTTTCTCACCCTTTGAATCAATTCGCGCCAGCAGGTCAAAGTCGATGAAACTGTCGTTCAGCGGGGTGATCAGCGTGTCGGCCAGCGAATGCGCAACCTGGCTGAGGCGGGTGTGCGAACCGGGGCAGTCGATCAGGATGAAGTCACTGTCGCTTTCCAGTTCGGCCACCGCAGCGGACAGGCGGTGATCATAGATGTTCTCTCCGGGCTTCAGCTGGGTGGCATCAATCTCGGGCAGGTCATGGTGGCGTGGACTAGGCAATCTGGCTTCTGTGCCGTTCATGAAATTGCCGCGGTTTTCGAAGTAACGCCCGAGGCTGCGCTGCCGAAGGTCCAAGTCCAGCGTGCTGACCTTGTGCCCCAGTCGAGCCAGTGCGGTGGCCACATGCATGGACACGGTCGATTTGCCCGCGCCGCCCTTCTCGTTCCCCACTACGATAATATGTGCCATGCCTGTATTCCCATGTCCCGCCGTGCTTAACCACACGTTGTTGCCTACCACTATATGTTGTGGAGGCCGGGAAGGGAAGAACCCCAAGCGCCATCGCAGGGCAATATCAGGCTCTATTTTGGAAAACTCAACCCTGCGGGCGGTTTAGACCGCACACTTGCCAAAAGTGATGCCCTGTTTCACTGTCCGGCTCAGGTTTTTGTATCTGAGGTGGCGGTTGGACCATCTGTTTCTGACTGTTCTGAACGTGGTTCTGCCGGTGCTGATTTGCGCTGGAATCGGTTATGTGCTTGCGGTGATCAAAGCGCCGTTCGACAACAAGGTTATCGGAGGGTTGGTGTCACAGGTCGGCTACCCGACCTTGATTATCTCGCACCTTTCCACCACTAAAATCGAAGTTGGCGCGTTTCTGGATGTGATGGCCGCTGCGGCGCTGGCGATTGCTGGCTTTGGAGCGCTGGGGTTCATCGCACTCACGGTCATGCGCCTGCCGGTGCGCGCTTTTCTGACGCCGATGATGCATGGGAATGTCGGCAATATCGGGTTGCCGATTACTCTGCTGGCGCTGGGCAATTCGGGTATGGCCTACACCATGGGGTTTGTCGTTGTTGTTCTGATCAGCATCTTCACGGTTGGTATGTGGATCCCCGCCGGAGAGTATTCGCCGCGAAAACTTGTGACGTCTCCGATTATATATGCGGTTATCATATCGCTGATTTTGATGGCTACGGGATACAGCCTGCCACAGCCTGTGGCCAAATCCTTCGATATTTTGGGGGGCCTCTCGATCCCGTTGATGCTGCTGACACTGGGGCACACGCTGGCAGGTTTGCGGGTCCAGAGCATAAATCGGGCGGTCATGCTGACAGCTCTGCATCTGGTGATGGCGGTTGTGATTGCCAGCGCGCTGGTCTGGGCGTTTGGCTTCACCGGGGCCGAGCGCGGTGCGGTTATCCTGTGTTGTTTAATGCCGTCCTCAGTGGCGACTTACCTGTTCATTGATCAGCACGTGCCTGAATATGGGTCAGACGTTGCCGGGTTCATCCTGGTATCGACGTTGGCGACGATCATCGTTCTGCCGGTTGCTCTGTCTTATTGGATTTGACGCGCACCCTATGCGCAGAGGTAAATTTCGCTAAACTTCTGATTAATTGCATTAAAGAGCCATAAGAGCAGGATGAGTCGATGAGCAATAAAACGGCCGCAGAAGTGAGTCCTGAGGCGCGCGCCCGCGTGGTGCTGGCAATGACAGCGATCTGTATGATGGTCGTCGGCTTCAACACCACCGCCGTGACAACAGTTTTACCCAACCTGAAAGCTGAATTTGATTTGACGCCTTCGGGGTTGCAATGGGTGATGGCGACCTATTCCGTGGCCAGCGCTACGTTGGTGACGATCGTCAGCCGTCTGGGTGATATCACCGGCAAGATGGGCGTGTTCTTCTTTGGCATGGTTGTGTTTGCCATTGGGTCCGCTACAGTCCTGTTCGCGCAGGATGGAACAATGCTGCTGGTCGGCCGCGGTGCGCAGGGGGCAGGGGCGGCGGCACTGTTCGGGACCTCTTTGTCCCTGTTGACGGCTGCCACGCCGGAGGAACAACGGGCAAGTGTCACCGGTGCATGGGGCGCTGTGGTGGGGCTGGCCATCGGGGTCGGCCCGATCGTGGGCGGAGCTTTTGGCCACTACATTAGCTGGCGCGCGGTTTTTGCGACCGACCTTTTGTTGCTGGCGGTGGCCTTTGCCATCGGTTTGTATGTCAGTAAACGGAATTACATACCTGACACCCGACTGGCCGGAGCGAAGTTCGACTATCCCGGGGCTGTCGCCATCCTTTTGTTTCTAGGTCCTCTGTCCTTCGCGCTTAGCAATGGTGAAAGCGGTGGATGGGCCACTCCACTGACGCTGGTGCCGCTGGCGGTGGCTGCCGTCGCGACAATTGCTTTGGTCATTGTTTCACGCCACAGCGATGACCCGTTGATCGAGCTTCGGTACTTTCGCCATCCCCGCTATTTCATGGCGGCGGCGGGCATGTTCTTTACCGGTTTCACGCTGTTCTGCTTCTTTGTCTATTTCAACATCTTCGTTCAGTCGCCGGACGCATTCGGGTATACCTCTGTCGGCGCGGGTTTGGCGATCATGCCTCTTAGCCTCAGCATGTTTGTCATCTCGGTCACAGCGCCCCGGTTTCTTGCCCCCTACAGTTTCCAGTGGCCTATCGCCATTGGTCTAGGTGCGATGGCATGCGGATTCCTGCTGTTGATGACGACATCGAGCACCACGCAATATACCGAGTTCTGGTGGAAGCTTGTGATCGTAGGGATCGGCATGGGTATCTGTTTTTCTCTGCTGCCGCGCTTGGGCCTGCGTCTTCTGCCCGAGGAACATGTGGGGCAGGGGTCCGGTGTGATAAACGCCTGCCTCTATTTTGGTGCCACTCTGGGGGCCGTAGTCGGTGGGCTGGCCGAATCCATCACCATCCGTAAGGGCCTGTCCGAGGTTATAGACGCACTGCCCGCAGGCTCCACCCTGCGCTCTGATCTGGCGCATGCGCTGACCCACGGAACGCCCAGCCAAATTCGTCAACTGATCGCTGAAATGGACCCGTCGGCCGGAACCACATTGGCCAAAGCGCTCCGGGATTTACAGGACAACGCCTTTGACAGCGCCATTATGTCCGCGGCGATTGCGGCGCTGGTCGGAATGGCGTTGGCGTTGGTATTGTTACGCGGCCCGGTCCCGCCGGTGCACAGCGCGGCAGAACTGACCCGCGACCCCCGGTGATCTTTGGGATGTTTTCCGCCTCGGGCTAAAACAATTCAGCCGCCAAGATATACCCCCTTCTTGGGGCGGAAAAATACCTTCTGATCGTGCAATTTGCCGAGAAGATCGTGAATGCGCCGCAGAGTCTCATCGCGGCCGGCCCTGTCGCTGTCGTCGTCCAGCGCTGCCTGCGACAACGAAGCGGCCGAGCCGCGCAACGCCGTTTCGATCAGGTCCATGTCCTCTACCGAAAGCTCGATCATGTCGTTGTACTGGGGCATATTCAGGGTCTCCATCGTGTCTGGTTTTATCCTACCGCTCAGTGCAGCATACGCCAATGGCTCATAGAATAACTGTGGGGTATGGCGCGTATCTGGACGGATTTCCACCGTCTGCCGATCATGGTCTGCGCCTGCAACTTGTGAGGCACTCTAACGAAAAAAGGCCGCCCCCGAGGGACGGCCTTTCGCATTCGAAACGGGTTGGGATTAGAAGCCCAGACCTTCGTATTTCTTTTTGAACTTCGACACGCGGCCGCCAGCGTCCATCAGGCGCGACGAACCACCGGTCCAAGCGGGGTGCACGGAGGGGTCGATTTCCAAAGCCAGGGTGTCGCCTTCGCTGCCCCAGGTGGATTTCATCTGAACCACGGTGCCATCGGTCATTTTGACGTCGATGAGGTGATAATCGGGATGGATGTCTTTTTTCATCTTTCCGCTCCTTACGCCTCGGCGCCAGCCTTGGGCTTGTAGTTGGTGACTTCTGCGATACGTGCGGACTTACCACGACGCGAGCGCAGGTAGTACAGTTTGGCGCGACGAACGCGGCCACGGCGGACAACGGTGATGCTGTCGATGTTGGTCGAGTGCAGCGGGAACACACGCTCCACGCCTTCGCCAAACGAAATCTTACGAACGGTGAACGAGCCGGCAATGCCGCTGCCGTTTTTGCGCGAGATGCAGACGCCTTCATAGTTCTGCACACGGGTGCGCGAGCCTTCGGTCACTTTAAAGCCGACACGGATGGTGTCACCGGCTTTGAAATCGGGGATGTCTTTCCCCAGGGCGGCAATCTGTTCCGCCTCAAGCTGTGCGATCAGGTCCATCGCAGTTACTCCTATCTGCTCGTGGTTGGTCCACGAAGTTTGGGCACGGTCCGAGAGCTCTTGGTCTTCACCGGGTCCTGCGTGCAGCCCGCCAGAGTTCAGATCGAATGTTTCTTTGGTCCGGTCCGCCCTGACACGCCGTGGCTGAAGAAAGCCTTGCGTTGCGCCATGATGCAAACCAAAACACCGGAGTCGCGCGGACGCGGCACCGGATTGCGGTGCTTTACGGGTTTTGCGGGCAGGGATCAAGACAAAATCGCCGTATTTTCAAGCTCAGGCGGTGGGTTTTCGCCGTCCGCGAAATACGCCGTTGCCTTGTGAGGCTGATCGGGCATTCTGGTCTCAATTATACGAGCAGAAATTTAAAACAGGAACATATCATGCGCACTGCGTTGATGCTGGCCGCTATGGCCTTTGCGACCCTGTCCTGCGGTCGCAGCAGCCCTCCGCCTCAACAGGTCGAGGCGAAAGCCTTTTTGGATACCACGTCCCCGTCGGTGATTTTCCCGGCTTTCGGCGATGCCGACCCGCATGACTGGGACGGTCGCCATCCCGGCCATTACCCCGTGCACGGACTGGATGTTTCCCGCTGGCAGGGGCCGATTGACTGGCACAGGGCTAAGGCGTCAGGTGTAAGTTTTGTGTTCATCAAAGCGACCGAGGGCGGTGATGTGGCCGATCCGATGTTCGATGATCATCGGCGCGGCGCTCAGGCGGCCGGGGTGCCGTGGGGGGCGTATCACTATTACTATTTCTGTCGGCCCGCGCATGAACAGGCCCGGTGGTTCATTGAGAACGTACCAAAAGGGGCCGATCTGCCACATGTGCTGGACATGGAATGGACGCCCCATTCAAAAACCTGCACCCTGCGCCCGGATGGCCGCACCGTCCGGGCCGAGGCGAAGCGGTTCCTCGACATCCTCGAGCGTCACTACGGCCGTCGCCCGATTGTATATACCACTGTGGATTTCTACGGTGATACCGAAATTAACCGCCTGGCCAAAACCGAATTCTGGTTGCGTTCGGTGGCCGGTCACCCGCGCAATGTCTACCCCGGCGCGATCTGGAGGTTCTGGCAATATACCGGAACCGGTCTGGTGCCAGGTGTGCAGGACAAGGTGGACATCAACACGTTCAATGGCCCGCCGGATATCTGGTCGCGCTGGAAAGCCGGGGGTTAATCCGGTTTCTTCAGAAAGCGCTCCCACAGATCGGGCCGCCGTTCGCGGGTGATCTGTTCTGACATCTCGTGGCGCCAATCGGCAATACGGCCATGGTGACCCGACATCAGGACGTCCGGGATTGGGTGGCCTTTCCATTCGGCGGGGCGGGTGTATTGAGGGTGTTCCAACAGGCCCGAGGAAAAGCTTTCCTCTTCGGCAGAAGCCTGATTACCAAGCACCCCGGGGATCAACCTTACCGTCGCGTCGATCAGTGCCTGCGCCGCAATCTCGCCGCCGGTCATTACGAAATCGCCCAAGCTGACCTCCTGAACGCCATAGTGTTCAAGCACCCGCTCGTCCACCCCTTCGAACCGGCCACACAGCAAGGTCATGCCGTCGCACCGGGCGAGGTTCTGCATCATCTGCTGGTCCATGCGGCGACCGCGTGGGCTGAGGTAGATCAACGGCCAGTTGCCTTGAATGCCCGCCATCGTGTGTTCGATTGCTTCGCCTAGCACATCAGCACGCAGTACCATGCCCGCGCCACCACCTGCAGGTGTGTCATCCACATTACGGTGCTTTCCAACACCGAACTGACGCAGATCGACGGTTTCCAGCTGCCACAACCCCTCTTGCAACGCTTTGCCGGTCAGGCTTTCGCCCAAAACTCCGGGAAAGGCCGAAGGGAACAGGGTGATGATCTTGGCCTTCCACACCCCATGCAGGTCGGGCGTTGGGGTCAGCAATTCACGCGGCTTTAGCGTTGGGCGGATCGCCTTGCGACCGTAGGATTTACTCGGTTTATCAGTCATGTCGTGCCGATCAACGTTTCTTTCGCGTGTTCAATGAGGGCCTGCTTTTGCGCCATCAGCGCGGCTTCGTCCAGTCGCGAGCGGTTCAGGTCCAGCAGTTCGGCCAGAACGTCCTCGGGCAGTCGATTGTTGGTTTTCGTGGGTGGCACCAAAAGCTTGGCCTTGTCGCGCGGCAGCCCCAGGTATTCGGCAAAAGGCGTGCCGGGGCCAAAGCGGCGCAACTGCAATTCTTCCAGCCATTCCGACGTCACTGTGACCGAGGGGAGTTTGTCGCGGATCTGGTCCACAGTTTCCTCAAGCGCGGGGAGGTGACCCATGTTCGACTGGAAAGTGTCGAAATCCTGCACCTGACGCATGCGTTCCAGATCATGCGCCCACAGGCTGCGCAGCCAGCCGCCACGCTGACGTAGGGACAGGTATACAGTGATATCGACCTGTTGGCCGGAAAACCGGTGTCGGATCGCCTCGACCAGACAGGCTGCAAGTTCCGGCGCGGCTGCATATCCCTGTTCAATATTGCGGCTGGGGCGCAGGCCGGCGAAGTTCTCTTCGCTGACAATCAGCCCGCGTTTGTCACCGAAATCGAGCGTATCCAGAAAGGCACGCATCTGAGTGCCAAATTCAGAGAGGGTACCAACCGTGCCATATACCGAGTGATTGGTCGCGGCGCGTGACAGGCCGGAGTTGCGGGTGCGATAGGGCAGAACCAGTGCGAAATGCGGCCAGATCAAATCGCGGTTTTCGTAGAGGAAGGACTGCGCCGCAGTGGTGCCCGTCTTGTGCAGGCCCAGATGCAGCAGGACGCGTCGCATCAGATCAGGCCCTCGGGCGGGTCGGCGATGATACGGCCTTTGTCCAGATCGATCGTCGGCACGGCCTCTAGGGTAAAGGGCAACAAAACGGTTGTCTTAAGCCCAGGACCATGCAGCTCCAAAAGGTCGGTGGCGCCGTGGTTCTGCACGGATTTGACCCGGCCCAGCAGGGTGCCGCCGGTGTCGTAGACCTCAAGCCCGATCAGGTCGGTGTGGTAGAATTCATCGTCCGGCAGCGATGGAAGTTGATCGCGTCGCGCAAACAGGCGCAGGCCGTTGATGGCATCCGCCTGTTCCTTGGTCTCGATCCCGCCCAGCCGTGCGGCAAATCCGTTCTTGATCGGGCGCGTCAGAACCAGCGGATAGCGTTCCTTGCCCTGTTCGTCGGTCAGGGGGGAATAGCTCTCGATGTCTTCGGGCACGGCACAGAAGCTTTTCAGCCGCACCTCGCCCCGTACACCGTACGAGCCTGCAATGCTGCCTACGCAGATCAGATCACTCATTTTGACCTTCCGTTGTCATACATACCCCGTCCTGCCATTGCCCGCGTGCGGTGCAGGCCTCACGCTGGTTCGAGCGTTCGAAGAACACACCAACAATAAAAGCGATCATCAGCAGGATGGGAAGTCGTAACAGCCCGAACATCCGCCTATCGTACCTCGATAGCCAGGCTGTCGTCGCGGCATTCCCAGCCAACCTGTTCCAGTTCCGGCGTGTCCGACAGGACTTCGGGCCAGCCGACGCAAAAATAGCCGATCAGACGCCAATTGTCCGGCACGTTCAAATCGCGCACCATTTGATCAGGGTCAAAAATGGACACCCAGCCCAAACCCAGCCCTTCGGCCCGCAAGGCCAGCCAGAACAGGGTGATGGCCGACACCACGGAATAGCGCCGCATTTCGGGCATTGTTCCGGCACCCAAACCTTGCCCCTTGTCAGTGGCATCATCACAGAACACGGCGAGTTGCACGGGTGCCTCTTGCATCCCCGACAGTTTTAGCTGGCTGTATAGCTGCGCTTTTTCGCCGGAATACCCTTCCAGCGCCTGTGCGTTGGCGGTTTGGAAATTCTCAAGTGCCGCAGCGCGTGCGGCCTCGCTTTCGACGCGTATGACGCGCCAGGGTTCACTCAGCCCCACCGAAGGGGCGAGCCGAAATGCGTCGAGGCAGCGCGTCAGCACTGCCTCGTCTATTGCGTCGGTGCGAAACCGGCGCACATCGCGCCGGAGCCGCATCAACAGATCGAACTGCGTGCGAAAATCGTCGGAAAAAGTCTGATCCCGCACGCGCCCGCCTGCTTATTCTTCTGCCGCAGCTTCTTCAGCCGGTGCAGCAGCGGCTTCGGCCGCCTCAGCAGCCTTTGCGGCTTTTTCTTCAGCGCGTTCCTGAGCTTTCTTGCCCGGAGTACCCTTGTTGGGGTTGTTACGCTCGGCCTTTTCACGGGTGCCGGCTGCTTCCAGCATACGTGCGATACGGTCGGTGGGCTGTGCGCCCTGATCCAGCCAGTACTGAACGCGCTCCATGTTCATTTTTACGCGCTCTTCGCTGTCTTTCGGCAGCAGCGGGTTGTAGGTGCCCAGCTTTTCGATGAAACGACCGTCGCGCGGCATGCGGCTGTCAGCAGCCACGATGCGGTAGAAGGGACGTTTTTTCGAGCCGCCGCGGGCGAGACGAATTTTCATTGCCATGGTGGTATCTCCTTTGGATGGCATCACGCCAGAGGCGTGTCTTTGTAGAGACCGGGATCGTTTCCGGCTAATTCTGGTGTTTCTTGTGGTGTCGGATGACTTCCTGAATGATGAAATTCAGAAAAGCCTTGGCGAAATCGGGGTCCAGATCGGCCTCTTTCGCCAGGTCTTCTAACCGTGCGATCTGCGCTGCCTCGCGCGAGGGATCGGACGGGGGAAGGTCGTGTTCGGCCTTGAGCTTGCCAACGGCCTGCGTGTGCTTGAATCGCTCGCCCAGCGTATAGACAAGGATCGCATCCAACCGGTCGATGCTTTCGCGGTGCTCTTTCAACAGCGTGGCAGCCTGTGTCACGGGGTTGGTCATTGGCCGGTCCTTTCGGAAATCAAGGCGATGATGCTCATGCGTAGGCCTCCATCCCGCCATCCACCAGATCGGCGGGGGCAGGGTGACGCCAGACTTCGCTGGAGCCGAATTGGGGGTGTTCGTAAGTGTAGTCGAACTTTGCACCCAGTCGTTTGGCGACAGCCTTGCTGGCATGATTGTCCGGGGCAATAAGGGAAATTGCCGTGTCCCAGCCCAGTATGTCATAGGCATGTGCGCGCGCGGCCAGAGCGGCCTCGGTCGCGTAGCCTTTGCCGGTTGCGTGGTTCATCAAGGTCCAACCGACTTCGGGTTCGGGCCAGCCTTCTGGGAACCAAAGGCCAGCGCGGCCGACATAGGTGCCGGTGCCTTTTTCTTCGATCCCCCAGAAGCCATACCCGCGGAGCGCCCAATGTCCCAAAAGCATTGCGATCATGCGCCAGGTTTCGTCCTGGCGTTTGCGACCGCCGACAAATTCTGACGCGTCACTGGCGTAGAACTCTGCTTCTGCCTCCAAATCAGCCTCGGATGGCGCGCGCAGGATCAGACGCTCGGTCTCAAGCCGGGGGATATGATGCGCAAGGGCGTTCATCTATTTCTTTTTCCCGAACCCGCTGAGGCCAGGGGGCAGGGCCATGCCGCCGCCCATGCCGGGCATGCCGCCAGGCATCTTGCCGCCCATCGCTTTGGCTGCCTGTTCCAGCGCCTTGGGATCCATGCCTGCGGCCATTTCCTCAGGTGATGGGCCGCCTTTGCCGAACATGCCTTTCATGGCCTGTTTCAGCATCTTGCCTTTGCCCATCTTGCCCATCTTCTTCATCATGTCCGACATTTGCCGGTGCATCTTGAGCAGCTTGTTGAGGTCGCTGACCTCCATCCCCGAACCGGCAGCGATCCGTTTTTTGCGGCTCGCTTGCAACAGCTGCGGATTGGCGCGTTCGCGCTTTGTCATCGACTGAATCATGGCGATCTGGCGCTTGAGCACCTTGTCGTCCATGCCGGCCTCTTCGACCTGTTTGGCCATCTTGCCCATGCCCGGCATCATGCCCATCATGCCCTGCATGCCGCCCATCTGGATCATCTGTTCCAGCTGCATTTTCAGGTCGTTCATATTGAACTGACCTTTGATCATGCGCTTCATCATGCGCTCGGTCTGTTCGATCTCCATCGTTTCCTGGGCTTTTTCGACCAGAGCAACGATGTCACCCATGCCCAGGATACGACCTGCGATCCGGTCCGGCTCGAAGGTTTCGAGCGCATCCATCTTCTCACCCAGACCCACGAAGCGGATCGGCTTACCCGTGACTGCGCGCATAGACAGCGCCGCACCACCGCGCCCGTCACCGTCCATCCGGGTCAGGACCACGCCCGAGATGCCAACCTTGGCGTCGAATTCCTCGGCCACTTCAACGGCGACCTGACCTGTCAGGCCGTCGACCACCAGCAGTGTCTCTCGCGGATCGACCGCATTGCGGACCTGCTCAACCTCATCCATCAGCACTTCGTCAATGTGCAGACGACCGGCAGTGTCGAGCATGTAGACGTCATACCCACCCAGCGTCGCCTGTTGCTTGGCGCGTTTGGCGATATCGACGGGTTTCTGGCCGGGAACGATTGGCAATGTATCGACGCCGACCTGAGTACCCAACACTGCCAGCTGATCCATCGCCGCTGGTCGGTAAACGTCCAGCGAGGCCATCAGGACCTTTTTGCCCTCTTTCTCTTTCAGGCGCTTGGCGAGCTTGCCGGTTGTGGTCGTCTTACCCGAGCCCTGCAGGCCGACCATCAGGATCGGGGCAGGCGGGTTGTCGATCTTGAGCTTGCCGGGGTCTTCCTCGCCACGCAGCACATCGACCAGTGCGTCATGCACGATCTTGACGACCTGCTGACCGGGGGTAATCGACTTGGTCACCGCTTGACCGGTGGCCTGATCCTGCACTTTCTTGACGAACTCACGCGCGACCGGCAACGAGACGTCGGCTTCGAGCAGTGCAACCCGAACCTCACGCAGGGCGGTCTTGACGTCTTCCTCGGACAGAGCGCCCTGTTTGGTCAGCCGGTCAAAGACGCCAGAGAGGCGTTCGGATAGATTTTCAAACATGCCTTCGGCCTCCTTAGCCGGTTATCTGGTGGCGCCTCCTAGATAGGATGTGCCGGTTAAATGCACAAACGCCCCCACGGGCGAAACTCGCTGGTGGGGGGCGATCCCTGATCGACTCAAGGGACCGGAAGATCACATGCTTCCGGATGTTGGAGGGGGCTTTAGGCCGATTGGCTGTCAGAGTCAACCTTGCGGGTCGGAAGCCAGTCATTGACCTCATCGACCAACCGATGCGCGCCACTGCCGCTGGAATATGCCTCTACAATGGGATGCCGCCCTGCGCTCATGCCTTTGTTCAGTATGAGAACAGGTCGATAGAGGGTCGTCGTCCCCTTATCGCTTCTCGAAACTGTACTTTCGATTTCTGCATGGGACAGGTTTGAGAGCGTATGTTCCACCGCCTCATAGCCGAAAACTGATTGCCGCCGGATCACGATGCTGTTTTTGCTGCGATCCAATATGACCTGCACGCGACGTACAAAGGCACAGAATGCGCCAAATCCCAGCCCACCGCCGCCCAGGGCGAAGATCAGACCAAACAGGATCGCTTCGCCGCCTTCGCTCATCAAGAACAGGCCGGGGCCAACGAAGGCGAGGATAAAGAAAACCAGCGTAATGCCGATGAACCACGGGGTGTCCGAGAGGATCAGCTGGCTTGGCGTATTTCGTGTTACTTTCATGGCGGCACGCTAGCACCGAATTCCTGACCTGTCGTGCCTTGAATTTGCCTCTGTGTTACGCGATGAGCGAGCCATACAGGAGGTTCCTATGGACGCATCATCTGCCTTTCAGGACACTTTGCCTATCAGTTCCGATGTGCTGTTGGCGCAGTTGGATGACTGGGGGCTGGCATACCGGCTGCACTCTCATATCCCGCTGCGTACGGTCGAGGACGCCAAGGGCGTTGAGGATCAGTTTTTGGTGCCGGGCGAAAATGCGCTGCGGCTCAAGAACCTGTATCTACGTGACAAGAAAAAGCGAAACTATCTGGTGACGCTGGAACAAAGCCGCGAGCTTGACCTTAAGGCGCTGGGTGCCGAACTGGGCGCGGGCAACCTGTCCTTTGGCTCGGCAGATCGCCTTATGCAGAATCTCGGCATCCGCCCCGGCGCGGTTAGCCCGCTGGCGATGATCAATGGGGTTGAGAACAATGTGCGGTTCTTCATGGACGGCGCGGCGCAACAGGCGGATGTTATCTATATGCACCCGTTGGTGAATGATCGGACCGTTGCGATCGCACGTCCCAATTTTCTGACGTTTTTCGACCGGATAGAATGCGAGGTGAACTGGCTACCGTAGTATATGCGCCATGAGGCGCGTGCCTCCGGCGGGAGTGTTCCAAAAAAGATGAAATGCGGGCGCCCATGTGGCGCCCGGTTTCGGTGTTGGGGTCAGGCGGCCAGTTCGGTCACGGCGGCCTGAGCAGAAGCCAGCGTTTCCTCGGGGTTCAGCGCCAGTTGGTCGGCGGCGATGATCTCGACCTCGCGGATGCCAATGAAACCCAGAACGTGGCGGGCATATCCGGTGGCGAAATCGATCTCGGATCCGACGGTGGTGCCGCCCGAGGCGACAGCAAGGATCGCGCGCTTGCCCTCCAGCAGACCCTCGGGGCCGTTTTCGGAATAGGCAAACGTCAATCCCGCGCGGGCCACCAGGTCGATCCAGGCCTTGAATACTGCGGGCACCGAGAAGTTGTAGATTGGAAGCCCGATGACGATTGTATCGGCTTGTTTAAGCTCTTCCACCAACTCATCCGAAAGCGCCAGATGGTCACGCTGCACTGCGTCGCGCTGGTCAGTAGGGGTGAAGTTGGCGTTGATCCAATCTTCGGTCAGCAACGGCAGGGGGCTGGCCAGGTCGCGGCGGATGATGCGCCCGGCCTTCAGGTGCTTGACGATACGGTCCGACAGGTCACGGGAAGCGGACCCTTCGCGGCGGGCAGAGGCGTCGATGTGCAGGATTGTCTTGGTCATGTTGTGTGTCCTAACAGGTGTGAATTCGCGTCTGGCTCCAATATGAGCGTTGCTTGCATGAACAAAACTCTGATAAGTTAACATCAGGTGTTAAAATTTGCACACTGGAAAAGATTCAATGGACAACTGGGATGAAGTCAGAACGGCCTATCAGGTCGCACGTATGGGAACGGTCAGCGGCGCGGCCGAGGTGCTGGGCGTACACCATGCCACCGTTATCCGCCACATAGATGCGATCGAGGCGCGATTGGCGGTCAAACTGTTCCAGCGCCACGCGCGGGGCTATACGCCAACCGAAGCCGGGGAAGATCTGCTGCGCGTGGCGCAGGCGACGGAGGATCAGTTCAATCAATTGGTCGGGCGGATGAAGGGCCGAGGCGACGATGTCTCGGGCGAATTGGTGGTCACTTCGTTGTCCTCGCTGGCCCCTCTGGTCGTGCCCGTGCTCAGCGAGTTTCAAAAGGCGCATCCGGGATTGATCGTGCGCTATCTGACCGGTGATCGTCTATTCCGCCTGGAGTATGGCGAGGCGCATGTGGCCATCCGGGCGGGTTCAGCCCCAGACCAACCGGACAATGTGGTACAACCTTTCATCACTCAAGAAGTCGGCCTGTATGCAAGTGCGGACTATGTGGAACGCAATGGGAAGCCCTCAGGGGTTGAAGACTTTGTTAATCATAGTTTCGTCAGTGCCGATGACGAAAGCAGCCGTGCCCCGTTCGCGCGCTGGCTGCGCGCGACAGTGCCTGCCGAAAACATCACCTTTCGCTGCACCAACAACTTTTGCATCCGTGAGGCGGTGCTGGCTGGTGCCGGGATTGGCGCGATGGCCCGGTGGGAAGCCACCCGCGCGCCCAACCTGATCGAGGTCATAGACCCTCTGCCGGAATGGTTCGGGAACCTGTGGCTTGTCACGCATGTCGATCTGCACCGTACGACCAAAGTTCAGGCGTTTCTGACATTCCTAAAGGATCAGGCCAAAGGTTGGTTGCCTTGAGTCAGCAGGCCCGTGGTCACCTGGCTATGCTGACGTTTTCGGCGCTGGTGGCGGGCAGCTTTTCACTGGGTTCGGTTGTCGCAAATCTAATCGCGCCCGAAGCCATCACGGTCTTGCGCTTTCTAATCGCTTCGGTGCTGATCGGCATCGCAGCGAAAGTGACCACTGGCCTGCCGCGCAGCGCGGCGCAAGCCCCGTGGCGTTATCTGGTATTGGGCGGGCTGTTCGCCAGCTATTTTGTGCTGATGTTTCATGGGCTGAAAACTGCACCACCCGTCAGTACCGCCGCTGTGTTCACATTGACCCCTGTACTGTCCGCTGTGGCGGGATGGGTCTTGCTGCGTCAGGTCACGACGCCCCGGATGGCTTTGGCGCTTACCGTTGGGGCAATTGGTGCGCTCTGGGTCATTTTCCGGGCCAATTGGCAGGCGTTTCTGGCCTTTGAGCTGGACCGTGGTGAAATCATCTATTTCTGGGGTTGCGTGGCCCATGCCATTTATACGCCCATGGTGCGCAAGCTGAACCGTGGGGAACCGGCGGTGGTGTTTGCCTTTGGGACGCTGGTGGCCGGAAGCGTGTTGCTTTTGGTGTATGGCTGGTCCGACATACTTGCGACCAATTGGATGGCGCTGCCTTTGATCGTCTGGGTGGTGGTGCTGTATGTTTCCGTCTTTGCGACTGCGGCCAGTTTTGTATTGGTGCAGTATTCCACCCTGCACCTGCCTTCGGCCAAGGTGATGGCTTACACCTACCTGATCCCCAGCTGGGTGATCCTGTGGGAGATCGCGCTGGGCAACGGCGCTCCGGTCGCGCTTGTTTTTGTTGGGGTGGTTCTGACATGTATCGCGCTTTTGATGTTGCTAAAGCCAGAGGATCAGGTTCGCGCGACTTCTTCGGCGGCGAAACTGGATGGTTCTGACCATTGAGGTAGATCAAAGTTGACATATGCGATTTTCTCTATGCTTTCGCCGAGGAGGAGATTTCTATGTTCAACCACATCATGTTCCCCGTCGATCTGCATCT
The DNA here is from genome assembly GCF_056539305.1 of Ruegeria sp. BC1. Lineage (NCBI taxonomy): Bacteria > Pseudomonadati > Pseudomonadota > Alphaproteobacteria > Rhodobacterales > Roseobacteraceae > Ruegeria > Ruegeria sp. BC1. The sequence goes on from NZ_JBQFUT010000007.1 coordinate 208,264, forward strand.
GCCGCCCGAGGTTCGCAAAGCCGCCGATGTCGCCGCTCAAGTCGCGCAGTGGCAGGGGGCCAAAATTACTGTCGTCAGTGTAACAGGCACCCAGCCGGGCGACGTCGCCCAAACCTACGAAGCCGCGAACGAAGAGCTCAGCGTCTTTGTAAATCAATTGGCCGAGGAAAGCGGAGCCGACGTGGCGTTTCGCAATATCCACTCGGTCGATGTCGCCGCTGAGGTGGACGGAGACCTGACGCGCGCAGCCGATGAAATCGGTGCCGACCTGATTGTTGTCGGAACACACGCGCCGAGGATCATGGACTACATCTTTTCAAGCCACGCCGGCTATCTGGCGAAACACGCCGGCGTTTCGGTCTTTGTAGTCCGGTGAGTCGTTATTCTTTCGTGGCGGGCAGTTCGATCTCGAGAAACCGTTCGAAGGCATCCAGATTGACCGGTTCGAACTGTCCGAACCCCTGCATCCAGACTGAGGCGGCGCGCAACGCGTCGGGTTCCAGTTTGCACCATTTCACCCGGCCCCGTTTTTCCTGACTGATCAATCCGGCCTTGGTCAGGATCACCAGATGTTTTGAGATTGCAGCCAGCGACATCTCGAACGGCTCGGCCACGTCTGTGACGGCCATGTCATCTTCCAGCAGCATAGCAAGGATGGTGCGGCGGGTGGGGTCGGCAAGGGCTGCAAATACGGTGTCGAGGGCGTTGGACATGGCTCTTTCCTAATACGCAGGAACCGGTTTGACAATTTCCGCACCCACGCCATGCTGCGCCGGAACTAGAAAGGGGGCGTGGCGATGCCGTTGAAATACTGGATGGTTATCTGCATCCTCGGCATCGGTTGGGGCATGTCTTTCATGTTCAACGCAGTTTTGCTGCGGGAACTCGGGCCATTTTCGGTCTCGATGGGGCGCGTTGGCTTCGGGGCGCTCGGGTGCTGGATCTATGTGCTGGGCCGACGTTTGCCGGTCCAGTTGACGTTTGGGCGTGCCGCGGGGCTGTTAGGCTTTGGCGCGCTCAGCTACGCAGCGCCATTTGCGTTTTATGCGCTGGGCCAGCAGCATATAGGCGCGGGTGTCGCCGGGATTGTGAATGCCACAACGCCAGCCTTTGCCGTCATCGTCTCGCATTTCTGTCCCAGGGGCGAGCGGGCTACGTTGCTCAAATCACTCGGCGTGATCTGCGGTTTCACCGGTATCGTCGTGCTGTCCCTGCCGCTGTTGCAATCGGGCGCAAAGTCCGAGTTCTGGGCTGTTCTGCTCATCATTCTCGCCCCGGTCTGCTATGCCTTCTCGGTCAATTTCGCCCGTGCGTTCCGGGATATGCAGCCCGTTGTTCTGGTGGCGCTGGCCCTGACGGGCGCGACGCTGGCGATTGCGCCGCTGGCGTTGTGGCAGGACGGGCTGCCTCATATCACCCGGGCCGAGACCTGGGCCTCACTTCTGATGATTGGATTTGTCCTGACCTCGGCGGCGTTCATCGCGTTTTACTGGCTGCTGCCAAAGGTCGGACCAACCAATATCTCAACCGTCACCCTGATCGCCCCGGTCTCGGCGCTGGTGCTGGGAACATCGGTTCTGGGTGAGGCACTTTTGCCGGAACATCTGATCGGCATGGCGGCTATTTTTGCGGGCCTGCTGCTGATCGATGGGCGCATCATCAGGCGCTGGCAAGCAGACAGGGGTAACAAAGATCAACCAAATGGTTGAATATACGGATTTAGGCTCATTGGCCTGATCCGTCACCAAAGCAAATCGCCGCGTCTCCGGACGTCCCAGATTTTTAGCATAAAAATCTGGGGCTTAGCGGCGACCTAAGTGCGACCTCAACCCCGTTGACTCTGTGCGCCTTGCCCCTTAGCACCCTACTCAAGACTGAGCGAGGATAACGCCCGTGACCGATGATGACCAAAAGCAGCGTATGGCGCAGCTTGAGGCCAAGATCGAGGCGGCGAAAAAGGCGAAACAGCCGAAACCTCGTGCAGATGCTGACGTGTCCGGGGGCGAGCTTGCCTGGAGGATGGTCATCGAAATGGTATCCGGTCTGGGGATCGGATTTGGCATCGGATACGGGCTGGACAGCCTGCTCGGGACGATCCCGATCTTTCTGGTGCTGTTTACATTGCTGGGCCTTGTCGCCGGAGTGAAAGTTATGCTCCGCAGCGCCAAAGAGGTTCAAGAGAAACAAACGGCGGCAAACGCGGCCGATAAGGACGAGAGGGACTGAACGTGGCAACTGAGACCACCGCAGCAGAAGGCAGCAGCCTGGTATTCCACCCGATGGACCAGTTCATCGTTAAGCCGCTGTTTGGCGACGGGGCGGTCGGCATGTTCACGGTCACCAACGTGACCTTGTGGCTGTTCTTCGCGGTACTGGCTGTGGCTGCTCTGCTGGTTCTGCCCACGTCCAAGCGCGCAATCGTGCCTAGCCGGATGCAGTCGATCGCGGAACTGACCTACGGCTTCATCTACAAGATGCTGGAAGACATCTGCGGCAAGGAAGGCGTCAAGTTCTTCCCCTATGTCATGACCCTTTTCATGTTCATCGTCAGCGCGAACTTCCTGGGCCTGATCCCGACCTCGTTCACCACCACGTCGCACTTCGCGGTTACCATCCCGCTGGCGCTGGCCGTGTTCCTGACCGTGACCATTCTGGGTTTTGTCAAGAACGGAGCAGCATTCCTGGGTCTGTTCTGGGTCTCCAGCGCGCCTCTGGCGCTGCGTCCGATCCTCGCGATCATCGAGCTGATCTCGTACTTCGTGCGCCCCGTCAGCCATTCCATTCGTCTTGCCGGTAACGTCATGGCTGGCCACGCGGTTATCAAGGTTTTCGCAGGCTTCGCTGCGGTCGCCGTGATCTCGCCCGTGTCCGTACTGGCGATCACTGCAATGTACGGCCTCGAGGTCCTGGTGGCCTTTATCCAGGCCTACGTATTCACCATTCTGACCTGTGTTTATCTGAAAGATGCGCTGCATCCTTCGCACTAAGGTCTGATACCCCAACATCGAAACTTCCAATTCGTAAGGAGATACATCATGGAAGGCGATCTCGCACACATCGGCGCAGGCCTGGCAGCAATCGGTTCCGGCGCAGCCGCAATCGGGGTGGGCAACGTTGCAGGCAACTTCCTGGCCGGCGCCCTGCGCAACCCTTCGGCGGCTGCTTCGCAGACCGCAACCCTGTTCATCGGTATCGCATTCGCAGAAGCGCTGGGCATCTTCGCATTCCTGGTCTCGCTGCTGCTGATGTTCGCCGTCTAATCTGCGGAACCTGATCCTTACGCGCAGGTGGGCCCAAGCCATAGCGGCCCACCTGTTGTAAAGACAACGTTCCGACGGAGGACATCATGGCGACAGAACCCGTATACGAAGAGATTGCAGGCACCTGCGTTGACTCTCATGGGTCGGCGATTGGTATGCCGCAGCTCTGCTTCGATTGGTTCCCCAACCAGATTTTCTGGCTGGTCATTACGCTGGTCGTCATCTTTCTGGTCCTGTCTCGCGTGGCACTGCCGCGCATCGCGGCAATCCTGGCTGAACGTCAGGGGACCATTACAAATGACCTGGCTGCGGCCGAAGATCTGAAGGCCAAAGCGGTCGAGGCTGAAGAGGCCTATAACAAGGCGCTGGCCGATGCCCGTGCCGAAGCGCAGCGGATCGCTGCCGAAGCCCGTGCTGAAATCCAGTCTGACTTGGATGACGCGATTGCAAAGGCGGACGCGGAAATCGCTGCAAAGGCGGCTGAATCGGAAAAGGCAATTGCCGAAATCCGTGCCGGTGCGCTGGAAAGCATTCAAGTGGTTGCCAAGGACACGGCGGCTGAACTGGTTACCGCACTGGGCGGCGAGGCGGATGCCAAAGCCATCGACGGTGCCGTTGACACGCAGATGAAAGGATAAGTGACATGCGGAACACTCTTGCCCTTATCCTGACCGTCGGTGCAGCCAGCCCGGCATTCGCCGCAAGCGGTCCGTTTTTCTCGCTTGGCAACACCGACTTTGTCGTTCTGCTGGGCTTCATCGTCTTCATTGCGGTCCTGTTCTACTTTAAGGTCCCCGGTATGATCGGCGGGGCCCTGGACAACCGTGCCGAAGGCATCAAGTCCGAGTTGGACGAAGCTCGCGCCCTGCACGAAGAAGCCCGCAGCCTGCTGGCCTCTTACGAGCGCAAGCAGCGTGAAGTTCAGACGCAGGCGGACGCAATCGTGGCCGCAGCGAAGGACGACGCCGTGCTTGCAGCTGAACAGGCCAAGGCTGATCTGGAGAAATCCATAGCCCGCCGTCTGGCCGCGGCGCAGGATCAGATCGCATCGGCTGAAGCTTCGGCTGTCAAAGAGGTTCGCGATCAGGCCATCACCGTAGCTGTTTCAGCAGCCAATGCGGTTCTGGCCAAGCAGATGACTGCGACCCAGGCAAACAAGCTGATCGACGCTGCGATCGCAGATGTTGGCGACAAGCTGCACTGATCGTACTGATCAAATGACTTAAGAAAAACCCGAGGGTCTAGGACTCTCGGGTTTTTTTGTTTGCGACTCTAGATATTTTTCTTTGATTTGCGCCAGGTCATGACCCAAACGAGTAGGGCAATCACTGTGATCAAAATCTCAACCTTGAAAGTCCAGTGACTGAGAAATGAAAAAACCCAATGTGAATGAGTCGCCTGCACCGAGACCAAAGGACGTGTCGCGTCCGAAAAGGGCCACAACCATGCAACCTCACCTGCGATCGAATCCAGCAGCATGTGAACCACCCCGCCAGCACCAAAGAAGGTCAGGAAGGTGCCGGTCTGCTCAAGCCATCGCCGGATCAGAAGGCCGACTAGAAGAAAGCCCACCCAGATGATCGGGCGATGTGTCAGATAAGAGTGATGATGGTGTCCGCGATCATCAACCAGATAGAACCACAGCATGTCGATATCCGGTGCAACAGCCCCGATCATTGCAGCCGTGAAGGCAAGCTTGCTCAAGTTGGGCGCTGTTGCTCGGAAGATCAAATAAGCACTTGGTAGATGCCCGATGAACATTAGGCCTCTCCAGTCTCGTGCTTCAACCGCTGCTGCGCGACAGCCTCATTGCGAAGGGCTTTCTGATGGTCCTCCATGCAACGCTGTACAAAGTCCAGATGTTGGTGGATTGCGTTCCGTGCCCCCTCGGGGTCGCGCGCCTGAAGGGCGGTATTGACAGCGCTGTGCTGGTCCAGAATGGCATCCCGGGTCGTGTGTTGCTGAAACATCATTTGCCGGTTGTAGAATACGCCTTGCTGTAGCAGGTCATACATCGATCGCATCATGTGCAGCATCACCACGTTGTGGCTGGCTTCGATGATGGCCATATGGAACTGGGCGTCCAGTCGGGATTCGTCATCGGGCGCATTGCGTGCATGGGCCGCCTTCATCTTGTCGAATATTGCCTGAACGACCTTCAGATCGCTGTCCGATCCCAGTCGCGCGGCGCGTTCGGCGGCCAACCCTTCCATATCGCGGCGGAACGAGAGGTAGTCGAACACCGCCTCGTCATAGCTGCCAAACAAGCGCACAAGCGCAGGGGAAAAGGCCGAGCCAAGAACCTCGGCTACATATATGCCCGATCCGGCTTTGGCCGTTAGAAGCCCTTGCTGTTGCAGGTCCGATATGGCGTCGCGCAGCGACGGGCGCGATACGCCTAGCCGTTCGGACAGTTCGCGTTCAGCCGGAAGGCGCTCTCCGGGGCGCAAGATGCCGCGCAGAATCAATAGCTCGATCTGTTTCACGACGGATATTGAGAGCTTTTCGGTCTGAATTTTCTGAAAGGGCATGCGGGTATTTCCAAAATTGGTCAAATCATATGACCACGTAATCCGGGTTGTTTCAAGAAAGCGGTACCGGTGTGTTGAATTAATAGGTCAGAACTATTGACTTTAATGCCGCGATACCTAGTCTGCCGGCTGTGAGAGGGGAGGAGACTCATGTCGACGAAAGACCTGTTTGCCACGCGGACGTCGCGGATGAAGGCGTCCGAGATACGCGAATTGCTCAAGCTGCTGGACCAGCCGGGGATCATTTCCTTTGCGGGCGGTATTCCCGATCCGGCCTTGTTTCCTGCAGATGGGTTTGCAGCGGCGTTTCAGAGTGCTTTGGGGCCGGACAGTCAGGCGCAAGCGCTGCAATATTCGGTCAGCGAAGGATACGTGTCGCTGCGCGAGTGGCTGGTCGATCACATGCGCCAGATCGGTATAGACTGCGGGTTGGATAACATCCTGATCACGTCGGGCTCGCAACAGGCGCTGGACTATCTGGGCAAGCTGTACCTGTCTCCAGGCGACACGGCGCTGGTTGGCTGGCCGACTTATCTGGGCGCGCTTGCGGCCTTCAACGCGTATGAACCACGTTTTGACAGGCTCTCTGTCAATGGTAACAGAGGGGTGGCTGAATATCAGGCCGCGGCCGGTGATGGGGCCGTCAAATTCGCTTATCTGTCGCCGGATTTCGCGAACCCGACGGGTGAAACCGTTGACCTGCGTGGTCGGGAAGCCTTGCTGGACTTGGCCGAGAATCTCAACTGTGCAGTCATCGAAGACGGCGCCTATCAGGCCCTGCGTTATGACGGGGCACCGATCCCGCCGGTTCTGGCCCTGGAACTGGCCCGCAAGGGCTCAATCGAAAAGTGCCGGACCATCTATTGCGGCACTTTCTCGAAAACCCTTTCGCCAGGCCTTCGGGTCGGTTGGGTTGTGGCGGCGAAGCCGGTAATCTCGCAATTGGTGTTGATGAAGCAGGCCGCCGATCTGCATTCTGCCACGATCAACCAAATGGCCATTGATCATGTTGCGCGGGCTTGTTTTGACACGCATATTCCCATGCTGCGCCAAGTCTACGGTGCGCGCCGTGATGCCATGCTGAGCGCGCTCAAAGACCATATGCCTGAAGGCGTGGAATGGACCAAGCCCGAGGGTGGCATGTTCATCTGGGTGACACTGCCAAAAGGTATGAGCGGGGCTGATTTGCTGGAACGCGCGCTTGAGACGGTCAAAGTGGCGTTTGTACCCGGTCAGGCCTTCTTTCCCGATGGCTCTGGCGCCAACACAATCCGGTTGAGCTTTTCGAATTCAGACGAGGCCACGATCCCCGAGGGTATTCGCCGTTTGGGAGACGTTTTGCGCGCCTGAGCAATGGAAAGGATCTGTTAACCAAATTGCGCCAATGCTGGGCACATGATCCGGTATCTGTCCCTCCTGTTGCTGGCCGCATGTTCGGCGGGCACCCCTTATTTTCGAGATGCACCCGCCACCCGTGTTGCCGTGAACGGTAGTGTCTTTGATGTGCGCGTGCGCGGGGAACTGGCCGAGGCGGTGCGGGTCAACATGCAATACGCCCCACGGTTGGGCCCGATCCGCGATCGGGCCGGGCTGGCCATGGCGCAGGTTTCCCGCTGTCCCATCCTAGATGTTCTTGGCGATGCGGCAGTGACGGTCGGTGTATTAGCATGTGATCGCGAAGCCGGGGAAAGGCTGCTGCTGACCGCAATCTCGACCCCGAACTATGAATGCGTCGACTATGGCATCTATGAGAATGTGGGAAAGAACTCGGGCTATCAGGTTTTTGAGTGCACGCCTTACTGATTTACGCGTTTTCCTGCGCATTTCGGCAAGATATTGTGGATAAGTCGGGGTGTTATCCCATATCCTGCGTAACTCCGTTGACTCAGCCCCAATCTGTTGCGCAGACTTTCAGATATAGGAATCACGGGACTCATTGCCTTTGCGTTTCAGCAAACTCAAACTGACGGGCTTTAAAAGCTTTGTTGATCCGACCGATCTGATCATCGCTGACGGTCTGACCGGCGTGGTGGGTCCGAATGGCTGCGGTAAGTCCAACCTTCTGGAAGCTTTGCGCTGGGTGATGGGGGAAAACCGACCCAAATCCATGCGTGGTGGTGCCATGGAGGATGTGATTTTCGCCGGAGCGGCCACACGTCCGGCCCGTAACTTTGCCGAAGTTGTCCTGACCATGGATAACTCGGAACGGCTGGCGCCTTCGGGGTTTAATGACAGCGACCAGCTGGAAATCATCCGACGGATCACGCGCGATGTGGGCAGTGCCTATAAGACCAACGGCAAGGACGTGCGGGCGCGTGATGTGCAGATGCTGTTCGCCGACGCCTCGACCGGTGCGCATTCACCGGCGCTGGTTGGGCAGAACCGGATTGCCGAGCTGATCAACGCTAAACCCCGCGCCCGCCGCCGCATTCTGGAAGAGGCCGCCGGGATCTCGGGCCTTTATCAGCGTCGGCACGAGGCAGAGCTGAAGCTAAAAGGCACCGAGGCCAATCTGACCCGCGTCGATGACGTACTGGAACAGCTGGGCACGCAACTGGCGCAACTTGCCCGTCAGGCACGGCAGGCTGCTCGCTATCGCGAAATCGGAGAACAACTGCGTCAGGCCGAAGGGATGCTGCTGTACCGTCGCTGGAAAGAGGCGGACGAGGCCCGCCAGCAAGCCGAGGACAAGCTGCGTGAACGGATCACCGAAGCCTCCCGCGCCGAGGCCGACGCCCGCGCCGCTGCCGCCAAGCGGTCTGAGATCGAAGAAACCCTGCCACCCCTGCGCGAAGAGGAGGCCATTGCCGCCGCCGTCTTGCAGCGCCAGCAGGTGCAGCGTGATGCGCTGGCGGATCAGGAAACTCGCGCTCGTCAGACCATCGAAACCCTGACCAACCGCATTCAGCAGCTGGGCAATGATATCGAACGCGAAACTGGCCTGAACCGCGATGCGGGCCAGATGATTGAGCGGCTGGAATGGGAAGCCCGGGAACTGGCCAAGGCCGCCGAAGGCCATGAGGACAAGCTGACCGAGGCCGCGGAAATTGCCCATGATGCCGCTGCCGTCCTGCAGGATCGCGAGGAGCACCTGTCGCAGGAAACCGAGGACATGGCGCGCCTTGTCGCCCGACACCAATCCGCTCAACGCTTGGTCGAGGACAGCCGCAAGACGCTTGCCCGGTCTGAGGGCGAAGAGGAAAAAGCTCGTGCTGCCGTTGCGGACGCCAAAACGGCGTTGACGCGTGCCAGTGAAGCTTTTGAAGCTGCGCAAGAAGGCGAAGAAGAAGCCCGCGAGGCAGCCGAGGCCGCCGAAGAGGCGCTGGCCGCTGCCGATGAGCTGCGCAATGACACTCAAGCGCGAGAGGCCGAGGCCCGCGCGCAACGCTCCGAGGCCGAAGGCGAGTTGGGCGCGATCCGGGCTGAGACGACGGCGCTGGCCAAGCTGGTTGAACGCGACACTGCCGAAGGAGGGCAGGTGCTGGACCTGCTGCGGGTGGCGCCGGGTTATGAAAAGGCGTTGGGCGCGGCGTTGGCCGATGATCTGCGCGCGCCGCTGGTCGAAGGCGATGGGCCGTCAGGTTGGGTGCAGGTGGCTGGTTACGATGCCGATCAACCGTTGCCCGAAGGGGCTGAGCCGCTGGCGCTGCATGTGTCTGGTCCCGATCGCCTGAGCCGCCGGATCGCTCAGATAGGGCTGGTGGATGCGGATCAGGGTGCTCGTTTACAGGCGTCTTTGAAACCGGGGCAGCGGTTGGTGTCACGGTCCGGTGATCTGTGGCGCTGGGACGGGTTCCGCGCGTGGGCCGAGGATGCACCAAGCGCTGCGGCCCTGCGGTTGGAACAGCTGAACAAGCTGGAGGCGCTGAAACAGGAACTCACCCGCACCGAGGCGCAGGCCGAAGGTGCCCGTGCTGCGCATGAGGCGCTGTCGCAACAACTGGCCGATGTCACCGAGGCTGATCGCCGTGCCCGCGAAGCCCGCCGTGCCGCCGATCAGCGCATGGCAGAAACCGCGCGTTTGCTCAGCCGGGCCGAGGCGGATCGCAATCTTGCGCAGGGCAAGCTGGAAACGCTTAGCCTTGCAGTTGACCGGCACAAAGAAGATGCCATGTCCGCCCGCGCGCAACTGCGTGAGGCCGAAGGCGCATTGACCGGTCTTGGTGACCTCGACAGCGCCCGTGCTCAGGTCGAGGACATCAAGCAAACAGTCGAAGCCGCTCGGATCACCATGCTGACCCACCGCTCGTCCCATGATGAGTTGCGGCGGGAGGGCGATGCCCGTACGCGCCGGTCGCAGGAGGTGACAAAGGACCTAAGCGGTTGGAAACACCGCCTGGAAACCGCCGAGAAGCGGATTTCCGAACTGGCCGAACGCAAGGAAAGCTCCGAAGAGGAACTGACCGAGGCGATGGCTGCGCCCGCCGAGATTGCCGAGGCGCGTGAGGAACTGAACGAACTGATCGAAGCGGCTGAAGCCCGCCGCGCCGAGGCCGCCGACAAGTTGGCCGAGGCCGAAACCCAGCAGCGCGAGGTTGTTCTGGCTGAGCGCGAAGCGGAACGGATGGCTTCTGAGGCGCGAGAGTCCCGTGCTGCGGCTGAGGCGCGGTGTGATGCGGCCAAAGAGAGTGTCACCGCAGCGGCAGAGCGCATTGCCGAGGATCAGCAACTGACCCCAAACCAATTGCTGAACCAATTGGATGTAAACCCGGACCAGATGCCTGCAGCAGATGCATTGGAAGCCGAAGTGAACCGCCACAAACGCCAGCGTGATGCGATGGGCGCGGTAAACCTGCGCGCTGAAGAAGACAGCAAAGAAGTTCAGGAAGAGTTCGACACGCTGAACTCAGAAAAGTCCGATCTGGAAGAGGCGATCAAGGCCCTGCGCAGCGGCATCGCCAGCCTCAACCGTGAGGGTCGTGAGCGCCTGCTGACCGCGTTTGAACAGGTGAATTCGAATTTTGCCATGCTGTTCAAGCACCTGTTCGGCGGTGGCGAGGCCAATCTGGTCATGGTTGAAAGCGACGATCCACTGGACGCAGGGCTTGAGATCATGTGCCAGCCGCCGGGCAAGAAGCTGTCGACCCTCAGCCTGCTGTCGGGGGGTGAGCAGACCCTGACCGCCACGGCGCTGATCTTTGGTGTTTTCCTTGCCAACCCGGCCCCGATCTGTGTTCTGGACGAGGTCGACGCGCCGTTGGACGACGCCAACGTCACACGGTTCTGCGATCTGCTGGACGAGATGTGCCGCCAAACGGATACCCGCTTTCTGATCATCACCCACCACGCGGTGACAATGGCACGGATGGACCGGCTCTTCGGTGTGACCATGCAGGAGCAAGGTGTCAGTCAGTTGGTCTCGGTCGATCTGAAGAAAGCCGAGCAGATGGTCGCCTGACCGCTCACCTCAACGTTATGACCTTCTTTGGGTGCAACGGGTTAAGCTGGCAGCATGACCCGAATTCTGATCCTTGCCTTTCTGTCCACAGGCCCGGTTTTGGCCGCTGAGTGGCCTACCAAACCCGGAGACATTCCTCTGACCGCCGAGCAATTGGATGCATTGGCGGGCCGAACACTGACCTTCTACGATGACGGTCAGGCCAAGTTCTCAGCCGGAGGGGCGTATTCCTATACCTATGCCAGTGGAGATGCTGCTTATGGCACCTATTCCATTGCGGAAGACGGCAGTGTCTGCATTGCCTACCGCAACGGTTTCAGTCGCTGCGACCTGTATGTGCGCAACGGCGAGAGGCTGATTCTGATTGATGAGAAAGGGGATCGGTATCCGGTGCGACCGGAGTGAGGGCGAACATGCGTTGCTAGTGTTTTCTATGAATGGCTGGTGTGCGGACTAAAGCAGCCGATCCTGTTCCGATCACCTATCTCTGCATTCACTCCGGTACGTATCGTGGATAGGTCGCCTTGCTCGTTTTGGCGAAGTCCAAGTCGATTTCGGCGGTAGCGAAGGGATCGTCTGTGTCAGTCGTCGCCAAGACGTTTCCCTCAGGGGCGATGATCCAGGCCAAACCACCAAGATCGGGGCCGTTGCCTTTAGGTGCCCATAGATTTGAAGAAAGACAGTACGCGCCTGAACAAACAGCCGCCGATTGCCCACCTGCCAGCCACTTTTCAACTGAACCATGAGGCGTGGCACGCGGAACGCACAGCAAATCCACCCGCGAAGCAGCATAGTGTCGCGCCCATTCGAAGAACACATTTCAGTACAGATTTGGACACCAAGCCGCGTACCATGCAGACGAGCGGTATCGAAACGTTTTTCGCCACGATCATACCAGGTGTGTTCATAATATCCGGGCTCATCGGGGAGATAATACTTGTCATGGAACGAAGTCGCGGTATCCGTCTTTCTCGACCATACAAAAGCTTGGTTGCGTCGACTACCGACCGCATTCTTCAAGAAATCAGAGGGATGCCTATGGTTTCAGAAACGATCAGCAGCATTTGGCGAAATTGGCACGGTGCGGTCATTCGGTACATTCGGCATGAACGACTGCTTTACGGACGAAAGAAACTCTTCGCTCAGCGGAGTTCCACTCTGGCTAAAACGCCAAGGTGATCGGAACCCAACTTTGGGCGCATCTCAATTGAGCCTATAGCACCTTTTGGCACGATAACATTGTCAATCGGCAGTGGTAGTAGCCAAATTCCAGGCGAATACGAGCTTCGGGCCCTTCCCAAAAATTCATTACCGGCAGCCTTTCTTATCCTCTGAACGCTTGCACCCCAGGGAACCATGTTGAAGTCACCGGAAATAACAACTGGACCATCCAGCTTTTTGATCCTCTCCGAAACATTGCGGCTTTGGTTGAACTGCCCGTAAGGAAAGGGCCATTCTAGGTGTACCGACATGAACCAGACCAGACGATTGTCTGGAAGTACGACTTTAACGCCGGCAATTCCCTCAACCGGAAAGCAGAACTCTGATCCGGGGACTGTGGCCAACGACGTCAGGATAGCCACCTCTTGTTTGGGCCTGAACTCACAGGATATGGAGAAAGCGTAATGATCGAACAGTTTGGCCATGTATTGGCGATTGTGATCGGATACTTCTTGAAGGGTCACCACCTGGGCAGTCGAAGAGACAATATCGTCGGCAAGCTGATATCGCGGCCAAGCCTTTGAGTGTAAATTCTTTTGATAAAGTGTAATGCAGTGGCTTTCGCAATTCTCCTCTGCGCGCAAGAAATCCGGTGCAATGGAGGTAATGGCAACACTTGCGAGCACCAAGGACACAAGAGAGAAACGCCGGAAATTCAGAACCCAAAGCGCAGCGGCAAGAAACACGAGTAGAGCTGCAGAGACCGGACGAACAACCGCGAACGAGTCGCCCGGCGGAAAGACCTTACCGGTAAATCCAAGCAAAATCGCTCCGGCCAGAGACACTGCCAGTGCTAATACTATGAATTGCACAACCCTGGCGAGCACTCTTTCTTTCTTGCCTCCTTTACTAGAAGCCGACATGACACACGGATGAGCCATTTAACTGCTGACGTCCATTGGGACATCGACTCGAACCAGCATGGAACTTGTCACTTATTGGAGCAAGCCGGTAGCAAGGTGACCTCTTTTTAATGCCACTTTGGGCTCGGTGCGGTCATTCGGTGCATTCGGCATGAACGACTGCTTAGCGGACAAAGCGGACGTACGTTGCAAGTGCTCCAATGCCTGGTATGTTAAATTTCGCCATAAAATTGGCTGCATTCGCTACTATTAAAGTTTTGTATTGGTTACGGAAATACGCATCATGAGGTTTTTCCTGATTGTCATATCACTAATCGCATCAGAACCCGCGCGCGCTGACGAAGCAGGATACGCGGCCTTTCTGCAAGAAGAGCAAGTTCTTCAAAACAAGTTCGAAGGCGGTGTGATGCACGTGAATAGGCGCATGTTTTGGATGGGTGATCTTCACGAGTGGCCGAAAGCGACTCATGATTACCGCGTTTCGTTTATGGTCCGCTCATCGATTTGGCTAAGAGAATTTTTAGATAATGACCCAGTATTGAAGTACCAAGACTTCGTTCTTCGACGTACCCAAGACTCGAGTCTCACCGGGGCTCGGTATCTTGCATCTCAAATGGAGTTGGCCCCTGATCCAACCTTGGACTGCAAAACCTGCTTCTACGATGCAACTCTTGACCCAATCTTGCAAGTAGAAGGATACGACACATACTCTAACGGGTTTCGCTCTTTGCTTTTTGTCCCAAAGGATAGCGAGATTGCTCACGGTTTCAAATGTTCTCTTGCGCGGGAGAACTCTCAGGCCGGGCAGTTGGATATCTGTAGCGTCATCGTCGTCTACCCCTATGCAACAAACATAGTTCTAAATGGCCGCCGACACCACCCCGGTACCGTGTTGGAGTACGGCCCAAAGTTTGCTGCGATTGCAAAGCGAATGCTAGAAGTGATCATCTGTATCGACATCACAAATGATCAAAGTATTGAAGACTACGCTGACTCGCCATCATCAGGCATCCTTGAGAATAACCCCAACCTGCTAGGGTGCGGGATTGATTTGACAAGTTAGATAAACAATGGCGCACGCCCGTCACAAAAGCAGACATTCGTAGATCACTCCGTACTGATCACATGGGCTCAAAGCCGACGTCTCGTCACAACCGCCCCAACAACTCTGCCGTCGGCCACGCATCCGCAGGCAGCCCCAACCGTTGTTGCTCGGCCTGCACAGCGGCCCGCGTTCCAGCTCCTAAAATACCGTCGATCTTGCCCACGTCGTACCCGCGCGCCTGCAGCTTACCCTGCAGTTGCTTCATCTGCGCCCCAGACAAGCCCTGCGCCGGATTGCCCGCATTATATATCTGCGCACCTTCCAGCCGTGTCCCGAAATAGGCGGCGGTCAGGACGTAGACAAAGCTCTGGTTCCATTCGAAATAGACGTCGAAATTGGGATAGGCCAGAAAGGCAGGGCCGTTGCGCCCCTGCGGTAGGATCAGCGAGGCGGGCAGGTTGGCCAGTGATCCGCTGCGGGCCTGCACGCCCATCGCTTGCCAGTCGGACACCGGGCGTGGTTTGCCGGGGCCGGACAGCGACCAATCCATCTGTGCGGGGACTGTGACCTCTTGCAGCCAGGGTTGGCCAGGTTGCCATCCCAGATGCGACAGCATCTTGGCCCCCGACATCAATGCATCCGGGGCCGATGTTTTTAGAGACACCTTGCCATCGCCATCACCGTCGACCCCGTTCTCGAGTATGTCACGGGGCAGCATTTGCACCATTCCAATCTCTCCGGCCCAAGCTCCGGTGGTTCGGGCGGGGTCGAAATTCCCTTGGCTGTACAATTCGATGGCCGCAAATATCTGAGGCCGGAATAACTCGGGACGGCGGCAATCATGGGCCAGAGTCACCAGCGCGTTACGGGTATTGAAATCGCCCTGAAACGCGCCGTAATCGGTCTCAAAAGCCCAAAAAGCCAAGAGAACGCCGCGCGAGACGCCGTACTCCCGCTCAATCCGGTCAAACACCGCGTCGTATTTGCGCGACATGGCCTGACCGCGATCAATTCGGTTTTGTGAAATCAAGTGGCGGGAAAAGTCGATGAAGGGTTTCTGAAACACGCCCTGCGCCCGGTCGGCCTTGAGTACCGCCTGATCTTGCTGAACGCCCTTGAAAAAGCTGTTCACGGTGGACTTGTCGAACCCCTGCTGAACTGCCTCGGCCTTGAGCCCCTTCACAAAGGAATTGAACCCGCCACCGCATTGGGCAAAAGCGGGCGAGGCGAAAAGGGCGGCGGCGACAAGGCCAGAGAGAAAACGCATGAGCGGGTCCGTCAGAAGATAAAGCTGAACCCAACCCACACCGACAGGACGCCCAACGCAAGCCCCCAAACCTTCCATAGTATATCACATGCGCGGAAAACCTCCGGCGCGCCGATGTTGCGCGGCGCATCGCCGTTCACCCAGGCCAGATCACGCATCTGCCCATCATAGCTGCGCGGCCCGGCGAGGGCCACGTTCAGGGCGCGGGCCATTGCGGCCTCGGGCCAGCCTGCGTTGGGAGAGATATGGCGGCGCGCGTCCGCGACAATCTCAGACCAGCGCACCCATTGGCCGGATAGGGCCACGATCATCACACTGGTTAGACGGGCAGGTACCAGGTTCAGTACATCGTCCAGGCGGGCAGCGGCCCAACCGAAATCGTGGTATTTCTCGGTGCGATAACCGATCATGCTGTCTGCAGTGTTGACGGCCTTGTAGATCAGCAATCCCGGCAGCCCGGCAACCAGAAACCAGAAAGCAGGGGCAATGACCCCGTCGCTCAGATTTTCCGCGGCGCTTTCGATTGCAGAGCGGGCGACCTGTGCCTCGGTCATGTCGCGGGTATCGCGTGAGACGATCATCGCCACCTTGGCGCGGCCTTCGTCCAGCGAGGTGCGCAGCCCGTCGCCCACATCCCACACGTGCGAGACCAGAGACTTCTGCGCCACCAAGATGGCGCAAACGAGGATTTCGACCACCGGACCCAGCAGCGCCAACACACGCCCGAGGATCAACGCGCCGAAAACCAGCAGCACGACCACGGCAACCCCTTTCAGATGCCGCTGTGCCCCTTGGTTCAGATGCGCATCCAACCAGCCGATGGCGTTGCCCATCAACACTGCAGGGTGTCGCACCCGTGACCATAACCAGCCCGGCTCGCCCAGTGCTGCATCCAGACACAGGGCGCAGACCAGCAGAAAGGCCGTGCTCACAGCGCGGCCTCCAATCTGTCCCAACTGTTCGCAGGAGGCAGGCCCAGCCGCAGATAGGTTTGGGAATAGGGGAAGACGCGACTCCAAATCTGGGCGCGGGCCAGCCGGTTTTGCCACGCCGCAGCGTCATCGACCTGATACAGGCGGAAAAGCGCGGTGCCACCGATCAGTTCGGCGCCCTTGGCGGTGACGAGTTTGTCCAGCCTGTCCGCGCTTTGTAAAAGGTCGCGGCGCGTGGCATCGGCCCATTCGACATCGCGCAGGGCACGCTCGCCGATCCGCAGCGCTGGGCCGGACACCGCCCATGGGCCGGTCAGGTCGTTCAACCGGGCGATCAGATCGGGTTGGCCAATGGCAAAACCCAACCGCAACCCGGCCAACCCCCAGAATTTGCCAAAGCTCTTGAGAACGATCACCCCCGGCTTGGCGGTAAGATGAGTCAGCGAAATGTCGGGGCGCACATCGCAAAAGCTCTCGTCAATGATGGTTAAGGGGGCGCTCACATCGGATGCCTGCCAGATGCGCCCATCTGGGTTGTTTGGATGCACAAGCACACGGGTTTCGGCTGGGCCCTCGGATGCGACAGTCCAGCCCTGTGCCGCAAAAGCGGCGGCGTGTTCGTTATAGGTGGGGGTCGTGATCTGAACGTGACCCCGGGTGGCCAATGCCGGAATGCGGGCGATCAGGGCGGACGCGCCGGGTGCGGGCAGAACTGCCGCACTCTCCGGCACCGACCAGAACCTGCGTGCAGCCTCGGTTAAACGCGCAAAGGCACCGTGATCGGGCAGTTCGGTCCAGTCCGAGGCGGTCAGCCCAGACACCTCATAGGGGAGTGGGTTGATACCCGTGGACAAATCCAGCCAGTTCGAACGGGTGCCACCATAGGCTGCGATGGCACTGTCCAGCCCGCCGCCATGATCGCGAACGGCTCGCGGGTTTAGATGTTCGTCAGGGCTGGTCATGGGTATCTCGCCGGAATCGCCTGTTTCAGCCTGCTTCAAGCGGATTTTTGCCGCTTACACAAGCCAATCCGCGTGAACGAAGTCTTCGATCAGCGTCATTAACACTTTGTTAACGAATAAGCGTGATCACAATCTATGGGGGTCGGCGCAAACATTTTAGCAAGTGCCGAGGTTGTTGAAAATGAATGTTTTGATTGTTGAAAGTAACCCCGACCTGGGTCAGGTCTGGAAAAGGCATCTTGAAAGGCACGGCGCAGATGTGGCGCTTGTCGACGGTCAGGAGGCCGCCATTCTCGCGTTGTATGGCCGCGACTTTGATATCATCGTGCTGGATCTTGTTCTGGAAACCGGCAGCGCGTTGGCAGTTGCCGATTTTGCCAGCTACCGCCGACCAGGGACGCGTGTGATTTTCGTAACCAACACTACTTTTTTCTCAGATGGTTCGATTTTCGCCCACAGCCCAAATGCCTGCGCATATGTGCAAAGTGCGACGCCGCCAGAGGATCTGGCGGCAATGGTCGAACATTACGCTGCGGGTCGCTGACCGCGCCCATGGGGGGCTAGGTAGTCCAGCTCGGGGTTCACAGGGATGATCCTGTGAGGGTTAATTGTGTCGTGGCTAAAGTGATAGTGGCGCACGATATGATCCAAATTTACCGTCGCAGCGACGCCGGGCCATTGGTACAGCTCACGGGTATAGGCCCATAAGTTGGGATAATCGACCAAACGCCGTTTGTTGCATTTGAAATGCAGGTGATAGACAGGGTCGAACCGGATCAGGGTGGTGAACAGACGCCAGTCGGCCTCGGTCACGCGGTCACCCATCAGATACCGGTTATGAGTCAGGCGATCCTCAAGCCAATCCAGTGTGTCGAACAGCGGCTCCACAGCGGCATCGTAGGCCGCTTGGCTGGTGGCGAAACCGGCTTTGTAAACACCGTTGTTGATGTTTGAATAGATGCGCGCATTGACCTCTTCGATGTCATCCCGCATGGCCTCGGGCCAGTAGTCGTCCGTGTTGCCAGTTATCTTGTCGAAGGCCGAATTCAGCATGCGGATGATTTCGGAGCTTTCGTTCGAAACAATCGTTTCCTGTTCCTTGTCCCAAAGAATCGGCACGGTGACACGGCCTGAATAGCTGGGATCGGCTTTGGCATAGATCTGGTGTGCGTAGTCAAGGCCATAGAGCGCATCCCCGGTCGCACCGGCATCGTCAGTTTCGAACGTCCAACCTTTTTCCAGCATGTCGGGGTGCACTACGGAAACGGAAATCAGATCGCTCAACCCTTTCAACTCGCGAAAGATCAATGTTCGGTGCGCCCATGGGCAGGCATAGCTGACGTATAGGTGATACCGATTGGGGGCGGCTTTAAATCCGGCTTTGCCAGAAGGACCGGCCTGGCCATCTGTCGTAATCCAGTTCCGAAACTGTGCCGCACTTCGCTTGAAGGCGCCTCCGGTAGAATTGGTGTCATACCAGGTGTCGTGCCATTCGCCATCGACCAATAGACCCATTGGGTATCCTCCGTTTTCCGTTTCGAAGAAAATAGGGGTACGGCTGCCCCGTTCCTATGCATGCGGACGCGCACCGGACCTGCGTTCGTGCACAGGTCCAGGTGGGATTGCCGCGCAACAGATTGAATCCGAACGGCTCTGTACGCGCGGCATCATTGGATTTTTACAAATCCTGCCGCACAATAGAAGATATTGCGAGGGAAGATTTGGTATGAGTACCTATGTTTCAAAGGAAATACGCGCTGAATTGGGTGCGGCGCGAATCGCGGCCCTAAAGAAGACCAGCCGCTTACGTGTCGAATTCGACAACAATAGCTTTAAAATACTGAGATTGTGGAAGAATGGGTTCACTGTCGAGGCGGAAACCACACCGCAATTGCGAGGACTTGTAGATATCTTTGATGGCGCAAACCATCTGTACCAATGCCTAATCATTGCGGATGATGAGGATTCAGGCGAGATGCGTTACGAATTCAAACGCAGCACCGCTGCTACCGATAAAGCGCCTCTGGATTTCTATCGTGACCCGGATGCGCCGATTGCGTTACTTGGCTACGACGACTAAGGGCGGATTTCGACTGTTGTTCCAGTAGGTGCCAGCCTACCCACAGGGAAGCCGTCAATACCGCCAACAGCGATATCAGCGCAATCCGGCGCATGCCTTACTGCAGATCGCCAAACGCGCGTTTCAGACGTTCACAAGCGTCCTCGACCCGGGCGCGCTGAGTGGCCAGATTGAACCGCTCAAATGTCTCTCCTCCGGATCCGAAACCCGGGCCCGGAGAGGTGGCGATCTTTGCATCCTCGCGCAGGCGGCGTGTGAACTCGCCATGATCCATTCCGGTGCCCGAAAAATCGACCCACGCCAGATACGTGGCCTGCAGTGGCATCGACCAAAGACCAGGGATTTCGGCGATAGTTGCGTCAAACAGGTTCCGGTTGCTGTCCAGATGAGCGACCTGCTGATCGACCCATTCTGCACCTCCGGGGCTGTAAGCGGCTGTGATCATAGCCACGCCCAAGGCGCTGGGGGCGTAGTCCAGCGTTGCCAGCCGGTGCCGCATGGTGGCGCGCAGTTTAGCGTCAGGAATAATCATGTTGCCGGTGCGCTGGCCTGCGATATTGAAGGTCTTGGATGCTGCGGTCAGTGTCACGGTCCACGGGCGCGCGTCAGGGGCCGCAATGTCCATCGGCACAAAGGTATGTCCGGGATAAACCAGGTCGTGGTGGATTTCGTCCGAAACGAGGATCAGCCCGTTGCGTTCCGCAAACGCGGCCACCGCGCGCAGTTCCTCGGGCGTCCAGACCCGCCCCGAGGGGTTCTGCGGCGAACACCACAGCAACAGCTTTTCCGACCCATCCAGCCGCGATTGCGCGTCGTCCAGATCAACCCCATAAGTGTCCCCCTCGCGTACCAGCGGGCATTCAACCACGCGACGGCCCGATTTGTTCACCTTGTAAGCGAACTCATGGTAGACGGGAGTGAAGATGACTACGCCATCGCCGGGTTTGCTCCAGACGTCTAGGCACAGCGCGATGGCGTTGCCCAGCCCTTGCGAGGTCAGCACCCAATCGGTGTCGATTTGCCAGTTGTGGCGGGTTTTCATCCACCACTGAACGGCTTCCAGATATGCGGGATATTCCCAGGAATATCCAAACGCCCCATGATCAGCAGCCTTGCGCACCGCGTCGATTACGCATGGCGCCGTGGCATAGTCGGAATCTGCCGTCCACATGGCCAGCCCCTCATCGGGGGAAACGCCATAGAGCCGCTCCATTTTATCCCATTTCGAGGTGTTGGTTTCCCGGCGGTCGATCAGGTCGTTGAAAGTCATGTCTGCTCCATCTGTCCTGCCGAAAGCTAGCCACAATTCCAGCGGGTGCAAGGGGGGCGTTGCGGCGGGGCGCGGGATGGCCTAAATCAGCCCCATGAAACGCAATATCCTGATCCATCCCGATCCCCGCTTGAAAAAGGTCTGCGCGCCAGTGGCCGACATCACGGACGAGCTGCGCAAACTGGCCGATGACATGCTGGAGACGATGTATGACGCGCCGGGTATCGGTCTGGCTGCACCGCAGATCGGTATTCTTAACCGCTTGATCGTAATGGATTGTATCAAGGAAGAAGGCGAAACACCCCGCCCTCTGGTCATGTTCAACCCCGAGGTCATCGCCTCATCTGACGAAACCAACGTCTACGAGGAAGGCTGTCTGTCGATCCCCGAACAATTCGCCGAGGTAACGCGCCCCAAAGTGGTGGATGTTTCTTGGATGGATCGCGATGGCAATTTACACCAGGAAACCTTCGATGGTCTTTGGGCCACTTGCGTCCAGCACGAGATCGATCATCTGAACGGAAAGCTGTTCATCGATTACCTCAAGCCGCTCAAGCGGCAGATGATCACCCGGAAAATGCAAAAGCTGAAACGCGAGCAGGCCCGCACATGACCGTCCGTACCTGTTTGCCCTGGCCCGACAAGCGTCTTCGGACCAAGGCCGAGGTTGTGGCCGAGGTCACAGACGAAATCCGAGCGATCTGGGACGACATGGTCGACACAATGGAGGCCATGCCGGGTGTTGGCCTAGCCGCCACTCAGATTGGCGTGATGCTGCGGTTGGCGGTGGTTGATGGTTCGACTGAACGGGGCAAGGCGGTACGGCTGGCAAACCCGGAAATCCTGCACAGTTCGATCGAGCTGCGTGAACATGATGAGGCCAGCCCGAACCTGCCCGGTGTCTCGGCCAAGGTGAAACGCCCCCGTGCGGTGACGGTGAAGTTCCTGAACGAACAGGGCATCATCGACCGCCGCGATTTTGTCGGCATTGAGGCCACCAGTGTTCAGCATCAGATCGACCACCTGAATGGTCGGATGTATTTCGACCGGCTCAGCAAAGTGAAACGCGACATGCTGCTGCGTAAAGCCAAAAAGCAGGGGTAGAGATGCGCGTCGTTTTCATGGGAACGCCCGATTTCTCGGTCCCGGTGCTGGATGCGCTGGTCGAAGCCGGGTACGAGATCGCTGCGGTCTACTGTCAGCCTCCGCGCCCCGCAGGTCGGGGGAAAAAGGATCGCCCGACGCCTGTCCATGCACGGGCTGAGGCGCTGGGCCTGCCCGTTCGCCACCCGGTGTCACTCAAATCCGAGGATGAACAGCAGGTATTTGCCGCGTTGGACGCTGACGTTGCCGTAGTCGTTGCATACGGCCTGCTTTTGCCGCAGCCCGTTCTTGACGCGCCAGCAAAGGGGTGTCTGAACATTCATGCCAGCCTGTTGCCGCGTTGGCGCGGTGCCGCTCCGATCCATCGGGCTATCATGGCGGGCGATGGGGAAACTGGTATCTGTATCATGCAAATGGAGGCTGGTTTGGACACCGGTCCGGTTTTGCTGCGAAAGACGACCGGGATCGGGGCCGAGGAGACAACTGATCAATTGCATGATCGCCTGTCGGACATGGGTGCTGAGCTGATTGTCGAAGCGCTGGAGCGTTTGCCCGATTTGGCCCCTGAACCGCAGCCAAACGACGGGGTGACCTACGCCACTAAAATCGACAAGGCCGAGGCGCGAATTGACTGGACCCGCCCGGCCACCGAAATCGACCGGCAAATTCGCGGTTTGTCACCCTTTCCGGGTGCCTGGACCGAGGTTGATGGCACGCGTATCAAACTGTTGGCATCGCGTCTGGCAGACGGGCAGGGCGCGCCGGGTGAAGTACTGGACGACTCGCTGCGCATCGCTTGTGGTACTGGGGCCGTCGAACTGCTGCGCTTGCAACGGGCGGGCAAAGGCGCACAGGATAGAGAAACCTTTTTGCGTGGCTGGCCCATCGCGGTCGGCACCCGTTTTTCATCGGAGTGATACCTAATGTTCATGATCCTGATGGGAACTGTAGCGATCGCTGGGATCGTGGGATACCTGTCCGAGAAAACGGGCTTTACCCATAACGGTTACCTGCCTTCGATCATCATCTGCGTCGGCGGCGCGTTCCTGTTCTACTTTGTCCGTATAATGTTCGGTATCAGCTTTGGTCCGCCGGGTCTGGATGCGGTGATCTCATCCATTGGCGCCCTGATCATTGTCCCGACTCACTGGAGGAAGTGAGATGTCGGTTATCGCCCTGATCATTATCGGAGCAGCAGCGGGTTTTCTCGCCACGCGCGTGATGCGGATCGAGGCAGACATTCCGACGACAATGCTGATCGGCATAGTAGGGGCGTTGGTGGGTGGTTTCTTGCTGCGCGCGTTGGTGACACTGGCGGGATGGCTGTCAGGCTTTGTCGGCGCCGTGCTGGGTGCGCTACTGGTGATATGGATCTGGCAGACCTACTTTCGGCGGTGATACCGGCCTAGGGCAGGTCGCTGTTAAAGATGGATATGCTGACTTTCCAGGTGTCGTCTGGCTGGCGTTTCAGGATGTTGACAAACTTGCCTCGCTCGGGCGGATCGCTGTCTTCGATGGCGTATGTGCCGATCTGATAGGCCATATCTCCGGACACGCCGAAATCGACCAGTTTGTTGGTATGCGTGCCGCCGCTATTGTCCTTGATCCTTGACGCGTTGGTATCTTCAAACGCTTGCCGCCCGCGCGTCATAGCTTCGCCCGGTGGTAAAAGCATAACGTCCTCGGTAAAGAAGGCGGCGCAACCGGCAGCATCGCCACGGTTGAACGCGTCGTTGTAGGCGGCGTCAAAATCCTCAAGAATCTTTTTCATATCCATGATGTCTGCTCCGGCGTGAAAATCGGGTAAGTTGATTTCCTGCCATCCTGTCACATCGGGCAGCGGATCATAAAGGATTTCAATGGTGCAATTGGGTTTCTAGCGGCGCGGCGGACGTGCTTTGTAAACGGGCAACTGCCAACCGAACAGCATCGATCCAGCGCGCAAAGCCCAGCAAACCAAGGCACATAGGCCCAGCGCAAACAGAGTTTCGGCACCCAAACGAGTGACCAGCACTGCAGTAAGCGCCCCGGCAAACGCGCAAGAGACGTACAGCTCGCCCTGCTTCAGAACCAGCGGCACCTCGTTACAAACAACGTCCCGCATCAATCCTCCAAGGCAACCAGTGGTCACGCCCATGAGCACCACGATCACGCCTGAGTGGCCCAAAGATATGGCCGCACCGGTGCCTGCGGCCGCGGCGATTGAAAGGGCAAAGCTGTCCAGCCAGATCAGCCAGTTATACCGGCTTTCAACCAGATGCGCGGTAAAGAACACCAGGACTGCCGCCGCAACGGCGATAAGAATGTAATCCGGCTGCCCGACCCAGAAAACCGGATGCCGGTCCAGAAGAAGATCGCGCACTGTGCCTCCGCCCACAGCGGTCAGGCAGGCAATGAAGGCAAACCCCACCAGGTCTAACTGCGCCCGGCTGGCCACTAGCGCGCCGGTCAGGGCAAACACCAGAACCGAGGCATAGTCTAGAAAGGCAAGCCAGGTCATGCCTGTGTCTTTTTAGGTTTGAACGGAGCCATTCCCGCGCGGGCCAGCTCGTCAGCTTTTTCATTTTCTGGATGGCCCGCGTGGCCTTTGACCCATTCCCACGTGACGTCGTGGCGGGTCTGCGCCTCATCCAGTCGCTGCCACAGATCGACATTTTTGACCGGCTTCTTGTTCGAGGTTTTCCAGCCGTTCCGTTTCCAACCGAAAATCCACCCTGTCACACCGTTTTTGACATAGGCGCTGTCTGTAACGACGGTGATCTTCGAGGCGCGTTCGAGTGTTTCCAACGCGGCTATGGCGGCCAGAAGTTCCATGCGGTTGTTGGTGGTTTCGGCCTCACCGCCATTCAATTCCCGTTCTTTCAAAACTTTATCGCCCTCTACTGCCCGCAGCAGAACGCCCCAGCCGCCGGGGCCGGGATTGCCGGAACAGGCGCCGTCGGTATAGGCAAACAGTTCAGGCATGGGCCAGGACCAGAATGAAACCGTCATATGATCCGGCTAGGCCTGTGCCCATGCCGGTAGTAATCCGGTCGATCGTAAACCCGATTTCTGCTAGCACCTCTTCGATTTCGGTCTGCGAGAAATACGTATAGTGGCGATCCAGATCGTCGCGATGTTCGCCTGTGCCTAGTTTCAGGCCAAGAAAAAAGATGCCGCCGGGTTTGAGGGCCTTGTGAATGGCAGATAGATGGCGCGGAAAATCAGCGCGCGGGGCGTGCAGCAGAGAAAAGCTGGCATAAATACCGTCATAGGCATCCAGTTCGGTTACATCGTCGAAGGTCCCCAGATGTGCGTCCACACCGTTGTCCCGAGCGTATTCAACAAAGGCCGGGGTCGCGTCCAGCGCCCGTACTGTCAGCCCTTCACGCATGAAGAATGCGCTGTCCGATCCGGGGCCTGAACCCAAATCCAGCACATGGCCTGTCCCAACGGCTTCGGCAAAGGCCAGACGGGCCTCGATCTGTTCCGGGGGCAGGGGGACTTTTAGATAGTCGGCCACGCGGGCCGCGTAGGCGTCGATTGTTCTTTTGTCGGTCACAGATAAACCCCTACAGCAAGGCAGGCCAATACAATTGCAGTCAGCAACAGGCGCAGCCTCATCCACCAAGTTGGTGTCAGCCGCCAATAGGCGAACATGGCGTCCAGCACCAGCAGCCCGGCGAACCCATACATCAGGTTGGTGCCAGCGCTAACCGGGCCGCCACCGGTTTTCCAGAAGGCCCACAACGCAGGCAGAACCGACAGCGTGTAACATGTGGCCGCCTTGCTGCCGGAGGTTTTCGAGGAGAACCCCCACAGAACGCCGGACATAAAGCTCAGGATCACAGACCCATAGAACAGCTGCACATACGGCCCCACAAACCGCGCGCCCAGTGCCTGAGTGCCCCAACTGTGCAGGTCGTCGCTCAGATACGTTAATGCACCCCAGACAAATGGGATCAACCCTGCCAGCCCGAGGATCAGCGGGACCCTTGGAATACCACTCATGCAGGCTGCCTTAGCACGCGGGGCACTTTGAACTCGACGTTTTCGACGGCGGTTTCGACCAGTTCAACCGTCACGTCGTAATGATCCCGGAACGCGTCGATCACTTCGTTGACCAGCACTTCGGGGGCCGAAGCGCCTGCAGTGATAGCCACGGACGAAATGCCTTCGAGTGCCCGCCAGTCGATTTCGGACGCGCGTTGCACCAATTGCGCATAATCGCATCCGGCGCGCGAGGCGACCTCGACCAAACGGCGCGAGTTGGATGAATTGGGCGCGCCGACAACCAACAGGGCATCCGATTTCGGCGCTACGGCCTTGACGGCCTCTTGTCGGTTGGTGGTGGCGTAGCAGATATCTTCTTTATGGGGGCTGACGATTGCCGGGAAACGCGTTTCCAGCGCAGCGATGATGTCCTTGGTGTCATCCACCGACAAAGTGGTCTGGGTGACAAAAGCCAGCTTGTCCGGGTTGCGCACCTGAACCTGCGCCACGTCGTCGACGGTTTCGACCAGCAGAACCTCTCCTTCGGGAAGCTGACCCATAGTGCCGATGGTTTCAGGGTGGCCTTTGTGGCCGATCATGATCATCTGCAAGCCAGCCTCGGCGTGGCGTTGTGCTTCGACATGAACCTTGGAGACCAGCGGGCACGTGGCATCGACATAAATCATTTCGCGCCGTTCCGCAGTGGCTGGTACCGATTTAGGCACGCCATGGGCCGAAAAGATCACTGGACGGTCATCGGGGCATTCGTCCAGTTCCTCGACAAAAACAGCGCCCTTGGCGCGCAGCCCGTCGACAACAAATTTGTTGTGCACGATTTCGTGACGCACATAGACAGGTGCCCCCCATTTCTGCAGCGCCATCTCGACGATTTTGATGGCGCGGTCGACACCGGCGCAGAATCCGCGGGGGGCGGCGAGGTAAAGGGTCAGGGGGGGCTTCGTCATGTCGCGGTCTCCATAGGTCACAGGTAAGTCTTTTCC
The DNA here is from genome assembly GCF_056539305.1 of Ruegeria sp. BC1. NCBI lineage: Bacteria > Pseudomonadati > Pseudomonadota > Alphaproteobacteria > Rhodobacterales > Roseobacteraceae > Ruegeria > Ruegeria sp. BC1. The sequence goes on from NZ_JBQFUT010000007.1 coordinate 235,170, forward strand.
CGGCCATGGTCCAGACAGGAGCTTGTCATTTCCCTGACATGAATCAGTGTTAGGCAATAGGTGTTTTAGCACCTGTTCATAGTTAAAAATGGCGCGGTCCGGATTTCGTATCCTGACCGCGCCAAATTCTTCCCCCGGTAGTGAGTGGCCGGGTCTTACTGTCCGCCAGCGGCCGCGACGCTGCGCGGTTCCATCGGCATTTCGCGCGGTGGTCGTCCGATCACGTCGCGCAGGTCTTCCAATTCGATGAAATTGTCAGCCTGGCGGCGCAGTTCGTCCGAAATCATCGGTGGCTGGCTGCGAATGGTCGAAACCACCGAAACGCGCACACCTTGACGCTGCAGGCTGGCAATCAGCGGGCGGAAATCCCCATCGCCCGAGAATAGCACGATATGATCGACGCGCGGCGCCAGTTCCATGGCGTCCACCGTCAGTTCGATGTCCATGTTTCCTTTGACTTTCCGACGCCCCATGCTGTCGGTGTATTCTTTTGCCGGTTTGGTCACCATGGTGAAGCCGTTGTAATGCAGCCAGTCAACCAGGGGACGGATCGGCGAATACTCGTCATTTTCCAGTAGCGCTGTGTAGTAAAAAGCCCTGAGCATCTTGCCGCGGCGCATGAACTCCTGGCGCAACAATTTGTAGTCGATATCAAACCCCAGTGCTTTAGCGGCTGCATAAAGATTCGAGCCATCGATGAACAGCGCTAGCCGTTCGTCTTTATAAAACATAAATAGATCCTTCCGGTACAAACCAGAACGCCGGATGTTAGGTGAGTGAGCTAGAAAAAGAGCGGCGCGCTGATATGCCTATAATTAGGGCTTTTAACTTGTATCGCAAGCATGCAATTCGCCGAATATAGGGAGTAGAATGAGCAAAATTACATCTAATGCGGTAATTGCACTGGGTGCGAATCTCAAATTGAGAGAACTAGGGCCCAAGGTGACACTTGAAAGGGCAATTGACGCGATTTTGCGTCAGGGGGTGGTGATTCGCGCGATCAGCCGCTTTTTCCAGACCCCTTGCTTCCCAGCCGGAGCAGGTCCGGACTATGTGAATGCGGCGGCTCTGCTGGAGACGGAAATGACCCCGGTCGAGTTGCTGCGTTTGCTGCACGAGATTGAGCAAGAATTTGGCCGCGAGCGGGTTCAGCGCTGGGGTATGCGGACACTGGATCTGGACCTCGTCTGTTTCAACGATCTTGTTCTGCCCGATAGCACGGAATTTTACCGGTGGCTGACTTTGCCGCCGGATAGGCAGAAACAGCAGGCGCCAAACCAGCTTATTCTGCCGCATCCACGCCTTCAGGACCGGGCCTTTGTATTAGTCCCGATGGCGGACGTGGCACCTGACTGGCGGCATCCGGTGCTGGGGAAAAGCGTCAGTGAAATGCTGGCGGACCTGCCTGCCGAAGATATTGAGGCCGTCACTCCTTTGTGATTGGCGCAATAGCACCATTTCCTGCTTGTCAAGGCGGGGAATCGCGCTTAGATAAACCCCTTCTTGCCACGGATTCATTTACGGAGAGCGCCTCATGGCCCGCGTTACGGTCGAAGATTGTGTAGACAAGGTCCCGAACCGGTTCGAACTGGTGATGCTTGCAGCCCATCGGGCGCGCGAGATTTCCGCTGGTGCGTCGATCACTGTGGATCGTGACAACGACAAAAACCCTGTCGTGTCGCTGCGCGAAATCGCCGATGAAACTCAGAGCGCAGACGAGCTGCGTGAGCGTCTGATCGAGGCCAACCAGACTCAGATCGAGGTGGACGAGCCCGAAGAAGATCAGATGGCTCTGCTAATGGGTGCGGAATCAGACAAGCCTGCTGATGACGACATGTCCGAAGAGAAGCTGCTGCGCGCTCTGATGGAGGCTCAAGGCCAGGGGTAATCCCCAAAGACGAAGGTGCGGACCGGATGATTTCTGCTGACGACCTGATTGCGCTGGTCCGCAACTACAATCCAAAAACAAATGCTGAACGTATTGCCCGTGCCTACGAGTTCGGCAAACAGATGCATGAAGGGCAGTTCCGCCATTCCGGCGAGCCCTATTTCACCCATCCCGTTGCTGTTGCTGCCATCCTGACGGAACAGCGTCTGGATGATGCCACCATTATTACCGCGCTGCTGCACGACACGATCGAGGACACCAAGGCCAGCTATGGCAAGATTGCCGAGCTGTTCGGGGATGAGGTCGCCAAGCTGGTCGACGGCGTGACCAAACTGACCAACCTGCAACTCTCTAGCCGCGAAACCAAGCAGGCGGAAAACTTCCGTAAGCTGTTCATGGCTATGTCCAAGGACCTGCGAGTTATTCTGGTCAAGCTGGCCGACCGTCTGCACAACATGCGCACGATCAAGGCGATGCGCCCGGAAAAGCAGATCGTCAAAGCGCGAGAGACGATGGACATCTACGCGCCGCTTGCGGGCCGCATGGGTATGCAATGGATGCGCGAAGAACTCGAAGACCTCGCGTTCCGCGTCCTGAACCCCGAAGGCCGTCAGTCGATTATTCGCCGCTTTATCACGCTGCAACGCGAAACCGGGGATGTGATCCATCGCATTACCGGCGATATGCGGCATGAATTGGAAAAGGCCGGTATTGAGGCCGAGGTGTTCGGCCGCGCCAAGAAACCCTATTCAATCTGGCGCAAGATGCAGGAAAAAGATCAGGGATTTTCGCGCCTGTCTGACATCTATGGTTTCCGCATCATCACGCGGTCCGAGGAAGACTGCTATCGCACTCTTGGAGCGATCCACCAGCGTTGGCGCGCCGTTCCGGGGCGGTTCAAAGATTACATCAGCCAGCCGAAGTCAAACGGCTATCGCTCGATCCACACCACCGTATCGGGGCGTGACGGCAAACGGGTTGAGGTCCAAATCCGTACCCGCCAGATGCACGACGTGGCCGAAACCGGCGTCGCGGCACACTGGTCCTATCGCGACGGCGTGCGCTCGGAAAACCCCTTTGCTGTAGACCCGGCCAAATGGATCGCGAACCTGACCGAACAATTCGACAGCGAAGATGATCACGAAGACTTCCTCGAAGCGGTAAAGCTTGAGATGTATTCGGACCAGGTGTTCTGCTTCACGCCCAAGGGGGATGTGGTCAAGCTGCCGCGCGGGGCGACGCCGATTGACTTCGCCTATGCGATTCACACCCGGATCGGCCATGCCTGTGTTGGGGCCAAGGTGGATGGCATCCGCGTGCCGCTGTGGACCCGGATCAAGAATGGTCAATCCGTGGATATTATCACCGCGGATGGTCAGACACCGCAGGTCACTTGGCTTGAGATTGCAGTGACCGGCAAGGCCCGTACCTCAATCCGCCGCGCCTTGCGCGAAGTGGATCGCGAACGGTTCATCAAGCTGGGCAAAGAGCTTGCGCGCTCGGGATTTGATCACGTCGGTCGTAAGGCCACCGACAAGGCGCTGGACACCGCTGCAAAACACCTGCGCCTGAAGGACCGGCACGAGTTGCTGGCCCGCCTCGGAAGTGCCGAACTGACAGCGCATGACGTGGTTAGCGCAGTCTATCCCGAACTCACTCAGGACGACGGCGATGCCATTTCCCCACGCCGCGCGGTGATTGGCCTTGAGCCGGGTCAGAAATTCGATCGTGCCCCCTGTTGCCAGCCGTTGCCGGGCGAGCGTATCGTCGGCATTACATATCGCGGCAAGGGCGTTGTGGTACACGCCATCGATTGTGACCGTTTGACCGAATTCGAAAGCGAACCGGGGCGATGGGTTGATCTGCACTGGCATTCGGGCACACACCCGGCCGTGTACGGTGTTACGCTGGATTTGACCATCGGTAACGATGCTGGCGTTCTGGGGCGTATTTGCACATTGATAGGTGAGAAAAAGGCTAATATCTCAAACTTGGAATTCGTTGACCGTAAACCGGATTTTTATCGCCTTCTGATCAGTGTCGAACTGCGCGACCTTGAACAGTTGCATTCGCTGATGCTGATGCTTGAGGCCGAAAGCGATGTTGCTGCGGTCGAGCGGTACCGGGAAAGAGAAAAAACCGCGGTCGCGGCTGGCTGAGAAGGGGTGATCAGGAGTGGTTTTCAAGCGCCGAGATCGACGCTCGCCTGTCCAGATCGCTTCGGAATTCGTCTATCCCCGCGGGGGATGGACCCGGGCGTTCCATTACGTCAAACACCGCGTCCGACGCTTGCCGGACACGCCTGAACGCATTGCGCGTGGAATAGGGGCCGGTGTGTTTACTGCCTTCACGCCATTCTACGGTTTGCATTTCGTCGTTGCCGCGGTGATCGCCCGCCTGATCAACGGCAATATGCTGGCCGCACTCAGCGGCACATTCTTTGGCAATCCGCTGACATATGTTCCCATCGGTGTGGTGTGTCTGCAAACGGGCCACTTTCTGCTTGGCGACGATTTTGAAGAAGGCGAGACCCACGGTCTGATGGACAGTTTCGCTAGGGCGCTCAGCGATCTGAAAAACAACTTCATCGCCATGTTCACCGACCGTGATGCGGACTGGCGCGGGCTTAGCGTGTTCTATGACGAGGTGTTCTTTCCCTATATGATCGGCGGCATCATTCCGGGGCTTTTGGCGGGCGTAGTCTGCTATTATCTCAGCCTTCCCCTGATACGCACCTATCAGCTTCGCCGCCGGTCCAAGATCAAGGCAAAGTTTGAAGAAATCAAACGGCTTGCCGAATCCAGGGCTGCCGTTTCCGTGACAAACCCACTAGGCTCGGGCCGGAATTCGGAAAAGGAATCACGTGATGTCTGACAACCCCCTGCGCCTGGGCGTGAACATTGATCATGTGGCCACGGTCCGTAATGCGCGCGGCGGGGCCTATCCCGATCCGTTGCGTGCGGCCAAACTGGCCGAAGAGGCAGGGGCCGACGGCATCACTGCGCATTTGCGCGAAGACCGCCGCCATATTTCGGACGCCGATATCGATGGTCTGATGGAAGTCCTGTCGGTGCCGTTGAACTTTGAGATGGCGGCAACCCCTGAGATGCAGAAAATCGCCTTGCGCCACAAGCCGCACGCGGTCTGTATCGTCCCGGAAAAGCGTGAGGAACGCACGACTGAAGGCGGGCTTGAAGTCGCCCGCGAGGAAAACAAACTCGCCCATTTCATTGCCCCTCTGCGCGAAGCCGGTTGCCGGGTGTCTATCTTCATCGCCGCCGACCAGCGCCAGATCGACGCCGCACATCGCATCGGAGCTGAGGTCATCGAACTGCATACCGGCGCCTATTGCGATGCCCACGCCGACGGCCACATCGATGAAGCCGCGCGCGAACTGGAAAGCCTGCGCGAGATGTCTGCCTATGCCCATTCTCTGGGCCTAGAGGTTCACGCAGGCCACGGCCTGACCTATGACACCGTGAAACCGGTTGCCGCCTTCCCCGAGGTGCGCGAGCTGAACATTGGCCACTTCCTGATCGGTGAAGCGATCTTTTTGGGGCTCACCCCGGCCATCGCCGAGATGCGTCGACTGATGGACGAGGCGCGCGCTTGAAACGAGCAATGGCCATATCTACGACAAAGGACAAGGTAAGGTTAGACTACGTCACGTACTTGGCGTTTGTCTTTTCAGTGCTGGTGTTTTTGTCGTTGATCCGGCGCCTGTTCGACGTGGACTTTCCTGTTTCGCTGATGCCCATGAGCATCGCACTTATTGTTGCGGCGTACTTCTACGGGGGGTGGGTCGGCACAAATGGTAAGCAACGCGGACCGTCCTTCAAAAGTTGGGTTCTAGCCAAAAAAATGGTTCTGACGGGCCTCTGTGTCGTTCTGGGCCTTTTTCTGATTCAGGTTTTTGCGTTTGGTTTTTTTGCGGTTTTTGCGGATGGAACGGCTCTGGTACTTTACGGTGTCCAGATTGTTGTCGCCGGCTGCATCTCGCTCGTTTCGTGCCGGTTCGCATTCATACTTGGTGTCAAAAGTGGCTATTCGATTGTTCTGAAAAAAGAAAACCGAAGCACATGATCCTCGGCATAGGCACAGACCTCGCGAATATCGACCGTATTCAGGGCACGCTCGAGCGGTTCGGCGACCGCTTCCGCAATCGTGTTTTTACCGAGATTGAGCAGCGCAAAGCCGAACGCCGAGCGGATGTTGCGGGCACTTACGCCAAACGCTGGGCCGCGAAAGAGGCCTGTTCCAAAGCGCTGGGTACCGGTCTGCGAATGGGCATTTCATGGAAAGATATGGCCGTAAGCAACCTGCGCACCGGCCAGCCAGTGATGCATGTCACCGGTTGGGCCGCTGAGCGCCTCAAGGAGATGACCCCCGAAGGGCATGAGGCGATCATCCACGTCACCCTGACAGACGATCACCCCTGGGCGCAGGCTTTTGTGGTGATCGAGGCGCGCCCAGCCTCTGATCCTGGCGTGGCCTTGACTTGGCCCAATCCGCCACGCATGTAGCACTCCAACAAACCAAGGACCGGAGAGCAGTATGGCCGAGGACGTCAAAACCGGAAATCCCGTGTGGGAGACGATAAAAACTATCGTCTATGCCCTGTTGATCGCGGGCGTATTCCGCACCCTGTTTTTCCAGCCGTTCTGGATCCCATCGGGTTCGATGAAACAAACCCTGCTGATCGGAGATTTCCTGTTCGTCAACAAGATGGCCTATGGCTATTCCTACGCTTCCTGCCCCAGTCTGATCATCCCCAGCGTCGGTCTAAATATTGATGCCGAGGATATCTGCGGTTGGATGCAGGGCGACGATAACACTCGCATTTGGGGCGCACAGCCCGAGCGCGGCGACGTCATCGTCTTTCGTCATCCCGTCACCGGACGCGATTATATCAAACGTTTGATCGGCCTGCCGGGTGATCGGATACAGGTCCGAGAAGGTCAGATCATTCTGAACGGCACCCCCGTGCCGCAACAACCCGATGGGGTGTTTACTGAAATTGCCGCACCGCAGGGGCCGCAAGGCCTGCGCCCGCGCTGTGAAAACGGCCCTGTTGGGATCGGTGGCGTTTGCGAAAAGTCGCGCTTTGTTGAAACTTTGCCCAACGGCGTGGCCTATGATGTTCTGAACATTGGCAATCAAGGTGCAGACAACACCGGCATCTATACTGTGCCCGAAGGTCACTATTTCTTCATGGGCGACAACCGTGACAATTCAAGTGACAGCCGCCTGCCACAATCCGCAGGTGGGGTCGGCTATGTGCCTTATGAAAATCTGATTGGTCGTGCTGACCGCATCATGTTCTCGTCCGCGGGCCGGTCGATGCTGTTTTTCTGGACCTGGCGCGGTGATCGCTTTTTCAAGGCGGTCAATTGAAGCTTTCGGCCGAAATAAAAGCGTTTCAGCAACGCCTGGGGTACGAATTTAACAGCCCCGAGTTGCTGGTTCGGGCTTTGACCCACGGCTCGGTGTCATCCCCGACTCGCGCCGACAACCAACGTTTGGAGTTTTTGGGCGACCGGGTGCTGGGTTTGGTCATGGCGACTGCTTTGCTTGAGGCCGACAAGCAAGCCTCTGAAGGGCAACTGGCCCCTCGTTTCAACGCGCTGGTTCGAAAAGAGGCTTGTGCTGACGTGGCCCGCCAGATTGATCTGGGCGCCGTCCTGAAACTGGGTCGGTCTGAAATGCTGTCCGGTGGCCGTCGCAAACAAGCTCTGTTGGGTGACGCGATGGAGGCGGTGATCGCCGCCATCTACCGCGATGCCGGGTTTGAGGCTGCGCGCGATGTAATTCTTTCTCTCTGGGGGGATCGCGTTCACACGGTCGAAGCCGATGCTCGCGACGCCAAAACCTCATTGCAGGAATGGGCGCAAGCGAGGGGGCAAAAGCCACCCAGCTATGTTGAAATCAACCGCAGCGGCCCCGATCACGCCCCAGTTTTCACAATCGCCGCCCGCCTGCAGGATGGGACCGAGATGCAGGCCACCGCTGGCTCAAAACGTCAGGCCGAACAAGCGGCGGCGAAGGCACTATTGGATCGCCTGCCGAAGTGATCTGCAGGATCCAGCTTCATCTGATTGAAATTTTCTCGGGCGCGGGGGCTGGCCCCTCGATCAGTAGGATTGGCGTGGCCAATTCGACAGTCAAACCACCCGAATAAATCCGGTCAGCCCGGTTTTCTGGTGCTCGATCACATGACAATGAAACGCCCAGTTTCCGGGATTGTCGGCAACCAGAGCAATCTCGACCACCTCGTCTTTTAACAACAGCATGGTGTCGGTCAGCAGCGGGGGCAACCTTCTCAGGTTCGACTTCAACGGCACAAAGACCAACCCGTGCAGGTGTATCGGATGCAGGTTCGGGGATTCATTGCGCAGCCGAAAGACGTAGCTTTTTCCAAGTTCCAGTGTCGCCAACGGTCCAACGTCCTGCGCGGCGTCACCGGGCCAGGGTTTTCTGTTAATCGACCAGAAATTGTATCCAAGTGATCCACAGAACCCGTTTGCTGGTTCGCCGCCCTCGGGTGTCCAGCCGAACACAAACTCGTGTGTCTCGGCATTGACCAAATCGGGCTTCGCAGTTGGGTTTTCCGGTAACGGGTGCAATTCACGCAGATCGCGGGCACCGGATGCACCCAAGGCGCGCAACCGGGTCATCGGCCGATGCGCTTGGCCGGGGAATTTAGCCATCAGATCGACCGTTTGCCCTTCGATCTCAGGCATTGCGACCGCCATGTCTACGCGTTGACCCGGCCCGACCAAAAGCGGCTCATCCGCGCTGGGCATTGGGACATCAAAATTCACAGGATGTCCGTCCCAGGCGATGATCCGCGCCTCGGAACCTACCAAATGCAGTTTGTAAACGCGGGTGGTGTCAGTGTTGACAACGCGCAACCGCACCAGACCGCCCGATTGATGATCGTAAACCGGTGCATCCAGCCAATTGGCAGTCCGTGTGTTGCCAAAGGTTCCAGCACGGGCTGCCCCACGTGCGGTATATGCCGGAAGAAAACTGCCATCCTCATCCAGCCGGAAATCACGTAGGTTAATCACCTGCTCACTGTCGAAACCGGGATCCTCAGGTTCCGCAATGACCATGACCCCAGTCAGTCCACGGGCCATCTGCTCCATCGTCATACAGTGGGGGTGATACCAGTAGGTGCCCGCGTCAGGTGGGGTAAATTCATACTCGAACACCTCATTCGAACCGATTGGCATTTGAGTCAAATAGGGCACTCCGTCCATTCCATTGGGAATGCGCAATCCGTGCCAGTGCATTGCGGTATAATCAGGCAGGGTGTTGCGCACCCGCATCCTCATGGTTTTGCCCTGAGTACCGTATATAACCGGAGGTGGCGCATTCGGCGATAAGCTCACCATGCCTGTTGTGACTTGATCGCGTAGCGCAAAGCTGGCTGGTTGGACGACAAGCTCCTGCGTACTGTCCGCCAATCCGAAACCGGCCAACCCAATTGCTCCGGCTGTGGCACCGCTGCCCAAAAGAAACTCACGACGTTTCATCACTGCCTCATTGAAATGACATTTTCCTGGCTGAGTTTGGCTTGGCTCAGCCCAGTTCCTGCCACCCTCAATGCATGGCTGCAATGCGACAAATCCCTCTGGCCCATAGGTCTTTTCTGCTATAGGGGTGCGCACTTGCAAACAGGATCGCAGGACACATGACCACACGCGCCGGATTTATCGCCCTGATCGGAGAGCCCAACGCAGGCAAATCCACCCTTTTGAACCGCATGGTCGGGGCCAAGGTCTCGATCGTGACGCATAAGGTGCAGACCACGCGCGCCCGTATCCGCGGCGTGGCGATGGAAGGCGATGCGCAGTTGGTGTTCGTCGACACGCCGGGCCTGTTCAAACCTCGCCGCCGTCTGGATCGCGCCATGGTTGCCGCCGCATGGGGCGGGGCAGCGGATGCCGATGTTGTTGTGCTGATGGTCGAGGCTCATCGTGGTATCACTGAAGGGGTTGAACGCATCCTCGAAGGGCTCGACGAGATCGGGCAGGGCCGCACCATCGCGCTGGCCATCAACAAGATCGACAAGGTGCCGTCCGAGAAGTTGCTGGCGCTGACCAGCGACCTGAACACCCGTTATCCTTTTGCCGAAACCTTCATGATCTCTGCCGAAAAAGGTCACGGCGTTGACGATCTGCGCAAATGGCTGGCCTCGGAACTGCCCGAAGGCCCGTGGCTTTATCCCGAAGATCAGATCGCTGATCTGCCCCTGCGCATGATCGCCGCTGAAATGACGCGCGAGAAGCTGACCCTGCGCCTACATCAGGAACTGCCTTACCAACTGACCGTCGAGACCGAGAACTGGGAAGAGCGCAAGGACGGCTCAGCCAAAATCGATCAGGTCATCTATGTGATGCGCGACGGTCACAAGGGTATTGTGCTGGGCAAACGCGGTGAGACGATCAAGGCGGTCAGTCAGGCCGCGCGGGCCGAGCTGGAAGAATTCCTCGACCGCAAGATTCACCTGTTCCTGCAGGTCAAAGTCCGCCCCAACTGGCTGGAGGAATCCGAGCGGTATTCGGAAATGGGTTTGGATTTCAAAGACGGCAACGCATGACCCGCCTGACAGCTGATTTCTGGGTCCACGCCTATCTGGCACGGCTGCGGTTTCAGGAGATCCCTGCTTTTGTCGTAACGCACGGAGACGATACGGCAGGGGCGGTGTTGGTGAAACTCAACACGCTGGACGGGCAGGCGGTGGCTTATCAACGCAGCTTTGACCTGATGAGCGGTGAGCGCAAATGGGTCGAGCTGTCCTCTGGCCTCGAGGCGGACGTGGACGAGGCCATCCAGCGCCAACGCAGCTTTGACCCCGACCTCTGGGTGATTGAGGTCGAGGACCGGCAGGGACGGCATCTGCTGGGGGAAGAAGGGTTGGAGTAGCAACCCCGTGAACGGCTGCTCTGAGCCCAAAGCGGACATTGATACGTTGAAGCAACTAGCTGTCGCCGATAGAGTTTCATAGAGAGGTTTGCTGCTATGTACACCCTGATTGACACTGTGGTTGTGGGCGGAGGTCAAGCTGGTCTTTCTGTTAGCTGGCACTTAAAGCAGGCTGGTCATGATCACGTTGTTTTGGACCGCGGGCAGATCGGCGATACATGGCGTAACCGTTGGGACTCGTTCTGCCTGGTCTCTCCTAACAAACTCTGCCGACTTCCAGGTTTCCATTACGATGGGGATGATCCCGATGGTTTCATGCTCCGCGATGAGATCGTCAAGTACATCGAAGATTATGCGAGCAGTTTTGGTCCGCCCTATCGAGGGGGCGTTGAGGTAGCTAGAATCGAGGCAAGTGCAGGACCGGGTCGGTTCAAACTAACCACATCAGATGGCGAAATCAGAGCACAGAACTTGATCGTCACCGTCGGCACGCATCAACACCCGAATATACCAAGTTGGCATTACGATCTGCCTGAAAGGGTTACTGGCATTCATACGTGTGACTATCGCAACTCAGCGAGCCTACCGGATGGCGCGGTATTCATTATTGGAAGTGGTCAGTCAGAGTGTCAGGTCGCTGAGGACCTGCACTTATCCGGGCGCGACGTACATCTCGCAGTGGGCAGTGCTGGCCGCATCCCACGTCGCTATAGGGGGCGCGACATTTTTGAATGGGACTTGGCGACTGGGTACATGAACATGGCGGTAAAGGACCATCCCAAAGGGACAGCTATCCGGTTCAAAGCCCATCCACATCTCTCTGGGCGAGAGGGTGGTCGTATTATTGATCTTCGCCAGATGGCGCTCGACGGGGTCAAACTACACAGCAAGATTGAGGGTGTTCAAGACGGGTGTCTGATTTTGGCGGGCGGACTTGAAGAGACGCTCAAGGCAGTGGACGATGTGTGCCGCGCGGAAATGGAGAGCATCGACACGTTTGTTGCAGAGAATGGACTCGATGATCCCAAGGAAATTGTTGTCCCGATCAACTGGCAGCCCAAACCTGAACCACCGTTCTTCGACTTGGCTGCAGCAAATGTTTCAACCGTCATATACGCAACCGGGTTTCACCGCGATTTTGGATGGATCGACTTGCCAGTCTTCGATGAGACTGGCTATCCGCTATATGAGCGAGGTATTACAGACGTAGATGGCATGTACTTCTGCGGACTGCATTGGATGCATACACAAGGGTCAGGCCTGTTTTATGGCGTGGGCGAGGACGCGGAGTATGTAGTTGATCACTTGAATTCCACTTCGAACAATTGAGGTGCGCGACAGCCTCGAGCCTAGCTTGGTTCGAAGGTTTCCAACTGCAACTGGATCAGTTTTCGGACGTGTTTGCCGAGACGACTTGCGACTGAGATATAAGCCAGTTGACGAACACATTAGCCTCGGGACGCTGAAATTCTGCTTGAGTCTGGATGTAGTAGACGCCGAAGAGTGGCTCAGAGAACAATTCAATCATCCGACCAGATGAAAGATCTTCCTCAAAAAAAGCTCTGGCAGAATACGTGATACCGTCACCCCGGCGAACCGCAGTCATGATCAGGTTCCCCGGCATGTGGTTTATGGTCAATGGCTCGGCAGGAACAACCCCGTGATAGGTGAACCAGTCAGCCGCCTCGTTGGTGCCCAGTTCCTGTAACCAGGGCAGCTTCGTTAAAAAGGCCGGGTCACGCAGGTCTTGGTCTCTCACCAATGAAGGTGCTCCGATCACTACCATGTCGGTGACAAGGACAGTATCCTCTTTTTTTCTTGGCATGCGTCTGTCGTGATACCGAATGGCGACATCTATACCGCCGGGGCGTATCTGAACCAGTTCCGAAGTTGGGTTCAGCATCAAAGTGATCTCTGGGTGTTCACGTTGAAACTCTGCCATTCTCGGCAATAGCCACTCCACCGCGAATGCTGGTGACATGGTCACTTGAACGGGACGCTTTGCTGTGTGTTCTGCCAGTCGTTCGACACCCCTTCCAATGATTTCAAACCCGATACCCAGTTCACGTGCAAGTATGATGCCTGGCTCGGTCAGCTCAATGCTGCGCCCACGTTTAGCAACGAGAGCTACACCCAAATGCCTTTCCAACGATTTCACCTGCTGGCTGACAGCTGCTTGGGTCACGTTCAAGCGTTCAGCCGCCACGGTGTAACTCCCTGCTTCCGCAACCGCTGAGAAAGCGCGCAAAGCGTTCATCGGGGGAAGGTGCAGCCAATCCATACTATAGTTTTTCTTATGTATCCTCAGACTATTTGCTTCGCATGATAACGGTTTTCTTGACAATATTCACAGTGAAATCTGTTTTTGTGCTGGGGAAAAGGCGAACGCTTCAACGCTGATGTTTGCAGAGCCGCACGTCAGGAGAGTTTGATACGATGGAAAAACTTCAAGGTGGATGTTACTGTGGTGCCGTTCGGTATCAGATAGCGACACCGCCAGTTTGGTCGGGTCATTGCCATTGCCGTTCGTGCCAAATGGCCCTTGGCGGTGCCTTTGTAACTTGGGCTAAAGTGGCCGCCGAAGACTTTGAAGTGATCAAAGGCGAAATCCAACACATTGAGAAAACTCCGGGTATTCGCCGAGGGTTTTGTCGGGAATGTGGAACGACGTTGACTTATGCTGCCCTAAATGAAGTTGAGGGCCAAGACTGGAGCGCAGATGCTTGGTTTTCTGCTGTGACGTTGGATGACCCATCGATTGCGCAACCCAAGGCCCATGTCTTCGTATCACGCCAGCAGCCATGGATAAAACTCGACGACGGTCTCCCGACGTTTCCTGAGTTTTGATCAACTTTCCCGTCCAGAAAGAGGAGAAAATGATGAACACCGCATTTTCATATGCCTGCAAGGATTGCGAGGGCATGGAGGCCTGCCCAGGCAAAGTGATCGCAGCGACCAAAGATGAAGTATGGAAACTCATGGAGCTCCACGCGGTGGTCGCTCATGGAGAGGACCCCAGCTCGTGGGATGCCGACACTCGGGCATATCTGGGAACATTGATAAAACCAGCATGATCAAATCAGTTAAGCTTCGAACCCAATGATATTTCGGTTTGGATCGCTTGGTGACGAATGGCGGTATTGTTGCGAAGGACAGGCTTGGGCTGCCAACCAGCTAATCATGTAAGCTGTAGGGATAGGCAGCTCTGTGCCCTAAGGAGACATAGTTAACCTTCTGGTTGATTGGTGAAAAGCAGCCTTTCTGCTAAAATACAGCCGTGGAAAACGTGGGATGGGAGGAGAAATCATGTCTTGGAATGTTTCAGGTGAACTCGTCGAAACCTGCAATTGCAACATGCTTTGCCCATGCTGGTTCGGACAAGCTGACCTCATGCTCTTGGACCAAGGGTATTGCGCGACTTCCCTGTTGATACGCATTCGCGAGGGCTCTCATGAAGGCGTGGACCTTTCTGGCCAAAACGCGATTGTCTCATTGCATTTCCCTGGGCCGACACTGTTCGACGCCAACGGCACCGGGCGAGTGTACATTGACGAAAACGCCAGCGATGCGCAGGCGGCGGCATTGGAGACTATCTTGCAGGGTGCGTCCGGCGGCGGCATGGAGGTGCCGGCAAGCCTGTTGTCGACCTGGCTTCCGACCAAACGCGCCGGGATCAGCGTGACCGAGGCCGATGGCGAAATAACTGCAAGCGTGGCCGGTGTGGGCGAGATGAAATCCCGTCGCCTGGTCAATGACCTCGGCAACAAGATGAAACTGCAGAACGCCGCGTTCAGCCTCGCCTTCGGGCATGAGGAGCATGAAGGTGATCTGGCCCCCAGTGAAGGAACCACTTGGAACGACGCTGATATGCCCGTGACCTGGACGGGCCGGTCGGGTGTGGTCGGACAAGTCGCTTGGGCCGGCTGAGGCCGGGCCGGATCTTCAGGCCATCATAATGAAAGCTGTAGGGGTCGCACGACGAGATCGGGCGCTGGTGCTGGCAGCGCTAGTCGCGCTCACGGCGCTGGCGTGGGCCTATACAATCTACCTCGGGCTTGGTTCGTCCTCGATGACGATGGTTGGCGACATGGCCATGCCGATGATGATGCAGTGGTCCGTCGCGGATTTTGTCTTCATGTTTGTCATGTGGGCGGTGATGATGTTCGCGATGATGCTGCCTTCGGTTACACCCGCCGTAATGATCTACGAGCGGGTCCGCGCGAAGCGGGAGGAGGCAGGGCGACCCTTCGTGCCAACGGGCAGCTTCGTGGCGGGGTATCTGTTGGTTTGGCTGGGGTTCTCGCTGGCGGCGACTGTATTGAATTGGTGGCTGCACACTGGTGGCGCGCTTTCCTCAATGATGGGGAGAGTTGCGCCGACTGTGGGCGGCGTGATGTTGATACTTGCCGGGTTGTTCCAATGGACGCCGCTCAAGAACGCTTGCCTAGAGCATTGCCGCTCGCCCATGAGTTTTCTGACGACTCATTGGCACGAGGGAACCCTGGGTGCCGCGAAGATGGGGCTTCACCATGGGGCCTACTGTCTTGGCTGCTGCTGGATGCTGATGGTGCTGTTGTTTGTATTGGGCGTTATGAACCTGCCGTGGGTTGCCGTACTTACAATCGTAGTGTTGGCAGAAAAGACGTCGCAATTCGGGCGGTTTCTGAGCCGCGGATTGGGCGTGGTTTTGATTGCCTGGGGCGGGTGGCTGATCACGCTCGCCTGAGTAAACGTTGGTGCCTTCACAGGATGGATAAATGCCACCGCAGAGCGATTTTCAACACGTCACCGGACAAACATTTTCTGCGGGAGATTAAGGTCCGCTCCGAACCTTAAGCGGAAATAGGGGAGCTGGTGTGCTAAACTGTTGCAAGACCATTCAGATTTTCTGGAGTTGGCAATGACTCACATCGATCACCTAAAATCGATATGCGAACTTAATGGGCTTCAAGTCGTCGATGTTGGTGCGGGTGACGGCGTCTATTCGCGAGACTTGTACGCTGCAGGAGCCAAAGTCACCGCAATAGAGATAGATCCGGACAAAGTTGCTGAAGCCAAAGAAGATCTACCAAGAAACATCGACGTTAGGCTTGGGGCTGCTGAAGATCTGCCCCTCGAGTCCGGCTCGCAGGACCTCGCGTGTTTGTTCTTCTCACTTCATCACATTCCAGTGGAAGTTCAGCACACTGCTTTCACTGAAATTCGCCGCGTTCTTGGAAACAGTGGGCGGTTGCACATAGTGGAGCCCTATCCTTACGGGACAATGTTTGACGTTGTTCGATTGGTGGAAGATGAAACCCTCGTTCGAACTCATTCTCATAAAACACTTAACCAATTGGACGGAGTAGACGGGTTTCGGCTGGAAAAAAAAATTGAGTACGTCCTTACCCGTGAATATCCGACTTTCGAAGCGTTCCTGGAAAAGATTGTTTGGCCGGATCCAGATCGTTCTAGAGCTTATGAAAAGGTTTCTTCCGACGTGGAAGGTGCATTCAACCGGTCGGTCCAAGCCTTTGATGGGAAGATTGTTTTACACCAGCCCTGCGCCGCATACCACTTTATCGTTTCCTATTAACGGCTGCCATACCGCGAGATCCAGCTCCGTATAGCAATTTCGCCCACATGACGATCCTTGGAGATTTTTCGATGAAATCTGGACGCGGCCTTGGATTCGGCAAAGCAATTGGCCAGTAACCTCCAGCAAGCGGCTACAACTAGCCCAATGCAGACTAGAACTCGTCCTATCTTAGTTTTTTAAGAAGTTTCAGTCAGGTTCGCGCGAGTGTCGTTGATATACCGCGACAACAAACTTCCGAATGGCTCACTTGGTCAACCGATCTTCCGAGTATACATTCGGGTCGATGATCGCGACTATGTCGCTGCCGCTATCCTCCAAGCCAAGTCTTTCGCACAACCGTGCTGATGCAACGTTGCCCGGAGCAATGCCTGTCTTGAACCCAGTTGCTCCAAGCTTTTCATGAGAGTGTATCATAGCTTTGGCCCCCAAGACTTTTGCTACACCTTCACCCATGCGTTCAGGTTTGGTCGATAGTTGCCCCCATTGAGCGCGACGATGCAGCCTACTGCTGGGCGGATGGCACAGAACTGAGCCCGCGGTTGCAACGGGAGCGCCTGAGCTGTCAAAGACGACCATCGCAAATCCGGGGCGAGACAATCCGCGCATAACCGGCCCTATTGGCGGCAGAACACCGTGGCTCATCGCGACCTCTGCGAAAGCTTCGAGCCATTCTGGCGGAGAGTCTCGATCAATCACACGTACAGTCAAATCCTCGGGCAACGCTCGTGTGGCAATTATTTTCCGAGCAATGTCAACACAGTTCAGCCCGCCAAGATAACAAGCTATTGTGTCAGTTTTTAATCCCTGACTTTCAATGACTTCTCGCGCCTTTGCCACCTCTTGACGCGGTATGCTTTCTATCGCCGTGATGCCAAGTATTCGGGCCATTGCAACGGCATCATCCAAAGCCCCGCTGTACTCGTTGGCAATTTGAATACCGCGCCCATGGCTACAAAATCGAGGGTCATCACCCAATAGCTGGATAAGATGCTCACCCATGGTCGACATGCGTCGCTGTGCATCACTTCCAAACACTTCCATGGGTTATCCTTTGGGCCGCCGCAAAATAGTTCGACGATGATCGTTTGATATGAGTTGCGTCGTCAAGCGCACGTCAGACGCGAGACCGCGACGAAAAGAGAGTTATTGGTCGAGGGTGAATGGCAACTATGTCCGCTTGCGGTTTCTCACGACAATTCGACGAACGATCGCACCGAGCCCAAAGTTTCACTAGTCGGTACGCAGTTTTGAGAGCATGGGGCAGGAGACATTCCCGCTGTCGCAGTTGGCTGTGAGTTCGTTTAGCGCTGCTTCCAATCGCTTCAGCTCGTTTATCTTTTTACGCACATTGAAGATATGAATCTCAGCCAGCTCTTTTACGGATCGGCAATCTTCTCCGCCGCCTTCGGACAGGCTGAGAAGCGTCTTTGTATCGGCTAGTGGAAAGCCCAAATCACGGCATTTCTTCAGGAAACGAAGCCTTCCAACGTCGTGCGCGGAGTACATCCGCCGGTTATTCGGTGCCCGTTCTGGTTTGGGCACGATCCCTTCGCGTTCATAGTAGCGGATCGTTTCAATGCCGACACCGCTTTGCCGGGATGCTTCCCCAATCGCAAACATGTGAGTTTTCCCGTCTTGATCCTGTAGCGACTACAGAAGTTATACGAGAGGCTGACACTTCGACAACTCCAACCAGTCAAGGGAATGAAATGCAAAAGTACCTTAGCGTTAGTTATCTGGGGTCACTGTCAGCACTCGGCGTCGCGACTTGCTGTGTATTGCCCATGACAATGATGTTGCTGGGACTAGGAGGCAGTTGGCTGGCCATTTTCGGAAAGATCGCGGCGGCAAGCTACTACATATTGGCGATTTCGACGGCGCTTGTCGCTATATCGTGGCTTGTATCTTATCAGCGCGGTTCCCTAACAAAGTTGAAATGGTGGCTTTCGGGGACGACCGCAATCACCGCGTTAGCTTGGGTCGTCGTCTTTAACGAGGCCCGGATCAACGATTACCTGATAATGCAGATGTGAAACAATGACAGAGCAAACTGTAGTGCTTGAAAGCACCCTTACATGCCCGAAATGCGGTCACAGCGAAACCGAATTAATGCCGACGGATGCTTGCCAGTGGTTCTATGAATGCAAGTCTTGCGCAGCGGTCTTGAAGCCGTTGGAAGGGGACTGTTGTGTCTACTGCTCCTATGCCACGGTGCCTTGCCCGCCGATCCAGAATGGCGATAGTTGTTGCGGATGACAAAGTCTGCTTTGTCCGCATAGCGGGCATTGAGTCGCACCTTCGAACCTCCCGGTAAACTCAACTGCTTTCAATAAACAGGCTTAAGGCTTGCAGATTGATGGTCAGCACGATCTGGTAGTGAAGGCGACTAAAATCACTAAAAGGATCCACACTTGGACTGGCGCGATCACGGCATACTTCTGAACTCCCGCCGCCACGGCGAGACAGCGGCGATCATTGAGGTCTTTACCGAAGGCCACGGGCGTCATGCTGGTGTCGTGCGTGGGGGGACCAGCCGCAAGATCGCTCCGATCCTGCAACCCGGCGCGCAGTTGTATGTTCTGTGGCGGGCGCGGCTTGAGGAGCATATCGGAACCTTTCAGGTCGAGCCTTTGCGCTCGCGTGCGGCGGCTGCGTTTTCGGGGCGTTTGGCGCTGGCTGGGTTGAATGCGGTGGTGTCGCTGCTGTCGTTTTGCCTGCCCGAACGGGAACCGCATCCGGGCATCTACAAACAGACCGAGCAATTGATGGACCTGCTGGGGCAGGACGATATCTGGCCGCTGGCCTATTTGCGATGGGAGCTGGCGCTGCTTGAGGAATTGGGTTTCGGCCTCGACCTGTCCGCTTGCGCGGTGACCGGGTCCGCCGAGGGGCTGGTTTATGTGTCGCCCAAGAGCGGTCGCGCAATCAGTGCAAAAGGGGCGGGGGAATGGGCGGACAAACTGTTGCCTCTGCCGCCGTGCTTGCGTGGCGAGGGGGCAGCGCCGGATGCGGAAATTGCCGAGGGTCTACATACGACGGGTTATTTTCTGGAAAACCATCTGGCCCGGTCGCTTGGGCACCATCCGCTGCCCGAGGCAAGGGCGCGGTTTGTGGATCAATTCATTCGACGGCTTTGAACACCATCTCATTCCCGTCCTCATTGCGCAGGATCAGTACATCGCCTGAAACTTCGGACTGGGTCATCGCCAAGAGTGCAGCGAAATAGAAACCTTCAGCTTCAAGCCCCACACAGGCCGCGCGGGTGGCAGTCAGGTCGGTGACTTCAAACCAAGGATAGGGGGCGTTCAGGCTGCCGCTGTAGCTATTGCAGGGGGCGTTGCCGTCGATCTTGCCCTCTTCGGGAAAGCGCAGCAGGGCGCTGGCTTCATAGGGTTGGCCGTCGATCTCCTGCAAAGCCCAAGTCTGATCCGCGGCGCCATATGCGGCAACGGATTCGTCCCTGTCGCACTGAAACAGAGCCAAAACCGGTAGTGCAAGGATCAGGCGTGTCATAACTGTCTCTTACCCTGTTCGAGAGTATTGGGGAACTGTCGGGGATCCGGTCAAAAGGGGTTCTCGCCGCTTATCAGTTCTTCCCGCACTTCGCTGCGAGGCCTCCAGTTGTACCTGGTATCCTCGCGAACCGGCGCCCAGAACAATGCACCGCTGTTGCGCCACGGATCAAGGATGATGCCGTCATACATCGAGTCGCCCTTGGCGCTGATCAGAGCCGAATGATGAATGATCCGAAACGCTGTCGGTGGAGAAGTTGCCCAATGCAGATCCAGCGTGCGAAAGTTTTCCTGCCGCAGGCGCGTCGTCATGGCCTGGGCCCAATCGTTGCACAGGCCCCGTTCCCGGAAACCGTTTATGATTTTTGTGTTATGAATGATGGCGGGATCGGTCACCTGCCATTCCCGTTTCAGCTGCTGGGAGTATGTATAGGCGATCGTAGCGGCCTCTTGCGCCTCGCGCGGGTCGACGTTGGGGCCGAGGGCTTGAATCGACCGCGCCAGTTCGTTGATGTCATCCTGAGTGGCGGTCGGATGGCTAGGCGTACAGCCGGCCAGCGCCAGTGCTGTGATCGTCGCCCAAAGTGCGAAAAAAACTCGGATCATTTTTGTGCTCATCAGTCCCCAGCCGGATGTGGTTCGCATCGTGCTCTACCGGGGTTCCGGGGGCAAGCAAAGGGGAAGTTTGCAGGGCAGTGGCCAAGGCGGCCATGTTGTGCCGGACCAGGCATTATTCAAGGAGAGTTTCCCAGCCTAAGGAAGGTTTTGGTTTCCTGTCCAAAAAAATGGCCCGGCGCAAGGCCGGGCTCAGGTGGGGAAACGGGGTGCCGATTCACATCAGCCCAGCAAACGCCGCGCAATGACTTGTGCCTGAATTTCGGCAGCCCCTTCGAAAATGTTGAGAATGCGTGCGTCACACAGAACGCGACTGATCTTGTATTCCAGCGCAAAGCCGTTGCCGCCATGAATCTGCAGCCCGTTATCCGCTGCAGCCCAAGCCACACGGGCGCCCAGCAGCTTGGCCATTCCGGCCTCAAGATCGCAGCGTTGGCCGTGATCCTTTTCCCAGGCCGAAAAATAGGTCAGCTGACGAGCGATCATGATCTCGACCGCCATCATGGCCAGTTTGCCGGACACGCGAGGAAAGTTGATCAGAGATTTGCCGAACTGCTTGCGTTCCTGTGCGTACTGCATGGCGATATCCAGCGCACTTTGCGCTACGCCAATGGCGCGGGCGGCGGTCTGGATACGGGCGGATTCGAAGGTCTCCATCAGCTGCTTAAAGCCTTTGCCTTCCTCGCCGCCCAGCAGGTTTTCGCCTTTGACTTTGAACCCGTCAAAGCCCAGTTCGTATTCTTTCATGCCGCGATAACCCAGAACCTCTATCTCGCCACCGGTCATGCCGGGGGTGGGAAATGGGTTTTCGTCGGTGCCGGGGGTTTTCTCGGCCAGAAACATAGACAGGCCACGGTGATCGGTTGTGTCCGGGTTGGTCCGCGCCAGAAGGGTCATCACATGTGTGCGTGCCGCGTGGGTGATCCATGTCTTGTTGCCGGTAATCTCATAATCGCCGTTTTCATCCTTGACGGCGCGGGTGCGCAGGCTGCCAAGGTCCGATCCGGTGTTGGGCTCGGTGAACACGGCGGTCGGCAGGATCTCGGCGCTGGCCAGCTTGGGCAGCCAGTTGGCTTTTTGCTCATCAGTGCCGCCAGCGATGATCAGCTCGGCAGCGATCTCAGAGCGGGTGCCCAACGAGCCGACGCCAATATAGCCGCGCGAAAGTTCCTCTGAGACCACGCACATCGAGGCTTTGGACAGACCGAACCCGCCAAACTCTTCGGGGATGGTCAGGCCGAAGACACCCATCTCGGCCAGTTCTTCGATGATTTCGATCGGGATCAGCTCGTCTTTCAGGTGCCAGTCATGGGCATTCGGCTCGACCTTTTCCTGCGCATATCGGCGGAACTGGTCGCGGATCATTTCAAGTTCTTCATCCAGACCGGATGCGCCAAACATAGTTGCGCCGGCCTGATCTCCCATCAAGGCCACCAGGCGAGTGCGGGCTGCCTGCGAGTTGGCTTGCGCCATTAATGTTTGGACTTCTGCGCTCTGGAACCCGGATAGCGCGTCCCAGCCCAGGCCCATGTCCTGAAGGCGCACAACTTCACCCTGGTTCATGGGGATGCCGCCAGCGACCTGATGCAGATATTCACCAAAGGCGATCTGGTGCAGCAGTTGCTCGATTTCACCGAACTTGCCGTCGGTCTTCAGCGCTTCGGCCCAGCGTTGCATCTGTTGCAGTGATTGATTGTATGTCGCCAGCCAGGACAAACCATGGGCGGCGGTCTGATTGGCCTCGATCAGCGCGCCAGAGACCCGCCCATCAGCGGTGACCATTGCGCGGACTGACTCGCGGGCGCGTTCAAAAACGGTTTCGACTGCGGGCAGGGCCGCACGGGTCAATGTCAGAAGGTCGGGCAAAACTGCGGATGTCGTCATCTGGGTCATATCCTGTCCGTCATGGGCCATGAATCAGTCCTTCTCTGGTGTCGCTCGGTCATATCATGCTGCATGTGCAGCGCAACAAAAATGCGAATTATGCGGCAAAAAAGTTCGAAAATTGCTTAAGCAATTTTGCAGTGCAGCGCGCGCCAAGAATGCTATCACTGGCATATGACTTTGTTTTCCTTGCTCACTCCGCAGGATATGCTGCTGGCTTTGCTCGTTGCCTTCATTGCGGGGTGCATCAAGGGTACGGTCGGTTTTGGAATGCCCATGGTTCTGGTTTCGGGGCTGAGCATGTTCCTGCCTCCCGATCTGGTGATAGCCGGGTTGATCCTGCCCACTCTGGTCACCAATGGCGTTCAGGCGCTGCGCGAAGGACTTCCGGCAGCGATGTCGTCGATCCGGCAATTCCGTGTTTTTTTGCTTGTGGGCCTGGTCTTTCTGATGGCCGGAGCTCAGGTCGTCAGCGCTGTTTCAGCTTCGACATTTCTGATGATGATCGGCCTGCCGGTCACGTTTTTTGCGCTGATTCAGATCCTGGGCGCGCAGGTGACACTGAGCAACCAGTCAGCGACGGTCGAGGCCGGAGTCGGCGCGGTTGCCGGGTTTGTAGGCGGCATGTCCGGCGTCTGGGGGCCGCCGACAGTGGCGTATCTGACAGCTTTGAACACCCCCAAGGCGGTGCAGATGCGGATTCAGGGGGTGATCTATGGGCTAGGTGCAGTGGCCCTGATGGTAGCGCATCTGGGGTCGGGTATCATGCGGGCCGAGACGGCACCGTTTTCAGCGTTTCTGATTGCACCAGCGATGGTTGGGATGTGGGTCGGATTTCTGTTGGGAGCCCGAATTGATCAAGCGTTGTTTCGCAAGGTAACGTTGCTGATCCTACTGATTGCAGGGCTGAACCTGTTGCGGCGCGGGATGATGGGTTAACTGCGGCTATCCAGAGCGCGCAGGGTGAAATACAGCCCCAGCATCAGGAAGAAGAGGCCAGAGATATCGCCGATCAGAAAGGCGATGTATTCGACACCGGCGCTGCCAAAGGCCATGTTTGTCAGTCCGGCGACGAGGAAGGACGTGACAACTCCAACCCCCATGACGCAGGACCAGCAGGGCTTGCGATCCGGTTTGGGGAACAAATCCCAACCCACCCATTTGCACAGGTAGAACACTGCAGGAACCGTAGTAACAGCGATGGCTATCGCCATCAGTCGGTTCGGAAGGAAAACGTCGCTGCCACCCAGATACGCGAATACAAGAAAGACGCCCGGCAGTAGTGCGAAGATCGCTCGCCACCCCAGCAACCACGCGGACAGAACCCGCACCCCATGCGGCAAAAACAGCAGGCTGGCCCGGCTGGGGTATTCAGGAAAGAACACATTCTGAAGTGGCATCAGAACCTCGAACGTAAGGAACGAAGCGACCACATAAGCCAATGAGGCAAAGAAGGTGTCAGAGACCCATCTGCGCACGGGGATCAGCCACCGCTACGCAGTTTAAAGGCATCACTTGGGGGCATGAACGATGTACCGACCCCGGTTAGCGCTGCCACTTTGCGACAGGTATCCCTTGTTCACCAACGATTTGAGCGCGCGGAAAAATGTCGGGCGTGAAACGCTTTGAACCAATGTGTGTTCGATCAATCCGAATGTGCGAACCTCCTGGTCGGATTTGGACAATTCCTCTGCCGCGTAATAAATGTCACGCTCAACCGGAGAGAGATGTTCCAGACCCAGCGTCCGCTCCATACTCTGCATCAATTTGCGTAGTTCAGTCAGTTTTGAGATTTCGGTCATATTCTACCCATCACTTAGTGCCAATTGCCGCTGATATGCGACCCATTCAGAATTACTGATTAGAGTGTATATTCAGTAAGTATCGTATTGACACACATCCCATTTGCATTCACTAGTTATCTGATTAGGTTGCTCAATTTGCTGATGTGAGAGTTTGCATGAGCCACCCAAAGGTCTTTTTACTTTGGCCCGGTGCGCAAGCGCCGGGCTTATTCGTTCAATGACCTCGTGAAATACCCCAATCAAGGGCAGCGGGCAACGCATTTGTAAGCGCATTCATCATTATGCAACCCTAAGAAGATTTGATCGCCGCGACTCTCCTGACGCAAAAGGGGGGCTGGTGCCCCCCCTCAATCCAGTTAGCCGATTGCGACGGCTTTGATGTCTTCGTCGATGAACGGCAGATACTGTTCAAAGTTCTCGGCGAACATCTGCACCAGTTTTTCCGCTTGTTTGTCAAACGCGGCTTGGTCGTCCCATGTGCGGCGTGGGTCCAGCAGAACCTCGGCCACGCCGGGCACCGACACGGGCACGTCGAAACCGAAATTGGCGTCCTTGCGGAACTCGGCATCGCGCAACGAACCTTCCAACGCGGCGGTCAGCAGCGCGCGAGTGGCCTTGATCGGCATCCGGCTGCCCACACCGTAGGCACCACCGGTCCAGCCGGTGTTGACCAGCCAGCAGGTCGCACCGTGCTGGGCAATCTTGTCCCGCAGCAGGTTGCCATAGGCCTCGGGGCGGCGCGGCATAAATGGAGCGCCGAAGCAAGTCGAGAAGGTCGGCTGTGGCTCGGTCACGCCACGTTCAGTCCCGGCCACTTTCGAGGTGAAGCCGGACAGGAAGTGGTACATCGCCTGCGCCGGGGTCAGCCGTGCGATCGGCGGCAGAACACCAAAGGCGTCACAGGTCAGCATGATGATATTTTTGGGGTGGCCGCCCAAGGCGCTGCTGGACGCGTTCGAGATATACTCGAGCGGATAGGCGCAACGCATGTTCGCAGTCAGCGAATCGTCGTCGAAATCCAGTTCCTTGGTTTCCGGGTCAAAGACCATGTTTTCGATCACGGTACCGAACTTGCTGGTCGTCGCGTAGATCTCGGGCTCGGCCTCGGCGTTCAGATTGATGGTCTTGGCATAGCAGCCGCCTTCGAAGTTGAAGGTGCCACGATCCGACCAGCCATGTTCGTCATCACCGATCAGCGTACGCGCCGGGTCGGCGGACAGAGTGGTTTTGCCAGTGCCGGACAGGCCGAAGAACACGGCCGTGTCGACCGGGTTGCCAACAGCGTGGTTGGCCGAGCAGTGCATCGGCATCACGCCTTTTTCGGGCAGCATGTAGTTCAGCAGGGTGAATACTGATTTCTTGTTCTCGCCCGCATACTCGGTGCCGCCGATCAGGATCAGCTTGCGGTCAAAGTTCAGCGCGATCACGGTTTCACTGCGGCAACCGTGCTTGGCTGGGTCTGCCTGGAAGCTGGGGCAGTTGATGACGGTGAAATCGGCGGTGAAGTCATCCAGATCCTCGCGATCCGGGCGGCGCAGCAGGTGGCGGATGAACAGATTGTGCCAGGCCAGCTCGGTGACCATGCGGACATTGATCGAATAGGCCGGGTCAGCACCACCGACGAGATCCTGAACGAAGTAGTCGCCGCCCTTCATATGCTCGAGCATGTCGGCATATAGCGCGTCGAACCCTTCGGGTGTCATCTCGGCGTTGTTTTCCCACCAGATCGTGTCGGCGACGCTGTCGGTTTTGACAACATGCTTATCTTTGGGCGAACGACCGGTGAACTTGCCGGTAGTGACCAGAAACGCACCGCCATTGCCCAGGGTGCCTTCGCCCCGCTTGAGCGCTTCTTCGATCAGCGCCGGTTCCATGAAGTTGTAATAGACATTGCCCAGACCCTCGATGCCCTGATCTTCGAGGCGGAATTGCGGGTTAACCCGTCCAGATGTCATGTGTGTCTTCTCCTGTGGCGGCGCGGTGGCAGTTGGGGCCAAATGCGCTCTTGGGGCATTTTGCCGGAAAGCCCGGCGGTCAGGCGCCTCTTATCACGGTCGTTTGGGGCATGAACAGGACGGTTTGGCGCAGTTAGCGCCACCAAGTTCAAGTTTAGCGCCACCAAGGTTTTTCTGATCAAAATCATAGCGCTTTTCGGCGCGGGTTAACGGCTTTTTTGCCGCATATGTGTGACAACAATCGCACGATTCGCAGATACGCATTGATTCGCGGCCATAAAAACGCCAAAAATGCCCTACTAATAAGCAGAATATTGCATGAGTGAGCAGGAATAGGGGTAATCCCGATGTCAAAGATTGCACTGGTGGACGACGACAGAAACATTCTGACGTCCGTTTCCATGACTCTCGAAGCCGAAGGGTTTGAGGTCGAAACTTATAACGATGGGCAGGCTGCCCTGGATGCATTCAACAAGAAATTGCCGGATATGGCCGTGCTGGATATCAAGATGCCCCGCATGGACGGCATGGATCTGTTGCAGCGGCTGCGGCAGAAAACCCAGATGCCGGTTATCTTTCTGACCTCGAAGGATGATGAAATCGACGAGGTGTTGGGCCTGCGGATGGGTGCGGACGACTATGTCAAAAAGCCTTTTTCCCAGCGACTGCTCGTGGAACGCATCCGTGCGCTGTTGCGTCGTCAGGAAGCGACTGAAGGCGATGTTGCAAGTGCCAACACTGGCGACACCAAGGTGATGGAGCGGGGCGATCTGCGAATGGATCCACTGCGCCACGCGGTCAGCTGGAAAGGGTCGGATGTCTCGCTGACCGTGACCGAGTTTCTGTTGCTTCAGGCGCTGGCGCAGCGTCCAGGTTTTGTCAAAAGCCGGGATCAGTTGATGGATGTCGCGTATGACGATCAGGTCTACGTGGATGACCGCACCATCGATAGCCATATCAAACGCCTGCGCAAGAAGATGCGCGCAGCCGACCCTGAGTTTTCAGCTATCGAAACGCTGTACGGTATCGGATACCGGTACAACGAAGAATAAGCGTGGCCGCTTAGTAAGGGGTAGACGGGTCTCGTGCGCGATACGGAACAAGCCAGCGAAATGCGGGACGGTGATGTCGTTCTGGGGGATGACTGGGTTATCCCACAGGATCCCGATTCGGCCGAGTTGCGTGCATCGCGCCGTCGTCGCAATCT
This sequence comes from Ruegeria sp. BC1, assembly GCF_056539305.1. Lineage (NCBI taxonomy): Bacteria > Pseudomonadati > Pseudomonadota > Alphaproteobacteria > Rhodobacterales > Roseobacteraceae > Ruegeria > Ruegeria sp. BC1. The sequence goes on from NZ_JBQFUT010000007.1 coordinate 262,545, forward strand.
GTTTTCGCTCCGCGGATCGCCGCTGGCGCGGAAGATTATCACCTTCAATCTGATTGCGCTTGTGATCCTTGTCACGGGATTGCTGTACCTGGACGATTCCCGCGACGAGCAAGTCCAACAGACGGCGCGCAATCTGTCTGGTGACGCGCAGCTGGTCAGCAACGTTTTCGAGGCTCAGTTGCGTCAAAACCAGTCAGGTGTCACCGGAGATGCCTCGACGCTGGATGTGAAAGATACTTTGGCTGGCCTAAGCCTTCCGGCGGGAGGAGAGGTTTTTGTCTATGACGCAGGCGGGACGCTGATCGGCTGGACACGCGGCGCGCCGACTTCGGATCAGATGCCGGTCCTTCTCAGGTCCGACGCGGATGTTCAGACGGGCAGTACACTGATAAGCGACGCGCTTAATGCGGTTTGGACCGGGTTGTCCCGCGTCTTTACGGGCTCCGGAGGGGGCGATTCTCCGACGCTCGCGCAACGGGTTCAAGGGATCATTCCGACGGCTTTGGAAGGCCGGATGCACGTTCAGGCCGTACAGGACGACCTGGGGCAGACGGTCATCGTCGCGGCAGCGCCGATCGTTCTGGGTGGAAAACCGGTTGGCGCGGTGGCAATGGCCGGGCCTCCTGGCGAAATCGACGCACTGGCCCGGCGCGAGCAGGAGCGCATTCTGCAAATGTTCGTTGTTGCCTTGTTGGTATCCATCGGCCTCAGCCTTGTCCTTGCTTCGACCATCGCCAACCCTCTTGCCGATCTGGCTGCCGCTGCCGAGATGGGCAAGGACCGAGGTGCCGGTGTCAATCCAGGACGCATCCGTATTCCCGATCTCAGCGCGCGACCGGATGAAATCGGGCGACTCAGCCGCGCACTTCGCGGAATGGTGACCGCGCTTTACAACCGCATAGACGCCAATGAACAATTTGCGGCCGATGTGTCGCACGAAATCAAGAACCCGCTGGCCAGCTTGCAATCGGCAGTTGGCACTTTGCGCATGGTCAAACGCGACGACCAGCGCGAAAAGCTGCTGGGCGTGATCGAACATGACGTTCGGCGGCTGGACCGTCTGGTCAGTGATATATCCAACGCCTCCCGACTGGACGCTGAACTGGTCAAGGAAGAAGAGCAACCCTTCGACCTGCTAAAGCTTCTGGACAATATCGGCCAATATCTGGGCGAAGATGCCCGCGCCAAAGGTATCGACTATATCACCGATCTGCCGCATCAGCCGATTATTGTGAACGGGCTTGAGGCGCGTCTGGCGCAGGTTTTTGTCAATCTGATCACCAACGCGATTTCATTCTGTGAAGAACATGATGCGATCCGCGTCTGGGTGCGGCGTCGGGAAAACCGTGTTCTGATCGTTGTTGAAGATACTGGTCCCGGTATCCCGGAGCAGGCCCTGACCAAAGTATTCAAGCGGTTTTATTCACAACGACCCGAAGAGCATTTTGGCAACAATTCGGGCCTTGGGTTGGCGATCTCAAAACAAATTGTCGAGGCGCACGGTGGTGTGATCTGGGCTGAGAACATTCGTCCAACCGAGGCGGATATCACCTCGGACCCGCAGGGCGCGCGGTTTGTTGTGGGGCTGCCTGTGTAAGAGCATGAGTGGTCAAGCGCTCTCAGATATTCGATATCAGGAATCGGCCATCCTACACGCCAGCTGCGTTGCGATTGATGGACGTGGCGTCCTTATCGTGGGGCCTTCGGGTGCGGGTAAATCCGGGTTGGCGTTGCAGATGATGGCCGTTGGGGCGGTGCTGGTCGCTGATGACCGGGTGAATATTCAAATGGTCGAGGGGCAAGCCGTTGCCGACGCTGCACCAAACATTCGGGGGCTGATCGAGGCGCGGGGTATCGGCCTGTTGCGCGCTGCGTCCGCAGGGCCTACCCCGATCAGCCATGTTGTGGATCTGGACCAAACCGAACCAGCGCGGCTACCGAACCCGATTACAACCGTTGTGCTGAAGCAAACTGTTCCCTTGCTGCGGGCGGCGGATATCCCCAACTTGGCCGCAGCACTTTTACAACTCATGAAAATGGGGCGCGTGGACCCGGAATGGCCCAAGACATGACAATGCAACAGCGTATCGTTCTGGTGACTGGCCCCTCAGGCGCAGGTCGCTCGACGGCGATCCGTGTGCTGGAAGACTTGGGCTTTGAGGCCATCGACAACCTGCCGATGGGTCTGTTGATGCGCCTGTTGGAAGCCCCCCAAGGTGACCGCCCGATGGCGCTGGGCATCGATGCCCGAAATCGGGACTTTTCAACAACCGGCTTCCTTGAGTTGGCAGTGCGGTTGCGCCACATGGAGCAGGTCGAACTGACCACTCTGTATCTGGATTGCAGTGATGAAGTGTTGCTGCGGCGCTTCTCGGAAACCCGTCGGCGGCACCCGGTGGCGGTCGATGCGAGCCCCGAAACCGGTGTGCGGCAGGAAAAAGAACTGCTGTCCCCTATCCGCGAGATCGCCGACATTCTGATCGATACGACTTCGCTGAACGTTCACCAGTTGCGTGAAGAGGTTGAGCGCTGGTTTGCGCCTCAGGGCGGGCGGCATCTGGCTGTTTCTATCGAGTCATTTTCATACAAACGCGGTCTGCCGCGGGGATTGGACATGGTGTTCGACTGCCGGTTTCTGGCCAATCCATACTGGCGCCCCGAATTGCGGGCGGAAGATGGTCGAAACCCGGATGTGGCACACTATGTTCAGTCGGATATGAACTACGCGCCGTTTTTTGACCGGGTGGTTGATCTTCTGAAGCTGTTGCTGCCGACCTTCCGGGCCGAGGGCAAAGCGCACTTGTCGGTGGCCTTTGGCTGTACCGGAGGGCAACACAGATCCGTGGCCATGGCCGAGGCGGTCGCAAAAGCCCTTGCAGAGGAGGGGCAGCAAGTGGCAATTAGACACCGCGAAATGGAACGTCGATCGTTGAATGTGAGGCCGGATTGATCGGGATTGTACTCGTAGCACATGGCGGGCTGGCCAAAGAGTATTTGGCGGCGGTGCAGCATGTGGTCGGAAAGCAACCCGGCCTGGTCGCGATTTCGATCGAGGCTGACCATGATCGCGAGGCGAAGCAGTCAGAAATCTGTGCTGCTGCCGACAGTGTCGATGTCGGGGACGGGGTAGTTGTCGTGACGGATCTGTTTGGCGGCAGTCCCTCGAATCTGAGTCTGCGCGCCTGCGCCCCTCAGGATCGCCGCATCCTTTACGGTGCAAACCTGCCTATGTTGATCAAACTGGCCAAATCCCGCCACTTGCCCATCGCAGATGCGGTGCGGCAGGCAATGGAGGCTGGACGCAAATATATCAATGCGCAAAATGTGACATTAGAAGAAGACCGGGCTGATTGAGAATGACCAACCGTAGCTTGAAAATCATTAATGAAAAGGGTCTGCACGCGCGTGCCTCGGCCAAGTTGGTTGAGGTGGTCGAGGGCTTCGACGCGCAGGCCGAGGTATCAAAAGACGGATTTTCTGCGTCAGGTGACAGTATCATGGGCCTTTTGATGTTGGCAGCCTCCCGCGGAACGACTATTGACGTCGAGACGTCCGGACCGGATGCTGAGGCGTTGGCCGATGCTTTGGAAACCCTGGTGAACGACAAGTTCGGGGAAGGGTTCTGACCATATCGGCCACGCGATGAAAACGGGAAGACCAGGAATTGGCGGAAACAACGCACGAGACCAAGACAGGCCCGGTGGTTGATGGGACAACGGATCAGGGCGAAATCTACGATCGTAGAACCCTGACCTACGCGAACTCGTTTGACGACGCCTGGACCTCGACCGCCATTCGCGCCATCGAATGGTGCACAGGCAAGCTGACCATTTTGCGTATGGTCAACAAGTTTGAGAAAAAGAACGAATACTATCGTGGCCAGCGATTCTGGGGCGGCGCGCTTGAGGTTATGGGTATCGACCTGACCACCCCCAAGGAACAGATTGCCCGTATTCCGAAAGAGGGCCCCGTGGTCGTCGTGGCAAATCATCCGCACGGCATGGTCGATGGCATGATCTTGGCAGAGCTTATCGGACAGGTGCGCAGCGATTACCGTATCCTGACGCGCTCGGTGCTGACAGGTTTGGATGAGGCTGCGACGTCCTTCATGATCCCGGTTCCGTTCCCTCACGATCCCGAAGCGCAGACCAAAATGCTGGAGATGCGCGGCAAGGCGATGGAGCATCTGAAGAATGGCGGCGTCGTGGCCCTGTTCCCGTCGGGTGTTGTGATGTCATCGGACGACTGGTTTGGCCCGGCAATTGAACAGGAATGGAACGTGTTTACCGCCAAGATGATTCGCCGCTCTGGCGCTCGGGTGGTACCGATTTTCTTCCCTGGCAGGAACTCTCGCGCGTATCAGATCGCCAATAAATTGTCGCCAATCCTGCGACAGGGACTGCTCCTGCATGAGATCGTTCGTTCCTGCAACAAGCCGCAATCACCTGTGATTGGCGATCCGATCTCTGACGAGGATATGCAATTGCTCGAACGCGATCCGCGCGGCTTTATGGCATGGCTCAGAAAGCACACGATGGCATTGGGCGGAACGTTCAAACGTTAATTCGCCTTTTCACCTGGCTAGAAATATCCGGGGCGTGGGGGGCTGGCCCCCACATTACCGCGTCGGGACCGGTACTTCGCCCCGGTAGTCATAGAACCCCCGTTGGGTTTTGCGCCCGAGCCAACCGGCTTCAACATACTTGGTCAGCAGCGGGCAGGGCCGGTACTTGGTATCTGCAAGCCCTTCGTGCAGCACGTTCATGATCGCAAGACAGGTATCCAATCCAATGAAATCCGCCAATTCCAGCGGCCCCATCGGATGGTTCGCGCCAAGTTTCATCGACTGGTCGATGGATTGCACACTGCCTACGCCTTCATACAGAGTGTAGACCGCCTCATTGATCATCGGCATCAGAATTCGGTTCACGATGAAGGCAGGGAAATCCTCGGCGCTGGCCGCCGTCTTGCCCAGACGATCAACGACGCCTTTACAAGCACTGAACGTCGGTTCGTCGGTGGCGATACCACGGATAAGCTCGACCAGTTGCATGACCGGCACCGGGTTCATGAAGTGGAAGCCCATAAAGCGTTCGGGCCGGTCGGTGCGGCTGGCCAGCCGTGTGATAGAAATCGACGATGTGTTCGACGTCAGAATCGTGTGAGGCTGAAGATGTGGCTGCAGGTCTTCAAAAATCGCCTGTTTGATTGCCTCGCGTTCAGTTGCGGCTTCGATCACCAAGTCCGTCTGACCAAGTTCCGGTAATTTAAGCGTGGTTTTTATCCGCTTTAGCGCCGCCTGCATGGCGTCGTCCGTGATTTTTCCACGCGATGCCTGACGCGCCATATTGCCCTCGATCGTCGCGACAGCAGCGTCCAGTGCGTCCTGGCTCACATCGTTCAGTAGAACGTCATATTCCGCTAGTGCCAGAACGTGGGCAATGCCGTTACCCATTTGACCTGCGCCGATAACTCCGACTGATTTTACATCCATGTTCTGGTGCCTCTATGCAAAGGATTACGGCGACAATATCGACAGAACGGTAGAAGCGGCAAGGGGATCAGGCGCATCGAATTTGCTTCAAATGCGCGCATTAGGATTTTCTCAAGACATGCGGCTGCAAGATGGCAGTCGGGTGAAAATAGGTGAGTGTTATGAGCTATCATCAAACAGGCTCGGCGGGGGCCGGGCAAGCCGTGTGCAACTATGGTAATTCACGTCTTTGGTTTCGTGGGCCAGAACGGTCTTTGGACACGGCTTACGTGGCTTGCGCGGGCGGGGACGAGACGTTCGGACGGTTTGTTGAAAGACCTTTTGCGACAATTCTCGAAAACAGGTTGGATCGGCGCTGTCTGAACTTTGGCAGCCTGTTTTGCGGGGTTGAAGCGTTGTGCAGCGATGAAGGGCTGTTCACCCTGTTGAACGCGGCTGAACTGTGCGTTCTAGAAGCGCCGGGCGTGCTGGGTCAATCGAATCACTTTTACCGCGTCCACCCTCGGCGCAATGACCGGGTTTTGGCACCAACGCCGGATTTGATCGATCTGTATCCCGAAATCGATTTTGCCGATGTTCATTTCGTGGGCCACCTGATGAGCCTTTTGCAGGCCCATCGCGATGCCCGTTTCGAAGCCGTGGCCGAGGAGCTTCGCCGTAGCTGGGTTTTCAGAATGAGTGGGCTGCTCAGCAGATTGGAAATCCCGGTCGTACTTTTGGGCTTGCGGGTTTTGCATCAAAACGACGGCGAAGATCGGGGCTGGAAAGAGACGGTCGCGGTATCACAGGAGATGCTGGCAGCTCTGCGCCCGTTCAGCGCAGATTGCGTTGAGGTGACGGCCCACGTGTCAGGTCATTCCAATGAACTTGAAGACATGCTGTTCGGAACGCTTCAACAGCCTATGACAGAACATATGATTGGCCCGGCTGCGCACAAATCTATTGCGGAAGCATTGATTGGACCGATCCGAAACCTCCACTAAAAAAGGCCCGCGCGTTGGCGGGCCTTTTTTTGGAGTTTGTTGGAAAACCGGTTGTTGTGATCAGCCGAGTTTCTCGGTCAGTTCTGGGACGG